>NZ_JAIUIS010000001.1:0-760171 GCF_020165765.1 Mesorhizobium sp. B264B1B
ATGTGCCGGAACAGCGCGTAGTGCTGGAAGACGAAGCCGACATTGCGCTCCTGGATCGATTTGTGCGAGGCGTCCTCCTCGCCGAAGAAGATCTTGCCGCGCGTCGGCCGCTCCAGCCCGGCAATCAGCCGCAACAGCGTCGTCTTGCCCGAGCCCGACGGCCCCAGCAACGCGATCAGCTCGCCCGACTTGATGTCGAGCGACACGTCATGGAGCGCGGGAAACCGCTCGAACTCCTTGCGCACATTGGCAACGCGAACTTCCATCAACAGTCCCTTTGTAGTGGCTGCATGCCGTTATCCCAAATCGGTTCCCGCTTTTGGGCGACATCAAATCCTTGGTCATGCATGTCGTTATCCCAAAACCGGTTTCCACTTTTGGGCGACATGCATCAATGTCCACGCGCCGCGGCGATCTCGGCGCCGTAACGCATCTCGAGCAGTGTCTTCAGGACCAACGTCACCAGCGCCAGGCCGGCCAGCAGCGAGGCGACGGCAAAGGCGCCGACGGCGTTGTATTCATTGTAGAGGATCTCGACATGCAGCGGCATGGTGTTGGTCAGGCCGCGTATATGGCCCGACACCACCGAGACCGCGCCGAACTCGCCCATGGCGCGCGCATTGCACAAGAGCACGCCGTAAAGCAGCCCCCATTTGACGTTGGGCAGCGTCACATACCAGAAGGCCTGCCAGCCATTGGCGCCGAGCGACAGCGCGGCCTCCTCGTCGCCATTGCCCTGCTCCTGCATCAGCGGGATCAGCTCGCGGGCCACGAAGGGGAAGGTGACGAAGATGGTGGCCAGCACAATGCCGGGCACGGCGAACAGGATGACGATGCCATGTGCCTTCAGCCAGGCGCCGAGCAGCCCCTGGGCGCCGAACAGAAGCACGTAGACCAGGCCCGAGATGACCGGCGAGACCGAGAACGGCAGGTCGATCAGCGTGGTCAGGAAGGCCTTGCCCTTGAACTCGAACTTGGCGATCGCCCAGGCGGCCGAGATGCCGAAGACGACATTGAGCGGCACCGAGATCGCCGCCACCAGCAGCGTCAGCCGGATCGCCGAGCGCGTGTCGGTATTGCCGAGCGCTTCGGTGTAGGCGCCGACGCCCTTGGCGAAGGCTTCGTTGAAGACGATGATCAGCGGCAACAGCAGGAAGATGCCGAGGAAGGCGAAGGCGATCGCCATCAGCACGGCCTGCGCCGGGCGGCTTTCGGTCACCGCCGCCGAGCGGCTGTCGTGATGCGGCTCGTAGGATTTGATCTCCGGATCAGCCATAGCGCTTGCGGCTCCATGTCTGCGCCAGGTTGACGATGAGCAGCATCAGGAACGACAAGGCCAGCATGATCGCGGCGATGGCGGTCGCCGCCGGGTAATTGTACTCCTCCAGCCGGATGACGATCAAAAGCGGCGCGATCTCGGACTTGTAGGGCAGGTTGCCGGCGATGAAGATGACCGAGCCGTATTCGCCGACGCCGCGCGCGAAGGCCAGCGCGAAGCCGGTGACGATGGCCGGCGCCAGGCCCGGGAACAGCACCCGGGTGACGATCTGGAAGCGGCTGGCGCCGAGCGTGGCGGCGGCCTCCTCCACCTCCTTGTCGATCTCCTCCATGATCGGCTGCACGGTGCGCACGACGAAGGGCAGGCCGATGAAGACCAGCGCGATGACGATGCCGAGCGGGGTGTAGGCGACCTTGAGCCCAAGCGGCAGCAACAGCTTGCCGATCCAGCCATTGGGTGCGTAGAGCGTGGTCAGCGCGATGCCGGCCACCGCCGTCGGCAGCGCGAAGGGCAGGTCGACCATGGCATCGACGATGCGGCGGCCGGGAAAACGGTAGCGCACCAGCACCCAGGCGACCAGCGTGCCGAACACGACATTGACGGCGGCCGCGACAAAGGCGGTGCCGAAGCTGATGCGGAGCGCGTTGATGGTGCGCCGGTCGGTGGCGATCGCCCAGAAATCGGTCCAACCCAGCGCCGCAGAGCGCCAGATCAGCCCCGACAGCGGAATGAGGATGATGAGGGTCAGGTAGGCAAGCGAGAAGCCGAGCGTCAATCCGAAACCCGGAATGACGCTCGGCTGTCGAAACCGCCAACCCGCCCGAGCGGGTGCTGTGATCATATCGTCCTGAATATCGACTGCTTACTGGGGCTTGTAGATCTGGTCGAATATACCACCATCGCCGAAATGGTAAGGCTGTGCTTTCTTCCAGCCGCCGAATTGTGGGTCGTCGATGGTGACCAGCTTGATCGGCGGTAGCTTGGCCAGGTCCTCTGCCGGCACCAGATCGGGCTTGGCCGGACGATAGTGGTTCTTGGCGATGATCGTCTGCGCTTCCTTGGAATAGAGCCAGCCCAGATAGGCTTCGGCGACCTTGCGCGTGCCCTTGGCATCGACATTGGCGTCGACCAAAGCGACCGGCGGCTCGGCCAGGATCGAGATCGGTGGATAGACGATATCGAAATTTTCGGCACCGAACTCGTCGAGCGCTAGATAGGCCTCGTTTTCCCAGGCAATCAGCACGTCGCCCAGGCCCTTTTGCGCGAAGGTCACCGTCGAGCCGCGCGCACCGGTATCGAGCACCGGAGCGTTGGCATAGAGCTTGCCGACGAACTCCTTCGTCTTGGCCTCGTCGCCACCGTCATTGGCGTTGGCATAAGCCCAGGCGGCGAGATAGTTCCAGCGTGCGCCGCCCGATGTCTTCGGGTTGGGCGTAATCACCTGGACGCCGTCCTTGACCAGGTCGTTCCAGTCGTGGATGCCCTTGGGGTTTCCTTTGCGGACGAGGAAGATGATGGTCGAGGTGTAGGGTGCCGAATTGTTCTCGAATTTCGTGCGCCAGTCCGGATTGATCTTTTTCGACTTGGAGACGATGGCGTTGATATCGCCTTCGAGCGCCAGCGTCACCACGTCGGCGTCGAGGCCGTCGATCACGGCCCGGGCCTGTGCGCCCGATCCACCGTGCGACTGCTGTATGGTGACCGTTTCCCCTGTCTCGGCTTTCCAGTGAGCGGCGAAGGCCTCGTCATAGGCCTTGTAGAGCTCGCGTGTCGGATCGTACGACACGTTGAGAATGGTGGTATCGGCGAACGCGAAACCGAGCGTGCCGAACTGGACAGACGTGGCGACCAGTGCGCCGAGCAGTCTCCTGAAACGAGGTTTGGTCATTTCTGCCTCCGTTGAACCCGCGTCAAATCTACCGAATTGGTAGAATTTAGATGCATTAAATGTTGCCTTTTTTGTCGTTTTGGAGAAAATCTTGGACCTGATTTCGCGGTGCGGAGAAACATTTTCCCTCAAACGTCCGCTGGCGAATCCCCATCGACCTATCTAGGAACAAGCGGGGCCGAAGCAAGGCTGTGGCATTTGGTCGGCACGCTATCCGGCTGGACTGGGAAATCGAAGCGCTGCTTGGCGGAGGGATCGTGGTTCAGCGTGAAGGTGCCGCCATTCGCGTGCATAGTTCTTGAATCCGGCCGAGTGCATCGCGCCGAGCAGCAGCTTGCGGTTTGCCGTCGCTTCGCTTGCGGTACAGGAAAATTGTCCGTTCCGGCGTAACGGATATCCTGGCGGATCAAGGGGCCGGCAACGCGGACGAAGTCGGCGGGCAGGGCGTCGGCGCGGGCTGGGAGGAGATTGCGGGTAAAGGAACTAGCGTCGCGAGTATTGTCGCGAGGCGCCGTACCTCAGGCGAAGAAGCGCAATCCCCTGAATCGCTTGCGCAATCTTATTCAACAAACACCTTCACACTTGCCGCGCGTCCCGCCGCATCGATTACGGTCAAGGTCGAGTAGCCGGTGCCGTCCGGTTGCCATGTCGCGGTGCGCCGGCGGTCGATGCCGGTCAGCGGCTTGCCGTTGGCCAGCCAGCGGAACGGCGCGCGCCCGCCTTGCAGCTTCAGTACCAGCGGCGAGGCGTCGGCCGAGTTGGTGGCGAGATCGACGCGGGCGCCGTCGGGCGGAAAGATAATGGTCGGCGCGGGCTCTGTGGGGGTCGAGGCCTGAACCAGGCCGTCGGACCCGGCGCCGAAGCGGGCAAGCGTCACAGGCAGGTCGTTACGTCGAGGAGTGAAGGCGCCGGGGGGCTTGCCCGGCAGCGGCACGGTGGCGAGACCCGAGCGGACAAAGCCCTCGAACAGAATTGGGGCTGCCGACACATAGCCGGACAGGCCAGGCACCGCGCCTGCATCGGCCCGGCCGACCCAGACGCCCAGCACGTAACGGCCGTCGAAGCCGACCGACCAGGCATCACGGTAGCCATAGGAGGTGCCGGTCTTGTAGGCGATGCCGCGCTGCAATGCACCCTCGGGCGGCTTGACGCCCGACAGAATGTCGATGATCTGCCAGCTCGCCTGGTCGTCGAGGATGGTCGCGGTGGTGCGGTCGGCATCGGCCGGCTCGGTGCCATCATGCAGCGTGTGCGTCTTGCCGCCATTGGCGAGCCCTGTATAGAGCTGGACGAGATCGCGCAGCGTAATCCCAACGCCGCCAAGGCCGATGGCCAGGCCCGGCGCCTCGTTGACCGGCAGGATCGGGTTTACCCCAGCCTGGCGGAATCGGGCCGTCAGCCGCGCGGGACCGACTGCGTCGAGCACGCGGATCGCCGGCACGTTGAGCGACAGTTGCAGCGCCTCGCGGATGCTGACGTCGCCCTGGTAGCCCATATCGAAATTCTTCGGCCGGTAGCCGCCGAAATCGGCCGGGCTGTCCTCGATCAGCATTTCCTGCGCCACCAGTCCCTGTTCGAAGGCAAGACCGTAGATGAACGGCTTCAGCGTCGAGCCGGGCGAACGCACGACCTTGGTCATGTCGATCCAGCCGGAGCGGCTGGCGTCGAAGAAATTGGCCGAGCCGACTTCGCCTAGAATATCGCCGGTGCGGGAATCGGCCAGCACCATGGCGACGGAGAGACGCGCCCCAAGCTTGGCGGCGGCGTCGCGCGCTACCTGTTCCAGCCCTTCCTGGACGCTCTTGCGGATCGTCAGCTTGAGCGGCTGGCCGGGAACCGCCTTGGGCAGCATCGCATAGGCGGCGTGCGCGGCGAGCGCCGGCAAGCTACGGCGCAGGCCAGACACATCGTCGAGCGCGGCGCGCGCGGCCTCGCGTTCGCCAAGCAGGCCAGCCGAGGCCATGCGGGACAGCACGCGGTCGCGGGCGGCGTGCGCGATCGCGAGATTGCGGTCGGGCCGGCGCTTTTCCGGCAGTTGCGGCAGGGCGACGAGAAGCGCGGCTTCCGAGACGGTGAGCCGCTTCGGCTCCTTACCGAAATAGGCGAGCGAAGCGGCGCGCACGCCTTCGAGATTGCCGCCATAGGGCGCCAGCGTCAGATAGCGTTCGAGGATCTCGTGCTTGGACAGCCGCCGCTCGATCTGGATGGCGCGCAGCATCTGCTTGAGCTTGGAGCCGAGGCTGCGGCTGTCGCGCGGCTCGATCAGGCGGGCGAGTTGCATCGACAGCGTCGAGCCGCCGGACACGATGTGGCCACTGGTGGCGAACTGGCCGGCGGCGCGGGCAAGCGCCAGCACATCGACGCCTTCATGGTTCCAGAAGCGCTTGTCCTCATAGGTGACCAACATGTCGACGAACTGCTTGTCGACCTGGTCGAGGCGGGTTTCGAGCCGCCAATAGCCGTCAGGCGTGGCGAAGGCGCGCAAAAGCTGGCCGTCGCGGTCCTGGACTTCCGTCGAGACGGTAAGCTTTTCAGGAAGCGGAGGCGGGAAGGCGCGGTCGAGCTGCCACAGGGTAGCGGCGGAAACAGCAATAACAGCCACCAAGGAGGTGCTAGCGATAGCCGCGCGGCGCAGGAATTTTCTTGAGGGCATGGCGCTGCCCCTCATCCGCCTGCCGGCACCTTCTCCCCGCATAGTGGCGGGGAGAAGGGAGCTGTCGCAATCGTCGGCGCCTTTTCTGTAACGTTGAAAATTGGCGAAAGCCTTGGTGCAGGCCCCTTTCTCCCCGTCACTAAACGGGGAGAAGGTGCCGGCAGGGCAATGAGGGGCAGCGCAAACTTCACGTTCATGTCCGCCTCGACACCTTACGGCGCCTTGACCTCCATCATGCCGGTGGCGGTACGGGCCGAATATTGCGGCCGGTACATATCCTCCACCGTTGCGGCCGGATGGGCGTAGATGCCCGGCGTCACGGCGCGCACGACATAGGCGAGCGTCAGATTGTGGTCGTGGTCGCCGTCGCTGGGGTTGAAGGCGGCGACGAAACGGTCGTCGCGGAATTCCAGATGCGCGGCGTCGGTCTGCGCCAGCCAGGAGAAGTTCGACAATTGCGCGCTGGAGACCAGGCCGGGATTGTCGATCTCGAAGCCGGCCGGCAAAAGGTCGGTAATCAAAAGGCGCGAAGGCCAGTTGTTCTGTTCGTTGACCTTGAGCACGACGACATAGCGTTCGTTCTGGGTTGCCTCCGTCACATTGGCTTCGGTGCCGTCGAGCTTGTAGTAGGTGCGCTCGATAGTGAAGCCGTCACCTCCCGCCGGCAAGGGCTGTACCGGCGACGCCACGGTGGTGACGACGGCCTGCAGCGGGGTCTTGCCGGTGTTGGCGATGGTGAGCGGGCTGTCGGCCAGATCGCTGCCGTTGACCTGGCTGGAATAGCCGCCGGAATGCGGCGCGCCATTGACGGAAAGCGTGATCGAATCATTGCCTTCCTTCAGTGCCCGGGCCGCCAGCAGCATCCAGGATTCATCCTGGGTGCTGGTCCAGCGGACCTCGGCGCGTTGTTTGGTCACCAGCTTGATCAATTCCGGCACGATCGTCGGCGCCGGTTTTGATTCCGCCGCCAGCGCCAGCATCGCGGCGCCGTCCCGCAGCGCCGAGCCATAGTCCGACCGATAATAGTCATAGTCCGTGCTCGACTTGGCGAGCCGCAGCGCCGTCTGGAAGGTCGCTTCCGAACGCTGGGCGTCGCCATAGAGCGCCAGGCTCGCCGCCAGCTGGGCGACAGCCATCGGGCTGGTGAAGGCCTCGAGCTGGGTGTCCGCGTAATAGCGCAGATCGCCGATCGAGGCCTTCTTGTTGCGGGCGAGCACATAGAGCGCGTAGGCGATCTCGCTGCCGCGGTCCTGGACGTCCTGATCGTACCCAAGCGAGTTCTGAAGATTGCCCAGTGCCTGGTTCATGGCGAGCGCCGGCACGTCGTATTTCTGCTCGCGCGCCCTGGTCAGGAAGTCGGTGACATAGGCGTCGAGCCACAGATCGCCGGAGCCCGGGCCCCACAGGCCGAAGCTGCCGCCCGAAGCCTGGTAGCTCAGCACCTTGTAGATCGCGTCCTGGATGCGGCCACGCAGCTCGGGATCGCTCTCCATGCCGACGCCCGAGGCCATTTCGTTGACATAGAGCAGGGGCATCGCCCGGCTGGTGGTCTGCTCGGCGCAGCCATAGGGATAGCGGTCGAGCGTCATCAGGAGCGAAGGCACATCGAAGGCCGCCGCCTGCGAAACGCCGACACTGACCGAAGCGCCGTCGAGCAGGCTTGCCGCCAAAAGCTCCTTGTCGACGCGCAGCGCGCCGCCATCGCCCTTGAGGTCGACCACCATGCGGGTGGTGACCGGCAGTTGTGCCGGACGGACCGGCACGTAGAGCGTCTGCTCGACCTTGGTGCCGTCGGCGTGCGCTAGCTTGATGGTGAGCGAGGCATTGCCTGCCGTCTGTGCGATCAGCGGCACGGTCAGGGTCTGGCGCTTGCCCTGCGCCAGCGTCAGTTTCTGGGGCAGGGGCTTGTCGCCCGTCGAGAGGTCCCCCGTCGTGTCGATCGACAGCGCATAGTCGCCGGCCGGACCGTCGGTGTCCGCAATGTCGAGCCGCATGACGGCGGCGTCGCCGGGCGCCAGGAAGCGCGGCAGGCCGGCGGTGATCACCACCGGATCGCGCACGATCACGTCCGACTGGGCGTGGCCGACCGCTTCCTTGGTCCAGGCGACGGCCATGACGCGAACCGTGCCGTTGAACTGCGGAATATCGAAGTCGACGCGTGCCTTGCCGTCGGCATCGAGCTGCACCGGGCCGGAGAAGAAGGCGACCAGCTTTTCGGTCGGCGGACTGCCCTGCGCCTGCATGTTGGCGCCGTCGCCGCCGGTCCTGAGCTTGCCCATAGTACCGAGAGAGCCGTCGATCAGGCGGCCGTAGAGATCACGGATTTCCATGCCCAGCATGCGCTGGCCGAAAAACCAATTCTCAGGATCCGGCGCCTTGTAGTTGGTCAGGTTGAGGATGCCGACATCGACGGCGGCGACAGTGACATAGGCGTTGCTGCCGGGCTCTACGCCGGCGACCGCGACCGGGATCGACAGCTGCTGGCGCGGCATGGTCTTGTCCGGCGGGGTAAGGGTGACGGCGAGCTTCTTCGAGCCCGGATCGACCTTCAGCCATTTCACGCCGATGGCGCGGGCCGGCATGCGGCTTTCCTGCGCGTCGCCAGGCCGGAACAGGGTTGCCGTGACATAGGCGCCGGCGCCCCAGTCGTCGCCGACCGGGATGTCGACCGTGCCGCCGCCGGCCGGCACCGACGCCGTGACGGTCTTCAACAGCTTGTCGGAACCGATGTTGACCAGAAGTTCGCCGGCAAAATGCGGCGAGACCTTGAGCCTGGCCACTTCGCCGGCGGCATAATTGCCCTTGTCGAGCGCGATCTCGAGACCATCAGGCGTTTCGGTGGTGGTGGAGGAGACATACCAGCCGCCATCGAACTCATAGCTGGTCGCGGGTCCTTCCGGATCCGCCGTCTCGACCTCGAGCCGGTAGCGGCCCCAGTCGACCGGGATCGACACTGTCGCCTCGCCGTCGGCGCCAAGGTCGACCTGGCCATTGGCGATCGATTTGGTGAAGGTGACGGGTTCGTAATTCCATGAGTTGTTGGAGCGGTACCACTGGTAATTGCGCTCGACCTTGACCAGCGACCATTGCGCACCTTTCAGCGCCTCGCGCTGGCCGTCGGGGTCGACGGCGATCAGGCTGAATTTCGCCGTGCCGCCCTGCGGCACTTCATCATCGGCAAAGTCCGGCCGGATGCCGATCATGTGGCCTTGCGGGCGGATGCCGATATTAAGCGAGCGCTCGATTGCGCGGCCGCCGGTCTCACGCATACGGACCGTCACCTTGGCGTCGATGAGCTTCGTGGTCGACGGCAGTTGCTCGACGGAGACCGGGAAGGTCGCCTTACCATCCTCGCCGACCACCGGAAGATCGGTGAACGGGGTGACGGTCGGTTCCGACGACTGCTCGTCGGCAAGGCCAAAGGAATAGCCGTTGAAGCGGTCCCAGTCACGCGCGGTCGACAGGGTCAGTTCGCCTTCGAGCGCGAGGCCAGCAGCCGGTGCGCCATAGAGAAAGCGGCCGTCGACGGTGATGTTGGCGGTTTCGCCCTGCGCGATCTCCTGCTTGTCGGCCTTCATGTCGAATTCGATGCGGTCCGGCACGAAATCCTCGACCAGGAACATCTGGCTGGCGACGGCCGGTTGCTTGGGATCGGTATAGATCGATACCGACCAGGTGCCGCGCATGGCGTTTGGCTGGAGCGGCAGATCGACGGCGTGCCCGCCGGCTGACGCGCCATCGCTGACGATGCGGCGATCCTCGACGCCGTCCGGGCGCGAGAAGATGAAGGTCAGCGGCAGGTTCTCGACCGCCTTGGCGGCGCCGTCACGGGCAAGAGCCGCAACATGCACCTCCTCGCCGGCGCGGTAGATGCCGCGCTCGGTCCAGGCGTAGACATCGAGCGCGCCCGGCGCTGCGCGTCCAGTGACGCCGCGGTCGGACAGGTCGAAACCGGCGCGGGCCATGTCGAGGAAGACAAAGTCGTTATCGCCCTGCCTGGCCATCAGCACGGCCGGCACCATGCCGCCGTCGCCGCGTGTTAGGCCGGGATTGAACACGGCATGACCATCGGCATCCGAAGTCGCGGTGCCGAGGATCTCGTTGTTGCGGGCAACCAGCGTCAGTTCGGCGCCCGCTATCGGCTTGGCGCTGCCCAGCGAACGGGCATAGACATTGAGCCCGTCCTGACCGGTATAGGTCGAGAGGCCGATGTCGGAAACGACGAACCATTGCGTGGCCATCGAGTTGTAGTCGTCGCTCTTCTCGCTGACAGCCCGGGCAGTCAGCACATAGACGCCGGGCTTGCGCCGCGGCAGCGCCTCGTCGACCGGGAAGGAGGTGGTGACCTCCTTGTTCAGGTCGTTGGCGATGTCGAGCTGGCCTTCCCAGACCGGCTCGCCCATCTGCTCGGAAATGTTTGAGATGTCGTAGCTGTCGAGCTGATGCAGGAACTGGTAGCCGGACAGAAGCTGGGCCAGCGAGCGGTCGCCGATGCGATAGAGCTTCATCTCGGCGGCGTTCATGTTGACAGTGACGACGGGGATGCCGCGGCGCGCGCCGGCCGGCAGCACGAAGCTGTCGCCGGTGAAGCGGGCCGAAGGCGCACGGTCCTGCACATAGATCGACAGCACGACGGGCGCGGCGGTCACTTCGCCGATGGCGGCCGGCAGGCCGGCGCGGAAGGTCACGTCATAATGCTGGCCGTGTTCCAGTCCTTCGACGCAAATCTGCTTGTCCTTGGCTTCAACGCCTTTGGGCGGCTGGTTGTCGACGGTGACGAATTGTGCGTAATCGACGCCGGTCTTGACCAATTCCTCGGAGAATTGGGCGCAGATGCGCGGGGCGCTGGTGTCGGCATCGACGGTGTGGTCGATGACGCGGAAACCCTTGCGAGCCTTGAGATCAGAATAGTCGGCCTGGACCGCAGGCGAAGGTACCAGGGCAAGGCTGGCTTCATAGGCCTGCAGGGCGGGGCGATAGAGGTCGCGCTTGTCGAGGCCGGAGCCGATGAGCGCCAGCGTCTCCGCCCGCGTCCTGGCTGTACGCAGGAGCTTGTAGGCATTGAAGGCGGCCGACGTACCGTTTGCCGGCAAGGTGGAGGCCTCGGATGTGTTGGCCGCCGGCTGCACGGCAAGCGTTTCGCGCGCCAGGTTGAGCCAGAGCTGGCCATCGTCGGGCATGACAGAGACCGCGGCCTCGTATTTCTGCACGGCAGTGCGATGATCGCCGGTGAGCACCGCCTGCTCGGCCGCCGTGGTCAGCGCGGCCATGCCCTCGGTCGGCCTGTCATAGGTCGGGCCGAGCAGCCGGTTACGGTATTGCTGGGCCTGGTCAGCCATCCAGTTGGGGAAGAAGGCGAGTTCCGGCGGCGCGCCGATGTCGGGGTCGCCGTCGATATTGACGACCTTGCCCGCGACCGCGCCGTTGAAGGGCTTCAACTGGTTATAATCGGATTTGAGGAAGCACCATTTGGCCTTGGTGTTATAGGTGAAGGCGCGGCAGGCGGGATCGCCCAGGCAGGTGGTCTTGCATTGATCGAGCGTGACGTTCTGGTCGGACCGGAGGTCGAAACCGAAATAGTCGGAATTGTCGGTCGTTGCGACTCGCCGTGCTTCGGCCGCTTGCGCGACGTTACCCCAGGCCAAGACATTGGCCCAGGCGAAGAAGAGAAGGATCAGGAAAGACAGACGACGAGCCGCGCGCATTGCCATAACACCCTCCAGACAATTTGCAGACGTCCGGGCATGTTCAAGCTTCACTCAGGCTTGTCAACATGAGGACGCGGCAGGGTTCCGCCTGCCAACGGTTTCCTTTCCGGCCAACAGCCGGTAGTACCTCCATAGGACAGGGGATCACGCATTCTTGCGGCAACGCAAAAGGTGTGAATTCCAAGCCCGTCCTATTTCAGACAATTGGATTGTGGCCCCTTTACGAGCGCTTCAGAACTTCATTCCAATTTTAGGTTTGTAAAGTAGGTTGTCTTAATGCCGGCGTATGAAAGGCAGATGTCAGGGGGTACCGAGCCAAAGCGCGTGCTTTCGCGCGCGCTGCTTCTGGCCGTGATCTGCTGCTCCCTGATCGCCGGACTGGGACCGGCGGCCGCCTTCGAAATCTTCGGCATCAAGCTGTGGGGCTCATCGAGCGACGAGAATGCCGACATCGTCGATCCGATGCGCTACGCCGTGACCATCTCCGCGCCCGACGCCGACAAGGACCTGGTAAAAAAGCTCGAAAACGCCTCGGCGCTGAAGAGCGACGAAGACCATCCCGTCTCCGGCTCGCTCGGTCTGATGGCCAAGGCGCGTAGCGATCGAGAACAGCTTGTGGCGGCGCTCTACGCCGATGCCCGCTACGAAGGCGTCGTCACCATCACCATCGAGGGCAAGCCGCTGGACGAATTGCCGCCGGACGCCGAATTCAAGGGTCCGCAGCCCATTCCCGTGGCCGTCAACATCGCCGCGGGTCCCAAATTCACCCTCGGCGATATCCGGCTGGAGGGTGACGCCGCTGGACTGATGAGCGCCGATTACGGCCTGATATCAGGCGGCGACGCTGGGTCTGGCGCGGTGCTCAAGGCCGAGGCGCTGATCGTGCGCACGCTGAAGGAGCAGGGCAGGCCGCTGGCCGAGGTGACCAGCAGGCACATCGTCGCCGACCATGACACGTCGACCCTCGACGTGACGCTGACGGTTGCTGCCGGGCCAGTCGCCGGCTATGGCGCGACCACGGTGGAAGGCACCGAGAAGGTCGACCGCGACTTCACCGAATACATGACCGGGCTGAAACGTGGCCGGCAGTACTCGCCTCAGGAGATCGACGATGCGCGCGACAGGCTGCTGGCGCTCGAGGTCTTCAACAGCGTGACTTTCAAGGAGGCCGACAAGCTCGATGCCGAGGGCAACATTCCGATCGGCGTCCAGGTCAGCGAGCGCAAGCCGCGTTATTTCGGGCTGGGCGGCACCTTCTCGAATACGGAAGGGCTGGGGCTGGAGGGGTATTGGGGCCATCGCAACCTGTTCGGCCGGGCCGAGAAGCTGCGCATCGACGGAGCCATCAGCGGCATCGGCAGCAATGACCTGTCCGAATTGAACTACAATGCCGGCATCATGTTCGAGAAACCCGGCGTGATCGGGCCGGCATCTAAATTCTTCGCCGGCATCAAGACCGTGCTCGAACATCCCGACGCCTACGACCATTTCTCGGTCAAGGGCAACACCGGCCTGTCCTATGAACTGACCAAGAACCAAACCGTGTCGGCCGAGGTCGCGCTCGACTATTCACGCATCCACGATTCCTTTGGCAAACATAAATACCTGATCGCCAGCATCCCGCTGCAATATGTCTATGACAACAGGGACGTCAGGCTGAACCCGACCAAGGGCTTCAGGTTGCTGGCCTATGCCGAGCCGAGCTACGACATATTGAGCGGTGCCGCCTTCCTCAAGCTGAAGGGCGAGGGATCGGCCTATCAGTCGCTGGATACCGCTTCGAAATTCGTGCTGGCGGAACGTGTCGCACTTGGCTCGATCGTCGGCACCAGCCTGCAGAACGTGCCTGCTGACCGGCGTTTCTATTCCGGCGGCGGCGGCTCGGTGCGCGGCTATGCCTATCAAGGCATCGGCCCCAAGGATTTCACCGGCCAGCCGATCGGCGGCCTGTCCTTCTTCGAGACCTCGGTTGAGATGCGTATCGCCATCACCGACACGATCGGCATCGTACCGTTCGTCGATGCCGGCACGGTATCGACGAAGTCGTTCCCCGATTTTTCCGACGTCAAGGTGGGCGCCGGTGTCGGCTTGCGCTATGTGACGCCATTCGGGCCGCTGCGTATCGACGCCGCCGTGCCGCTCAACCGCGACCCAGGCGACCCTCATTTCGGCATCTATGCCGGCATTGGCCAAGCGTTTTGAACATGAAGACGGTCTGGCGCATCCTTCGCATTTTTCTCTACACGCTGCTGATCGTGGTAGCAGGCGCCATCGGCGCGCTTTTCGTGCTGACCAAGACCGAGCGTGGACGCGACAATCTCGCCGGCATCATTTCGCGCCTGGCCTCGAGCGACGAGCGTAAGGTCACCGTCAGCGGCATCGACGGTATCTGGTCGGGCGCGCTCAGTGTCGACCATGTCGTGCTGGAGGACCGCGAGGGCGCCTGGCTGGTGGCGCGCAAGGTGGCCATCGACTGGTCGCCGCTGGCACTGTTGTCCAAAAACTTCAGCGCCGACCGCATCGCGGCGGAGCGCATCGAACTTGCGCGTCTGCCGGTGGCCGGCACGCAGCAGCCGGCGCAAGGCGGCGCGACGACGCTGCCGGTTTCCATTGATATCAAGCAGATCGACTTGCCGGAAGTCGCGCTCGGCCAACAACTGGCCGGCAGCGGCATCGCCGAACTCGCCGCCAAGGCCTCGGTGAAGGCCGACGCCGCACCGCTGTCGGTCGAGACGGTGCTCAACATTACCCGCCATGACGGCAAACAGGGCAATGTCGACGCGCAGATCCATTTCGCGCCAGCGGACAACAAGCTCGACCTCAACCTCAAGGCGTCGGAACCGGCCGGCGGCATCATCGCCAATCTGCTCAATCTGCCGGACACGCCGCCGATCGACATCGTCGTCTCGGGCACCGGGCCGCTGGCCAACTGGAGTGGCGTCGGTACCTTCCTTGTCGATCATCGGATCGTAACCCAGCTCACCGGCCGCCATCAGCTCACCGACAAGGGTAACTATCTCGAAGCCAAGGGCGACGGCGATTTCGCCCGCTTCCTGCCGGAGAACCTGAAACCATTGTTTGCCGGTAAGACCAGCTTCGATATGGCGGGCACTGCCACGACGGCGGGCGGGATCAGTGTCGACCGGGCCAACATCGACAGTGATGCCGTGCACGGCACCGCGACCGGTATCGTCGATCCCGCCGGAGCCAGCGATCTTTCGGTCGAACTCGCCGCCAAGGGGCCACCCGTGGTGGTTAGCGTCGGCAGCAAGGCGCAGCCGATCACGCTGGCGATCAAGAATGCCACCGCCCGGGCGTTCGGCGACGGCAAGGCGCCGGTCGTCGATATCGGCGCCTCCTTCGTTTCGATCGTCGTCGGCGGCACGCGGCTAGACGACCTGGCGGCGCAGATACACTCCGACGGTTTCGACATCCAGAACCGCACCGGGCCGGTTACCGTCAAGCTTGGGGCCGGTGGCCTGAAAACCGACGTCGCGACGCTGGCGCCGCTGGTCACTGGCAAGGTCGATGTCGGCCTGGCTGGTTCCCTCAGCAAGGACGCCATTGTCATCGATCAGGGCACGCTCCGGTCCGATGCGCTCAATGCCTCGCTGACGGCGACCGTGGCGCTCGCCGACCTGTCGATGCAGCTCAAGATGAATGCCGATGCCGTGGCGACCGCCTTCCCGCAGCAGATCGCCTCGGTGCTCGGCGGGCGGGTGAAGTTCTCGGCCACAGCGTCGCGCGATCCGCAGGGCTCGTTCGCCGCCAACTCGATCGAACTCACGTCCGGTTCGCTCAGCGCCAGCGGTACCGCCAGCATGCAAGGTACCGACATCCTGGCCGATATCAAAGGCCGGCTGGGTGATGTTTCGGTGCTGTCGCCGACGGTCGGCGTCCCGGTCGAGGGCGGTGTCGATTTCGCCCTGTCGGCAAGCGGCGCCATGACCGCGCCGGATTTCACGGTTTCCGCCGACAGCGATAGCCTGACGGCCTCGGGCCGCACGGTGAAGGCGATCAAGCTGACCGCGAGCGGCAAGGCCGACATTGCTAACCCTTCCGCCAATGTCTCGCTGACAGGCGCCGTCAACGACCAGCCGCTCGACATCAAGGCGGCGCTGGTGACGAGCGAAGGCAAGCGCTCGATCAATGGCTTTGCGGTGTCGCTGGGTGACAACAAGGTGTCGGGCGATCTGGCACTGGATGACAAGTTCATGCCGCTGGGCACGCTCATTCTTTCTGCGCCTGCAATCGATCAGCTTGCGGCGCTGGCCGGCCAGGCGGTGACCGGCGACATCAACGGCACCATCCGCTTTGCCAAGAGTGGCGACGCGCCCTCCGTTGCCATTGACGCGAAGAGCACGTCGATTGCGCGAGGCGAGGTGACGGCCAGCACAATCGCCGTCAATGCCCTGATTGCCAACTATCTCAAGGCGCCGGCGATTTCAGGCTCGATCAAGGCCGATGCTGTGACGTCAGGGACCACCCAAGTCGGCGGCATCATCGTCGATCTGAAGCGCGACGGAGACTGGACGAATTTTGCCGGCGGCGCCACGGTATCCGGCATTCCAGCGAAGGCGGCGGGGCGCCTGAAGATCGCCGATGGCGTCACCAGCGTCGAGATCGCCTCGGGCGAGGCTACGATTCGCGGCATCAAGGCGGCAATTGCCGAGCCATCTATGCTCAGTATCGCCGATGGCACCACCAGCATCGAAAAATTAGCGCTCGATGTCGGCGGCGGCTCGGTGGCGCTGTCCGGTACCGCCGGCCAGACGCTCGATCTCGCGGCAAAGGTCTCCGCCTTGCCGGCTGCCCTTGCCAACGGCTTTTCGCCCGGCCTCGATGCCGCTGGAACGCTTGATGGCAGCGCTGAGGTAACGGGCTCGCCGTCGGCTCCGGACGTCCGGTTCAATGTGCAACTGGCCGGTGTCGAAACAAGCCAAACCCGCCAGACCGGGCTTGGGCAGCTCGCAGTCGACGCGGCCGGCAGCTACACCATGGCCGGCGGCGTTGTCCTCGACCACGCGACGCTCTCCGGTGACAAGGTTTCCGGTCAAGCCGCCGGCACGATCAATCCGAACGGCGCCAGCGATTTCGCCCTTGACCTCGTCTCATCCGGTCCAAGTCTGCCGCTCACGATCGGAAGCGCCGAGAGTCCCATCAAGATCGAGGTCCGGTCGCTGTCGGCAAAGGTGGCGGGCGAGAGCACGCGGGCCCGATTGGATATGTCCGCGATCCTGCCCTCGATCGCCACGAGACCGGCGAAGGTGGACGGGCTGAGCCTGGTATTGCACTCGGATGCGTTCGATCTGAAGAACCGCGCCGGGCCGGTTTCGGGCACAGTTTCGGTGGATAGGGTTGGGCTCGACAATCCCACGATCGCGCCGCTGATCGCCGGCAAGGTCACGGCCGCGCTCAGCGGGCGCCTGTCAGCCGACGCTGTCGCCATCGACAGCGGCTCGCTCAAAAGCGACGCGCTCAACAGCGAGGTCGCCGGCCTGGTGTCGCTGCGTGACGGCGCCATCGACCTCAAGCTGAAGGCGGATGCTCCATCGTCGGCCCTGCCGGCCGCAGCACGCGGCATGCTTGGCGAACGGGCGCAGTTGAGCGCCATGCTGAAGCGCGAACCCAACGGTAATATCGCCATAGGCGGATTGACGCTGGCCTCCGGCGCGCTGACCGCACAGGGGCAGGCGAGCCTTGCCGACAATACGCTGGCCGCCGACATCAAGGGCGTGCTGGGCGATGTTTCGCTGCTGTCGAAGGATGCCAAAGGCGCTATCGCCTTTGCGCTGAATGCGCAGGGCCCGGCGACCGCGCCGGATCTGTCGCTGACCGTCGACAGCGACAAGCTTTCGGTGGCGTCGCGCGAGATCACCGGGCTCAGACTAACCGCCACCGGCAAAGCCGACGCGGCCAAGCCGGCGGCCAATGTGCAGCTGACAGGCAATGTCGCGGGCCAACCCTTGCAAGGCAGTGCGGTGCTGGCGACCGCGGACGGCAAGAGCGCCATCAATGGCCTGCTTTTGTCGCTGGGCCAAAACAGGATTTCCGGCGACCTGGCGCTGGACGACAAGTTCATACCCGAAGGCACGATCTCTCTCGACCTGCCCGATATAGGACCGCTTGCCGCACTGGCGCTGGAAAAAGCGGAAGGTGATGTGCGCGGCACGATTGCGTTCTCGAAGAACGGTGCCGCACCGCAGGTCGCCATCAAGGCTACGACCGCCTCGGTCACGCGCGGCGATCTTCAGGCGAAGGCCGTGTCGATCGACGCATTGATCGCCAATTACCTCGCCGCTCCGGTCATCTCCGGAAAAATCCATGCCGACACCGTCACGTCGGGCGGCACGGTGATCAGCGGCATCGATGTCGACCTGAAGCGTGACGGCGACTGGACCGGCTTTTCCGGCGGCGCGACGGTGAAAGGAATTCCGGCGAGGGCCGCGGGCCGCGTGAAGGCGGCAAACGGCACGACGACCATAGAGCTTGCTTCCGGCGAGGCGACCGTCCAAGGCATAAAGGCTGCCATCGCGCAGGCTTCGACCGTCACCATCGCCAATGGCACGACGACGCTGGACAGGCTGGTGCTCAACCTGGGCGGCGGCACGGCGACGGTGACCGGCAAGATCGGGCAGGCGCTCGACATCAACGCGGCGCTGGCGCGGGTGCCGATCTCGCTTGCCAACAGTTTTTCGCGGGGTCTCGATGCCGCCGGTTCGATTTCGGGCACGGTGAAGGTCACCGGGGCACCAGCCAGCCCCAGTGTGGCGTTCAACCTCGACGCTGCCGGCGTGCAGACTTCGCGGACCCGCGGCGCGGGGGTCGGTGCGGTGAGTGTCTCTTCCTCCGGCACCTTTGCCGGCAACAAGCTGACCTTCAACGCCAATGTCAGCGATGGGGCCGGCCTTGGTCTCAAGGGGGGCGGCACGGTGACGACATCAGGCACGCCGGCGCTCGCGCTCGACTTCAATGGCGCCGTGCCGTTCGGCATCCTCAGTCAGAAGCTCGCCGCGCAAGGCCTGTCGCTGACGGGGACCGCGAGTGTCAATGTGCAGGTACGCGGTCCCGCGACATCGCCGGTCATCGGCGGCAGCGTCAGCACGTCGGGCGCCCGCCTGCTCGACGCGCGTTCCGGGCTTGCGGTCAACGACATCGCAGCCGAAATTTCCATCGGCAATGGCGTCGCCAGGATCAACCGGCTGACCGGGACGCTGTCGACGCGCGGCAGCCTGTCGGCCAGCGGCACGGTCGGTATCAATCCGGCGCAGGGGTTCCCGGCCGATCTGTCGATCAAACTCACCGACGGCCGCTACACCGATGGGCGGGTGGTCACCGCCAATCTTGGCGGCGACCTGACGATCAAAGGACCGCTGACGTCGGCGCCGGTGATTGCCGGCACCGTCAACCTTGCCAAGACCGTGATCACCGTTCCGGACAAATTGCCGGGTTCGCTTTCGGCGCTCGATGTCAAACACAAGAACGCGCCCGGCGCGGTCAGGGCGCAGGACAAAGCACTGCGCCCGGCCACGACCAGCGGCAAGACGGGTGGCAGCGGCCTTGTGCTGGATGTCACCGTCAACGCGCCGAACCAGATCTTCATCCAGGGCAGGGGCGTGGACGCCGAACTCGGCGGCTCGCTCAGGCTGACCGGTCCGGCCTCATCGCCGCAAGCGGTCGGCACTTTCACGCTGCAACGTGGGCGGCTGTCGATTCTCGGCAAGCGGCTGACCTTCACCGAGGGCACGGTCGGCTTTTCTGGCTCGCTGGTGCCCTATCTCAACCTGACCGCGACAACGACCACGAGCAGCGCAACCGTCACCATCGTGGTGTCGGGCGAGGCGACCAATCCGAAATTCACCTTCACCTCGGTGCCGGCGCTGCCCGAGGACGAGGTGCTGGCGCAACTGATCTTCGGGCGGTCCATGTCGAACCTGTCGCCGCTGCAGATCGCGCAACTGGCCGAAGCCGCCGGGCAACTCGCCGGTGTCGGCGGCTCGACGTCGCTGCTGGAAAACCTGCGCAACGCGATCGGCGTCGACGATCTCGATGTCACCACCGACGAAAAGGGCGGCACGGCGGTTTCTGCCGGCAAGTACCTCAACGACCGCACCTATGTGACGATCCAGAAAGGCGACAAGCCGGGCTCCGGCAAGGCCACGATCGACCTCAACGTCGGGCGCGGCGTCAAACTGCGCGGCGAGGCGACGGACGCCGGCGAAGCCAAGGGCGGCATCTTCTACGAGCAGGAATATTGAAGCGGAGACTTGGGCTGGCCCTCATCCTGGCGAGGGCTGGTCCTGTCGCAAACCGCGCCAATGTCTCAGTTTAATCGCCTGAAGAGATTTAGTGGAAATCCGTCGCGCACTAGCAATTTTGCGCCAAGACTGTCGCTATCACGCGAACCGCTCCCCCTCCAAAGTTGCACATTCGTCAATATGTTCCCAACCATGCCGTCTTTGACATCATGGCCTGGATGCGGAATGTTAATCGGCGGAAAGCCAACAATGGGAGTTAGTCATGACAATCTACAAGAGTAATGGCGATAGCGTTCCGGATCACATCCTGGCCATGGCCGAAGAGGCCAAGTCGGGTAAGGTCGATCGCCGCGAATTCCTCGCGCTCGCCAGCGTCTTCGGCGCTTCGACGGCCATGGCCTATGGCCTTCTGGGGCTCGCCGCCCCGACGCCGGCCAAGGCCGAGGACGTGCAGGGTAAGAAAGGCGGCGTGCTCAAGGTGGCAATGTCGGTCAAGGATCCCAAGGATCCGCGCACGGCCGACTGGTCGGAAATCTCCAATGCCGAGAGGCAGGCGCTCGAGCCGCTGGTGAAATACACCCACCAGTACACATTCGCGCCCTATCTCCTGGAAAGCTGGGACATCAATGACGACGCCACCGAGTACACGCTGCATGTGCGGCCGGGCGTCGAATGGAACAATGGTGACAAGTTCACCGCCGACGACGTGATCTACAATTTCACCCGCTGGGCCGACAAGGCCGCGGAAGGCAACTCCATGCCGGGCCGTCTCGGCAGCCTCGTCGATGACAAGACCAAGAAATTGCGCGAAGGGTCGGTCATCAAGGTCGACGACATGACCGTCAAGCTGAAGCTCACCAAACCCGATATCGCCATCATCCCCAACCTGACCGATTATCCGGCACTGGTGGTGCACAAGAGCTTCGACGAGAAGGGCGCCAACTTCAAGAACTGCCCGATCGGTACGGGTCCGTTCGAGCTCGTCTCCTACGACGTCGGCCAGAAGGTCGTCTACAAGCGCCGCGAGACCGGCAAGTGGTGGCAGGGCGAAGCCTTCCTCGATGGCGTCGAGTTCATCGATTACGGCACCGATCCGGCCGCAACGGTTTCGGCCTTCGAATCGGGCGAAGTTCAGACCAACCATGAGACGACCGCCGACTACGTCAAGATCATCGCAGACGTCGGCGCGCCGCCTTCCGAGGTCGTGACCGCCGCCACCGTGGTGTCGCGCTTCAACGTCAACGCCAAGCCTTATGGCGACCAGAAAGTGCGTCAGGCGATGTGTCTGGCCGTCGACAACTCGGTGGTGCTGCAGCTCGGCTACGGCAATGCCGGCACGCCGGCCGAGAACCACCATGTCGCGCCGATCCATCCCGAATATGTCGAGCTGCCCAAAATCAAGCGCGACATCGCCAAGGCCAAGCAGATGCTGACGGAAGCCGGCGTGATCGATTTCGAACACGAGCTGATCAGCAACGACGAGGACTACCACAAGAACACCACGGACGCGATCGCGGCCCAACTGCGCGAGGCTGGCATCAAGGTGAAGCGCACCGTGCTGCCGAGCTCGACCTTCTGGAACGACTGGACGAAATATCCGTTCTCGGAAACCAACTGGAACATGCGTCCACTTGGCATCCAGGTCATCGCCATCGCCTACCGCTCGGGTGAAGCCTGGAACGAGACGGCCTACGCCAATCCGGACTTCGACAAGAAGGTCAACGAGGCGCTCGGGATCGCCGACGCGGAGAAGCGCAAGGTGGTGATGAAGGACATCGAGCAGATGCTGCAGGATTCCGGCATCATCATCCAGCCTTACTGGCGCAAGCTCTACATCAACATCAAGCCCGAGGTGAAGAACCACTCGATGCACCCCACCTACGAGCACGACTTCGGCAAGGTCTGGCTCGATCAGGCGTGACCCACAGCCTGTCGGGAGCGGGGCGCCAGCGCCTTTCGCTCCCGCGGCATCGCCGCCGTTGCATTGGATGCAGCGGCGGCGTGACGTCACAAGGTTTTTGATACAGGGTTGAACCTATCTGACCCCAACCCGGCCGGCAGGGGGGTACAATGTTCTCATTCATCGCCAGACGCATCGGCACGATACTGCTCACGATGCTGTGCCTGACGCTGGTCGTCTTCTTCCTCGTCAATCTGGAACCCAACCTGAAGAAGCTGGCGATCAGCCAGACCGAGATGCACACCTCGGCCGAACAGCTGGAAAGCTGGCTGGTCAATCACGGCTACCGGCAGAACTTTTTCGTGCGCTACGGCCAGTGGCTCGGCGTCGTGCCCAAGCAGCCGGTAACCGATCCGGCGACCGGTAAGCCGGCGCAGCGCTTCTCTTTCTGCAATGATCCGGCCGAGCCGAAGTTCTCCGGCGTGCTCCAGGGTGATTTCGGCTGCTCGACCAAATTCAAGACCACGGTGGGGGCCAAGCTATTCCCTGCGCTCGGCGCCACGGGCATCCTGATGTTCTGTGTGCTGGCGGTGATGGTGCCGGTCTCGCTGCTGATCGGCATCCTGGCCGGCATGCGCGAGGGGTCGCGCACCGACCGGGTGCTGTCGGTCGCCTCGATCGCCTCGACGGCGACGCCCGAATATGTATCGGGCGTCATCTTTACCGTCATCTTCGCCTCCTGGCTTGGCTGGCTGAACGGATCCGCCGCATCGGCAAGCCAGGGCATCACCTTCTATAACTTCACGCTGCCGGTGATCACGCTGGCCATCTACGGCATCGGCTACATCGCGCGCATGACGCGTGCCTCGATGGTCGAGGTGATGACGCAGCAATATATCCGCACCGCCCGGCTGAAGGGTCTTTCCTTCAAAAGCGTGGTGGTCAAGCACGCGCTGCGCAACGCTCTGATCGCGCCCTTCACCGTGATCATGCTGCAGTTTCCGTGGCTGCTCACCGGCGTCGTCATCGTCGAGGTGATGTTCCGCTATCAGGGCTTCGGCTACACGCTGGTCGAGGCCGCAGGCAACAACGACATCGACCTTTTGCTCGGCTGCTCGCTGGTCTCGGTGTTCATCGTCCTGATCACGCAGCTCATTTCCGATGTCGGCTACGCGTTCCTCAATCCGCGCATTCGGGTCCAGTAGGGGAGACGGCGCATGCAAGCCCAATATATCGGCGCCTCCACCGTCGTCCTCGAAGTGCTCTGGCGCTTCTGGCCGGTCTGGCTCGCGCTTCTCATCGTCATGGGCGCAAGCTTCCTCTACAAGAAGAAGCTGGCTCTCTACGGCCAACTGTTCGACAGCGGCGTCGGCATAGCGGGGGTGGCCATCTGCCTGTTCTGGCTGTTCACGGCGATCTTCGCCTCGACCATCTCGCCTTTCGATCCGCTCGGCCAGATTCCCATCATGAAGGATACACTGCCCGGAGCCATCGAACCGCAATCGGGCCTCGCTTATCTATTCGGTGGCGACAAGCTCGCCCGCGATGTCTTTTCACGCATGGTCTATGGCAGCCAGATCGTCCTGATCATCGCGCCGGCGGCGACCGGCTTCGCGCTCATGGTCGGCATCACGCTCGGCCTGCCGGCCGGCTATTATGGCGGCAAGATCGATACCGTTTTGTCGTTCCTGGCCAATCTCGTGCTGGCCTTCCCGGTTATCCTGCTGTTCTACCTCCTGGTGACGCCGGGCATCATGGACACGCCGATCCCCTACGCGCTGGCCGGCGTTTTCTTCCTGTTCCCGATTATTTTCTTCTGCGTGCTGTTCTGGACGCGCTACAAGAACCGTTCCGACCGGATCTACATCCTGCTCGGACTGACGCTGGTGGTCGGCGGCTGGATCTATGCCGGCCTGGTGTTCGATGCCGACCCGCTGAAGATCGTGCATATCGATCCCAACCAGCTCAACATCTTCGTGGCGGTGGTGTTCGCCTCCAGCCCGGGCGTGTTCCGCATCGTGCGTGGCCTGACCATGGATATCAAGACGCGGGACTATGTGGCGGCGGCCCAGACGCGCGGTGAATCGCCATGGTACATCATGCTGTGGGAGATCCTGCCCAATGCGCGCGGACCGCTGATCGTCGATGCCTGCCTGCGCATCGGCTACACCACCATCCTGCTCGGCACGCTGGGCTATTTCGGCCTCGGGTTGGCGCCGGAAAGTCCCGACTGGGGCACGGCGATCAAGGATGCCAGCCGGCTGCTGCGTTCCTTTATCCACCCGGCACTGCCGCCGACGATCGCGCTGATGTCGTTCGTACTGGGGCTAAACCTGCTCGCCGATTCCCTGCGCGAGCAATCGATGAAGGATTGATGGCGGGGTCCTCGACCCTACTTGCCCGGAAAAACCAAGGATTGGAGCGACCCATGAACGAGGCAGTTCGAAATCCGGCCAGGCCGAACAATGGGCCGATCATCGAGATCGAGAACCTGTCGATCTCCTTCTTCACCCGCAAAGGCGAGATACCGGCCGTGATGGATTTTTCCTGCACGGTCATGCCCGGCGAGGCGATGGGCATTGTCGGCGAATCCGGCTGCGGCAAGTCGACCGTGTCGCTCGGCATCATGCGTGATCTCTCCAACATCGGAAAGATCGTCGGCGGCAAGATCAGGTTCCAGGGAAAGGACATGGGCGAGCTCTCCGAGGAGGAGCTGCGCAGCATCCGCGGCAACAAGATCGCCATGATTTACCAGGAACCGATGGCGAGCCTGAACCCGGCGATGAAGATCGGCCAGCAGCTAATGGAAGTGCCGCTGATCCACGACAAGGTGTCGAAGGAAGAGGCCTATAAACGTGCGCTCGAAATGGTGCGCTCGGTGAAGCTTCCCGATCCCGAACGCATGATGCGCTCCTATCCGCACCAGCTTTCGGGCGGCCAGCAGCAGCGCATCGTCATCGCCATGGCGCTGCTGTCGAAGCCGGCGCTGCTTCTCCTCGACGAGCCGACGACGGCGCTCGACGTAACGGTGGAGGCGGGAATCGTCGAACTGGTCAAGGGGCTGGGCGAGAAGTTCGGCACCTCGATGATCTTCGTGTCGCACAATCTTGGCCTGATCCTGGAGACCTGCGACCGCATCACGGTGATGTATTCGGGCGAGGCCGTCGAGACCGGCAAGATCAAGGACGTGTTCGACCGGATGCGCCATCCCTATACGCAGGGCCTTTTCCGCTCGATTCCACTGCCGGGCGCCGACAAGAACTCGCGGCCGCTGATCTCGATCCCCGGCCAGCTGCCCCTGCCGCATGAAAGGCCGAAGGGCTGTAATTTCGGTCCGCGCTGCCACCATTTCGTCGAGGGCGTCTGCAACGCCGCCGAAATCCCGATGATCGAAGTCGCGGGACATGAAGGTCATTTCTCGCGCTGCGTGCGCTTCAACGAAATCGATTGGGACGCCCTGCCGCCCGGCGCCAAAAAGGTCAATGAGAAGGTCGTGCCCGGCGCACCGGTACTCAAGATCGAGGACTTGAGAAAATACTACAAGGTTGGCGGCAGTGAGGTGTTCGGCTCAAGCGAGGGCCGCGTCGTCAAGGCCAACGAGACGATTTCGTTTACGGCGCGCGAATCCGAAACCGTCGCCATTGTCGGCGAATCCGGGTGCGGAAAATCGACGCTGGCCAAAGTACTGCTCGGGCTCGAGACGGCGAGCTCCGGCAAGGTCACGCTCGCCAACAAGGAAATCCAGTCGACCGGCATCGAGAGCCGCAGCGTCGACACGGTGTCGTCGATCCAGATGGTGTTCCAGAACCCGTTCGATACGCTCAACCCCAGCCATTCGGTCGGCTCGCAGATCATCCGCACACTGGAAAAATTCAACGTCGGCAAGACCGTCGCCGACCGGCGCAAGCGCATGCTGGAATTGCTTGACCTGGTGAAGCTGCCGCGCGCCTTCGAGAGCCGCAAGCCGCGCCAGCTTTCGGGTGGCCAGAAGCAGCGCATCGGCGTGGCGCGCGCCTTTGCCGGCGATGCCAAGGTGGTGGTGGCCGACGAGCCGGTCTCGGCGCTCGACGTGTCGGTGCAGGCGGCGGTGACTGAGCTGCTGATGGACATCCAGCGCAAGAATAAGACGACGATGCTGTTCATCAGCCACGATTTGTCGGTCGTGCGCTATATCGCCGACCGGGTCGTCGTCATGTATCTCGGCTATATCGTCGAGCAAGGCACGACCGACCAGATCTTCGCGCCGCCCTATCATCCGTACACCGAGGCACTGCTTTCGGCGATCCCGATCGCCGACACCAGCGTGATCAAGAAGCACATCGTGCTGGAGGGCGACATACCCTCGGCAATGAACCCGCCGACAGGCTGTCCATTCCAGACGCGCTGCGGCTACAAGAGACTGGTGCCGGATAATCTCTGCGAAACCAAGGTGCCGCCGGTAAAGAACCTGGGCGACGGGCACATGAGCCTGTGCTGGCTCTCGGACGACGTTCTGGCGACGATGGAGCCGGTGATCAAGTTCGACAAGCAGCATGCCGACCATGAGGGCGTGCCGGACGACGCGCCGCATGGGGCCGGCCCGGGCTTTGCCGGTCAGCCACCCAACCGACCACATGGCAAGACCGCCAGTGCGGAAGCCAGCGCGGTGGGAGAGGACGCCGAGGAGACAGAAGCCGTGTGGCGAGCCCGCCGCCACGAGGTGCGCGACGAGGTCTCCGAAACAGGTGCAGCGGCGACCGATGCCAACGCGACCTCCGCGCCTTTCACGCCGAGAACGCTTGGCGAGGGCCGCCAGGCAGAGAATGCGCGTGTCGCACCAATTAGCGGCCGTGCGGCCAGACCAGGTGCGGCGCGTGATGGCGCGGCCGACAGGAACCGACCCGCCGGCATCTCCAAGCCTGCCAAGCCGGACGACTTGAAATTGATATCCGGCGTGGGTCCGAAGACGGAAGCCATCCTCAATGGCCTCGGTATCTTCACCTACGCTCAAATTGCCTCGTGGAAGAAGGCCGAACGGGAGTGGGTCGACGACCATTTGAGATTCCAGGGCCGCATCGAGCGCGAGGACTGGGTCAAGCAGGCGAAGGCGCTCGCCAAGGGCGGCGAGGCGGAATACATCAAGGTGTTCGGCAGGAAGCCGCGCTGACAGGCGCTGTCGTTGTAGCGGGAGCCCTTTAGCTGCCGCACTGCCTTAGCTGTTCGGCATAGTCGCGGGCCATCTTGTCGGTGGCCCGGGCATAGCTCTGGACGCCGGAATCGCCACGATTGCCGCGGCCATAGGCGGTCCAGCCGAGATAGTAGGCAAGGTAGAGATTGTAGGTGTCGTTGCGGGCGACGCCGTAGGTATCCGCTGTCTTGGAATGGTACCAGCCGACGAAATCGACGGCGTCGGCGAATTTGGTCCGGCGCGCCGCCCAGTTGCCGGTTTCGCTCTGATATTGCGACCAGGTGCCGTCCAGCGCCTGCGAGAAGCCGTTGGCCGACGAGACGTGCTTCCATGGGATGAAACCGAGCAGTTTGGTGCGTGGCGGCCGGGCGTTGCTCTTGAATCCCGATTCCTTGCGCACGGTCGCCATCAGCACGGGGACGGGCACGCCGTATTTCTGCTCGGCGCGTTCGGCGGCCGACTGCCAATTGTCGAACCAGCCGTCATTCTGGTCGAAGACGGCGCAGACATTGTTGATGTGGCTGGGGGCCGTCGCACAGGCCGAAAGTGCCAGCAGCATACCAACCGCTACAATTTTACTAAAACTCGACCTACGCATCGGCAGAGCAATAGGCTCAAATCATAAAGGGAATCTTGCTGCCCTCGTTAACGGGCCGCCGATGCGGGCGCTTCAGAAAAATGCCATATTGATCACCGACATATCTTGTCGCTTTTCATAAATCGATGTTTCGAAAATGCCGCCTCGGTTAAAATCGCGCCCGCAAACGGCGTATTTCTGACAGCTGGCGCGGTTTGCCGAGGCTTTGATGCCTGGCATGAACGAACCAAGACGCAAGCGCGGCGCCGAGCGCACCAGCAACCGGGGACCAGGGCCTATCCCGCAGCTGCCGGCGAGGCGGGTGACCAATCCTTATCCGCCGATGGCCTTGCTGTCGCCCGACCAGATCGAGGCGATCCACCAGGCGTCGATCCACATATTGGAGAATTTCGGCATCGAGGTGATGAGCCCGCGGGCGCTCTCGCTGTTCGAGCAGGCCGGTGCCAGCGTGGACCACGCGTCCGCGAACGTGCGCATTGACCGCGGCATGGTCGACGAGGCGCTGAAGACGACGCGGTCCAATTATTCCCTTACACCGCGCAATCCGGCCAACGCCGTTCATCTCGGCGGCAACACAATCAATTTCACGCTCGTTGCGGGGCCGCCCAATGTGCACGACATGGCGCGGGGCCGCCGCCCCGGCAATTTGCGCGACTATGCGGACCTGACCCGGCTGGCACAGCATTTCAACTGCGTGCACATGCTCGGCAACCAGGTCTGCGCGCCGGTCGAATTGCCGGCCAATTCGCGCCATCTCGACACCTATTTCACCAATCTGACGCTGACCGACAAAAGCTTCCATGTCTCGGCGATCGGCCGGGGCAGGGCGCTGGACGGGATCGAGATGATGGCGATCGCGCGCGGGCTGACGCTGGACCAGTTGCGCGACGATCCCGGCATCGCCACCATCATCTCGGTCAACTCGCCGCGCCGTTTCGACGAGATGATGGCCGAGGGGCTGATGACGATGGCCGAATTCGGCCAGTCTGTGGCAGTGACGCCGTTCACGCTGATGGGCGCGATGAGCCCGGTGACGCTGGCGGGTGCGCTCGCGCAGCAGAATGCGGAAGCACTGTTCGGCGTAGTCCTGACGCAACTTGTGCGTCCGGGCGCGCCGGTCATGTATGGCGCCTTTACCTCCAATGTCGACATGAAGTCGGGCGCGCCGGCCTTCGGCACGCCTGAAAACACCAAGGCCAACATCGCGTCGGGGCAATTGGCACGGCGTTACGGGCTGCCCTACCGGACAACGCCGGGCTCGGCCTCCAACGCCGCCGATGCGCAAGGCGCCTACGAGACGCTGATGGCGCTGTGGGGCGCGGTGCTCGGCCACGGCAACCTCGTCTATCACGCCGCCGGCTGGCAGGAGGGCGGGCTGACGGCGTCGTTCGAGAAATTCATCATCGACGTCGAAATGATCCAGCACATGATGGAGTTTTTGCGCCCGATCGTGGTCGACGAGGCCGAGCTTGCCGTCGAGGCGCTGGGCGCGGTGCCGACCGGCGGCCATTTCTTCGGCGAGCCGCACACGCTGGAACGTTATGCGACGGCCTTCTATCAGCCGATGCTTTCGAACTGGCAGAATTTTGAAGCCTGGCAGGAAGCCGGCGGCCTCGACGCAACCGCGCGCGCCACGCGGTTGTGGAAGAAGGCGCTCGAAGACTATGTCGAGCCGCCGATGGACATCGCCGTGCGCGAAGCGCTGGGGGCCTATGTGACCAAGCGCAAGGAAGCGATTGGGGCGGGCGAGCCGTGATGCGCCACGAACGTCCCGTTTTGAATCATCTAGCCCATCCAACTCACTGATATCAGAGAAGAACCCATGAAATCGCATGCAAAGGTCGTGGTCATTGGCGGCGGGGTTGTCGGGTGTTCCGTGCTGTTCCATCTCGCCCGCCATGGCTGGACCGACGTCGTGCTTCTGGAGCGAGACGAGCTGACTTCAGGCTCGACGTGGCACGCAGCCGGCGGCATGCACACGATCAATGGCGATCCCAACGTCGCCAAGCTGCAGAAATACACGATCAACCTCTACAAGGAGATCGAGGAGCTTTCCGGCCAGGCGACCGGCGTGCATCTGACCGGCGGCGTGCTGCTGGCGGCGACCGAGGCACGGCTCGACTGGCTGCGTGGCGTCGTCGCCAAGGGTCGCTATCTCGGCATCGATCTCGAAGAAATCTCGCCGAAAGAAGCGGCCGAACTGATGCCTCTGCTCGACCCCAAGCAGTTCGTCGGCGCTGTCCGCAACAAGGAGGACGGCCATCTCGATCCCTCCGGCGTCACCCATGCCTATGCCAAGGCTGCGCGTAAGCTGGGCGCCGAGGTCGAGCGCTTCACCAAGGTCGAGGACATCGTGCGGCGTCCCGACGGGCTGTGGCGCGTCATCACCAACAAGGGCGAGGTCGTGGCCGAGCATGTCGTCAACGCCGGTGGCCTTTGGGCGCGCGAGGTCGGCCGCATGGTCGGGCTCGAACTGCCGGTGCTGGCCATGGAGCACATGTATCTGATCACCGAGGACATGCCGGAGGTCGCCGCCTGGAACGCCAAGACCGGCACCGAGATCATCCACGCCGTCGATTTCGACGGCGAGCTCTATTTGCGCCAGGAGCGCGGCGGCATGCTGATGGGCACCTATGAGAAGGCCAACAAGGCATGGTCCGAGCACCAGACGCCGTGGAATTTCGGCCATGAATTGCTGGAGCCGGACATCGACCGCATCGCGCCGTCGCTGGAAGTCGGCTTCCGGCATTTCCCGGCCTTTCAGAACACCGGCATCAAGCAGATCATCAACGGACCCTTCACCTTCGCGCCTGACGGCAACCCGCTGGTCGGGCCGGTGCGCGGTTTGCCGGGCTTCTGGGTGGCCTGCGGCGTCATGGCCGGTTTCAGCCAGGGCGGCGGCGTTGGGCTCGCGCTGTCCAACTGGATGATCGAGGGCGATCCCGGCGCCGACATCTGGGCCATGGACGTGTCGCGCTATGGCGACTGGGCGACGATGGCCTACACCAACGCTAAGGTGCGCGAGAACTATTCCAGGCGCTTTTCGATACGCTTCCCCAATGAGGAATTGCCCGCCGGACGGCCGCTGAAGACCACGCCGGTCTATGACCTGCTGTCGGCCAAGGGCGCGCAATGGGGCGTGTCCTATGGGCTGGAAGTGCCGCTCTGGTACGCGCCCGAAGGCGTCAAGGACGAGTTCTCGTGGCGTCGCTCGAGCGATTTCGCGCATGTCGGCAGGGAGGTTGCAAACGTTCGCGGGGGCGTCGGCATCGCCGAGATTTCGAATTTCGCCAAATACGGCGTGACAGGCGAGGGGGCTGCTGCATGGCTCGACCGGCTGCTCGCCTGCAAGCTGCCGAGGCCAGGCCGCATGACGCTGGCGCCTATGCTGAAGGAGGACGGCAAGCTCATCGGCGATTTCACGCTGGCCAATCTCGGCGGCGAGGAGTGGTTCATCGCCGGTTCCGGCATTGCCGAGCAGTACCATATGCGCTGGTTCGAAAAGCATCTGCCCGCGGATGGTTCTGTCCGCATCGAGGCTTCGGGCGCGAAACTCACCGGCCTTGCCGTCGCCGGGCCGAAGGCGCGGGACGTGCTGGCCAAGGTTACGCGGACGGACGTCTCGAACGCCGCCTTTCCCTTCATCGCCATCGGCAAGATGGATATCGGCATGGCGCCGTGCCTGGTAGGCCGCGTCAGCTACACCGGTGATCTCGGCTATGAAATCTGGGTGGCGCCGGAATATCAGCGCGCGGCGTTCCAGGCGCTGATGGCGGCGGGCGAGGAGTTCGGCATTGGCCTGTTCGGCTCCCGTGCGCTGAACGCACTGCGGCTGGAAAAGAACTATGGCTCGTGGGCGCGCGAATACCGGCCGATCTACGGACCGCTGGAGGCAGGGCTCGATCGCTTTGTCGCCTATGGCAAGGAAGCCGATTTCATAGGCAAGACCGCGGCGTTGGCAGAGCGCAAGCAGGGCGGCAGGCTCAGGCTGCGCGCCTTCATCGTCGAGGCTGCCGACGCCGATGTCATCGGCGACGAGCCGATCTGGTTCGGCGGCACGGTGCGTGGCTGGGTGACGTCAGGCGGCTATGCGCATCATTCAAGGAAATCGGTGGCCATGGGCTACGTGCCGAAGGAGATCGCCGAGGAGAGCGAAGGCTTCGAGATCGAAATCCTCGGCAAGCGCCATGCCGCACGCATGCAGCCGGTGCCGCTGTTCGACGCCAATTTGGAGCGGATGCGGGCGTGAAAAATCCGCATCCGGCTCGCATCAGGCAGCGCGGCGATTGTCGAGCGCAAAGGCGCCAGGGCCGGCGAAGAACAGATAGAGGAAGATGAAGCAGAACGAGATCGCCAAATCGCCGCCATTGTTGACCGGGAAGAAGCCGCGCGGCATGTGCGCCATGAAATAGGCGATCGCCATCTCGCCGGCCAGAAGGAAGGCGACTGGGCGGGTGAACAGCCCCAGCGCGAGCAGGATGCCGCCGGCGAACTCGAGAATGCCGGCTGTCAGCGTCAACCCGCTGAGGGCGTGGGGTTCGGCGCTTGCCGGGAAATTGAACAGCTTCTGGCTGCCATGCTCGATGAACTGCAGCGCAGTCATGATGCGCAGAACGCCGAGCGCCTGTGGCTGGTATCGGGCCAAGCCTTCGAAAAGCGCCATCTGAAACTCCGTTTTCGCCCTCCCGGCCCGACCTAGATTATCGCCCTGAAATGGACCATTCACTTCCCGCTACCTAACATCAACAATCGGTGATGCGAGACGTTCCGCAACGCGTCGATATTTTCTCCCTAAGGTTGCATTACTATCCCTATGGTTGTATCGATTTGTAGATAGTTGAAATCGTTTGGGGGTCTCTCGCCATGAAAAAAGTCGTCATCAGCTTTTTCGCAATCCTTGCAGGTACCAGCTTCGCGATGGCCGAGGATGCCGGCTGCGAGGCTTTCAAATGGCCGGTAACGCGCGAGCAGGCGCTGTTCGCCGCGCCTCCTTCTGCTGCGTCGGGGACGACGCTGGCGGTCGGCGCTGCCGCCGATCTGGTTCTGGTGCCGGCCGAGACGGCGGAATTCGCCCTCCCGCCGGAACGTGCCCCGGCGCCTGGCACGTTCGGCGCTGTCGCCAGCATGGTTGTGCCGCCGGAAGGGGGCATCCAGATAAGCCTGTCGGGCGAAGCCTGGATCGATGTCATTCAGGACGGCCATACCGTGAAATTGGCCGGCTACAGCGGGGTCAAGACCTGTCCGGACATTCGCAAGAGCGTTCGGTTCAAGCTTGCGCCCGGCCCGGCCACCGTCCAGTTCAGCGGTGCAAAAAAGGCAGGCCTGAAAGTCGCGGTGCTGACGCCGGAATAGCTCGGCGCCAGGCTGGGGGACGGCCTTCAATCCCTTGGTCAAAAGGCCGTCCTCCTGTGCGACGTTGAGCCCCTTACCGTCCGGCGCGCCATCAAGGCGAAATGGGCGCCTTGCGGGTCCTGGCATTGCACGATCCAGCTGCCGCCGGGGACCTCCATCGGGCCCATCAGGATCTTGCCGCCATTGTCGGTCACCCGTTTTGCCGCCGCGTCGATGGCGGTTACGTTGAAATAAAACTGCCAGACCGGCACCGGGATCTGTTCGGGTTTGTTCATGATGCCGCCACCGGATTCGGGGCCGGCCGCGAAGGTTTGATAGGTTCCCATCGGCCCCATGTCGAAATCGCCGGCATTGGTCCATCCGAACTGGCTGGAATAGAAGTCGAACGCAGCCTTCCAGTCGGTTGTGTAAAGCTCGTGCCAGCCGATATGGCCCGGCGTGCTGGCCGGCACGACCGGCTGGTCGGGCCCGTTCGGCTGCAGGAACATGAAGGTCGCGCCTTGCGGATCGGCGACGACGGCAAAGCGGCCGACGCCCGGAATGTCGTCGGGCTGGCGATGAACGGCGCCGCCGGCTTTCTGCAGCGACGCCGTGGCAGCATCGACATCCCTGGTGTGGATATAGCCAAGCCAGGCGGGAGGCATGCCCATCTTGGCGGCATCCTCAGGCATCGTCATCAGCCCGCCGACGCCACGCTCGCCGACATTCATGACGATGTAGCGCGGCATGCCGGGAGCCTTGTCGAAGGCTTGCGCGGTCCAGCCGACCACCTTGGTATAGAACGCCTCGGCGGCGTCGAGGTCTGATGTCATCAATTCGTACCAGAAGAAGGGCATTGGGGATTTCGGCATCGTCGGTCTCCTCACCTTTTGCGTCGATCGTCCTTCGATCCATCATAGGACGATCTTCGAGACGGAAATCCGACAGCGGAGGAAAAATTGCGGCTCGACAGGCATGCCATGATTGCGGCCTGCCGCTTAGCGGACCGTCCTTCCTCGAAAGTTCGACATTCGCGCATTATGATATTAAACGTGAACCAAATTATCATGTTTTATTCGAGCCTTTTCAGAGGCTTATGTAGAAAATTGACCAATTGATAAAAAAATAAAACGTGCTAGCCTTCCCTAAAACGAAAACAAGGGGAACTGACGATGGCAGAAGGCCAGTTCAGGGAAGGCATTGCAGGCGGCCGGCTGCCTGCCGATCAGTATGCGGACAATTTTTCCGACCTGCATCCGCCGCTCGATCACCACGAGGCGCTGGTCGAAGCGGACCGCTGCTATTTCTGCTACGACGCGCCGTGCATGAACGCATGCCCGACCTCGATCGACATTCCGCTGTTCATCCGCCAGATCTCCACGGGCAATCCGATCGGCTCGGCCAAGACCATTTTCGACCAGAACATTCTGGGCGGCATGTGCGCCCGCGTCTGCCCGACCGAGACGCTGTGCGAGGAGGTCTGCGTGCGCGAAGTGGCGGAAGGCAAGCCGGTGCAGATCGGTCGGCTGCAGCGCTATGCCACCGATATCGCGATGAGCGAGAACAGGCAATTTTATCCACGTGCCGCACCGACAGGCAAGGCGGTCGCCGTGGTGGGCGCCGGGCCGGCCGGCCTTGCCGCCGCACATCGGCTCGCCCGCCATGGCCACGACGTCACAATCCTGGAAGCGCGCGCGAAGGCGGGCGGGCTCAACGAATACGGCATCGCCGCTTATAAGAGCGTCGACAATTTCGCCCAAGCCGAGGTCGAGTACGTCACCTCGATTGGCGGGATTGATATCCAGAACGTTAAGGCGCTCGGCCGCGACTATCAGCTCTCCGACCTGATCCGCAATTATGACGCGGTGTTTCTGGGCATGGGGCTCGGCGGCGTCAATGCGCTGCGCGCCGATGGCGAGGCCGCCGTGGGCGTCACCAACGCCGTCGAGTTCATCTCCGAGCTGCGCCAAGCCAGCGATCTCTCCGGCCTGCCGGTCGGCCGCCGCGTCGTCGTCATCGGCGGCGGCATGACGGCGATCGATGCCGCGGTGCAGTCGAAGCTGCTTGGCGCCGAGGAGGTGACGATCTGCTACCGGCGCGGCCAGGAACATATGAATGCTTCCGAATTCGAGCAGGACCTGGCGGCCGCCAACGGCGTCGTCATCCGACACTGGCTACAGCCGAAGCGGGTGATTGCCGAAGGCGGCAAGGTCAATGCCATCGAGCTTGAATACACCGCCATGAACGGCGACAGTCTTGCCGGCACCGGCGAGACGCTGACCCTCGTTGCCGACCAGGTGTTCAAGGCGATCGGACAGAGTTTCGTCCCCGCTGCGCTCAACGGCAGCGGTGCTGCGATCGAGCTCGAGGCCGGGCGCATCAAGGTCGATGCGGAAGGGCGCACCTCGCTGGCCAAGGTCTGGGCCGGCGGCGACTGCATATTCGGTGGCGACGACCTGACCGTCTCGGCCGTGGCGCAAGGGCGTGATGCGGCGGAATCCATTCACCGGGCACTGACCTCGAACGGGAGGGCATGAGCATGGCAGATATCAGGAATAATTTCGTCGGCATCAAATCGCCCAATCCGTTCTGGCTGGCCTCGGCGCCGCCGACCGACAAGGCCTACAATGTCGTGCGCGCCTTCAAGGCCGGTTGGGGCGGTGTCGTCTGGAAGACGCTGGGCGAAGAGGGCCCGCCGGTGGTCAACGTCAATGGCCCACGCTACGGCGCGATCTGGGGCGCCGACCGCCGTCTGCTCGGCCTCAACAACATCGAGCTGATCACCGACCGCGACTTGCAGACCAATCTGCGTGAGATGAAGCAGGTCAAGATGGAGTGGCCCGACCGGGCGCTGATCGCCTCGATCATGGTGCCTTGCGTCGAGGAAAGCTGGAAGGCGATCCTGCCGCTTGTCGAGGAAACCGGCGCCGACGGCATCGAGCTCAATTTCGGCTGCCCGCACGGCATGTCGGAGCGCGGCATGGGCGCCGCCGTCGGCCAGGTGCCGGAATATATCGAAATGGTTGTGCGCTGGTGCAAGCAGTACACGCGCATGCCCGTCATCACCAAGCTGACGCCCAACGTCACCGATATCCGCAAGCCGGCGCGAGCAGCACATGCCGGCGGCACCGACGCGGTGTCGCTGATCAACACCATCAACTCGATCACCGGCGTCGATCTCGACAGCTTCGCGCCGATGCCGACCATCGACGGCAAGGGCTCGCATGGCGGTTATTGCGGCCCGGCGGTGAAGCCGATCGCCATGAACATGGTGGCCGAGATCGCGCGCGACCCCGAAACGCAGGGGCTGCCGATCTCCGGCATTGGCGGCATCACCACCTGGCGCGACGCTGCCGAGTTCATGGCGCTCGGCGCCGGGAACGTGCAAGTGTGCACGGCCGCGATGACCTACGGTTTCAAGATCGTGCAGGAGATGATCGCCGGTCTCGAAAACTGGATGGACGAGAAGGGCCATCGCTCGCTCGACGACATCATCGGCCGTGCCACGCCCAATGTCACGGACTGGCAGTATCTCAACCTCAACTATGTCGCCAAGGCGCATATCGACCAGGATGCCTGCATCAAATGCGGCCGCTGCCACATCGCCTGCGAGGACACCTCGCATCAGGCGATCACCAGCATGGTCGACGGCGTCAGGCATTTCGAGGTGATCGAGGCCGAGTGCGTCGGCTGCAATCTGTGCGTCAATGTCTGCCCGGTCGACAACTGCATCACTATGGAGCCGCTGGCCGCCGGGGTGATGGACCAGCGCACCGGCATGCCTGTGTCGCCGGTCTACGCCAACTGGACCACGCACCCGAACAACCCAATGGCCAAGGTGGCGGCGGAGTAGGGCGGAACAATCAAGGAAAAAGCGGCGTCCTCGGGCGCCGTTTTCATTTTGCTATTGCAGATAAAAGATATCCAGGATATAATTTATCCATGTATTGGAGATTGGTATCATGAAACTCGGCGATGGCGTCGAAGCGGCCATCCACTGCGCGGCGACGCTGGCGGGCGTCGATGGCGACAGCACCATGCCGGGTGCGGCCCTGGCGGAGGCGTTTGGCCTGTCGCCGAGCTATCTCCTGAAACATCTCAACATGCTCACCGCTGCGCGCATCCTGGAATCGGTTCCGGGACCAGCGGGCGGCTACCGGTTGGCGAAACCGGCCGAACGCATCACGCTGCTGGACATCGTGCTGGCGGTCGAAGGGCGCGAGCCGGCTTTCCGATGCGGCGAAATCCGCCAGCGCGGCCCGACGAAACTCGATGCATCGGCCTATGTCAGGCCGTGCGGCATCAATGCTGCGATGCTGAAGGCGGAGCGCGCCTATCGCGCGGCGCTGGCCGAGGTCAGGCTGTCCGACATCGTGGCGGACTTCATGAAAGGCGCCGATCCGCGGTCGGTCGCGGCAAGCTGCGCTTTCACCGAGCGCCACCAGCGGCAGCAGAAATCCAGTTCAACCAAGCAAACATGAAAGGAAAGATGATGAGACAGAGGCTCCAGTTCTTCGCCAAGGCGCCCGAGATCATGAAAGCGGTGTCGGCGCTCAACAAGGCGGTCGACGAATGCGGGCTCGAGGAAAGCCTGCTGCACCTGATCAAGCTCAGGGCCTCACAGATCAATGGCTGCTCCTTCTGTGTCGAGATGCACAGCCGCGAGGCGAGGCGCGACGGCGAGACCGAACAGCGGCTTTATCTGGTTTCAGCCTGGAAGGAATCGCCGCTGTTTTCGGAGCGCGAGCGCGCCGCTTTGGCCTGGACCGAGGCCGTGACGCTGATCGCCAACAATGGTGTTTCGGACGAACTCTATACCCGCACGCTGGAACATTTCTCGGAAGAGGAGTTGGTCAAGCTCTCCGTGGCGCTGGGCATGATCAATACCTGGAACCGGCTTTGCATTCCGTTCCACGCCATTCATCCGATGCCTGCCGCCAAGGCCGCCTGATTGTTCGATCACGATCGGAGCGCCGCCAAGGGAGGCGGCGCTCCCATTATTTCGAAGGGAGAGCGTTTGATGCTTGCCGATTTACCCGCCGCCTTGTTGGTTCTCGGCCGGCTGTTGCTTGGCGGCGGGTTTGTCTTCGCCGGCCTGCGCAACATCCAGAACGCGGGCTTCTTGACGGGGCTGATGGTCGCGCGCGGTGTGCCGCAGGCGCGGCTGGCACTTTGGGCCGGCATCGTGTTGCAGATCGTCGCCGGCGTGCTGGTGGTGACGGGCTTCTGGACCGCCACTGCCTGTGCGGTGCTGGTGCTGTTCCTGATCGTCGCCACGCCGATGTTCCACAATTTCTGGGATCATCAGGGACAGGAGCGTGCGTCGCGTATCAATGGTTTTGTTGGCAATGTCGCGCTGAGCGGCGGCTTCCTGACACTGATCGCCCAGTCGCTTTGACGGTTGCAGCTAGGCCGCGAACCGCAAACCACCATCGCAGGTCAGCACCTGGCCGGTCATGAAGCCGTTGGAGACGAGGAAGGCTATGGCCGAGGCGACGTCCTCGGCGCGGCCGATGCGGCCGACCGGTGTCTTGCCGGCATAGTCGGCAAAGATCGCCTGCCGCTGCTCGTCCGGCAGAAAGTCCCACCAGGGCGTGTCGATGACGCCGGGCGCCACGACGTTGACGCGCAGCGGCTTCAGCTCGACGGCCAGGATCGGTGCCACCGTCAGGAGCATGCCATTGACGGCGCCGATGCCGGCGACGCCCGGCGTGGCGAGCTGGGCGGATACCGCCGAGATGAAGGTGACCGATCCTGATTTGTCCAGCGTTGGCAAGGCCGCCTGCAGGCAGGACAATTGCGGCCGCACCTTTTCGTCGACGCCGCCAGCGATATCGGCAAGGTCGAGTGTTTCGAACGGGCCAAGGCCCTTGCCGCCGCTCGCCGCCAGAACGAGATGGTCGAACGGGCCGATGCGCTCGAAGAATTGGCGCACCTCGTCGGGCTTGGCAGCATCGAACGCCGCCTTGTCGGCGGCGCCACCGAGACTTTTCCATGCGCTGACGAGCTTGTCCTGATTGCGCCCGGTGATGGTCACCTTCATGCCGGGGCCGAGCAGTTTGCGCGCCGTCGCCAGGCCGATGCCGGACGAGCCACCGATGACGACTGTGTGTTCGATCTTGCTGGTCATGAACGCTCTTCCTTCACTGTAGCCTGCCCGACAAGGTCGAGGCTCAAGTCGCGCAATTGTTGTCTTGCTCTGGCGTCGTAAGCCTGGGCGTCGGCGCGGGATTCGCGAAGGCCGTCGAAATAGAGGCCGCTGCGCCCTTCGAGCGCCGGCGAGGTGGCGACGTTGACGATCGCCTCGGCGCCGGTTTCCACCGAGCTCCACGGCGTGACGCCGGCCTCGCGGACCATGGTCGTGTTCATGTAGCTCGCCGGGTGCAGGGCGTTGACGGTAACCCCGCTGCCCTTGAGCTGCTCGGCGAGATCGACGGTGAACAGGATCTGCGCCAACTTGCTCTGGCAGTAGGCGCGCACGCCGCTGTAGCCATGGGTAAGCATGACGTCGCTAAAGTCGATGGCCTGCTGGCCCGCCGAGGCGACGTTGACGATACGCGCCGGCGCGCTGGCCTTCAGCAGGGGCAGCAATTCCTCCGTAAGCAGGAAGCCGGCGAGATAGTTGACGGCGAAGCGCAGTTCATAGCCGTCGGCGCTGACCTGCCTTTTGGCGTTTTGGCCAGCCGTGCCGACGCCGGCATTGTTGATGAGGATGTCGAGCCGAGCGGTTTTGTCACGCACGGCCTCGGCGAGCCGGCGCACCTCGGCCAGCGAGGCGAGGTCGGCTGCGAAGAACTCGGCCTTGCCGCCGGCCACCTCGATGTCCGCGACCGCCGCCTTGCCGCGCGCTGCGTCGCGCCCGTGCACCAGCACCCGGGCGCCACCTGCGCCCAGCCGTTGCGCGACGACCCGGCCGACACCATCGGTCGAGCCGGTGATCAGGATTGTCTTGTCTTTCAGGTCCATGTTTGAGCCTCCATTCGTCGCTCCCGACAGAAGATGGGGCAGCGGGTGCGCGCCAAACAGTTCAAACTTTATCCTGGTATTGGTACTGCTATAATAGGATCATGGATGCTCCTTCTCATTCCCCTGAAGACAGCCGCCGGCGCGAGCTCGGCGCCTTCCTGCGCTCGCGCCGCGAGAGGCTTTCGCCACAGGCCGCCGGCATTGCCTGCGGCGCGCGGCGGCGCACGCCGGGCCTGCGGCGCGAGGAGGTGGCGATGATCGCCGGTGTCGGCACCACCTGGTACACCTGGCTGGAACAAGGAAGGGATGTCAGGCCCTCCGTAGAGGTGCTGGCGGCGCTCTGCGAGGCGCTGCGCCTCGACGCTGTCGAGAAGCGGCATTTGTTCATCCTCGCCGGCCGCCAGCAGCCGGAGCATCGTGGGGCGACGCCCGAAAAGGTCGACGGGCCGTTGCTGCACATGCTGCAAAGCCTTGTGCTGCAGCCTGCCTATGTGGTTGGCCGGCGCTGGGACGTGCTCGCCTGGAACCCGGCAGCCGCCGCGGTGTTCGGCGATTATGGCTTGCTGGAAGGCGACGCCCGCAACATCGTCCACATGGTATTTACCAACCCGCACCATCGCCGCCTGCTCGTCGACTGGGAAGAGCTTGCCCGCGTGGTGCTCGCTTCGTTTCGCGCCGAAAGCGCCAAATATGTCGGTGATCCCGATTTCGACCGGCTGATCGCGCTGATGATGCGCTCGAGCCCCGAGTTCCGCGATTGGTGGCCCCGACGTGACGTGGCGCGAAAGCTGACGGGTCTGAAGCACGTCCGCCATCCGACGGCCGGCGCCATGGCCTTCGAGCACATGAGTCTGTCGATCGACGATGGATCCGACATGCGGCTGGTCGTCTACACGCCGCTGGCCGAGCAGAACTCGATCGCCAAGCTGCAGAGCTTGCTTGATGCGCTGCCGGCCGAGCGGCGCAGCGCGTGAGCCTTCAGGGCAGGGTCAGGCCTTCGGCTTCAACCCGTCGAGAAACAATTGCTCCAGGAACCTCGCTGCGTCCTCGAAGCGGCCGTCGCCGCCACGGTTCGGGCCGAGCACGGCGCGGACCTGGACGTCGAAATCGGCATAGTGCTGGGTCGTCGCCCAGATCGAGAAGATCAGGTGCCAAGGATCCGTCCTGGCGATCTTGCCGGCGCGCATCCAGCCCTTGATGACGGTTGCCTTCTCGTCGACCAGCGTCTTCAGTTCGCCGGTCAGCAAGGGCATGATGCGTGGTGCGCCCTGCAGAATCTCGTTGGCGAACAGCCGGCTCTCGCGCGGAAAATCGCGCGCCATTTCAAGCTTGCGCCTGATGTAGCTCCTGAGCTCGGTCAGGGGATCGCCGATGTCGTCGAGTTCCCTGAGCGGCGCCAGCCATGTGTCGAGCAGGCGCTGCATCAGCGTCTCGTGAATGTCTTCCTTGCGGCGAAAGTAATAGAGCAGGTTGGGCTTCGACATCCCAGCGGCTTCGGCGATCTGGTCGATGGTCGAGCCGCGGAAGCCATTGGTGGAGAACACCTCGAGTGCGGCTTCGAGAATGAGTTCGCGCTTCTCCTGCTGGATGCGGGTGCGGCGAGGGGCTTCCGTGCTGGTGTTCACCGTTGCGCGCCCTCGTGTTGAAAGCGGTCTGGCCCAATTCTCTGGACCAGTTTTTCCCCGGCCTGTGGAACGCACTTCAGGAGCCGCATTTCCGCTAGTAATCCCTTGACCGCCGACAGGGCGGTGCTAACGTTTGTCCAATCGGTCAAAAATTTGCGTAGCACGAAAGCGCGGCAAAGACCAAGCGTTGGACGTACCGAAACAGGTTACAAGGGGAAGTCTTGGTCATGTCTAACCGGCTGAAAGTCACGCCGAACGATCTCAGTGCATTCTGGATGCCGTTCACGGCAAACCGGCAGTTCAAGCAGGCGCCGCGCATGTTCGTGTCCGCCAAGGACATGCACTACACGACCAGCGATGGCCGCAAGGTGCTGGACGGCACCGCCGGCCTCTGGTGCGTCAATGCCGGCCATTGCCGGCCCAAGATCACCGAGGCGATCCAGCAGCAGGCCGCCGAGCTCGACTACGCTCCGGCCTTCCAGATGGGCCACCCGATCGTGTTCGAACTGGCCAACCGCCTGGTCGACGTCGCGCCGAAGGGCATGGATCACGTGTTCTTCACCAATTCCGGTTCGGAATCGGTCGAGACCGCGTTGAAGATGGCGATCGCCTATCACCGCGTGAAGGGCGAGGGCTCGCGCACCCGCCTGATCGGACGCGAGCGCGGCTATCACGGCGTCAATTTCGGCGGCATTTCGGTCGGCGGCATCGTCACCAACCGCAAGATGTTCGGCACGCTGCTCGGCGGCGTCGACCATATGCCGCACACGCACCTGCCGGAGAAGAACGCCTTCTCCAAGGGCGTGCCGGAACATGGCGCAGAGCTCGCCAACGAGCTGGAGCGCATCGTTGCGCTCCATGACGCCTCGACCATCGCGGCCGTTATCGTCGAGCCGGTCGCTGGCTCCACCGGCGTCATCCTGCCGCCCAAGGGCTATTTGCAGAAGCTGCGCGAAATCTGCACCAAGCACGGCATCCTGTTGATCTTCGACGAGGTCATCACCGGCTTCGGCCGTCTCGGCGCGCCGTTCGCGGCCGACTATTTCGGCGTCACGCCTGATATCATGACCACCGCCAAGGGCGTTTCCAACGGCGTCATCCCGATGGGCGCGGTGTTCGTGAAGAAGGAAATCCACGACGCCTTCATGACCGGCCCCGAGCACATGATCGAGTTCTTCCACGGCTACACCTATTCGGGCAATCCGATCGCCTGCGCCGCGGCGCTCGGCACGCTCGACACCTACAAGGAAGAGGGCCTGCTCACCCGCGGCGAGGAACTGGCGCCCTATTGGGAAGACGCGCTGCATTCGCTGAAGGGCGAGCCGCATGTCATCGATATCAGGAACATCGGCCTGATCGGTGCGATCGAGCTGGCGCCGATTGCCGGCAGCCCGACCAAGCGGGCCTTCTCGGCCTTCGTCAAGGCGTTCGAGCGCGGCGCGCTGATCCGCACCACCGGCGACATCATCGCGCTGTCGCCGCCGCTGATCATCACCAAGGGCCAGATCAACGAACTGATCGATCATGTGCGTGAGGTACTGAGGTCGATCGATTGAAGAACTGGGCGCGGATATCCCTCCCCCTCGAGGGGAGGGTGGCCGCGAAGCGGTCGGGTGGGGTCGGTGCGACGGGGTGCCGACCTGATCTGTTGCCGCGAGGCTGCCGTTGATGCCCCGCACTCGCGTGAGCTACGAAATGCGCCAAAAGGCGCGCGCGCTTCGAGTTCACGCAACCAGGGGTGAATCCTTGCTCTGGTATGAACTGCGCGAGCTGAAATCGGCCGGCATCAAGTTTCGTCGTCAGTGTCCGATCGGGCCTTATATCGTTGACTTTGCCTGCCTCGTCGTGAAGCTGATCGTTGAAGTTGATGGCGATCTGCACGAACACGAGAAGGGCAAGCGGCATGATGCCGTTCGTGATGCCTATCTGCGCTCGCTCGGCTTTGATGTCTTTCGCGTCGATGAGCCCGATGTCATAAACAACCCTTGGCATGTTGCGCAGGTGGCCAAAGGGAAGGTCGAGCGCATGTCCGGCGACCCCACCCGACCGCTTCGCGGCCACCCTCCCCTCGAGGGGGAGGGGAACGCCACGCAATTGGAGAGGTTTTGAATGGCCGCACCCGGCGAGAATCTGCGAATCAATTCAGACCGTTTGTGGGATTCCATCATGGAGATGGCGAAGATCGGCCCCGGCATTGCCGGTGGCAACAATCGCCAGACCGTGACCGACGAGGACGGCGAGGGCCGGCATCTGTTCAAGCGCTGGTGCGATGCCGCCGGGCTCGAAATGGGCGTCGACGAGATGGGCACCATGTTTGCCAGGCGCGAAGGCGCCGATCCCAGCCTGCCGCCGGTCTATGTCGGCAGCCATCTCGACACGCAGCCGACCGGCGGCAAGTATGACGGCGTGCTCGGCGTGCTCGGCGGCCTGGAGATCGTCCGCTCGCTCAACGATCTCGGCATCAAGACCAAACATCCGATCGTGGTCACGAACTGGACCAACGAGGAGGGCTCGCGTTTTGCCCCGGCGATGATGGCGTCCGGCGTATTCGCCGGTGTGCTCGACCAGGCCGACGTCTACGAGCATACGGACAAGAACGGCAAGAAATTCGGCGAGGAACTGGAGCGTATCGGCTGGAAGGGCACGGAGAAGGTCGGCGATCGCAAGATCCACGCGTTTTTCGAACTGCATATCGAGCAAGGGCCTATCCTCGAGGACGAAGGCATCGACATCGGCGTCGTCACCCATGGACAGGGGCTGAAATGGCTGCAGGTGACGCTGACCGGCAAGGAGGCGCATACCGGCTCGACGCCGATGCCCAAGCGCCGCAATGCCGGGCTCGGCATGGCGCGCGTGATCGAACTGGTGCACGAGATTGCCATGGACTACCAGCCGGACGCCGTCGGCGCGGTCGGCCACATGGAAGTCTATCCGAACTCGCGCAACATCATCGCCGGGCGCACGATCTTCACTATCGACATCCGCTCGCCGGAGAAGGAAGTGCTCGACACCATGGATGGGCGCATCCGCGAAGGCATCGACACGATATGCGAGGCGCTCGACATCCAGTACAAGATCGAGCAGGTCGGCCATTTCGATCCGGTCACCTTTGACAAGGGCTGCGTCAAGGCGATCCGTGATGCCGCCGACCGGCTCGGCTACACGCACCGCAACATCGTCTCGGGCGCGGGCCACGACGCCTGCTGGATCAACCGCGTCGCGCCGACCGCCATGGTGATGTGCCCCTGCGTCGACGGTCTCAGCCACAACGAGGCCGAGGAGATCTCCAAGGAATGGGCGGCGGCAGGAGCCGACGTGCTGTTCCATGCCGTGGTGGAGACAGCGGTCATCGTGGAGTAAGCTGGAAAGCTGGATTTCCAAACGCTGCTCGCAAGAAGCGCGAAGGAACAAGGGAACGAGAAAAATGACCAAAGTCATCAGAAACGGCACCATCGTTACCGCCGACCGCACATGGAAGGCCGACGTGCTGATGCAGCACGGCAAGATCGTCGCCATTGGCTCGGACCTACACGGCGACCATGAGTTCGACGCCACCGGCTGTTATGTCATGCCAGGTGGTATCGATCCGCATACTCATCTCGAAATGCCGTTCATGGGCACCTATTCGGCCGACGATTTCGAGTCCGGCACGCGCGCGGCACTAGCCGGCGGCACGACGATGGTGGTCGATTTCTGCCTGCCGTCGCCGCAGCAGTCGCTGCTCGAGGCCTTGCAGATGTGGGACAACAAGACCTCGAAGGCGTCCTGCGATTATTCCTTCCACATGGCGATCACCTGGTGGGGCAAGCAGGTGTTCGACGAGATGGCCACCGTCGTCGACAAGGGCATCACCTCGTTCAAGCATTTTATGGCCTACAAGGGCGCGCTGATGGTGGACGACGACGAGATGTATGCGTCGTTCCAGCGCTGCGCCGAGCTCGGCGCGCTGCCGCTGGTGCACGCCGAGAATGGCGACGTGGTTGCGGCGCTCTCGCAGAAGCTGCTTGCCGCCGGCAACAATGGCCCGGAGGGGCACGCCTATTCGCGCCCGCCGGAAGTGGAAGGCGAGGCGACCAACCGCGCCATCATGATCGCCGACATGGCCGGCGTGCCGCTCTATGTCGTGCATGTTTCCTGCGAGCAGGCGCACGAGGCCATCCGCCGGGCGCGTCAAAAAGGCATGCGAGTGTTCGGCGAGCCACTGATCCAGCACCTGACGCTGGACGAGAGCGAGTATTTCGACAAGGACTGGGACCATGCGGCGCGCCGCGTGATGAGCCCGCCCTTCCGGAACAAATTACACCAGGATTCGCTGTGGGCCGGCCTGCAGGCGGGATCGTTGCAGGTGGTGGCGACCGACCACTGCGCCTTCACCACGGACCAGAAGCGCTTCGGCGTCGGCAATTTCACCAAGATCCCGAACGGCACGGGCGGCCTCGAGGATCGCATGCCGGTGCTGTGGACCAGGGGCGTCAACACCGGGCGGCTGACGATGAACGAATTCGTCGCGGTAACCTCGACCAACATAGCCAAGATCCTCAACATGTACCCGAAAAAGGGCGCCATTGTCGAAGGCGCGGATGCCGACATCATCGTGTGGGATCCCAAGCGCAAGAAGATCATTTCTTCGAAGAAGCAGCAGTCGGTCATCGACTACAATGTCTTCGAAGGCGTCGAAGTGACAGGCCTGCCGCGCTATGTCTTCTCGCGTGGCGAATTGTCGATCGAGGAGACCGAGGTGAAGGCCAAGCCTGGCCATGGCCAGTTCGTCGGCCGCGAGCCGAACGCGGCGGTTAACCGGGCACTGTCGAACTGGAAGGAGATCACCGCGCCGCGCAAGGTGGAGCGGACAGGCATTCCGGCGACTGGGGTTTGAGCTTGCGCAGCTCGAAAAGCGCCAAGAAACTGATGATCGCCGACAAGGACGGCACCGTCTGCGGGGAAGTTTCCGGGTGCCGATGATTGCCGAAGTTGGTGCTGCCCCTCATCGCCCTGCCGGCACCTTCTCCCCGTATAGGGACGGGGAAAAGGGAACTGAACGCAATCTTGGCGCCCTTTCCGGCAACGCTGGAAATCGGCGAAATCCTTCGCGAAATCGTCCTTCTCCTCGTCCCTATACGGGGAAAAGTGCCCGGCAGGGCGATGAGGGGCAGCGCAAACCTCAAGCAATTGGCCGATGGGCGCTTAGCCCCGCAAGGCCGGCTTCAGGCGACCAATGCATCCAGTTCCGGCAGCAGGACGACGCTTTCCTGCTCTTTGGGATCGGTGCGGGCAATGACGGCCGAAGACGGGGCCCCACTCAGATTGGCGGGCAGATGCGGCACGCCGGCCGGAATGTAGAAGAGGTCGCCGGCTTTGGCGACGATGTGGTTCTCAAGCCGGTCGCCGTACCAGGTATGGACCTCGCCGGAGAGCACGTAGATCGCCGTTTCATGGTTCTCATGCAGATGCGCCTTAGCGCGGGCGCCGGGCGGCATGGTGAGCACATGCATGCAGATACCAGATGAGCCGACCGACTCGGTGGCGATACCGGCGAAATAGGTCAATCCCTGCTTGCCTTCATAAGAGCTTTCAGGGCGGATAAGATGGCAAGTGGGTTGAGGCGACATCGGGGAAACTCCGGGCGTCGAATGAGTGGAACAAGACCAATGGGACTGGGCGAGTGGAAAACAACATCGCGATAAAAGCAATCGGAATCGGGCCGGCACTAAAGGGGCAGGAACAGGCAGGCCGCGGCCGATGACGGGGATTTCGCCAGCCGTCGTCGCGGCAAGCAAGCTTGGCCTGACCTTCCAGACCAATGACGGGCCGGTACAGGCGCTGTCCAATGTCGACCTGACCATCGGCAAGGGTGAGTTCGTTTCCTTCATCGGGCCGTCGGGCTGCGGCAAGACGACCTTGCTGCGGGTCATCGCCGATCTTGAGAAGCCGACCTCGGGGACCATTTCGGTCAACGGCATGACAGCAGAACAGGCGCGCGAGAAACGCGCCTACGGCTATGTCTTCCAGGCCGCCGCCCTGTTTCCCTGGCGCACCATCGAGCGCAACGTCGCGCTGCCGCTGGAGATCATGGGTCTGTCCGGGGCGGAGCAGGGAGAGCGGATCAGGCGCACGCTCGATCTCGTCAACCTTTCCGGCTTCGAGAAGAAGTATCCTTGGCAGCTTTCCGGCGGCATGCAGCAGCGCGCCTCGATCGCTCGCGCGCTCGCCTTCGATGCCGACCTTCTGTTGATGGACGAGCCGTTCGGCGCGCTGGACGAGATCGTGCGCGACCATCTCAACGAGCAATTGCTGCAATTGTGGGCGCGCACCAACAAGACCATCTGCTTCGTCACGCACTCCATTCCCGAGGCGGTGTATTTATCGACGCGCATCGTCGTCATGTCGCCGCGTCCGGGCCGCGTCAGCGACGTCATCGAATCGACGCTGCCGAAGGAGCGGCCACTCGACATCCGCGAGACGCCGGAGTTTTTGGCGATCGCCGCGCGTGTGCGCGACGGGTTGCGGGCAGGGCACAGCTATGATGATTGAGCTGGGGCAGGATGGACTCGCGGCAGCGCCCCGAAAGGCGCCTCCACCTCACGAAGGAGCGGCCACCTACGCCTTCGTCATTCTAGGGCGGAGTAGCCGCGAAGCGGCGTACGTAGACCCTAGGATCCATGCCGTGACGCCTGCCGAAAGGCGCAAACAGTCGAGAATATTCGGCAGGCTAAGCGGCCCGGAGGGAGCCATATTCCGAACGGTCGCGGAGCGGAGAGGTAACGGCTTGGATCCTAGGGTCTGCGCCGCGTCGCTTCGCTCCTTGCTTCGCCCTAGGATGACGAAGACAAAGGCACCCGACCTCCGCTTCGCTCCGGCCACCCTCTCCCCGTCGGGGAGAGGAGGGAGCCAGCCCAGCGAGGCCTGCTAGATGGACACCTTCCGCTCCAAGGTCATCCCGGTAACCTCCATCCTCGCCGGCGTGGTCGTACTCTGGTACGTCTTCGCCGTCATACTCAACACGCCGTTCCAGCGCGATCTCGACCAACGTGCCAACGAAACGCCCGGCACCGTCGAGTTCATCGGCAAGACGCTCTCGCAGCCGAAGCCGACGCTGCCGGCGCCGCACCAGGTGGCGGTGAACTTTTTCGAGAACACGTTCCTGCGCAACGTCACTTCGAACCGCAGCCTGGTCTACAATGCCTGGGTGACGCTGTCCTCGACGCTGCTGGGCTTTGCCTTCGGCACGGCGCTCGGCATCGTCATTGCCGTGGGCATCGTACATGTGGCGACGCTCGACCGCAGCCTGATGCCATGGATCATCGCCTCGCAGACCATCCCGATCCTGGCGGTGGCGCCGATGATCATCGTGGTGCTGGCGGCGATCGGCATCACCGGCCTGATCCCGAAGGCGATGATCTCGACCTATCTGTCGTTCTTCCCGGTGACGGTTGGCATGGTGAAAGGCCTGCGCTCGCCCGAGATCATGCATCTCGACCTGATGCACACCTATAATGCCAGCCGTGCGCAGACCTTCTGGAAGCTGCGCGTGCCGGCCTCGGTGCCGTTCCTGTTCACCTCGATGAAGGTGGCGGTGGCTGCCAGTCTGGTCGGCGCCATTGTCGGCGAACTGCCGACGGGCGCCCTCGCCGGCATCGGCGCCAAGCTGCTCGCTGGCGCCTATTACAGCCAGTCCATCGACATCTGGTCGGCGCTTGTCGCGGGCTCGATCGTGGCCGCGCTGCTGGTCATGGTGGTCGGCATTGCCGGGCGCCTCGTCGACCGCGCCATGGGCGGGAGGCCGGCATGAACCGGCTGAAGCCTTCCTGGCAGGCTGTGCTGGCCATCGTGCTGTGCCTGATGGCGGTCGCACTCGGCGCCATGTCGAAGCCGGAAGCGGCGGCGCTAGCGGACCCGACAACCAGCGCCAACTATCCCTATCTCGGAACGAAGGGCCTGATGTTTGGCCTTGCCATGCTGACGGCCCTGGTCTCGATGATCAGGATTTCGCCCTTTGTGGAAGCGGTCGTACTGTTTGTCGGCGCCCACCTCGTCGCCTGGCTGCTGATCTCAGGTATCGCTGGTTTCGAAGGCACGGCACTGGCGCCGTATTTCGTGCTGCTCACGGCCGCCTGGCTGCTTGGCTGGCGCTGCGTCGCGGTGCTATCGGGACTGCACCCCACCGCAAGCTGGATGCGCACGGCGCTGCGCCTGATCATCCCCGCCATCTTCGGCGCCTGGATCCTGATCATCTGGGAAGCGGTGACGCGTGGCGCCGGCATCCCGTTCATCCTGTTGCCGCCGCCGAGCGCCATCGGCGCGCGCATCGCCAGTTCGCTGCCGATCCTTGGCGCCGATGTCCGGCAGACCATCTTCAAGGCTGTTATCTTCGGCTATATCGTGGGCAGCGGCGCCGGCTTTGTCACGGCCATTCTCGCCGACCGGGTGCCGTTCCTACGGCGCGGCCTGCTGCCCATCGGCAACATGGTCTCGGCGCTGCCGATCATCGGCGTGGCGCCGATCATGGTGATGTGGTTCGGCTTCGACTGGCAGTCCAAGGCGGCTGTCGTCATCATCATGACCTTCTTCCCGATGCTGGTGAACACCGTCGCCGGTCTGGCCGCGTCCGGCCATATGGAGCGCGACCTGATGCGCACCTATGCGTCGGGCTACTGGCCGACGCTTATCAAGCTCAGGCTGCCGGCCGCCGCTCCCTTCATCTTCAACGCGCTGAAGATCAACTCGACGCTGGCGCTGATCGGCGCCATCGTCGCCGAGTTCTTCGGCACGCCTGTCGTCGGCATGGGCTTCCGCATCTCGACCGAAGTCGGACGGATGAACATCGACATGGTCTGGGCCGAAATCGCAGTTGCAGCCCTTGCGGGTTCGGTCTTTTATGGTGTGGTCGCTCTTGTCGAAAGAGCCGTCACGTTTTGGCATCCCTCTGTCCGTGGTGGATAGGGGCGGTGGGTTTGGGCACTAACTCCAGAGGGAAAAAATGAAAAGACTGATTATTCCTGTACTGGCCGGCGCGATGTCGCTGGCCGCGTCCCAGGCAATGGCTGCCGACAAGGTGACGTTGCAGCTGAAATGGGTCACGCAGGCCCAGTTTGCCGGTTATTACGTCGCCAAGGCGAAGGGCTTCTACGAGGCCGAGGGTCTCGACGTCGACATCAAGCCGGGCGGTCCCGACATTGCGCCCGAGCAGGTGATCGCCGGCGGCGGCGCCGATGTCATCGTCGACTGGATGGGCGGCGCGCTGGCAGCCCGCGAAAAGGGCGTGCCGCTGGTCAACATCGCCCAGCCGTTCAAGAAGGCCGGCATGGAACTGGTCTGCCCGAAAGACGGCCCGATCAAGACCGAAGCCGACTTCAAGGGCCACACGCTCGGCGTCTGGTTCTTCGGCAACGAATATCCGTTCTACGCCTGGATGAACAAGCTTGGCCTCAAGACCGATGGCGGCCCGGATGGTGTCACCGTTCTCAAGCAGAGCTTTGACGTGCAGCCGCTGATTCAGAAGCAGGCGGATTGCATCTCGGTCATGACCTACAATGAATTTTGGCAGCTGATCGACGCCGGCTACAAGCCGGAGCAGCTCACCGTGTTCAACTACTCGGCGATGGGCAACGACCTGCTCGAGGACGGGCTTTATGCCTCGGAGGATAAGCTCAAGGATCCGGCCTTCGAGGACAAGATGGTGCGTTTCGTGCGCGCCTCGATGAAGGGTTGGAAATACGCCGTCGACAACAATGACGAAGCGGCCGAGATCGTCATGGACGGTGGCGGCCAGGACGAGAACCACCAGAAGCGTATGATGAGCGAAGTCGCCAAGCTCATCGACAATGCCGACGGCAAGCTCGACCCAGCGACCTATGAGCGTACCGCCAAGGCGTTGCTCGACCAGAAGATCATCACCAAGGAGCCGAAGGGCGCCTATACCACCGCGATCACCGACAAGGCGATCAAGTAGGCCTCAAAGCGGCCTCGTGACGGGGCTTGATGGACGATGTTGGAGGGGCGGGCGACCGCCCCTTTTTCATGCGGCCAAATCACAAAAGCGTGTGCCTGGATACATTGGGGCGGCCGAGCGTTGCGTCGGAGGCATGCGCGTGCGGGGAGCCACGGCGGATGCTACAGCCAATCGGAGGTTCTTCATGCGCACACAGACCGTCTTGCCGACGCTTTCGGCGCTGGCCATTTCGACCGCTTTCCTGTTCGCGTCGCCGGCCCTGGCCGACATGATGAAGTTCAAGGCGACGCTCGATGGCAGCCAGCAGAGCCCACCCGTTACCACCAAGGGCAAGGGAACCGCCACATTCACCTTTGACACCGCCAAGAAGAAACTCAGTTGGAACGTCAAATACTCCGGCCTCAGCGGGCCGGCGACGGCCGCACATATTCATGGCCCGGCCGCGAAGGGGGAAAATGCGGACCCCGTAATCCCGTTCAAAAAACTCAAGAGCCCGATCAAGGGGTCGGCGACATTGACCGATACGCAGGTGACCGATCTGGAGGCCGGCAAATATTACGTCAACATACACACCGCGGCCAACAAGGACGGCGAGATCCGCGGTCAGATCGAAAAGGCGGCGGCGTCGATGTAACGCGACGTCGCTCGGGGCGCGCGCCCGTATTTGCTTGCGAAAGCTTTGCGGGACAGCGCCGCCCTTTCTACTGCCGGAAACCGACTTTCAGGCCTTGTCTCTTATTTGCGTCATCGTTCGGGTCGGGGTGATTGCCTCCGGATCGAGCCGGATTTCGACGATTGCCGGCTTGCCGCTGGCGCGAGCACGCTCGAAGGCAGGGGCGAAGTCGGCGGTTTTCTCCACCGTTTCGCCATGGCCACCATAGGCACGCGCCAGGGCGGCGAAGTCCGGATTCTTGAGGTCCGTGGCCACCACCCGCCCGGGGTATTCACGCTCCTGGTGCATGCGGATGGTGCCGTAGATGCCATTATTGACGACGATGACGATGATCGGCAACCCGTATTGTACGGCGGTGGCGAATTCCTGCCCGTTCATCAGGAAGCAGCCGTCGCCGGCGAAAGCGACTACGGTGCGATCCGGATAAAGCGCCTTGGCCGCTACCGCCGCCGGCGTTCCGTAACCCATCGAGCCTGAGGTCGGCGCGCCCTGTGTGGCAAAGCGGCGGAAGCGATGGAAGCGGTGCACCCACGTGGCGTAGTTGCCGGCGCCGTTGGTCAGGATGGCATCGTCGGGCAGCACCGTTTCGAGATAGGTCATGATCGGCCCCATCTGGACGGCGCCCGGACCGCTTTCCGGTGGGGTCGACCAGTCGAGATAAGCGGCATGGAGCTTTGCCGTCTCCGCCGCCCAGCCCGGCGATGCCGGTCCCTTCCGTTTGGCGAAGGCGCGCACGAAGGCGGCGGGCGAGGCATTTATCGCCAGCGTTGGACGGTAGACGCGGCCTAGTTCGCCGGCATCGGGGTGGACATGGACCAGCGTCTGGTCAGGGTAGGGGCTCTTCAGCAGCGTATAGTCCGAGGACGGCATCTCGCCCATGCGGCCGCCGATCAGCAGCACCAGATCGGCCTGCTTGATTGCTGTCGCCAGCTTCGGGTTGATGCCGATGCCGACATCGCCGGCATAGTTCGGGTGCAGATGATCGAACAGCATCTGGCGGCGGAAGGAGCAGCCGACCGGTAGCGACCACGCCTCGGCGATGCGGGTGATTTCCTGAACAGCCTGGAAATCCCAACGTGTGCCGCCCAGGATCGCGATCGGTCGTTTGGCGGCATTGAGCAGCGCCTCGAACCGGTCGAGTTCGGCTTCGGCGGGGCTGGTCTCGACCGGGGTGTAGGCGATCGCGGCCGGTGCATCGACGACACTGGTCAGCATGTCTTCCGGCAGCGAGATGACGACGGGACCTGGGCGTCCGGAGGTCGCCACGGCAAAGGCGCGGGTGACGAATTCGGGAATACGCGACGCATCGTCGATCTCTACCACCCATTTTGCGATGTCGCCAAAGAACCTGACATAGTCCACTTCCTGGAAGGCCTCGCGCTGCTTGGCGTGGCTGGCGACCTGGCCGATGAACAGGATCACGGGAACCGAATCCTGCATGGCGATATGGATGCCGGCGGAGGCATTGGTGGCGCCGGGGCCGCGGGTGACGAAGCAGATACCGGGTTTGCCGGTCAGGCGGCCTTGGCAGTCGGCCATCATGGCGGCGCCACCCTCCTGGCGGCAGACGATGGTGCGGATCGCCGAATCGTGCAGCGCGTCGAGCACCGCGAGGTAGGATTCGCCTGGCACGCAGAAGATACGGTCGGTGCCGTTGGCCTCGAGCGCGTCGACGATCAATTGTCCGCCGGTTTTCATTTTGCTCTCTCCAGTTCGGCAAGGATTTCGTCAGTATGTTCGCCCAGGCGGGGCGAGGGGCGCTCATAGACGAGCGGTGTTTCGGACATGATCATCGGTGCGCGAACCGAGGGCAGAAGATTGCCATGGCCGTCGTCGAGATCGAGCCGCATGCCGCGCGCGATCGCCTGCGGGTCGGCGAACATCTGTCCGATCGTGTTGATCGGGCTCGCCGGCACGCTGGCCGCTTCCAGCTTGGCCAGCAGCGGGTCGCGATCCTTGGTCTTCAGCGCCTCGACGATCCGCTCGCGTAGCGCCGCCCGGTTGGCGACGCGGGCCGGATTGGTGGCGAAATCGGGATTGCCGGGCAATTCGTCCAGCCCGACCACCGCGCAGAACCTGGCGAACTGGCCGTCATTGCCGACCGCCAGGATGATGTGACCGTCCCGGACCGGCAGCACCTCGTAGGGCGCGATGTTCATATGCGCGTTGCCCATCTGCACAGGCGACTTGCCGGAGACGAGATAGTTGAGGTTCTGATTGCCGAGCGCCGAGATTTGGGTGTCGAACAATGCCATGTCGATGTGCTGGCCTTCTCCGGTTTTTTCGGCGTGGCGAAGGGCCGCCTGGATGGCGATGACGGAATAGAGGCCAGTGAAGATGTCCGAGATGGCGACGCCGGCCTTCTGCGGCTCGCGTCCCGCCTCGCCGGTGATCGACATCATGCCGGCCATGCCCTGGATGATGAAGTCGTAGCCGGCGCGCGGCGCGTAAGGACCGTCCTGGCCGAATCCGGTGATCGAGCAATAAACGAGGCGCGGATTGATCTTGCGCAGGCTCTCATGGTCGAGCCCGTATTTCTTCAAGCCGCCAAGCTTGAAGTTTTCGATCAGCACGTCAGACGTTGCCACCAGCCGGCGCACGGTTTCGGCGCCCTCCGGTGTCGAAAAATCAATGGCGATGGAGCGCTTGCCGCGATTGCAGGAATGGTAATAGGCGGCCGACAGGTTCTCGCCATCCTTGCCCATGACGAAGGGCGGGCCCCATTTGCGGGTGTCGTCGCCGCCATCAGGGCTTTCGACCTTGATGACGTCGGCGCCGAGATCGGCAAGCAACTGCCCGGCCCAGGGCCCGGCAAGGATGCGGGCGAGTTCGACGACGCGGACGCCTTTCAGCGGGGGCTCAGCCATAGATCACCAGAATTGGTCGGAACCGAAGCCTCTATCAACAGAGATTGCCGCTGTCACGGCTCTTGCGATGGGCCAACGCTTCATCGCTTCAAGGCGGTTTCGGCCCACGCTGCGAAATCGTCCATGACGATGTCGCGATTCACCTCGTTCAGGCTTTCGTGGCGGGTCTCGCTGTAAACCTTTGAAACGAGATTCGAAAAGCCCATTTTGCGCATGCGTCCGGCAAGCTGGATGATCCCCTTGCCATAATCCGAGGCAGGGTCTTTTTCGCCCCCCACGACGCTGACGGACAGGTCGCGCCGAACGCCGACGAAACCGGCGTCCCTGCCGCCATTGAGCGCCATCTGGACGACGTCGCGCCACATCGACACCGAGGCGTCCCAGCCGCATAGCGGGTCGGCGATGTATTTGTCGACCTCGGCCCCGTCGCGTGACAGCCAGTCGAACAAGGTCCGGTGGTTGGGCACCGCCTTGCCCCAGGCCTGGAAGGTGAGCTTCGGCAGCAGGCGCGATGGGACGTCCGAGCCGAGCCGCATCCTTTCCCATGCAAGGATGCCGAGCGCCACCTGCCCGAGCAGGCCAGCTGAAAAATTGCCATTCCAGATGGCGGCGGCGTGAACGCGGTTCGAATGGGCCAGGAGAAAGTTCAGCGCCACGGACGCGCCCATCGAATGGCCGAACAGGATGACGGGCAGGCCCGGCTGCTCCCCGGCGATGAGATCATGGATGGCGCCGACATCGGCGATGACCTTGGCGGGGCCGTCCTCATGCGCGAACCTGCCCAGCGGTGCGTCGGGTGCCTTCGTTGTGCCATGGCCGCGATGATCGTGAACATAGACACTAAAGCCGCGCGCGCCCAGGAATTCGGCAAAACGATCATAGCGCGCCGCATGCTCTGCCAGCCCGTGATTGATCTGGATGACGGCGCGCGGATGGCCGTCGGCCTGCCGGACCAGAAGATTGAGGTCGGCGCCGGTCGGCGAACGGACCATGCGCTGCTGGCTGAATGACATTCAGTGATTTCCACCCTGGCCCGCCTCGGTGGCGCCGGCCTTGTTTGCGCCGGGGCCGGTTCAGCGTCAATCCGCCATTCCGGATTTCTCGCGATGATGTTTCTTGCGTCTGGCCGGTGGAATATCGCAATTCTGACATGGAGACAGCTTCAGTCTGTCGCCCACCTTTTTCATCCAGGGATTCCCATGCGCATTGCTGTTGTTTTCCGATTGGCCATGTTGGCGGCATCGTTAACGGGTGCGGCCCATGCCGACGTCAGGATGAGTGGCACCTTCGTTGCCGACGCCTCCTGTCCAGCGACGCAAGCCATCAAGAACGGCAAGAATCCCGGCAATGTCTCGACTGATGCCGGACAGAGCTATCAGCTGCTGGCGGGCAACATGGATGCGCCGACGCACTATCTTATCCTGGTGCCGAGCGCAGATCCGGATCGGCGCTGGGTGAAGGTCAGTTGCGGACATCTCTCCGGCAGCAGCGCAGCAACGCTGCCGGCGACCCCCGGCGGGCAGGGCAAGCCTGCGGCGTCGGGAAAACCCGAATATGTCTTCGCGCTGAGCTGGCAGCCGGCTTTTTGCGAGACCAAGTCCAGCAAGAGCGAATGCAAGGCACAAAACCCGAATGAATTCGATGCCAGCAACTTCACCTTGCACGGCCTGTGGCCGCAGCCGAACGGGAACTTCTATTGCCAGGTACCGGCCAGCGACAAGGCCAACGACAGTCCGGCGCACTGGAAGGATCTTCCGCCTGTCAATTTGGACGCCGGCACGCGCACGGAACTCGACAAGGTGATGCCGGGCACTGCTTCGCAGTTGGAGCGGCATGAATGGATCAAGCACGGCACCTGCTACGGCAAGAACCAGCAGGAGTACTTTTCCGACGCACTCGGCCTGATGCGTGCGGTGAACGGCTCAGCGGTGCGCGATCTCTTCGCCAAGAACATCGGCGGCAAGCTGACGGCGGATCAGATCCGCGGCGCCTTCGACCAGGCCTTTGGCGCCGGCGCCGGCGATCGCGTGCGCGTCTCCTGCGTCATCGATCCGTCGAGCGGCCGGCGGCTGATCGGAGAGTTGACGCTTGGCCTTGCCGGTCCGATCGGCCCAAACAGCTCGCTCAAGGACCTGCTGCTGGCCTCGGTGCCGACCAACAAGGCCGGTTGCCCGACCGGAACCGTCGACGCAATCGGGTTCCAGTAGGTCCTGAGCTCATTCCAGCCGGCAGGCAGGCCGGGGCGCCAACGCCCGTTGTTGTGCGGCCTGTGATCGGTTCGATGCGGCGAAAGCGATTGCCGTTCGGCTCCGCATCGCCTACATAGCGGCCAACCTCCATTCAGATCGACAAATCAGTCAGTTTTTCAGGGAAAGCGCGCGTGGCACGCCAGTTCATCTATCACATGTCAGGCCTGTCAAAGGCCTACGGCACCAAGAAGGTGCTCGATAACGTTCATCTGTCCTTCTACCCGGACGCCAAGATCGGCATTCTCGGTCCTAACGGTTCGGGTAAGTCGACCATCCTGCGCATCATGGCCGGGCTCGACAAGGAGTTCCAGGGCGAGGCGTGGCTGGCCGAAGGCGCCACGGTCGGCTACCTGGCGCAGGAGCCGCAGCTCGACAACAGCAAGACCGTGCGTGAAAACGTCATGGACGGCGTCGGCAGGAAGACCGCCATCATCGAGCGCTACAACGAATTGATGATGAACTATTCCGACGAGACGGCGGACGAGTCGGCCAAGCTCCAGGACGAGATGGATCGGCTCAACCTTTGGGACCTCGAGCAGCAGGTCGAGATGGCGATGGACGCGCTGCAGTGCCCGCCGGCCGATTCCGAGGTGACCAATCTGTCAGGCGGCGAGCGCCGCCGCGTGGCGCTGTGCCGGCTGCTCCTGGAACAGCCCGACCTGCTTTTGCTCGACGAGCCGACCAACCATCTCGACGCCGAGACCACGGCGTGGCTGGAAAAGCACCTGCGCGACTATCCGGGCTCGGTGCTGATCATCACCCACGACCGCTACTTCCTCGACAACGTCACGGGATGGATCCTCGAGCTCGATCGCGGCCGTGGCATCCCTTACGAGGGCAACTACACCAAATATCTCGACGCCAAGGCCAAACGCCTGATCCAGGAAGGCCGCGAGGACGACGCCCGCCAGAAGTCGATCTGGCGCGAGCGCGAGTGGATCCAGTCCTCGCCGAAGGCGCGCCAGACCAAGTCCAAGGCCCGTATCAAGGCCTATGAGGAACTGGTCGAGCAGTCGCAGAACCGCAAGCCGACCGACACGCAGATCGTCATTCCGTCGGGCGAGCGCCTCGGCAATGTCGTCATCGAGGTTGAAGGGCTCACCAAGGGCTTCGGCGATGAGCTTTTGATCGAGGACCTGTCGTTCAGGCTGCCGCCGGGCGGCATTGTCGGCGTCATTGGCCCGAACGGCGCCGGCAAGACGACGCTGTTCAAGACCTTCACTGGCCAGGAAAAGCCTGATGCGGGGTCGATCCGCATCGGCGAGACGGTCAAGCTCGGCTATGTCGACCAGAGCCGTGACGCGCTGGACCCGAACAAGACGGTGTGGGAAGAAATCTCCGGTGGCGCCGAAGTCATCAAGCTTGGCAAGCACGAGGTCAACAGCCGCGCCTATTGCTCGTCCTTCAACTTCCGTGGCGGCGATCAGCAGCAGAAGGTCGGCAACCTTTCGGGCGGCCAACGCAACCGCGTGCATCTGGCCAAGATGCTCAAAGGCGGCGGCAATGTGCTTTTGCTCGACGAACCGACCAACGACCTCGACACCGAGACGCTGAGCGCACTCGAAGATGCGCTGGAAGCCTATGCCGGCTGCGCTGTCATCATCAGCCACGACCGCATGTTCCTCGATCGCATGGCGACCCACATGCTCGCCTTCGAGGGCGACGCGCATGTCGAATGGTTCGAAGGCAATTTCGAGGAGTATGAGAAGGACAAGCTTCGCCGCCTGGGCGCGGAGGCGGCGGCCCCGCACCGCATGACGCATAAGAGGCTGACGCGGTAAGGGCCGTTATTGCAGTGGCGGTTCCGGGTCGGCGACGACGGGATCGTCACCCAATTGGGATAGCCGGCTTGTCGCGCCGGTCATGGAAGGTGGCAACCGCCGCGAGGTCTTACCGTTGAACAGCCCAGCAAAGCCCGATTGGTCCGCCGCCCAATATTTGAAGTTCGAGGACGAGCGCACGCGTCCTGCGCGCGACTTGGTGGCGCAGGTGCCGGTCGACTTCCCCCGCAGGGTTGTCGACATAGGCTGCGGGCCGGGCAATTCGACGGAGCTTCTGGTCGCGCGCTGGCCGGATGCACAGGTGAGCGGCTTCGACACGTCTCCCGACATGATCGAGAAGGCTAGGGCACGCCTGCCCAATGTCAGCTTCGACCTTGCCGATGCCTCGACATGGGCGCCGGCTCAACCGGTCGATGTGATCTTCGCCAATGCCGTGTTCCAGTGGCTGCCGGAACATCCTGATGTCTTCCAGCGGCTGATGGGTTTTCTTGCGCCCGGCGGCGCGCTCGCCGTGCAGATGCCAGACAATATGGGCGAGGATTCCCACAGGCTGATGCGCGAGACCGCCGCCGAAATGCCGTTCGCAGCCAAGCTGAAAGGGGCGGCGCGCGCGCCGCTGCCGCCGGTGTCGTTCTACTATGATCTGTTGTCGCCGCTCTCGGACCGGCTCGACATCTGGCATACGATCTACAACCATCCGCTGGCCGACGCCGAGGCGATCGTCGAATGGGTGAAGTCGACGGGCTTGAAGCCTTTTGTCGACCCGCTCGATGCGGACGAGAAGATGCTGTTCCTCGAAAGCTACACGGCCAGGATCGCCAAGGCCTATGAGAAGACCGCAAATGGCAAGGTGCTGTTGCGTTTCCCGCGCATCTTCATTGTCGCCAAGCGGGCTTGAACGACCAACGTCGATGAGAAGCCGAGGCAGTTCGTGTGCAGCCGCGACGACGGCGCATGCTGGAACAACTCACAGACCAACACCAAACTGTGCGCATGGTGAGGGGACGCGGGAACCGGTTTAAGCTGGCATAAACCGGCTCAATGCGACAAGGGTTGCGCCGGGCCTCCCTTACGCCCACATCAAAGCCCCTGAACGCCTGCGGATGGGACGGACTGGACATGCATCGCGTCATCATCAGCGGTATCGGCGTCGAAATCCCCGAGCCTGAGATCAGCAATGAGGAACTGGTCGCCAGTTTCAACAGCTGGGTCGACACGGAAAACGCGCGCCGGTCGGGCACGGACCAGCCGCTGCTGCAGAAATCGGACAGCGATTTCATCGTCCACGCCTCGGGCGTGCGCAGCCGTCATGTGATCGAGCGCGAAGGCATACTCGACCCGACCCGTATGGCACCGCGCCTTCCGGCGCGGCCGGACGATGCGCTGTCGCTGGAGGCCGAGTTCGGCATCGCTTCGGCCCGCAAGGCGCTTGACCATGCCGGGTTGCTGCCCTCCGATATCGACCTAGTGATCTGCTCGGCCTCGCACCACCAGCGGCCCTATCCGGCGATCGCCATCGAGATGCAGCAGGCCCTGGGCACCAAGGGGGCGGGCTTCGACATGGGGCTCGGCTGTTCCTCCGCCGCGGCAGCATTGCACATGGCGGTCAATCTCGTGCGTGCGGGCGCCCACAAGCGCATCCTAGTGACGACGCCCGAGATCATCACCGGCCATCTCAATTTCCGCGACCGGCAGACGCATTTCATCTTCGGCGACGCCTCGGTGTCGATGGTGGTCGAAGGGCTGGCACTCGGCGAGAAACGGCCGGGACGTTTCGAAGTGCTCGACACGCGCATCTGGACGCAGATGTCGAACAACATCCGCACCAATCTCGGCTACCACACCCGCACCGCACAGGACGATCCCTACAGGATCGATCTGGAGGGCAATCTGATCAAGCAGGTCGGCAACAAGGTGTTCAAGGAAGTCACCGTCGCCGGGCACAAATTCATCGTGGAGTTCCTGGCCGAGCACGGCCTGACGCCGCAGGCGGTGCGACGTTTCTGGCTGCACCAGGCCAATGCGCGCATGAACGCCATGATCCTGAAACTCTCATTCGGCCACGAGGTCGATCATGACCGCGCGCCCATGGTGCTGGAGCGTCTCGGCAACACAGCGGGCGCCGGCGCCATCGTCGCGCTGTCGGAGAACCATGCCGACATGAAGGCGGGCGACTTCGGGCTGATCTGCGCTTTCGGCGCGGGGTATTCGATCGGCGGCGCGCTGCTGCGGATGCTGTAGGACGCGCTTGCCGCTTCAGGCCGGCGAAAAGGGAACGAGCATCGGCACGCGGCGCGCGTAATCGTCATAGGCGGGCCCAAGCTCGCCGCGCAGGAAACTTTCCTCCAGCCTCGCCTTGATGACGATCCCGACAAGCAGCAGGGCAGCGCCCGCGACGCCCCATACCGTGCCCTTGACGGCCGTGGTGGCGAGGACCGAAAGCAGCAGGCCCGTATAGATCGGATGACGGACAAGCGCGTAAGGGCCGGTGTCGATGATGCGATGATCGGCCTTGGCCGTTACCGTGCTGGACCACAGCCGGCCGAGATGCAGGCGGGCCCACCATGCAAAGGCGATGCCGATGGCGATCAGGGCGACGCAAATCCAGGCTTGGGTGAGCGTCGGCGTCCAGAGCCGAAGCCGACCCACATAGCCGTGCGCCGGAACGAACAGCAGGACGGTACCGGCGAGCCAGAGAACCCGATATCGCGCCTCCGCCCTGAAATCCGCCCGCTTGCGCACGGGATCCGCCCATGAAGCGGCAAGGATCCACGATACCAGCCAGAACAACCAGAGCGCGGCAACGGCGTGTCCCACCTGCATGACCCGAACCTCCTCCCGATCTGGCGCCCTCGTCTATGCCGGCCGCGCGGCGGCAATGCGGCGCGCTGAGGACGGCAACGGCGTTTCCGGTAAGAAAGTCGTGATCGGCATCAAACGGCGTGATCGGATCATCAGCGCTTTCGACTGGACCGCATTGCGCAGGGCCTCTAGACGAGACTGATGCAGGAAACCAACTTCGAGCTTTTTCCGGCGGACCTGACGGTCGACATCGTGCCGGGCCGCAAGCTGGCGGCAAGGGCGGTGGCGCTCTATGCCGCTCCGTTCGACCATTTCGAAACCAAGGCGGTCGAGAAATTGCAGATGGGCTTCGACGGCATAGCCGGCGATTTTCATGCCGGGATAGCGCGACGCTCCGGCGGGCGCGAACCCTGGTATCCGCGCGGCACCGAGATGCGCAACGAGAGGCAGTTGTCGCTGGTGGCGGCGGACGAACTCGCGCTGGTCGCCGAACGCATGGGCCTAGAGGAGATCAAGCCCGAGTGGATCGGCGCCAATTTGCTGATCGAAGGGGTGCCGCATCTTTCGATGTTGCCATCCGGCTCGCTGCTGTTCTTCCAGGGCGGCGTGACGATCAAGATCGATGCCCAGAACAAACCATGCCGCGTCGCCGGGCAATCGATCGCCGAGCATGTCCGGGCGGCGGACCATGACGCCACCGCGCTGCTCTTTCCGAAAGTGGCCAAGCGGCTGCGGGGCCTTGTAGGCTGGGTCGAGAAGCCCGGAATCGTCAGGTCCGGCGAGGAAATCTCCGTGCGGGTGCCCGAGCAGTGGATTTATCGCGCCTGACGAGGTAGCCACGCCGCTCGAAACGGCGTGGCTGAGCGACCCGGACTAGGCCTTGCGGTTCTTGTTGGCGCCTTGCGCCATGACCGAAACATGGTCCCACTTTTCCCAGGTGGCGATGCGGTTGGCGTATTCCTGCTTGATCATCGGCAGCCCGCCGTCGCCGAAGAATACTCTGAGAGGTGGCTCGGCCGCGTCGACGATGGCCAGCATCGCCGGTCCGGTGGCCTCGGGATCGCCGGCCACGGCGCGGCTGCGGCGCTCCGCCATGGCAGCGCGGACGGGCGCATAGGCGTCCAGCGCTTTGGAGACCTTGGCCGACGGACCGGCCCAGTCGGTGGAGAAGCCGCCGGGCTCGACCAGCGTGACATGGATGCCGAACTCCGCGACCTCGAGGCTCAGCGACTGGCTGAAGGCTTCCAGCGCCCATTTCGAGGCGTGGTAGAGGCCAAGCGAGGCGAAGGCATTGACGCCGCCGATCGACGAGATCTGGATGATGTGGCCGGAGCGCTGCGCCCGCATGATCGGCAAGGCGGCCTGGGTGACCCACAGCGCGCCGAACACATTGGTTTCGATCTGGTCGCGGGCTTCCTGCTCGCTGACCTCCTCGATGGCGCCGAAATGGCCATAGCCGGCATTGTTGACGACGACGTCGAGCCGGCCAAAGCGCTTGTGCGCCCCGGTGATTGCGGCATCGACGGCTTTCTTGTCGGTGACGTCGAGCTTTATCGCCGCGATGTTGTCGCCACACTTCTCGACGAGATCGGCGAGTGTGCCGGCATCGCGGGCGGTTGCCGCGACGCGGTCGCCGCGAGCGAGCGCGGCCTCGGCCCAGACCCGGCCAAAACCTTTCGACGATCCGGTGATGAACCAAACCTTGTTTGTCATGATGAAGTCCTTGCCCGTGCAAGCTGGAATTTTTTCAGAGATAAGTGGAGGCCTCTCCGCTTTGTGCCATATACGGTGCGTCCCGCGACTTTCCAGAGGCGGTGGCGGAATTATTTGGACGGGAGCGGCGACCGGTCAGGGGTAGCGTACAGCGCTCGACCAGGCCGGATCCTTATGCTTGTCCCAATAGAGCGCCATCAGTCGGCCGGTAATCGCGCCGGGCCTGCCGTCCGCGACTGGGCTGCCGTCGATCATCGTGACCGGCATGATGCCGCCGGCGGTAGAGGTGATGAAGACCTCGTCGGCCTCGCGCAATGCCGCGACACTGACGTCCGCCGGGGTGGCGAAGAGGCCTTCCAGCGCACAGAGATCGAAGACAGTGCGGCGGGTTATGCCGGGTAGCACGCCGATCGCCGGCGTCGAGAGCTTGTTGTCCTTGATACAGAAGACGTTGAAGCCCGGACCTTCGGCGACATTGCCATTGAAGTCGAGAATGAGCGCTGTCTCGGCGCCGCGGTCATAGGCATCGTAAAGGCCGCGCACCAGGTCGAGCCAGTGGTAGTTCTTGATCGCCGGGTCGATCGAGGCCGGCGGAATGCGCACCTTGTCGCTGATGGCGACATTGAGGCCGCGCTGTAACTGCTCGGGATTGGCGACCGAGCCGAACGGCACGGCAAACGCCATGAAGCGGTTGATCGCCTGGCGCGGATCGCGGCTGAAAGTAGGGGAAGCGCCGCGCGTGCACAGCATTTCGACATAGGCGGCGCTGTGTCCCGACAGTGCCACGCAATTGTGCAGGATCTCCGTCACGCCATCGCGGTCGAACGGGATCGTCATGCGCAATTTCTCCAGTCCGCCGAAGAAGCGGTCGAGATGCAGGTCAAGCCGGAAGAAGCAGCCGTTCCAGACATGCACCGTGTCGTAAGTAGCATCGGAATGCAGGAATCCCCAATCCAGCACCGAGATCTTGGCCTGCGACATCGGCAGGTACTGGCCGTCGAGGAAGGCGATGCCGTCGGGATAAGCATGCGGGTCGACGTGGCGGTCGCTCACCACAGGCAGCGGCCGTGTATCCTGTGCGGTCTGGCTCATCGGCACCTCCTTGCATCACAGGCTATCGGTGTCAGCAGAGGGCATAGAGCCAGTCATCCGGCGTCGTTCGTCCTCGAAGTGAAAAGCTGCCAGCCATGCTACCGAGCACCGTGCCGGACCGGCAACAGCTTCAATCATCCTCGTCGTCGGCGTCGAGCAGGCGGGTGGCGCGCCAGCGGGTAAGCACGACATTGGTCTGCTCGATGACGAAGAAACGCGCCGAGTCGCGGTCATAACCTTCGGCGAGCAGCTTTTCGTAGTCGGTATGGGCGTGGCGGATATGGGCAACCGTCGCCAGCCACACGGCAATGGTCGGCGGCAAGGTCTTCATGTGGACGGAGCCGGCATCCGCTCGGATCTTCTCCATATCGGCATAGGGCGCCAGCGGCAGAAGCGCGGTCAACGCCTTCGCGACGGCGCGGCGGCGGCCGGTCGGCGCCTTCATCATTCGTCGCGCCCTTCGATGGTCGCCTCGGCGAAGGCATCGGTCGATGCGAAATAGGGTTTTATGTCGACCACCGGGGTGCCGTCGAGCACGTCGATGGCGTCGATCTCGATGCGCCCGGTGGCGAGGTCGAGCGCAACCAGTTTCGCCACATGCAGGCCGATCGGGTTCGGTCGGGCAGGGGAGCGCAGACCGAATACACCTTTTGCTTCAGCCGCATGGCGCGGTTTCTGCACGATCAGAGTCCGCGGCGCCTGGTGGAGCCACGACAGGATGACGAGATGGCTGGCGCGCTCCAGCCCTTGCAGGCCGGCGCGGTAGGGTGGGTCGATCGTCAGTGCTGCCGGCTGTCGGGTCTCGCGCGCTGCGCGCATGTTTTTGGGGCAGGTTTCGCGCGTCGTCCATGGCGAGGCGATACGGCCGATGAAGACGACGCCGCCATCCGCCGGCATCAGCGCCGGATCGATCTCCAGCCTCTGCTCGCCCTCCCGTGCCTCGAACATCTCACGTCGCCCGGTCATTTTATCCATCTTTTTGTTGACGCATGTCTTGCCCTGAAACCGCTACACATTTTTAGGCAACATGCATCGAGAAATCACGCCTGCGGCATTTTCTTGTCCGGAAGCGACATAGCGCTTGCAAGGCTGCTAAAATCGACATAAACATATGTTTATATCTTTTTTCAAAGAGAATACGCTGATGCATGTCGCGCTCGACACCATGGTGGATACATTGAAGGCGGCGGCCGAATCGAGCCGCTTGCGCATACTGGCGCTGCTGTCGCGCGGTGATCTCACCGTGTCCGATCTTACCGAGATTCTCGGCCAGTCGCAGCCGCGCGTGTCACGCCACCTGAAGCTGCTCCTGGAGGCCGGGCTGATCGGCCGTTACCAGGAGGGGTCGTGGGCCTTCTTCCGGCTGTCGGATACGGATTCCGCGCGCGACTTCGTGCTGCGGCTGGTCGCCGGCATTCGCGGCGCCGATCCGCAGGTCGAGCGCGATCTCGAGCGGCTGGCCTCGGTCAAGCGCAAGCGGCAGGACCGCGCGGCGGAGTATTTTTCGCAGAACGCGGCAAGCTGGGACCATATCCGCTCCCTGCACGTGCCTGACCGTGCGGTCGAGGCAGCCCTCATGAAGCTCGTCGGCAAGCGGCCGTTCCAGTCGATGCTCGATCTCGGCACCGGCACCGGACGCCTCTTGGAGATATTCTCGCCGCTCTACCGGCGCGGCATCGGCATCGACATGTCGCGCGAGATGCTGACCGTCGCGCGCGCCAACCTCGACAAGGCCGGCGTCTCCAATGCTCAGGTGCGGCAGGGCGACATCTTCTCGCCGCCGGTCGAGCGCGACGCCTTCGATCTCGTCACCATCCATCAGGTGCTGCATTATCTCGATGATCCTGCGCGCGCCATCCATGAGGCGGCGCGGCTGCTGCGCCCTTCCGGACGGCTGGTGATCGTCGATTTCGCGCCGCATACCCTGGAATTCCTGCGCGACGAGCACGCGCATATGCGCCTCGGCTTTTCCGACCGGCAGATCGGCGAGTGGTTCTCCGAAGCGGGCCTTGATCTCGAAGATGCCCAGGAGTTCGAGCCGCGCGGCGGCACCGAGGCCAGGCTCACGGTCAAGCTCTGGCTTGGCCGCGACCGGCGCCTGCTGATCGCCGATCCTGCCAATGACAGCCAGCAGACCAAAGTGAGTTCGATAGGGGAAATCGCCTGATGAACCAGTTCCGCTTTTCCCGCCGCCCCGACATTGGCGACAAGGTCAGGGTTTCCTTCGAATTCTTCCCGCCAAAGTCGGACGAGATGGAAGCGAGGCTGTGGGACACGGTCACCCGACTGGAACCGCTGAAGCCGAAATTCGTCTCGGTGACCTATGGCGCCGGCGGTTCGACTCGGGAGCGCACGGCACGCACCGTAGGCCGCATCCTGAAGGAGACCAGCCTGACGCCGGCAGCGCACATGACCTGCGTCGACGCCCCGCGCCCTCAGGTCGATGCGGTGATCCAGGAATTCGCCGACATGGGTGTGAAGCGGTTCGTCGCCCTGCGCGGTGATCCGGCCGCGGGCGTCGGCACCGCCTATCGTCCGCACCCGGACGGCTATGCCAATGGCGCCGAGCTGGTCGGTGCGCTGAAGAGCGCCGGCGATTTCGACATCTCGGTCTCGGCCTATCCGGAAAAGCATCCGGAAAGCCCCGACTTCGCCACCGACATCGACATGCTGAAGCGCAAGGTCGATAATGGCGCGACGCGGGCGATCACCCAGTTCTTCTTCGACAACGATCTCTACGAGCGCTATGTCGAGCGCGCGCGTCGAGCCGGCATCTACATTCCGATCGTGCCGGGCATCCTGCCGGTGCACAATTTCACCCAGGTCGCCAATTTCTCGGCACGTTGCGGCGCGCTGGTGCCGGCATGGCTGGCCGAACGTTTCGATGGCCTGCAGAATGATCCGCAGACGCATGCGTTGGTCGCGTCGGCGGTGGCGGCCGAGCAGGTGCTGGACCTGGTCGAGCGGGGCGTGGGCGATTTCCACTTCTATACGATGAACCGGGCCGACCTCGTCTTTGCCGTCTGCCACATGATCGGCATCCGCTCGCATGAGGCGGAAGTGGCTGGCTCCGCAGCCGCCTGAACCGGGCTTGATTTGCAGAAAGGCCGGGTAAAAACCCGGCCTTTCAAACTGGTTGATTATTGGGTGCTGGTCTTCCCCGTTTTTGGCGGGTTCAGGGAAGAACGCCTATAATGAGGGCGCCGATGAATGCAAACGCAGCACAGATCATCAATGCGTTGATTGGCCTCGTAAGTCCCATGACATAGCCTCCTCTTAAAGAGCTATGGCCGGAGTCTAGGGTCATTTGTGCCACAGGCAAGCGGAAAATGTGCTGCATTGCGACGCGATTGTGGAGTTTGCGACCTCGTTTTCGCCGTTAGGCGTTGAAACTTCTAGGCAAAAACCAGATACGAACCTGTGAATAAATTATGGCGGCTTCGTGTCGTTGGCATGTCATGGCAGCGCTACCCTGCGGATGAACAGGCGCCCGTCTATGGTCACCAGGCCGAGACCGATCAGCATCATGCCGCCGATTTCGAACAATTCCAGCCGCTCGCCGAGGAACAGGAAACCGAGCAGCATGGCACTCACCGGCACGATCAGCGTCACCAGGGAGGCGTTGGTGGCGCCGGCCGAGGCGACGAGGTTGAAATAGAGGATATAGGCGAAGGCGGTGGACAGCAGCGCCAGCGCCAGCACCGCCGCCCAGACCGGCGGCGAGGCCGAGAACAGGCCCGCGGGACCGTGCGCAAGCAGCACCACCGGGATCATGATGATGGTCGAGGCGGTCAGCTGCCCGGTGGCAATGACCGGCGAGGGCACGCCCTTGAAGCGACGGGCGACCATCAGTGCGACGCCGTAGGACAACGATGCTCCGATCAGCGCGAATTTGGCCCAGACCGGGCCGCCGAGGCCGGCAACCAGGCCGGGGCCGATCATCACAGCCGTGCCGGCGACGCCAAGCGCAATGCCGGCCAGCTTGTTCCAGGAGAGCTTCTCGTCCGATGTCAGGGCGTTGGCGAGGATCAGCGTCCAGAACGGCGTGGTCGCATTGAGCACCGAGGCGACGCCGGCGCCAAGCTCAGTCTGGCCGGCGAAGATCAGCGAAAAAGGCACGACGTTGTTGGTGAAGGCCAGCAGGAAGAACAGTCCTGCATGAGGAAGGGCAAGGCGGAAGGATGGGCCGCGCAGGAAGAGATAGAGCTGTAAAGCGAGTGCCGCGATGGCGACGCGAAACAATACCAGCACCAGCGGGTGAAGCTCCGCCACGGCAATGCGGGCGAAGAAAAAGGAGCCGCCCCAGATCGCGCCGAGCAGCAGAAGCTGCGCCCAGTCCTTGAGCGCCATCGGTCCGCGCGGTGCTGATGTCGCGGCTATTGCCATGTGATGCGTCCTCCCCGGACGGCCGAATGCAGGCAGCCAGACAGAAGCCATATCGGGTTCGCAGGCAAGAACCACCCGAAACCTGCCCGATGGCCTGTCTCCCCTGACAAGCCTAGCGCCCTGCCGCCAGGCGCAAGAGACACAGAATTGTTTTCATTGGCCGCTAGCTTGGATTAATTGTGCGCAGGCTAGGTCAAGGATTCGTCCATGCAGCGATTCGAGAATGCCCGCGAGGCGGCACTGGCGCTTCGCCCGGACGATCCGGTCTACTGCTTCCGCCCGCAGGTGCTGAAGGCCGATGCCTTGCAATTCATGGGCATGTTCCCCGGCAAGACGGCCTATGCGGTCAAGACCAATGGCGAGCAGATCGTGCTGAAGACGCTGGTCGAGGCCGGTGTCTCCGCCTTCGACGTGGCCTCGCCCGGCGAGTTCGCCGCCGTGCGCGCGGTCTCGGCCGATGCCGAGATGCTCTACATGCATCCCGTCAAGGCGCAGTCGGACATCAAGCTGGCGCTGGAGAAATACGGCATCCGCGTCATTGCGCTCGACCACGAAGACGAGATCACCAAACTGACGCGGGTGGTCAGGGCACTCGACATTGACCCGGGCGCAATCAGCGTGTTCGTTCGAGTGCAGACCAAGGGCCATGCGGCCTACGAGCTGTCGAAGAAGTTCGGCGCCGGCCCAGCCTATGCGGTCGAGCTCGCCGAACGGCTGAACCGCACCGGCTACAAGGTCGGCCTGTGCTTCCATGTCGGCAGCCAGATCGAGGACCCCGACACCTACGAAAGGGCATTGGCTTCCGGCGACTGGGTGCGCAACCGGCTGACCTTCGACCTGGCCGGTCTCGATGTCGGCGGCGGTTTTCCGGCCGAATACGGGCATGATCCCAACCGCAAGCAAGTCGCGATGCCGTCGCTCGGCCAGATCATGTCGCGGCTTTCTGGAGACCTCAAGGAATACCAGTTCGACCAGATGCCGCTGGTGGCCGAGCCCGGCCGGGTGATCGTGGCGCGCTGCCTGTCGCTGATCGTGCGGGTGCTGTTGCGCAAGGGCAAGCGGCTCTACATCAATGACGGCATCTGGGCGTCGCTATCGGATTCATGGACCGGCAAGATCACGCTGCCGGCACGCTTCATTCCCGATCCGGCGATCCGCACGCGCAATGGCGACGAGAAGACCATCGTGCCGTTCAAGGTCTGCGGCGCGACCTGCGATTCCGTCGACATATTGTCGCGGCCGTTCTGGCTGCCGGAAACTGTCGACACCGGCGACTGGATCGAGATCGGCCACATCGGCGCCTATTCGCTGTCGCTGAGAACCCGTTTCAACGGCTTCTATCCCGACACTTTCGTCGAGGTGGCGACGTCCTTCGACGAGGGCGATGCACCGGTGGGTTTGGCGAGTCTGGAGACGATGGCGGATTAAGTAGTGAGTGATGAGTAGTGAAATGGGTCCGTCACTATTCCCTACTCACAGCTTCATTCCCTATTCACAGCTTCGCTAAAAGCTCCGGCGTCGGCCACCCGTCCACGGGCAGTCCCAGCCGCGTCTGCTCCTTGCGGATTGCTTCGCGGGTGTTGGTGCCCAGGATCCCGTCGACCGTGCCAACATCGTAGCCCTTGGCTTCCAGCTTGGTCTGCAAAGCCTTCATCTGCTCGTTGTTGAGGCCTGGTTCAGGATTGCGCGGGTCGATCGGTGGCGCGCCGGCAAGCCGCGCGGCAAGATTGGCCGCGGTCAGCGCGTAGGTGAAGGACTGGTTCCATTCGAGATAGACGTCGAAATTGTCGTAGGTGAGGAAGGCCGGGCCCTTGCGGCCCATGGGCAGCGCCAGCCCGGCCTTCAGGCCCTTGTCGACCAGCGGCGAGCCGTCGGGATTGGTGACGCCCCACTGCGCCCATTGCGTCAGCGGCAATTTGTTGGTGCGGCCCGTCTGGTCCCAAGGCATCTCGTCGGGCACGCGCACTTCCTGGATCCAGGGCTCGTCGCGCTTCCAGCCGCGCGACAGCACCTTGTTGGCCGTGGTCATAATCACGTCCGGCACGCTGCCCCGCAGGTCGATCTTGCCGTCACCGTCGCCATCGACGCCGCGGGCAAGATAATCCGAAGGCAGGATCTGCGTCTGGCCGATCTCGCCAGCCCAGGCGCCGTTGACGTCGGCCGGCAGCACGCCATGGTCGATCAATTCCAGTAACGGCACCAGCTGCTGCCGGAACAGTTGCGGGCGGCGGCAATCATGGGAAAGCGTCACCAGCGCGCTGAGCGTATGGAAATCGCCCTGCACGGCGCCGAAATCGGTCTCCAGCGCCCAGAAAGCGGTGATGACCGGCGCCTGGACGCCGAACTGCTGGTCGGCGCGGGCGAAGATATCGGCATATTTCTTCATGTTCGCCGCGCCCTGCTTCAGCCGGTAGGCCGAGATCATCCGGTTGGAGAACTCGATGAAGGTCTGGGTGAAGACGCCCTGCGCACGGTCGCGCGCCAGGGCCCTCTCGTCGAAGCTGGCATCCTCGAGCGCTTCGAGGCCGACAGGGCCGACACCCGCCGCCTTGGCTTCCGCTGCCACGCCCTGCTTCCAGGTTTCGAAGTCGCCGCCACATTCCTGCGCCATCGCCGGCAAGGCCGTGGCGCACAGGAACAGCACCGCGAGGGCTTGGGGACGCAGTCGCATAGACTTCCTTTCGACATTCAGGATTCCCGGGCGGCCTTGCTGTCCATCTGGATGCGCGTCGCCCCGGAATACCGGCGGTTGCACTCTTGGCCGCCGGCCGTGTCGAAAGCAGGCGGCAGGCCCGGTGTCAACGGGTGTTCTGCAGCAACCCTTCCTCCGGGCGGCTTGGCACCCGTTGACACGGTGTCAACGGGTGTTCTGCCTCAACCATTTGTCCCAGGCGGCTTGGCTGCCGTTGAAGACGTTTATATCGGACTTGCCGATCATGCCGGGAACGATGCCGGTTCCCGTATACTGCCAGAAGGTGAAGGGGTGGCTGCCATATTTCTGACGCGGGTGGCCGGCGACGGAGCGTAGCCAGTAGGGATAACCGCGGAAGGTCGACAGCTCGTTGTCTTCAAAGAAGTCTACCGACGTGTAGATGATCGGCTTCTTGCCGTAATGCCGCTCGACGATTTCGAGGAAGGTGGTCATCTCCGCGCGCACGGTGGCCGGGTCGGGGCGCAGCCTGCAGGTCGGCGATTTCGGGTTCCATTCCATGTCCAGCACCGGCGGCATGGCCGAACGGTCGACGGGGACGTTGCGGATGAACCAGCGCGCCTGTACCGCCGCCGGAGTGCAGAAATAGAAGAAATGATAGGCGGCACGAGGAACGCCGGCGGCTTTGGTGCGCGCCCAATGCTCGTTGAAATAATCATCGAAACGGTCGCCGCCCTCCGTCGCCTTGATGAAAGCGAAGGAAATACCGCTGGCCTTGGCGGTCGGCCAGTCGACCGAGGTCTGGTATTTTGAGACGTCGGTGCCGTGAACTGCGTAATTCCAGGGCGCGCCGCTGTCCCATTCATGCGGCTTGGAATCGGCGAAGCGGGGCGCGCGCACCGCAACCGAAGGGGTGCTGGATGGCGACAGTGGCGACAGATCCTCCACGGTCGAGCATGCGCCGAGCAGCGTCAGCATGAAAAGGGCCGCAAGACGGCGCATCACAACTCCCGAGCCGGTTGCAGCCGGTCGCTGATGGGTCTGTGCACTGATGGCCGGCGCTTGGTCTGGCCCCCGCCGGACGATCGCCCCACAGCATCGCCCGGTATATCGCCAAAACGCGCATTGTTTCGGCGCGCTTTGATTTTGTTTCCTGCCGTGATCCCAAAAACGCGGCGCGCTGTTGGGCGACATGCACCTGTGATCGCCGATCATGGTTGATATCTGGTTGACGACGCTCGACAAGGCCCATGATTTTGCGGAAGCAATGGCGGCAAATCGATGACATGGATCGAGCCTGGATTCGGGGGCGGGAAAGATGCGGATCATTGCCAAGATCGTCAAACGGCTGCTCGGCCTGGTGGTGCTGGCGGTCGTGGCGCTGTTTGGGTGGCTTTATTTCGCGCCGCCCGAACTGATCCGGGTCGGCTCGGGCTATTCAGCAAAGATCGTCTGCTCGAACGTTTTCGTCGCCGGGCGCGATGCCAACGAGGTGCTTGCCGTCGATGTGCAGGCGCCCGGTCATCCCTTGCTCAAGCTGATGCGGGTCTCGGTCGACAAGAACCGGGGCACAGTCTCCGCCGGCCTGCTTGGCTTCCTCGGCAAGAGCATCGCGGTTTTCCGCGACGGGCTGGGCTGCGCCTCGGTCCCGGATGGCGATGTCGGCAAGGCGCGGCGCACGGCGATCCATGTCGAACCCTCGGCGACAAGACAGGACGCGCTGTGGCCGGAAGGCGAGCGGGTCGAAGCCTCGCAGAACCCGGAGGTGGTGAAGATCGTCGACGATGCCGCCATGACCGGCGCCGGCATGCGCGCCGTGGTGGTGGTCAAGAACGGCCGCGTCGTGGCGGAACGCTATGGCGAGGGCTTTTCCGCCCGGACGCCGTTGCTCGGCTGGTCAATGACCAAGACGGTCAATGCCGCCATGGTCGGCACGCTGGTCAAGAACGGCAAGATGGCGATGACCAACCAGGGCCTTTTCGCGCCGTGGAAGGCCGATGGCCGCGCCGCGATCAGCCTTGCCGACATGATGGCGATGTCGAGCGGGCTGGAATTCAACGAAGACTATGGCGACGTCGCCGACGTGACGCGCATGCTCTATCTCGAACCCGACATGGCGGGCTTTGCCGAAGCCAAGCCGCTCACGGGCGAGGTGGGCAAGGTGTTCTCCTATTCGAGCGGAACGGCGGTGATGCTGTCGCGGCTCTGGCAGGATGCGGTCGGCGACAAGGCCAAGGCGTTGACGTGGCCGCGCACCGCGCTGTTCGAGCCGCTGGGCATGCACAGCGCCGTGCTCGAGACCGACGAACAGGGCACGTTCGTCGGCTCATCCTATCTCTACGCCACCGCCCATGACTGGGCCCGCTTCGGCCAGTTCCTGCTGCAGGGCGGGGTCTGGAACGGCAACCAGATACTGCCGGCCGGTTTCGTCGACTGGATGCGCGAACCTGCGTCGGCCTCGAAAGTCTACAGCAAGGGGCAATTGTGGATCGAGGCGCCGGGCGACGAGGAAAACCCCGGTGCCGGCGTGGCGGCGGGCCTGCCCAAGGACACCTATTGGATGGAGGGGCATGATGGGCAGACCGTCGCCATCATTCCATCCGAGCAATTAGTGGTGGTGCGGCTCGGCCTGACGCCGGCCAAGCTGGGCTACAGGCCGCAGACCATGGTCGGGGCATTGGTGAAGGCGCTGCGCTAGCCAATCAGCTGCTCGGCCGGACCACCGCCAGCCAGGCGTAGCCGCGATAAAGTGTGCGGAAACGGAAGGTTGCGCCGATTTTTCGCGATTCCGATTCCAGCACCTCGCGCAACATTTCACGGGGCGTGACGTGGAATTTTCTGAGCCAGCCGCGAAGCAGGGTCCGAAACCAGTCCGGCAGGCCTTCCTGCTGGCCGAAGTCGACGATGTGCAGGGAACCGCCCGGAGCGAGCGTTGCCAGCGCGGCGGAGACCGTCTTTTCCCAGCCTGGGATCATCGACAATGAATAGGAGACGAAGACACGGTCGAAGCTGTCGCGGCCGAACAGCGCCTTTACGTCGAACTCCGTGGCGTCGCCCCTTGCCAGCATGACGCGATCGGACAGGCCTTCGCGGGCAATCGCGGTGCCCGCGGTCTCCAGCATCTCTGCCGAAATGTCGAGGCCATAGAAGCGCGCGCCGGGAAAGCTGCGGGCGGCGAGGATGATGTTTCGCCCGGTGCCGCAGCCGAGCTCCAGCACCGTGCCGCCCGGCGGAACGTCCAGCCCTGATATCAGCCGGTCGCGGCCGAGCAGATAATATTTGCGGGTCAGGTCGTAGATGTGACGCTGCCAGCGGTAGACACCGTCCATCAGTTCGGCGTGATTGGCCGGCAGCTCGGTAGTGCTCATGAGGCGCGCTTCACGTACAGATGAAAGCCGCCATAGATTGCCGAGCGGTCGCGGGTGGAGAATTCGCGCGAGGCATCGCTCTCGTAGCTCCACTGGTCGAGCAGGGAAGCGGAGACGCGGCCCGGCAGCAGACTTGGCTCGGCCGCAGTGCGGAAGATGACACGCGCGCCGGCGGAGGCGGTGCGGGTGATTTCCGACCACAGCGCATTGAGCTGGTCGTCGGTCATCCAGTCCTGCGCGTCGAGCAGGATGAAACGGTCGACGGAACCCGCGTCCTTGCCTGCCAGGAATTCGATCAGATTGGCATGATGAATGGCGACGCGGTCTACATTGCCGCGAATGGCCTCATAGTTCTGCCTTTCAAGATAGGCGGGCAGGGCGGCTTCGCCGGGTTGGGGGTAGCGCCTGGCAAAGGCTTGCCAAGCGAAATAGTTGTTTTTCAATGGAAAATCGCAGGCGAGCTTTTCCAGCCGGGCTTTCAGCACACTGGCCATGGTGCCGTCGCCGGACGTGATGAGAGAGTCATATTGCGCCGGCGGGATGCCGAGGCCGAACAGCGAGGCCTTGCGCGAGGTCGCCCATTTCAAAAGCGGCTTTTCGAACACCGGGGCCAGCTCCTGGTGGAAGAAGCGGCGCTGCTCGCCAATGTTCCTGGCCTGCATGATGCCGGCGGGGTCGACGCCGAAGAATTTAGCCGTGCGGTGGCCCATGGCGATGAACAGGCCAAGCAGGCCGGTCTGGTAGAAATTGCGGTCGAAGACGGCGATGCGCCTGATGCCGCGCCAGTTGCGGCGCTCCCAATAGTGGCGGCTGACCGGATCGAGATGCGGCGCGATGAAGCGGTCGTAAGCCTGAGAATTGTGGTCGTTGCCGGCGGCACCGAAGAAGCGAAACAGGTCGCCCTGCGAAGGCAGGTGGCGCACCGCCTCCAGCTTCATGCGGTTCAGGGCTATGTGAGCGGCATTGAGATCGACGGCGTCGATCCTGGCCGGCGACCGGGTGAGATAGGCCAGGATATTGCAACCGCCGGAGGCAATAGTGACGACGCGGTGGCCTTCGCCAAGCTGCATTGCGTCCATGTCGACATCGGGATCTTCCCAGATCTGCGGATAGACCAGGCCCGAAAACAGGAAGGCGAACAGCCGTTCGGAAATTCCTGCCTTCGACAGGGGGCGGTTCTGGTAGACGGCTTTTCCAACTTCCTTGCCACGGCGAAAGATCAGATCTGCGGAAACGTCCGTCATGGCAAGGTGATTCCCCATTTGCTTTGCCGCAAGCGGGTAACGCCCGGCTATGACAGGTGGATGACAGCGATCCGCACAGGGGAGCGCAAAGCTGTTTCACCCCCGGGGAGGCGCAAGGGGAGGATGCGAGCGATGTTACATGCGGAAACGCATCGTTACGAAACCCATGGCTGAGTGATGCATTTCCTTCTCGACCGTTCACTGCAACGTGAGCGTGTGTTGAAGGAGAGATATCATGAAAAAACTCATTCTTGCGTCGGTGTCCGCGCTTGCGCTGCTCGGCGTCGCTGCATGCAGCGACAGCGGCACGGGGACGGATAACACCACCACCCAGAGCACCAATCCGCCGGCCGAGCAGCCTATGAAACCTGCGGCGCCCGCGGATAATTCGACCAAGCCTGCCGAGCCGGCTCCGGCAACGCCCGCTCCTGCGCCCGCGCAGTAGTCCATAGTACCTGTGTTCTGGTGAGGGCCGACGTCTTGTCGGCCTTTCGCCAGGCGGGTAGCGGTTCCGATACGAGATCGATTGCCGCCGGAGGTATGATGCAGGCCGTTATTGGCTTGATAGCGGGGACCGGTTGGCTCTAAGAAGCGGCCATGTCGATTTGGGACCGCCTCGGCGACTTCATCACGCGGATTTCGTCTTCAGCCTCGTCGGGCGTTGCCGACGTGGTCGAAGCCGTGCGCACCGTTTTTTCCGGCGATGCGGATTTGCGTCGTCGCGTCGCATTCTCGGTGGCGATGATTGCGCTCTCGGCCAAGATGGCCAAGGCCGACGGGGTCGTCACCCAGGATGAGATACGCGCCTTCCAGGAAATATTCGAGGTGCCGCCAAAGGAGACGCGCAACGTGGCGCGGCTCTATGATCTGGCCAAACGTGACGTTGCCGGCTTCGAGACCTATGCCGAGCGCATGGCGCAGCTTTGTGGCTCCGGCCATTCGAACTGCATGATGCTGGAGGATATACTCGACGGCCTGTTCCATATCGCCAAGGCCGACGGACTGATCCATGAGCGTGAAGGCCAGTTCCTGCACCGCATCGCCGAAATCTTCCGCATAGACGAGGTGCATTACGAGGCGATCCTCTCCAGGCACGTCAACCTTGGTGCGGCCGACCCCTATGTCGTGCTCGGCATCGAGCGCGGCAAGCCTTTCGAGGAGATCAGGAAACGTTACCGCAAGCTGGTTTCCGACAATCATCCCGACCGGCTGATCGCGCGCGGCCTGCCGCAGGAATTCATCAAGATCGCGACGACGAGGCTCGCGGCGATCAACACCGCCTACGAGATGATCGAGCGGGGCCTGCGGCACGCATGAGCGGCTTCCTGCCCGACGAGCCGAGCGCCGAGGTCAGGGTATCGCCGAATTTCGGGCCACGGCGCGAGACGCTGAAGCCCGAGATGATCGTGCTGCACTATACCGGCATGCCGACAGGCGCCGGGGCCGAGGCGTGGCTGTGCGACCCGGCCAGCGAAGTCTCCTCGCACTATCTGGTGCATGAGAACGGCCATATCGTGCAGATGGTCCGGGAAAGCGACCGCGCCTGGCATGCTGGGAAGAGTTCGTGGTTCGGACGCACCGACATCAACTCCTGTTCCGTCGGCATCGAGATCGTCAACCCGGGGCATTCATTGGGTTATCCCGGTTTTCCCAAGCGACAGATCGATGCGGTGATCGGCTTGTGTGCCGGAATTGCCAACCGGCATGCGATTGCCCCCCAGCGGGTGCTGGCGCACTCCGACGTGGCGCCGGGGCGCAAGATCGATCCGGGCGAGAAGTTTCCCTGGCGGGCCCTGTTCGAGGCCGGCGTCGGCCACTTGGTGGCGGCGGCACCGATCAGGCGCGGCGCCGTGCTGAAGACCGGCGACGCTGGCGCCGATGTCGAGGCGCTGCAATCGATGCTGGCGCTCTACGGCTATGGAGTCGAAATAACGGGTGTTTTCGACCAGCAGACGCGGGTCGTGGTCGAGGCTTTCCAGCGTCATTTCCGGCCACGCCGGATCGATGGAGTGGCGGACGGATCGACGATGCGCACGCTTCAACGGCTGCTCGCTTTCCACCCAACTTGACCCTGGGTCAGGATGCCGTCCAAGTAATGCTTTTCCGACATTAAGTTACAAACTGTCACTTAAAGTGACTTGCCCCGCCTTCATTGCGCGCAATTCGGGCTTCAAAGGGCGATCCGTACAGCTTGTCGGATGTCTAACCCCCCGGATGATCCGACATTAATCAAGCAATGCCGCGCGGAAATCTTCGCGCGTTCAGACAGAACAGGATCACATGCAGAAATTGACCGTTGTAACGGCAGCTCTTGCTGCCGGCGTAATGACTTTTGCCTTCGGGGCGGCGAGCGCCGCGCCGCTGAGCCCACGGGCCGATCAGGGGCTCGTCGCAGCGACCGCCAAGGGCAAGGCCATTTCGGCCAAAAGCAGCAAGGATGTGAGGGCGGCGAAGCGGTCTTCCGCGAAAGTGGAGAAGGCGAGCTGGACCAAGGCCAAGAAGCCGAGCACAAAACAGAAGACCAGACGAGGCCGCAAGGCCGTCGACAAAACGACGACGGCATCGATCGGGATCAAGGACGCAGCAGCCTCGACGGCAGCGGTGGCCAGTGGCGATCAGTATTCGGCCATCGTGGCGCGCTATGCCGCGAGCTATGGCGTGCCGGCGTCGCTCGCTCATGCCGTTATCAAGATCGAGAGCAACTATCGGCCGAACCTCGTCGGCGGCGCCGGCGAAATCGGCTTGATGCAGATCAAGCCGGCGACGGCGCGGATGATGGGCTATAGCGGCTCGGCCAATGGGCTTTTCAATCCGGACACCAACATCAAATACGGCATGAAGTATCTTGCCATGGCGCGGGATCTCGGCGGCGGCACGACGTGCGGCACGATCCTGAAATACAATGCCGGCCACGGCGCCACCCGGATGAACCCGGTTTCGGCCGCCTATTGCAGCAAGGTCAAGGTGCAACTGGCGGCTGTCGGATCGCCGGCGTGACAAGAACCGGTCGTAACCGGCTTTTTTGGTTGCGTTTTGTGGCGTGAACCCCTTTATACGCTTGGCCAGCTGGCCGGGCGGCCGCACCAGCAAAAGCCGAAAGGCCGCGGGTGAGGAAAGTCCGGGCTCCATGGAGACACGGTGCCGGCTAATGGCCGGCGGGGGCGACCCCAGGGAAAGTGCCACAGAAAGCAAACCGCCACGACTTGGCTTTGCCGGGTCGGGGCAAGGGTGAAAGGGTGGAGTAAGAGCCCACCGCGCGACTGGCAACAGGAGCGGCACGGTAAACCCCACCGGGAGCAAGACCGAATAGGGGCGGTGCGAGGGGAAACCCTCGAGGGCTGTTTCCGGCTCACCGTCCGGGTAGGTTGCGTGAGGCGCATGGCAATATGCGCCCAAGATGAATGGCCGCCACGTTCTCGCGCCGCAAGGGGCGAGGGCCATACAGAACCCGGCTTACAGGCCAGCTGGCAGTTTTTCTCCGCGATATCGAAAAGAGGCCTTTGCGATCAGCAGGTTGCGCCCTGGGGCGCGCCTGTTGATTCAACGGCTTTTTTGTCGCCTGCCAATCTGCATCCACGGCCGCAGGGGACTTTCTTGAATTCGGTACGATTAAATCGTACCATGCTTCAGCAAGTGGACGAGGAGCGGTCATGGGACAGGTCGATAAACGCAGCATCACCCTCTCGCCGGAACTGGCGGCGGCGGTCGACGATGTGGTCGCCGCTGGTGAATACGCTTCGGCTAGCGAGGTGATCCGCGATGCACTCCGGCAATGGAAGGATCGGCGCGACCTCTTCGGCTATACGGTCGAGGAGTTGCGGAGGCTAGTTCAGGAAGGGATCGACAGCGGGCCGGGACGATTTGAATCGATGGAGGAAATTAAGGCCGAAGCGCGGAGACGCTTGCGATCTGACGGCGCCGCATGAATTTGCTCTCTATCGTCCGGAACGCGCGCGCTGAAGACGATCTGATCACGATTTGGCTGCATATTGCGCGCGACAGCGAGGCTGCAGCCGACCGGCTGCTCGACCGCATCGAGGCACGGTGGCAGCAAGTGGCTACCTATCCTTTCTCAGGCGCGCCACGAGACGATATCGCACCGGGTGTTCGCCATCTAATAGTCGGCAATTATCTCACTCTGTATCGAGTTAGGGACGATGTGATCGAAATCCTTCGCGTGCTGCACGGCCATCGCAATGTCGAAGCCAATGACCTCGGTTCGTAATCGTCCGGTCAGTCGCCGATCCTGTCCAGCGACGCCTCGATCGCCGCCCAAAGCTCTTCAACTGGTTCGCAGCCGACCGAGAGGCGGACGAAGCCGGCTGGAACCGCATCGCCTCGTTTCGAACGCCGCTCGGCGGAGGTGTGGACGCCGCCGAAGGATGTCGCGGCCTGCATCAATTCGCAGTTGTTGATGAAATCCTCGGCCTTCTGCTCCGAAGCGAGTTCGAAGGAAACAAGGAAGCCGAAGCGTTCCATCTGGGCACGGGCAAGATTGTGCGAAGGATCGCCTTCCAGGCCGGGATAGCGCAGGCCCGTGATCGCCGGGTGACCTTGCAGGCGCCGCGCGATCACTTCCGCCGAGGAGCACATGCGGTCGAAGCGCACATCGAGCGTTTCGAGGCCACGATGCACAAGCCACGCTTCGAACGGCCCTGGAATGCCGCCGGACGTTTCGCGCCAATCCGTCACCGCGGCGATGATGTCGGCGTTGCGGCTCGCGACATGGCCGAACAGCACGTCGGAGTGGCCGTTGGGCGCCTTAGTGTCCGCGGCGATGACAATATCCGCGCCATGGTCGAGCGGGCGCTGGCCGAAAGGCGTCATGGTCGTATTATCAACGACAAGCAGTGCGCCCGCTTTGTGTGCGGCTGCGGCCACCGCCGCGATATCGCATATGTCCAGCCCCGGATTAGCTGGCGTCTCTACGAAAGCGAGACGATAGCCTTCGAAACCGCCATCGAGGAAGGTCGAGGTTGGCCTCACATCGTAGGCGATGCCGAGTGGTTTCAAGAAGCGTTCGGCCAGTGCCCTTGTCGTGTGATAGCCATCCGAAGGCAGAAGAATGCGGTCGCCGGTCTTGAGGACAGCGAAAAATGCCGCCGAAATCGCCGCCATTCCGGAAGGAAAGGCGACGCAGGGCGCGTCTTCCAGATGCGCCAGCATATGTTCTACCGCATCCCAGGTCGGATTGCTGAAACGGCCATACTGGTTGAAACCGGTGGCGTCGCCAGGCGCGTGAAAGATGGCAGCCATGGTGAGTGGCAGGGGGATGGAATCGCCGACGGCAAGTGCGTTGCGACGGAGGTGGGCAAGAGCCGCGGCGCGCGACCGTGCTGTTTCAGACATCGACATTCCAACCCTCTTGGTGACCCTGGACGTGTGGTGAGACGCTATGCCCGGCAACAGCTCGCGACAAGGCGCGTCCGGTTGGGCCAAGCGGCTCTAAACGCTTCGTTAGGCTTAATGATCCATAAAGACGAGACGTGTTTTCAAAGCCGCTTCCATCGGTCGCGACTGCATGTTGTGAAGCCTGTTCCCGTTGACGCCCATAACACCCCATGATATCCCATATCGATACCAAAGCCTTCGTTCCGCGTCAGAGTGAAGCGTACGCCAATCGGGCAGCCGCGGCGGCTGCGCGTTTGCCGGTTTTCGCCCCTGTCACGGAGGCGGGTTCAGGGCAGGGAACGCGTAGCGGTGGCGCGTGCAACACGACGAAGAGGGGTGCGGCGGCGCAAGCGGCCGTGACGTGTGATGGACCGGTTTCTGTCGAACACGGTGAGCAGGATCGATGCGAAGGGGCGGGTGTCTGTTCCTGCGCATTTTCGCGCCGTCGTTCAGAAACGCGGCTATTCGGATCTCTACGCGCTGCGTTGCCTGGATCTGCCGGCCATGGATGTCGGCGGGCCCGACCTGCTCGACCGCTACGAGCAGCGCATCGCGCTCGAGGATCCGTTCCAGCAGACGGCGGACGACATGTCGTTCTTCTGCCATGGCGACGGAACATTCCTGAAGCTGGACCAGGATGGTCGCATCACGATCAGCGACTTCATCCGCGAACATGCCGGCCTTTCGGCGGAAGTAGCCTTTGTCGGGCGCGGCAATTTCTTTCAGATCTGGGAGCCGGGACGGCTTGCGGCCTACGGAGCGCAGGCGCGGGCCCGGCTTTTGCAGCTTCGGCAGGGGACGAAGCCTGGGGAGCGACCGGAATGACGGTGGGCCACGGCGATGATATCAACGCCGTTGGCGGACCGGCCCGCCACATTCCGGTCCTCCTTGCCGAAGTGTTGCAGGCGCTCTCGCCAGCGGAAGGGGACGTCATCGTCGACGGCACGTTCGGCGCCGGCGGCTACACCAAGGCCATCCTGGCGGCCGGCGCGTCCGTGGTTGCCATTGATCGCGATCCGGATGCCATAGCGGCTGGTCGCAATCTCGAAGCCCAATCAGGCGGCCGCCTGCGATTGGTGCAGGCGCCATTCTCGATGCTGGATCAGCATGTCGAAAGTGCCCACGGCGTCGTGCTCGACATCGGCGTTTCCTCGATGCAGCTCGACCAGGCGGAGCGCGGGTTTTCGTTCCGCGCCGATGGGCCTCTCGACATGCGCATGGCGCAGGCGGGCCTCAGCGCCGCAGATGTCGTCAACAACTTCAAGCCGGGCGATCTTGCCCGCATCTTCGGCTTCCTCGGGGAGGAGCGCCACGCCGGGCGCATCGCGCGCATGATCGAAGCGCGTCGCGAAAAGCGTCCGTTCGAGCGCACGCTGGAGCTTGCCGACGCCATCGAGACGCATATCGGCCGGGCGCCGAAGGACAAGATCCATCCCGCCACCCGCGTCTTTCAGGCGCTGCGCATCTTCGTCAATGACGAGCTCGGTGAGTTGGCCAAGGCGCTGTTCGCCGCCGAGCGGGCGCTGAAGCCGGGCGGACGACTTGCCGTGGTGACATTCCATTCGCTGGAGGACCGCATCGTCAAGCGCTTCATTGCCGATCGCTCCGACGCCGCGAGCGGCTCGCGCCACATGCCGGAGGCACGGGCACGCAGTGCCACCTTCAGCAAGTCCGGCGGCGGCGTGACGCCGGGTGATGCCGAGACTGCGGCCAACCCGCGCGCCCGCTCGGCAAGGCTGCGCGCCGCCATCCGCACCGATGCGCCGGCGCGTGCCGTCGATTTTTCGATTTTCGGCCTTCCAAAACTTCCCGGCCCAAAACTTCCCGGCATCGAGCGGCCGGGGGAGAGGTAAGCACGTGTTTCGTTCCAGCGACATCGTCCTCATCGCCGTCATGGTCTCGGCGGCGGCCCTGACCTACAAAACCAAGCGCGAGGCCGAGGACCAACTGGCAGCCGTGCAGAAGATCCATGCTGAGATACGGTACGAGGAGGACACGATCGACCTGCTCAAGGCTGACTGGAGCCTGCTCACCCAGCCGTCGCGGCTACAGAAGCTCGCCGAACTCTACAAGTCGCAGCTTGAACTGGAGCCGGTCAGCGCGCACCAGATCGTCGGCCTCGGCGACCTGCCAGCCAAAGCCCTCGACATCCAGGACATCCTGAACGGGCGCCAAGGCGGCATGGCAGACAATTCCGGCAACACACCCTCGGACGGCAAGGATCCCATCGTGACCGGAGGCATCGCCCAATGATCGGCAAACTGCTGAAACGTCGCCCCAGGGCCAGCGAAGACGGTTCGATCGTGGTCGATGGCGCCCGCAAGGCGACCGGAGGCAAGGGCAAGGCGCGCATCGTCATGACGATGGCGGTGTTCTTCGGCATCTTCTCGATCATTTCCGGGCGGCTGGTCTATCTCGGCTTCCAGACCCCCGACATGTCGGGCGGCCCGCAGAGCCGGGTGACGGCCTCGCGGCCCGACATTGTCGATCGAAACGGCGAGGTGCTGGCGACGGACATCAAGACGGCATCGCTGTTTGCAGAGCCGCGCCGCATCGTCGACGCCGACGAGGCGATCGAAAAGCTGTCGACGGTGCTGCCGGAGATCGATTACGAGCAGACGTACCATAAGCTGAAGAGCGGCGCCGGCTTCGTCTGGTTGCAGCGGCAGCTGACCCCCAAGCAGCAGGCCGACATCATGCAGCTCGGCATTCCCGGTTTCGGCTTCCGCACCGAGAAGCGCCGTTTCTATCCCAGTGGTGAAACCTCGTCCTACATTGTCGGCCTGACCAATATCGACAATCAAGGCATCTCCGGCATGGAGAAATATATCGACGAGCAGGGTCTGAGCGACCTGCAGGCGTCGGGCCTGGCGGTGGCGAAGGATCTCAAGCCGGTGAAGCTCTCGATCGATCTGCGCGTCCAGCACGTGGTGCGCGACGAGATTGCCGCCGGCCTGGAGCGCTATCGCGCCATGGGCGCGGGCGCCGTCGTGCTCAACGTCAAGACCGGCGAAGTGGTGGCCATGGCCTCGGTGCCGGATTTTGATCCGAACAATCCCTACAATGCACAAGACAAGGACCGGCTGAACCGGATGTCGGCGGGGCTCTATGAGATGGGCTCGACCTTCAAGAGCTTCACATCAGCCATGGCGCTCGATTCCGGCAAGGCGACGATGGCGAGCCGCTTCGACGCTTCGCATCCAATCCGGGTCGGCCATCAGGCCATTCACGATTTCCACGGCAAGAACCGTGTGCTCTCGTTGCCGGAGGTGTTCCTCTATTCGTCCAACATCGGGTCGGCCAGGGAGGCCGAACTGGTCGGCATCGAGGCGCACCGCGAATTCCTGCATCGTCTTGGCATCTTGGACAAGATGCAGACCGAACTGCCGGAAGTCGCCCGTCCGACTGAACCGAAGGTCTGGAAACAGGTCAACTCGTTCACCATCGCCTTCGGTCATGGCGTGTCGACGACACCGTTGCAGGCGGCTGTCGGCTGCGCGGCGCTGATCAATGGCGGATATCTGATGGAGCCGACATTCCTGGTCCGCAGCCAGCAGGACGCGATGGCGGCGGCCAAGAAAGTGGTAGCCGACAAAACGGTCGAGGGCATGCGCTATCTCTACATGCTCAACGCCGAGAAGGGCTCGGCCAGAAATGCCAGGGTCCCCGGCTACCGCGTTGGCGGCAAGACCGGAACAGCCGAGAAGGTCATCAATGGCCGCTACTCGAAGGAGTTGAATTTCAATACGTTCGTCGCCGCATTCCCGATGGACGATCCGCAATATCTCGTGTTTACGATTGCCGATGCTCCGCACCCGGAAAAGCCGGGCATGACGGACGTCGCGGCCGCGAATGCCGGGGTCATGGCCGGCAATATCATCAGGCGTTCCGCGGCCATGCTTGGCGTGAAGCCAGATTTCAGCCATGAAAATGGTGCAACGCTGGTTTCCTATCAATGATTCTTAGGGCGCGCCGGCAACTGCGCGCTATTTTGTTGCGGTGAACGGAACTCGATGAAGCTCAAAAATCTAACCGGTATCCTGCCAGTCGAAGGAACAGCTTCCGTCGATCTGGAGGTTACCGGCATCTCTTCGGATTCCCGCCAGGTTAAACCCGGCGTCGTCTTTTTCGCGCTCGCTGGAAGCAAGGCGGATGGCGCCGTCTATGCCGCGGAGGCCGCCGCACGAGGGGCTGCCGCGATCGTCGCGGGCAAGGACAGCGCCCTTGGGGAACTGCCGGTCCCCGTGTTGACCGTCGATGACCCGCGCCTGGCGCTGGCCCTGAGCGCGGCCCGTTATTTCGGCAAACAGCCGCAGACGATGGTGGCCGTCACCGGCACCAGCGGCAAGACCTCGGTCGCCGCTTTCGTCAGGCAGATCTGGGAGCAGGCCGGCTTTGCCGCGGCCTCGATCGGCACCACCGGCGTGGTGGCGCCGGGCCGCAACGATTATGGCTCGCTGACGACGCCAGATCCCGTCGCCTTGCATCAGCTGTTGCTTGAACTGGCGGACGCCGGCGTCACCCATGCCTCCATGGAGGCCTCCAGCCATGGTCTCGACCAGCGCCGTCTCGACGGCGTCAGGCTGGCCGCCGGCGGCTTCACCAATCTCGGCCGCGACCACATGGACTACCATCCGACGGTCGAGGACTATCACCGGGCCAAGCTGCGTCTGTTTGATGCGCTGCTGCCGAAGGGCGCGCCGGCCGTGATCTTCGCCGACGATCCGTGGTCGGCGCCAACCATCCAGGCGGCGAAGGCCGCAAGGCTCGACGTGCTGACGGTCGGCCGCCACGGCGATTTCCTGACGCTGAAACGGGTCGAGCATGAGCGCCACCGCCAGCGTGCCGAGGTCGAGGCCGACGGGATGCTCTACGAGATCGACCTGCCGCTGGCCGGCGATTTCCAGATAGCCAACGCGCTGGTTTCGGCCGGGCTTGCCATCTCCACGGGAACGCCAGTCGCCAAAGCCTTGAAGGCGTTGGAGAAACTCAAGGGCGCACCCGGCCGGCTCGACCTTGTCGGGACGACTGCCAACGGCGCGCCGGTCTATGTCGATTATGCGCATAAGCCGGACGCGCTGGAAAACGTGCTTGCCTCGGTGCGCCCGTTCACCACCGGCCGGGTCATCGTCGTGTTCGGCTGCGGCGGCGACCGCGATCGCGGTAAGCGGCCGATCATGGGCGAGATCGCGACGCGGCTCGCCGACGTCGTCATCGTCACCGACGACAATCCTCGCTCGGAAGTGCCGGAGACGATCCGGGCCGCGATCCTTGCCGCCGCTCCCGGCGCGATCGAGATCGGTGACCGGCGCGCGGCGATCCACGAGGCCGTCGCCATGTTGCATGCCGGGGACACGCTGATCGTGGCCGGCAAGGGTCATGAGGAAGGCCAGACGATCGGCACCGAGACCCTGCATTTCTCCGACCACGAAGAAGTCCGTGCCGCGCTGCTGGAGCGTGCCGCATGAATTTGCTGTGGACATCCGAGACGCTGGTCGCCGCCATGGACGGACGACCGATCGGGCCGATGCCGGACGGCATATCGGGCATTTCGATCGACAGCCGCAGCCTTCAGCCGGGCGACGCCTTCTTCGCCATCAAGGGCGAGGCGATGGACGGCCATGATTTCGCGACCGCCGCCATCAAGGCCGGAGCCGGGGTGCTGGTCGTGGCCGAAGGCAAGCTGCCGTCGCTTGGCCGGCTGACGGCGCCGATGATCGTCGTCGAGGACGTGCTGGTGGCACTGGAAAAGCTCGGTGTCGCATCGCGTGACCGTTCCCAGGCCAAGATCATCGCGGTGACCGGTTCGGCGGGCAAGACGACCACCAAGGAAGCGCTGCGCCACGTGCTGTCGGCGGTCGGCAAGGTGCATGCCTCGGCGCAGTCGTTCAACAACCATTGGGGCGTGCCGCTCACCTTGGCGCGAATGCCGGCCGATTGCGACTATGCCGTGTTCGAGATCGGCATGAACCATCCCGACGAGATCAGGCCGCTGGTCAAGATGGTAAGGCCGCATGTCGCCATCGTCACCATGATCGCGGCGGCGCATCTCGGCTTCTTCCGCAATCTGGACGAGATCGCCAAGGCGAAGGCCGAGATTTTCGAAGGGCTGGAACCCGGCGGCGCGGCGATCCTCAACCGCGACGACGCGCGTTTCAAGCTTCTCGACAAGATGGCGCACGCCGCCGGCGTCGAGCATGTCTATGGGTTCGGCGAGAACGCGCGCTCAACCTTCAGACTGGTCAAATGCGAAGTCCATGCCGATCATTCCGACATTGCCGCCAGGATCGGCGGTCACGAGGTGACGGCTCGCATCGGCGCGCCCGGCCGCCACATGGTGCAGAACATTCTGGCGGTCCTCGGCGCGGCCCGTCTGGTCGGCGCCGATCTCGACAAGGTTGCCCTGGCGCTGGCCGATCTCTCGGCCGAGCGCGGCCGCGGCAAACGCTATGTGCTGCGTCATCCCGGTGGCTCGACTTCGAGCCATCCCGGTGGCCCGACTTCAAGCCACCCCGGTGGACCGATCACGCTGATCGACGAAAGCTACAACGCCAACCCCGCCTCGATGGCGGCCGCCATGGCGCTGCTCAACGCGACGCCGGTGACGGGCGAAGGCCGCCGCATCGCCGTGCTGGGCGATATGCTGGAGCTCGGCGAGTATTCGGCCAAGCTGCATGCTGCACTTGCCGGTCTCATCGTCGGCACCGGCACGCAGACCGTCTTTCTCGGCGGTCCGGAGATGCGGGCGCTGGCGGAAGCGCTGCCGGGCGAGATCAGGACAGAATACCGCGCCAACGTCGAGGAATTGAAGCCGGTTCTGTTTGCCGCACTGAAGCCAGGCGACGTGGTGATGATCAAATCGTCGAAGGGCATCGGCTTTGCAAAGCTGGTCGATGCGTTGCTGGGCAAGTTCCCGGCTGAAACGACAATCGGCAAACAGACCTAGGGTCAAGTCGGGGACGAAAAGCGCATGTTCACACTGCTCGTCGATTTCGCGGACAAGATCTCGGTCTTCAATGTCTTCCGCTACATCACTTTCCGCACGGGCGGGGCGCTGATCACCTCGGCGCTGATCGTCTTCATCTTCGGGCCGACCATCATAAATTCGCTCAGGTTGCGCCAGGGCAAGGGTCAGCCGATCCGCGCCGACGGGCCGCAGACCCATTTCAAGAAGGCCGGCACGCCGACCATGGGCGGCCTGATGATCCTGTCCGGCATCATCGGCTCATCGTTGCTATGGGCGAACCTGTCGAGCATCTATGTCTGGGTGGTGTTGCTGGTGACGCTGGGCTTCGGCTCGATCGGCTTCTACGACGACTATCTGAAGGTGACGAAGCAGTCGCATCTCGGCTTTTCCGGCAAAGCACGGCTGGCGCTCGAATTCGTCATCGCCGGCATCGCCGCCTGGGCGATCATGCATAATGGCCAGGCGCCGTTCTCCTCGTCGCTGACATTCCCCTTCGCCAAGGAATTCCTGATTAATCTCGGCTGGTTCTTCGTCCCGTTCTCCTGCTTCGTCATCGTGGGGGCGGGCAATGCGGTGAACCTCACCGACGGCCTGGATGGCCTGGCGATCGTACCGATCATGATCGCGGCGGCGTCCTTCGGCGTCATTGCCTATCTCTCCGGCAATGCGGTGTTCGCCGAGTATCTGCAGATCCATTTCGTGCCCGGCACCGGCGAACTGGCTGTTGTGCTAGGCGCGGTCATCGGCGCCGGCCTCGGCTTTCTCTGGTTCAACGCGCCGCCGGCGGCGATCTTCATGGGCGACACCGGCTCGCTGGCCATGGGCGGGCTGATCGGCACCGTTGCGGTCGCCACCAAGCACGAGATCGTGCTGGTCATCGTCGGCGGGCTGTTCGTGGTCGAGATCCTGTCCGTCATCATCCAGGTCGGCTACTTCAAGATGACCGGCAAGCGTGTGTTCCTAATGGCGCCGATCCATCACCACTTCGAAAAGCTCGGCTGGACCGAAAGCCAGGTGGTGATCCGCTTCTGGATCATCGCCGTCATCCTGGCGCTGGTCGGCCTTTCCACCCTCAAGCTCAGATAGGCGCGCCCCGTGATTCCCGCCGCATCCTTCGCAGGCAAGCGTGTTTCGCTCTTCGGGCTCGGCGGCTCGGGGATCGCGACCGCGCACGCGCTGATCGAGGGCGGGGCTGAGGTTCTGGCCTGGGACGACAATCCCGACAGTGTCGCCAAGGCGGCAGCCGCCGGGATTGCAACCGGCGACCTGCACACAGCCGACTGGGCGACGTTCTCCGCTTTCGTGCTGTCGCCCGGCGTGCCGCTGACGCATCCCAAACCGCACTGGACGGTGGAACTGGCGCGCGGTTCGGGTGTCGAGATCATCGGCGACGTCGAGCTTTTCTGCCGCGAGCGGACGCTCGGCGCGCCAGCCGCCCCGTTCATCGCCATCACCGGCACCAACGGCAAGTCGACGACCACGGCGCTGACGGCGCATATATTGAAGGCTTCCGGCCGCGATACGCAGATGGGCGGCAATATCGGCCGCGCCGTGATGACACTCGATCCGCCGCAACCCGACCGGCACTATGTCGTCGAATGCTCGTCCTACCAGATCGACCTCGCACCATCGATCAATCCGACGGCCGGCATCCTGCTCAATTTGACGCCGGATCACCTCGACCGTCACGGCACCATGCAGCATTACGCTTCGATCAAGGAGCGGCTGGTTGCCGGCAGCGAGACCGCGATCGTCGGCATCGACGATTCCTGGTGTGCGCAGATTGCCGAACGGCTGGAGCGGGCGGGGCGGCACGTCATCCGCATTTCGAAGCGGCTGCCGCTGACCGACGGCTATTTCGCCGATGGCACCAATTTGATGGAAGCGGTGCATGGCCGCTACAGCCGGGTCGCCTTCCTCGAAGGCATCGGCTCGCTGCGCGGGCAGCACAATGCGCAAAACGCGCTTGCCGCGGTGGCCGCCTGCCTCAAGGTCGGGCTCGACCTCGGCGAGATCCAGTCCGGACTGGAAAGCTTTCCGGGCCTGGCGCATCGCATGGAGCAGGTCGGCCGCAAGGACCACGTGCTGTTCGTCAACGATTCCAAGGCGACCAACGCCGATGCGGCGGCACCCGCCCTGTCGAGCTTTTCACGCATCTACTGGATCGCCGGCGGCCTGCCCAAGGAAGGCGGCATCGAGCCGCTGCGCGGCTTCTTCCCGCGTATCGCCAAGGCCTATCTGATCGGCGAGGCAGCGCCGGCCTTTTCGGCGACGCTGGGCGAGGCGGTGCCGTATGAGATATCGGGCACGCTTGCAGCCGCGGTCGAGCATGCCGCGCATGATGCGGCCAAGGACGATGGCGGCGAGGCGGTGGTGCTGTTGTCGCCGGCCTGCGCCAGTTTCGACCAATTTAAGAATTTCGAGGTCCGCGGCGAAGCCTTCAGGCAAGCTGCGAATGCTATCGAGGGCGTCAAACCCATCGGAGGGGCACGATAATGCAGAGCCGTCTCGACAAAAGCCCGGTTGCGACCTGGTGGTGGACCATCGATCGCTGGTTCCTGGCGGCGTTCCTGTCGCTGATGGGGCTGGGCATAGTTTTGTCCTTCGCCGCAAGTCCCGCGGTCGCCGAACGCATCGGCCTCGACAGTTTCCATTTCGCGACCAGGCAGATCATCTTCACCGTGCCGGCGCTCGGCGTGATGCTGGCGGTGTCCTTCCTCGATTCCAGAGAAATCCGGCGCATGGCGCTGATCATGCTGTGCCTGATGCTGGTGCTGATGGTGGCGGTGCTCTACATCGGCGTCGAGGTGAAAGGCGCGCGGCGCTGGGTGTCGCTTGCCGGCCTGTCGATCCAGCCCTCGGAGTTTTTGAAACCCGCCTTTGTCATCATGTGCGCCTGGCTGTTCGCCGAACACAAGCGCCAGCCCGACATTCCGGGCAATCTCTTCGCCATGTTGCTCTTGGTACTGGTCGTATCGCTGCTGGTGGCGCAGCCGGACCTCGGCCAGACCATGCTGACGACCGGCACCTGGGGCATCATGTTCTTCATGGCGGGGCTGCCATGGCTGTGGATCGTCGTGCTCGGAGCGGCCGGCGTCGGCGGCGTCTTTGCCGCCTATACGGTATTTCCGCACGTCGCCCTGCGTATCGACAAGTTCCTCACTGGCGAAGGCGACACGTTCCAGGTCGATATGGGCCGCGACGCATTGATCAATGGCGGCTGGTTCGGCGTCGGGCCGGGCGAGGGCACCGTCAAGCGGGTCATCCCCGACAGCCATGCCGATTTCGTCTTTTCGGTCGCGGGCGAGGAATTCGGATTGATCATGTGTTTCTTCATCATGTCCATCTTCGCCTTCATCGTGCTGCGCGGCCTCAACACGGCGCTGAAGGAGCATGACGATTTCACCCGCTATGCGGTCGGCGGCCTCGTCACCGTGTTCGGCCTGCAGGCAGTCATCAACATGTGCGTCAACCTGCAGCTGGTGCCGGCCAAGGGCATGACGCTGCCGTTCATCTCCTATGGCGGCTCTTCGCAGATTGCCATCGCCATCTCGATGGGAATGGTGCTGGCGCTGACGCGCAAGCGACCGGAAAAGCGCAAGCAGGTGGGCTTTGCCTTGCCACAGCGCGCCATGCCGGCGGAGTGACATGGCCAGAGGCGTTATCCTTCTCTCGGCGGGCGGAACCGGCGGACATCTGTTTCCGGCCGAGGCACTGGCGCATGAGTTGAACGCGCGTGGCTGGACGGTGCATCTGGCGACCGACGACCGCGCTGAGCGCTTTGCCGGCCACTTCCCGGCCGCCGCCATCCACCCGATCCAGTCCGCGACGCTGGGCTCCAAAAATCCTGTTGCCCTGCTTGGCGCTTTCTGGAAAATCTGGCGCGGCGTGCGCCAGGCGTCCGCCATCATCGGCAGGATCAAGCCCGACACCGTGGTCGGCTTTGGCGGCTATCCGACCTTGCCGCCGCTCTACGCCGCGACGCGGCGCAAGGTGCCGACGCTGATCCACGAGCAGAACGCGGTGATGGGACGCGCCAACCGGGCGCTGGCCAGCCGCGTCGATGCGATTGCCGGTGGCTTCCTGCCCCAAGACGAAAGCGCCGTCGGCGCCAAGACGGTGACGACAGGCAATCCGGTTCGCCCACAGGTGCTCGAAGCCGCAAAGACCGCCTACGTCGCCTCGGCCGGAGATGATCCCTTCCGCCTGCTGGTGTTCGGCGGCAGCCAGGGCGCGCAGTTCTTCTCCGATGCGGTGCCGGCGGCCGTCGCCTTGCTCCCCGACGCACTCCGCAAGCGGCTGGTGATCACGCAGCAGGCTCGGGCCGATGATGTCGGGCGGGTGAAGGCGGCCTATGCAGCGCTTGGCGTCGGTGTCGAGGTCTCGCCCTTCTTCAGCGACATGGCGGCGCGTATAGCGGCCGCACAGTTGGTGATGTCGCGCTCCGGCGCGTCGACCGTCTCGGAAATCGCGGTCATCGGGCGGCCGGCGCTGCTGGTGCCCTATCCCTATGCGCTCGATCACGACCAGGCCGCGAACGCAGCCGCTCTTGCGGCCGCCGGCGGTGGCGAAGTGGAACCGCAATCCTCACTTTCGCCCGAGCGCATCGCGGCGCTGATCGGCGCCCTGATGGCCGAGCCCGAACGGCTCACGGCAATGGCTGCGGCGGCGAAGTCGGTCGGCAAACCGGACGCCGCACGGTTGCTCGCCGATCTCACAGAGGCTATTGCGTCCCGCAAAACCGTTTCGGATTTTAAGAAGGGAACGCACGCATGAAGATGCCGCAGACCATAGGCCTCGTGCATTTCATCGGCATTGGCGGCATCGGCATGAGTGGCATCGCCGAAGTGCTGCACAATCTCGGCTACAAGGTGCAGGGATCCGACCAGGCCGACAGCGCCAATGTGCAGCGGCTGCGCGACAAGGGGATCGAATGCTTTGTCGGCCACAGGGAAGAAAACCTCGGCGATGCCGAAGTGGTGGTTGTCTCGACGGCTATCAAGAAATCCAACCCCGAACTGAAGGCGGCACGGGAGAAATTGCTGCCGATCGTGCGCCGCGCCGAAATGCTGGCCGAACTGATGCGCTTCCGCCAGGCAGTGGCGATCGGCGGCACGCACGGCAAGACGACGACGACCTCGATGGTAGCGACGCTGCTCGAAGCCGGCGGGCTCGACCCGACCGTCATCAATGGCGGCATCATCAACGCCTATGGCACCAATGCGCGCATGGGGGACGGCGAGTGGATGGTGGTCGAAGCCGACGAGAGCGACGGGACCTTCCTCAAGCTGCCGGCCGATATCGCCGTCGTCACCAATATCGATCCCGAACATCTCGATCACTACGGCAGTTTCGAGAAGGTGCGCGAAGCCTTCCGCCAGTTCGTCGAGAACGTGCCGTTCTACGGCTTCGGCGTCATGTGCACCGACCACCCGGAGGTGCAGGCGCTGGTCGGCCGAATCGAGGATCGCCGCGTCATCACCTATGGCGAGAACGCGCAGGCCGACGTGCGCTTCACCAACCATCGCATGGCCGGCGCGACCTCGGAATTCGACGTGGTGATCCGCGACCGCAAGGGACGCGGCCAGACGACGATATCGGATCTGCGCCTGCCGATGCCCGGCCGCCACAACGTTTCCAATGCGACGGCGGCGATCGCGGTGGCGCATGAGCTCGGTCTGTCGGCCGAGGCGATCAAGAAAGGCCTGTCGTCCTTCGCCGGCGTCAAGCGTCGCTTCACCCAAACCGGCTCCTGGAATGGCGTCGAAGTGTTCGACGATTACGGCCACCATCCGGTCGAGATCGCTGCGGTGCTGAAAGCCGCGCGCAGCGCCACCAAGGGCCGCGTCATCGCCATTGCCCAGCCGCACCGTTTTACCCGGCTGCATGATCTGTTCAATGAGTTCTCCGCCTGCTTCAACGACGCCGACACGGTGATGGTGGCGCCGGTCTACGCCGCCGGCGAGGAGCCGATCGAAGGCGTGACCTCGGATGCGCTGGTGTCGCGCATCCGCGCCGGGGGCCATCGCGACGCGCGCTACATCGAGGGTCCGGAAGCAATAGCGCCTGTTGTCCGTGATCTGGCCAGGCCCGGCGACTTCGTCGTCTTCCTCGGCGCCGGCAACATCACGCAATGGGCCTATGCGCTGCCCAAGGAGCTGGCCGTCTCATGATGCAGGGCCAGGCGCTGATCGACAGACTTGGCGGCCGGCTTGCCGGCCTGCGCGGCCGCATCACGCCGAATGCCGAGATGGACAAGATCACCTGGTTCCGCGCCGGAGGACTGGCCGAGGCGCTCTTTCAGCCAGCGGACGAGGCGGATCTCGCTGCTTTCCTGAAAGCGGTTCCCGAAGAGATACCGCTGACCATAGTCGGCGTCGGCTCGAACTTGCTTGTGCGCGATGGGGGTATTCCGGGTTTCGTCATAAGGCTGTCGGCCAAGGGGTTCGGTGAAACCGAAATTGTTTCGCCGACATCGATCAAGGCTGGCGCGGCCACGCCCGACAAGCGCATCGCCGCGGTGGCGCTGGAAGCCGGCATCGGCGGCTTCCATTTCTACCACGGCATACCGGGCGCCATCGGCGGGGCGCTGAGGATGAACGCCGGCGCCAATGGCGTCGAGACGCGCGAGCGCGTCGTCGAGGTGCGTGCGCTCGACCGCAAAGGCAACGTCCAGACGCTGAGCAATGCCGATATGGGCTATGCCTACCGGCACTCGTCGGCACCGTCCGGGCTGATCTTCACCTCGGCGATTTTCGAGGGCTTTGCCGAGGACAAGGCAGTGATCAAGGCGGCGATGGACGCGGTGCAGAACCATCGCGAGACGGTGCAGCCGATCCGCGAGAAGACCGGTGGCTCGACCTTCAAGAATCCTGAAGGCACCTCAGCCTGGAAAGAGATCGACAAGGCCGGGTGCCGCGGCCTGCTGATCGGCGGCGCGCAGATGTCGCCCATGCACTGCAATTTCATGATCAACACCGGGACAGCGACCGGCTACGAACTCGAATATCTCGGCGAAACGGTGCGCACGCGGGTGCTCGAACATTCCGGCATCCGGCTGCACTGGGAGATCAAGCGCATCGGGGACTTCCGCCCCGGACACGCCGTGCAGGAGTTTCTTGGACAGCTGCTCTAGCCGCGGTTGAAGTTCATGTGACGCATGAACTTCAACCGGTCCGGAACGACCGCGCGACCGTTGCTCCAAAGACTCAACAGCGCGGTTTTCGCATCCATTTTCTCAGAAAGTGAATCTCCCGGAATCATAAGCACTTGCCAGTGAATCAACTCTCTGATTCTCTGCTCCAAAGCGTTTCCTGATTTGAGTCGTTCGACGCGTTTCCCGCGTTTTCCGTCTGGGGGGCAACCTGCCGGGAGACTCGGACTCAATGTTGCGGAAATCTTGGTTTTTGATCCGCCGTGAGAGGGGATGACGGGGAATGAAAAACAAGCATGTGGCCGTCCTGCTGGGTGGTTTCTCGTCCGAGCGGCCCGTGTCCCTGTCTTCGGGGAAGGCCTGTGCCGATGTGCTTGAGACGGAAGGCTATCAAGTCACGCGCGTCGATGTCGGGCGCGACGTCGGCTCCGTGCTTGCCGATCTCAGGCCCGATGTCGCCTTCAATGCGCTGCATGGTCCTTTTGGCGAGGACGGCACCATTCAGGGCATTCTCGAATATCTCGGCATTCCCTACACCCATTCCGGCGTGCTCGCCTCGGCGCTTGCGATGAACAAGGAGCAGTCGAAGAAAGTCGTGAAATTGGCCGGTGTCCCCGTCGCCGAATCGAAGGTCGCCAATCGCTTCGCCATTCAGAACAACCATCCGATGAAGCCGCCTTATGTGGTGAAGCCGGTCAATGAGGGGTCGAGCTTCGGCGTCGTGATCGTGCATGAGGGGCAGTCGCATCCGCCGCAGGTCATCGGCTCGTCCGAGTGGAAATATGGCGATACCGTCATGGTCGAGCGTTACATCCATGGGCGCGAGCTGACCTGTGCCGTCATGGGCGACGTGGCGCTTGGCGTCTGCGAGATCATCCCGACGGGCCATTCGTTCTATGACTACGATTCAAAATATGTCGCGGGCGGATCAAAACACGAATGCCCCGCAAAAGTTTCACCGAATATTTACCAAAAAATACAGACACTGGCGCTCAAGGCTCACCAAGCTGTCGGCTGTCGGGGCGTTTCCCGGTCGGACTTCCGTTATGACGATCGTCACTCCGAAAATGGCGAGGTTGTATGGCTCGAGGTCAATACCCAGCCGGGCATGACGCCGACGTCTCTGGTGCCTGAAATCGCCGCCCAGGCAGGGCATTCGTTCGGCGATCTGTTGAGTTGGATGGTGGAGGACGCTTCGTGTCTGCGTTGAAATGGGGGCAGGGCAAGGGGAAGGGCGTGGCCGGGCCGGCGCTGTTCAGCCTGCCATTGTCGTTCGACCATTTCGTGCTGCCGCGCGTGCTTCGCCGCCCGGTGCGTATCCTGGCGCGTCTGGGCGAGGGCGAATTCCAGGCGCCGCGCTTCTCCGCCGCGATCATGTCGGCAGTGCTCATTGCTTCGAGCGGCGCCTATGGCGCCTATCTCGGCGGTCATGCCGACGGCATCGTCCAGAGCATCACTGCCCGGACCGGCTTTGCCGTCGACCAGGTCAAGGTGGTCGGCAATCGCCAGACGTCCGAGATCGATATTCTCGACAGGCTCGAGCTCGATGGCTGGACGTCGCTGATCGGCTTCGATGCCGAGGCGGCGCGGGAACGCATCGCCACCTTGCCCTGGATCGAGGTCGCCGCGGTGCGCAAGGTCTATCCGCACACGTTGGAGGTGCGCGTCGAGGAGCGTCAGGCGTTCGCACTTTGGCAGCAGGGCAGCGATCTCTCCGTCATCGAAAAAGACGGTGCCGTTATCGCGCCGTTCTCGGGTGGCAAGCAGGTGCTGCTGCCATTGCTGATCGGAGCCGGCGCGCCGGCCAAGGCGCCGGAATTCCTGGCGAAGATCGAAAAATACCCGGATCTCGCGACCCGCATCAGGGGCTATGTCCGTGTCGGCGATCGGCGCTGGGACCTGAAGCTCGACAACGGCATCACTGTCAAGCTTCCCGAGGATGGCGAGGATCAGGCACTCGCCGAACTCGTCGGCATGGACCATGACAAGGGGCTGTTGTCGCGCGACATCGCTGCCGTCGACATGCGGCTGTCCGACCGGCTGGTCGTGCAACTGACGCCGGAGGCGGCGACCCAGCGCGAAGCCGCGCTCAACGAGAAGCCGAAAATGCTGAAGCGCAAGCCGGAGACGAAGATATGAGCTGGCTTGGCGGTTCAGGCGATGCCTCGTCGCGCCGCTCCGGCACCTTGACGGTACTGGATGTCGGTTCGAACAAGGTCTGCTGCATGGTGGCGAAGCTGAAGCCGTGCGATGACGGCAAGCTGCTGCGCGGACGCTCGCACCGCATCCAGGTGATCGGCATCGGCCATCAGAAGTCGCAGGGCGTCAAATCGGGCGTCGTCATCGATCTCGATCGTGCCGAACATGCCATTCGTCTCTCCGTCGACGCCGCCGAGCGCATGGCCGGGCTGACGGTCGATTCGCTGATCGTGAACATGACCGCCGGCCGGCTGAAGAGCGAAGCTTTCTCGGCAACCATCAATCTCGGCGGCCATGAGGCCGACGAGGCCGACATCAAGCGGGTGCTCGGTGCCGGCGCCAAGCAGGCGCTGAAGACCGAGCGCGAGGTGGTCCATTCGCTCCCGGTCGGCTTCTCGCTCGACGCTGAGCGCGGCGTGCGCGATCCGCGCGGCATGGTCGGCGACACGCTTGGCGTCGACATGCATGTGCTGACCGGCGACGCCGCTCCGATGCGCAACCTGGAGCTCTCCATCAACCGCTCGCATCTTTCGGTCGAGCGCATGGTGGCGACGCCCTATGCCAGCGGGCTGGCGGCATTGGTCGACGACGAACTGGAACTGGGCGCCGCCTGCATCGATATGGGCGGCGGCACGACGACGATCTCGGTGTTTTCGGAAGGCAAGTTCGTCCATGGCGACGCCATCGCCATCGGCGGCAACCACGTCACGCTGGACATGGCCAAGGGACTGTCCACCTCGCTCGATGCCGCCGAACGGCTGAAGGTGATGCACGGTTCGGCGTTGCCCGGCAGCGCCGATGACCGCGACCTGGTCTCGATCCAGCCGATCGGCGACGAGGGCGAAGTGCCGCTCCAGATTCCGCGCTCCGTCATGACGCGCATCGTGCGTGCCCGCATCGACGAGACGCTCGAGCTTTTGCGCGACCGGCTGAACAAGTCCGGCTACGGCAATGCGGTGGGCAAGCGCGTGGTGCTGACCGGCGGCGCCAGCCAGCTTGCCGGCCTGCCGGAAGCGGCGCGCCGCATCCTGGGGCGCAATGTGCGCATCGGCCGCCCGCTTGGCGTGGCGGGCCTGCCCGAAGCGGCGAAGGGGCCGGCCTTCTCGGCGGCCGTCGGCTTGTTGATCTATCCGCAGATGGCGAGCTTCGAGAGCCATCCGGCGAAAGGAATTTCCGGTCTCAGGATGACCGGAACGGGCGGAAAACTGCATCGCATGAGTCAGTGGTTGAGAGACAGTTTCTAATTGACGGGGACAGCCCCATAAGTGGCCGCGGCGGCGAAGCGGCAGGAAAGGCAAAGGACGGAGACAATGACCATCAATCTGCAAAAGCCGGACATCACCGAGCTTAAGCCACGCATCACCGTGTTCGGCGTCGGCGGCGGCGGCGGCAACGCCGTCAACAACATGATCACCGCCGGTCTGCGCGGCGTCGAGTTCGTTGTCGCCAACACCGACGCGCAGGCGCTGACCATGTCGAAAGCCGACCGGCTGATCCAGCTCGGCGCGCATGTCACCGAGGGGCTGGGCGCCGGATCCCAGCCTGAAGTGGGCCGCGCGGCAGCGGAAGAATGCATCGACGAGATCATCGATCACCTGTCCAACACCCATATGTGCTTCGTCACCGCGGGCATGGGCGGCGGCACGGGCACGGGAGCGGCGCCGGTCGTGGCGCGCGCCGCCCGCGAGAAGGGCATCCTCACTGTCGGCGTCGTCACCAAGCCGTTCCATTTCGAAGGCCAGCGCCGCATGAAGACGGCGGATTTCGGCATCGAGGAGCTGCAGAAATGCGTCGACACGTTGATCGTCATCCCTAACCAGAACCTGTTCCGGCTGGCCAATGACAAGACCACCTTCGCCGACGCGTTCGCCATGGCTGACCAGGTTCTCTATTCGGGTGTAGCCTGCATCACCGACCTGATGGTCAAGGAAGGCCTGATCAATCTCGACTTCGCCGACGTTCGTTCGGTGATGCGCGAGATGGGCAAGGCGATGATGGGCACCGGCGAGGCATCGGGCGAGGGCCGCGCGATGGCGGCCGCGGAAGCCGCGATCGCCAACCCGCTGCTCGACGAGACCTCGATGAAGGGCGCCAAGGGCCTGCTGATCTCGATCACCGGCGGCCGCGACCTGACGCTGTTCGAAGTCGACGAAGCGGCGACCCGCATCCGCGAGGAGGTCGACCAGGACGCCAACATCATCCTGGGCGCCACTTTCGACGAGGAGCTCGAAGGCGTCATCCGCGTCTCGGTTGTCGCCACCGGCATCGACAAGTCGGCGGCCGAAATCGCCGCCGCGCCGATCTCGATCCGCACCGCGCCGCAGAAGCCGGCCGCCCGCCCGGCCGTTGCCGCGGCGGAAAGCCGCCCCGCGCCGGTCCAGCAGGCTGCGTTCGAGCCGCGCGCCGCCGATCCGGTCGCGGAAGCGATCCAACTGGCCGAAGCAAACGCCGCGGCGATGGCACAAGCCCGTCCGGCGCCAATTGCCCATGCGGATGATTTCCGTCCGCAGAGCAAGATCTTCCAGGCTCCGCCGGCGCAGCCGCAACCGATGGTGCAGCCCGTGGTCCAGCAGATGCAGCCGGCGCCTCAGCCGCGCGAGATCCTGCGCGAAGTCCAGCAGCCGGTCGCGATGGCTCCCCAGCGCATGCCGCGCGTCGAGGACTTTCCGCCTGTCGTGAAGGCCGAGGTCGACGCCAAGAGCCGCCCGGCCGACCATGAGAACAGCGGACCGATGGGGCTCTTGAAGCGTCTGACCAACGGCCTGACGCGCCGCGAGGAAGAGCCTGCACGCCTGCAGCCGGCGCAGCCGCGCGAGCCCAAGCTGCGTCAGGCCGCACCGGAAGTGCGCCGTCTGGCAAGCCAGGACGCGCAGCTCTACGCGCCTCGTCGCGGCCAGCTCGACGACCAAGGCCGCCTGACGCCGCAGGCCAGGGCGACTCAGGAGGACGACCAGCTGGAAATTCCGGCGTTCCTGCGTCGCCAGGCCAACTGAGCGGTTAACGGGCTGTAACAATTGTTAACAGGCAAGCAAGGAATTGCTTGCCTGTTAACGTTTAAAAGAATGGAAATTCAAGCACTTAAGAGGCTGTCCATACGTCGGTTGCGGTTACAAAGAGTAAGAAACCGTGATTTGGACTATCCCTGACGGGACATTATCTTCATTGCCTACCGTCGTCGGTTTGCCGGGATTTCGGGGGAAGTGACCTGGCCTGCCGATTTTTACAAGAGAGCCGCGCCCCTCGGGCTGGAGAAGCGGACCTAGGCATTTTGGGCTTATGGGGATTGTCTTGCACGACTATCAGACGACAGTGAAGACGCGCGCGTCGCTTACGGGCACCGGCGTTCACAGCGGCAAGGAAGTTTCCATCAGCTTTCTCCCGGCGGATGCCGACACCGGCATCGTTTTCCAGCTTTTCAGTGAGAACGGGCAAGGTCGCGAGTTCCGCGCCCTGTTTTCCGAGATCGGCGCAACCGACCTGTGCACCATGCTCGGTGATCCCTCTGGCGAGCACATCGCCACGGTCGAGCACATCATGGCGGCGCTGTTCGGGCTCGGCATCGACAATGTCATCATCGAGATCGACGGCCATGAGCTCCCTATCCTCGACGGCAGCGCCATGGCGTTCGTCGAGGCCATAGACCAGGCCGGCATCGAAACGCTGTCGGTCAAGCGGCGCTACATCCGGATCGTCAAGCCGGTCCGCATCGAGAACGGCGCCTCCTGGGCTGAGTTCAGGCCCTATGACGGCACTCGCTTCGAGGTCGAGATCGATTTCGAAAGCCCGGCGATCGGCCGGCAGCTGTTCGCGTCCGACATCAATGCGGACATTTTCCGCCGCGACATCGCGCGCGCCCGCACCTTCGGCTTCATGAAGGACGTCGAGCGGCTGTGGGCCGCCGGCTATGCGCTGGGATCCTCGCTTGAGAATTCGCTGGTCATCGGTGACGACAACCGCGTCATCAACATGGGCGGCTTGCGCTACCCCAACGAGTTCGTACGCCATAAGACGCTGGACGCCATGGGCGACCTGGCACTGGCCGGGGCCCGCTTCATCGGCTGCTTCCGCTCCTATCGTGGCGGCCATAGGCTGAATGCGGCCGCCTTGCGGCGCGTGCTGTCGGACCGTACCGCGTTCGAGATCGTCGAAACGACCCGCCGCGAGCGCGGCCGTGCGGCCGAGATGAGCGCCGTCAACGCGCCTCTCTATGCGCCCTGGATGATCTGAGTCGCCGCCACTTTCCGGATACCATCGCAGCTCGCTGGTGTTGCATGAATGCATCATTTGCCGGCGAAATCGCAGGGATGCTCCGGCGCGGCCCGGCCGCCACAAAAATGTTCGATTGCCTAGACATAGCGTTGCCGGGCAAGGCGGTTATGGTTTATGGCTGCTGCCTTCGATAGTGCATGTCGCCTGGAAGTGGGGACCAGTTTTGGGGAAACGATATGCAACAGGCACTGAAATAACGCCGAAAGGGCGCAGTCCAATCATGTTCTTCAAGCGAGTCGGTCAATTGAAAGCGCCGCAGCGGTCCGTTTTCCTGGCGCTTTCGGTGGTTGTTCCATCGCTCTTCCTGTCTGCTTGCATGTCGTCGGAAAAAGATATCGACCTCTCGACCTATGTCGATCAGACCGAACCGGCCGACGTTCTCTACAACCAAGGGCTCGCCAATCTGAATGCCGGACGCCTCGACGAGGCGAGCAAGAAGTTCGACGCGGTCGACCGCCAGCATCCTTATTCGGAGTGGGCCCGCAAATCGATGGTGATGGGCGCGTTCGCCGACTATCGCAAGGGCAGCTACGACGAAGCGATCTCGTCGGCCAAGCGTTATCTGACGCTGTATCCGTCAACGGATGACGCGGCTTATGCGCAGTACATCATCGGCCTTAGCTACTACCGCCAGATCAAGGACGTGACGCAGGATCAGAAGGAAGCGCGCCAGACCGTGCAGACCATGCAGGATCTCGTGACGCGCTGGCCTAATTCAGAATATGTCGATGACGCCAAGGAAAAGATCCGCTTCGCCAACGACCAGCTCGCCGGCAAGGAGATGCAGATCGGCCGCTATTATCTCGAACGCCGCGAATACATCGCCGCGGTCAAGCGCTTCCGCAATGTGGTCGAGAATTATTCCAACACCCGCCACGTCGAGGAGGCGCTGGCGCGCCTGACCGAGAGCTATTATGCGATGGGCCTGACTTCGGAGGCGCAGACCGCCGCCGCCGTTCTCGGCACCAATTATCCCGACAGCCCATGGTACAAGGATTCCTACAAGCTCCTGCAGAGCAACGGGCTTGCGCCGCGCGAGAATGCCGGCTCTTGGATATCCAAGGCCGGGAAACTGATCACCGGCGCCTGATGCAGGCGTAACGATGCTTTCCAGGCTGTCGATCCGCGATATCGTCCTGATCGAGAAGCTGGATATCGACTTCCAGCCCGGTCTCTCGGTGCTGACGGGCGAGACCGGCGCCGGAAAATCCATCCTGCTCGACGCTCTGTCCTTGGCGCTTGGGGCTCGCGGTGACGCTTCCCTGGTGCGCCACGGCGCGGCACAGGGCCAGGTGATTGCCGTGTTCGACGTGCCGCCCAACCATCCGGTGCGCGCGCTGCTCGCCGAGAACGCCATCGAGGACGACGGCGACATCATCCTGCGCCGCTTGCAGACGGCAGACGGCCGCACCCGCGTCTTCGTCAACGACCAGCCGTCCAGTGTGACGCTGATGCGCGAAGTCGGCCGCGCGCTGGTCGAGATCCACGGCCAGCATGACGAACGCGCCCTTGTCGATCCCGGCGCGCACCGCGACGTGCTCGACGCCTTCGGCGGCCATCTCGGCGCCGTCCGGTCGACGGGCGAGGCCTGGCGGCACTGGCGTGCCTGCGAGCAGGAGCTTTCGCGCCATCGTGCCAAGGTGGCGGCGGCGGCGCGCGAAGCGGACTACCTGCGCGCAGCGGTCACGGAGCTGACCAAGCTCGATCCGCAGCCGGGTGAGGAGACGGAGCTTGCCGACTTGCGCGCCCACATGATGCGGGCCGAGAAGATCGCCTCCGAAATCCACGACGCGCAGGACGTGCTTTCGGGTCCATCCTCGCCCTTGCCGCAACTGGCCAGCCTGCTCAGGCGGTTGCAGCGCAAGGCCGGCGAGGCCCCCGGGCTGCTCGACGAAGTGGTCAAGTCGCTGGATGAGGCGATGCTGTCGCTCGACGCGGCGCAGTCGGGTGTCGAGGCGGCTTTGCGCGCCACCGAATATGATCCACAGCGGCTGGAAAAGGCGGAAGAGCGATTGTTTTCGCTGCGCGCGGCATCGCGCAAGCACAGCGTTGCCGTCGATGATTTGGCGCAATTGCGCGACACGATGGTTGCCGATCTTGCCGATCTCGATGCCGGCGAGGAGCGCCTTCATGGGCTGGAAAAGCAGGCGGCCGCAGCGCGCGAAGCCTATGATATCGCCGCCGCGCAGTTGTCCTCGCTTCGCCATGCCGCGACGGTCGGGCTGACCAAGGCGGTGATGGCCGAACTGCCGGCGCTTAAGCTCGAACGCGCCGCCTTCATCGTCGAGATGAAGAGCGAGGCCGAGAGCCGCATGGAAGAGGGCATCGACCAGATCGAGTTCTGGGTGCGCACCAATCCCGGCACCCGGCCCGGGCCGATGATGAAGGTTGCTTCCGGCGGCGAGCTTTCGCGCTTCCTGCTGGCGCTGAAGGTGGCGCTGGCCGACCGGGGCTCGGCGCCAACGCTGGTCTTCGATGAAATCGACACAGGGGTGGGCGGCGCCGTCGCGGATGCCATCGGCCAGCGGCTGGCAAGATTGTCCAGGCGCGTGCAGGTGCTCTCGGTCACTCATGCGCCGCAGGTGGCGGCCCGCGCGGCGACGCACTTCCTGATCTCCAAATCCGGCAGCACCGACAAGGTCGCGACCGGTATCGCCGAAATGGACCGGGCGGCGCGCCAGGAAGAGATCGCGCGCATGCTGGCCGGCGCCACCATCACCGACGAAGCGCGCGCGGCCGCCGAAAGATTGCTGCGGGAGAATACGGCGGCTGCCTGAAAGCTCGTTTCCCGTGAAGGCGAGTCAGGATATGGCTGCATCCTGCTGTTCAGGAATGATTTTTTCGCAGGCCGGCTCCCTCCTGCCAAATCCTGATTTATAGTGGCGCCCAACCAAAGTGCGCCGCGCCTTGGTTATTGTTTTGCGCATGTCGTTGCCCCAAAATCGCACCATATTTTGGGCGGCGTGCATTGGTCAGGGAAGCCGTGCGATGTCTGAAAGACCAGTCGATTCACTCAGTGAGAGCGAAGCCGAAGCGGAGCTGAAGCGCCTGGCGCAGGAGATCGCGGAGCACGACCGCCGCTACCATACCGAGGACGCGCCTGTTATCACCGACGCCGCCTATGATGCGCTGACCCGGCGCAACCTCGCCATCGAGCAGCGCTTTCCCGCCCTGGTGCGCGAGGATTCGCCATCGCGCAGGGTCGGTGCCGCGCCGGCGGAAGGCTTTGCCAAGGTGCGTCATGCCGTGCCCATGCTCAGCCTCGCCAAGGCCTATACCGACGAGGACGTCGCCGATTTCATCGAACGCGGCCGGCGCTTCTTCGACCGCGACAAGGATCTCGACATCGCCTTCACGGCCGAACCGAAGATCGACGGCCTGTCGGCCTCGCTACGTTACGAGAACGGCGTGTTCGTGCAGGGCGCAACGCGCGGCGATGGCGCTGTCGGCGAAGACATCACCGCCAATCTGAGGACCATCGCCGATATTCCCGGCAGGCTGAAAGGCTCGGGCTGGCCCGAAATCATCGAGATACGCGGCGAGGTCTACATGACCTATGCCGAATTCGAGGCGCTGAAGCAGCGCTCAGCGGCCGCCGGCGGCCAGGACTATGTCAATCCGCGCAATACGGCGGCTGGGTCGCTGCGCCAGAAGGATCCATCGGTCACCGCCAGCCGGAACCTCAAATTCTTTGCCTATGCCTGGGGCTACACGACAGCCGACCCCGCTCCGACACAATACGATTCGGTGCAGAAATTCGCGGAATGGGGCTTCAAAGTCAGCCCGCTGATGGTGCGGGCGAGGTCGGTCGGCGAACTGATCGCGCATTATCACCGCATCGAGGAACAGCGTTCTTCCTTGGGCTACGACATCGACGGCGTCGTCTACAAGGTCGACCAGCTGGAGTTGCAGCGCCGGTGGGGCTTTGTCACCGGCGAACCGCGCTGGGCCATCGCGCACAAATTTCCGGCCGAACAAGCGATGACGACCGTGCAGAAGATCGACATCCAGGTCGGGCGCACCGGCACGCTGGCGCCGGTGGCGAGGCTTGCGCCAGTGACAGTCGGGGGCGTCGTGGTCGAGAACGTCACGCTGCACAACGAAGACTATATCAAGGGTTTCGACAGCAACGGCCAGCCGATCCGCGACGGCATCGACGTGCGCATCGGCGACACCGTGGTGATCCAGCGGGCAGGGGATGTCATCCCGCAGATCGTCAGTGTCGTCGTCGACAAGCGTCCGCCGGATGCCGTGCCTTACGAATTCCCACATACTTGCCCGATCTGCGGCTCGCCGGCGACGCGCGAAATCAACGAGAAGACCGGCAAGGAGGATTCCCGCAGGCGTTGCACGGGCGAACTGATCTGCCCCGCGCAAGCCGTGGAAGGGCTGCGCCACTTCGTGTCGCGCGGGGCCATGGATATCGAGGGACTAGGCGCGGAAAACATCGACCTGTTCTTCAATGCGGGCCTGGTCAAGACGGCCGCCGACATCTTCACGCTCAGGGATCGGCGTCCCGCCGTCACCAAGGCGCTGGCCGAGCGGCGCGAGGAGCAGGCGAGGCAGCGCGAGGCGGCGTCGGGCAAGACGCGCAAGAACGTGCGCAGCGTCGAGGACCGCAACTATGAAGGGTTGGACAAGCTCTTTGCGGCGATCGATTCGCGCCGCGAACCCGAGCTCGACCGCTTCATCTTTGCGCTTGGGATCCGCCATATCGGCGAAACGACGGCGGCCGTGCTTGCCCGGACGTTTTCGACAATCGAGGAACTGATCCGCGTCGGCAAGGAGACCGCGGCGGCTGACGATCCGCATAGTGTGTTCCCGTCGATCAACGGCATCGGCGATACGGTGATCAACGCGCTGGCCGATTTCTTCGGCAATGAGCGCAATGACGACGTGCTTGAGGCGTTGCTTAAACAGGTCAGGCCGAAGCCGTATGTCGTCACCGTCTCGGCCGACAGCGTGGTCGCGGGCAAGACCGTCGTGTTCACGGGCTCGCTGGAAAAGATGACGCGTTCCGAAGCCAAGGCGATGGCCGAACGGCTGGGCGCCAAGGTGGCGGGCTCGGTTTCGGCCAAGACCGATCTGGTAGTGGCGGGGCCCGGCGCCGGCTCGAAACTCAAGCTTGCCAGTGAACTCGGCATCGAGGTCATAGACGAGGACGCGTGGCTGCAGCGGATCGGCAAGGCATGATGTCAGGCGAATTCAAGGGGTTCGGCCAAAAGGCTATTCCGTTCCTGAAGGCACTTGATTTCCACCAGAGTCGCGAGTGGTTCGTAGAGAATCGCGACCTGTTCGAACAGGAATTGCGCGATCCGCTGGGCGATCTGGTGGAGACGCTCACACGCCGTTTCGGCGAGGCCGGGCTCGGCCTCAAGGGCGACCGCAAGAAATCACTGTTCCGGATCAACCGGGACGTGCGCTTCGCCAAGGACAAGCGGCCTTACAACCGGCATCTGTCGGCGATCCTGTCGCCCGACGGCACCAAGATGGAGCAGGGCGTGTTCTATGTCCACGTTGGGCTGGAACGCTGCTTCGCCGACATTGCCTGGTGGCAGCCCGCCCCGGAACTGTTGCTCGCCATGCGCAAGGCCATCGCGGCAAGGCCGGACAGGTTCCGCGCCCTGGTGGGCGCCTTGAAGAAGAACGGTCTGGAATTCGAGACGGAGGGCCGCATGAAGCGCACGCCGCGGGGCTTCGAGCATGTCGGCGATTCCGATCTGGCCGAGGCCATCCGCAACCGTCATTTCTACGTCCAGCATGTCATCGATCCGGCGGGGATCCACACGGCGGCGCTGGTCGACGAGCTGGTCGATTTCACCATGCGCGCCAAGCCGCTGCTCGACTGGGGCAGGGCGATAGAGGGCAAGGTGGCGCAGGGCTAGGATTGGTCCTCGCAATCATTTCCGCTGATTGTTGGGCTCAACCGAATTCGTGTGACAAGGTGGGCCACGCTACCTAGATCAGGCCATTCTCCTGGGAGTTATCAATGGTGTCGGACGCAATCTCCGGGCACGGCGCAAAGAGCGATTTCTGGCAAGGCGTGCGGCTTTCCATGCCCGTTGTGGTGGCGTCGGCGCCGTTCGCGGTGCTGTTCGGGGCGCTGGCCGTCGACAATGGCTTCTCGGTGTTCGAAGCCTTCCTGATGAGTGCGCTGATCTTCGGCGGCGCCAGCCAGATGGTCGGCATCGAGCTGTTCGGCCAGCATGTCGCGCCGTGGCTGGTCGTGCTGTCGATCTTCGCCGTCAATTTTCGCCATGTGCTCTATTCCGCCGGTATTGGCCGGCGCATAGCGCACTGGCCCGTGGTCAGCCAAGCGCTCGGCTTCTTCATCCTCACCGATCCGCAATTCGCCGTCGCCGAGGCGAGGGCGCAGTCCGGCGAGACGGTCGGCTTCGCCTGGTATCTCGGGCTCGGCCTGCCGGTCTATGTATTCTGGGTGATCGAAAGCGCGCTCGGCGCGGTGTTCGGCAAGCTTATCCCCGACACGCATGCGCTGGGCATCGATTTTCTGCTGCCGATCTATTTCCTTGGCCTGGTGATGGGCTTCCGCAAGCGGCCGTTGTGGCTGCCGGTGGTCGTCGCCAGTGCTTGCGCCTCGATTGTCGCCTACAAGACGGTAGGTTCGCCCTGGCACGTCTCGATCGGCGCCATCGCCGGCGTGCTGCTGGCCGTCATCCTGCCGCCGCACCACTCAGGCGTGAAGGCACGGCCATGAGCACGACGTTCTGGATCATCATCGCCGGCTCAATCGCCACATATCTTACGCGGATCGGCGGGCATCTGGTCATCTCGCGCTTCGACAATATCCATCCGCGCGTCGAGGCCGGCCTCAACGCGGTGCCGGCGGCGGTGCTGACGACATTGGTGGCGCCGGAACTGTTGAATGCCGGACCGACGGAATGGGCGGCATTGGTTGTCACCGCCATGGTTTCGCTGCGCGGCGGGCTGATGGCGATGTTTTTGGCTGGTGCGGCGACGCTGATCCTGGCGCGGCAGTTCGTGGGGTAGAGTTCCGGGCGCGATCGTTCGAACGCTGTCGCCGCCTTAGACGCACTCAAATCTTAGCGCCATGCGGTAACGGCGCCGTTGCCTTTTCCAGCCAGGCCAGCGTCTCGCCGTCGAGCATCGGGCCGATCTCGGCCAGCACGCGGGCGTGGTAGGTGTCGAGCCAATGCAGCTCGTCGCGGGTCAACAAATCCGAGCGCACCAGCCTGACATCGATCGGCGCCAGGGTCAGCGTCTCGAAACCGTGCATGGCGATGTCGCCGCCGTCGATCTGCTCGGCCGGCGTCACCAGGATGAGGTTCTCGATGCGGATGCCGTAAGAACCTTCCTTGTAATAGCCCGGCTCGTTGGACAGCATCATGCCTTCGAGCAGCTTTTCGGTGCCCGTGCGGGCGATGCGTTGCGGGCCTTCGTGCACCGCCAGATAAGAGCCGACGCCATGGCCGGTGCCGTGGGCGAAGTCGCAGCCGTGCTTCCACAGCGCTATGCGGGCGACGGCGTCGATTTCCGAGCCGCGCGTGCCGGCGGGGAAACGCAGCGTGGAAATGCCGATCATGCCTTTCAGCACGAGCGTGAAGCGTTCGCGCATTTCCTCGGTCGGCTGGCCGATCGGCACGGTGCGGGTGATGTCGGTGGTGCCGTCCTGATATTGGGCGCCGGAATCGAGCAGGAACAGCTCGCCGGCCTGGAGCTTGCGGCTGGTGGCGCGTGAGACGCGGTAGTGCATGATGGCGCCGTTCGGGCCGGCGCCCGAAATGGTGTCGAAGGAGACGTCGCGCAGCGGCATTTGCGTTTCCTCGCCGGTCTGCCGGCGCGTCTCTTCCAGCCGGGTGACGACCGCGATCTCGTCGAGCGAGCCGGGCTTCTGGCGGTCGAGCCAGCACAAAAGCTTCGCCACCGCCGCGCCATCGCGCCGATGCGCGGCGCGCGAGCCGTTGATCTCGGCCTGGTTCTTGGTGGCGCGCGGGATGCGGGCCGGGTCGGGAGCGGCAATCACCTCGCCGCCATTGTCCTCGACCAGCATGCGCAGCCTGTAGGCGGCCGAAACGGGGTCTAGCGCGATTTTCGCGCCGCTCTTGGCCAGCGCCACGACCGCGGCCTCGAATTCACCGGGCTCATGGGGCTCGGCAAGCTGGGTGAGATACGCCGCAACCTGGCGCGAGAATTTTCGGCTGTCCATGAATAGCCGGTGCCGTCCGTCGGCGGCGAGGACAGCGAAGCCGAGCGCCAGCGGCGTGTGCGGTACGTCGCCGCCACGGATGTTGAAGGCCCAGGCAATCGAGGAGGGATCCGTCAGCACCGCATGGGTGGCGCCCTCCTTGCCGATCGCCGCCGCCAGCCGCGCCAGCTTGTCCTTGGCGAGCTCGCCGGCAAAACCGATGGGATGGAGTTCGACAGGAGCGACCGGTGCATCCGGCTGATCCTTCCAGATTATGTCGATCGGGTTCGCCTCGAGCGGCACCAGCACGGCGCCGGTCTTTTCGGCCGAGGCCCGCAGCGCCTTGACCTCGCCGATCGTGTGCAGCCAGGGGTCGAAGCCGAGCCGCGCGCCCTTGCCGAGGTTATCCTTGAGCCAATTTGCAGGCGGATTGTCGACCAGGCTCTCGATCGAGAAGATACCGAGATCAACCTCGCCGCGCACCTGCAGCGTGTACCGTCCGTCGACGAAGATGAAGGCGCGGTCGCGCAGGATGATGGCAACGCCGGCGGAGCCGCTGAAGCCGGTCAGCCATTTTAGCCGCGCCGAGCGGTCGGCGACATATTCGCCCTGATGCTCGTCGGCGCGGGGAACGACAAATCCATCCAGGCCGTTTTCCGCCAGCCATTGGCGCAGCAGCGCCACGCGCGGTCTGCCGACGGCCGGATTGCCAGTGGAATCAAAGGTCTGGAACATGGTGGCGTCTCCCTCGGATAGTGCCCGACCGTAGCGCATGGAGCTGGAAACCGGAATCGATTTCAGCAGGGCCAGACGGGGCTGCGTCACCGTTTGAGATGGATCGTCACCCAGCCTTCGCGGTGCAGCGTTCTGACATGGCGAAAGCTCTGGCCGACATAGGCGGACATCACCGCGTCGCGCTGCCGGTCGAGGATGCCTGACAGCACCAGCGAGCCGCCGAGGCTGATGTGTCGCGCCATTTCCGACGCAAGCCGCATCAGCGGCCGCGCCAATATGTTGGCGACGATCAGGTCGAAAGGCGCACGCCTGGCAAAGATCGGATGGTGGAATCCGGGCGCGGTCACCGTCTCCACCAGCGCCTTTACGTGGTTGAGCCGCGCATTGGCGGCGGCAACGCTTACCGCCACCGGATCGATGTCGGTCGCCAGCACGGGAATATGGAAGAGCTTGGCCACAGCGATGGCCAGCACCGCGCTGCCGGTGCCGAGGTCGAGCGCGTTGCGCGGCCGCTCGCGCCGCGTCACCTTTTCCAGCATTTCCAGGCATCCGGCGGTGGTGCCGTGGTGGCCGGTGCCGAAGGCCAGCCCCGCTTCGATCTCGATGGCAAGCTCGCCACTGTGGCGTTTGCGGCGATCATGCGCGCCATGCACGAAGAAACGGCCGGCACGCACCGGTTTCAGCCCTTCCAGCGACCGCGCCACCCAGTCGATATCGGGCAAGGTCTCGCGCTCGACCGGCCTGGACAGGGCTAGCCCTGCCAGAACGTCCTTCACCCGCGCCTCGACCGCATCGACATCGCCGTCGGCATAGAGAGAGACTTCATGAATGTCCGCGTCCTCATCGACCTCCAGCACGGCGATCGGCAAGCCTTCGTCCTCGAAGGCGGCATCGAGGGCGGCGAAAATTTTGGTGGATTCGATCTTGCCGGCGGTGAAATGGAGCCGCGTCTGGGTCATGGATTTCGCATCAGCCCTTGGCCGCGAGGCGTTTGAGCTTTTCCACGGCGGTGTCGGCGCTTTCGCCATAGGCGATCGTGCCGGCGAAATCGCCCTTGCCGTTGAGCAGCAGCACCGAGGCGGTATGGTCCATCGTGTAGTCGCCGTCGCCGGTGTCGACCTTCTTCCAGTAGATGCCGAAGGACTTCGCCATGGCGTGGACCTTGTCCGGGTCGCCCGATATGCCGGTGATGCGGTCAGAGAAATTGCTGACATAGGCGTTCATGACCGCGGGGGTGTCGCGCTCCGGATCGACCGAGACGAAATAGGCATGCAGGTTCTTGCCGTCGTCGCCAAGCGTCTTCAGCCAGCCGGACAGTTCGAACAGCGTGGTCGGGCAGACCTCTGGGCAATGGGTGAAGCCGAAGAAGACGACGCTGGGGTGGCCCCGGAAGGCGGCCTCGGTGATCGGCGTGCCTTTCTGGTCGACCAGCGCAAAGGCGGCACCGAAAGGCTCGCCGCCATAGTGGCCGCGATACCAGTCGAAGGTCAGCCAGCCTATGCCGGCCGCCATCAGGACGAGAATGCCGACCAGTATTGAGCGCATCATCCGCAGGATTCCGTCTTGTAATTTCATCGGCATGCCGGCCATGGCCAGGCAGCCCTCGGTTCGGCGAACAGTCTTAGCGGTTCGACCGGGTACACGCAAAGGTGCCGCGTTGACGCAACCGGCCATGACCTATGCCGGCGTTTTGATCGGGGCCGCCGGCTTGCAATGCAACGTCCTTCGCCCCACCTGAGACCGGCAAACTTGAACCTCGGAGGCTATCTTGCAACGACTGATTGGGCGAAATCTGATCGGCGGCGCCCTGGCCGCGTGCGTTGTCCTTGGCGCCGGTGCCGCAGTCGCCGATGAAGTCGGCAAGGTCGGCGTCGACTGGCTCGGCAACGACATCATCGTCGAAGCGATCAAGGACCCGAAGGTGGACGGCGTCACCTGCCACGTGTCCTATTTCGACCGCGGCATCATCGACCGCCTGCACAAGGGCAACTGGTTCGAGGATCCTTCCGATTCCTCGATTTCGTGCCGCCAGACCGGTCCGATCACCATCGGCGACATCGACATGAGCGAAGGCGGCGAGGAGGTGTTCAAGCAAGGCATCAGCCTGATCTGGAAGAAGCAGGTGGTGAACCGCATCTACGACAAGGCCAACGAGACGCTGATCTACCTCTCGCATTCGCGCCAGGTGCAGAACGGCTCGGCCAAGATGTCGGTCACCACCGTGCCGCTCTACGGCCAGAACGTGGTGTGGACGAAGGGCAAGCCGAAATAGATGTTCTTTCGTGCAATTGACCTGACCGACAATTGCTCCCGGCTTGCGGGAGCTATTGCCCTGACGTAAAGCCGCCCGCATGGACCGTTCCGAAAATCTCGTGCTGAAAGATCCTGAGCCGCGTATCCATCCGACGGCGGAGCTGAAAGCATGCAAGCTCGGTCGCTACGCCTCGATCGGCGAGCGGGTGGTGCTGCGCGAAGTGAGCGTCGGCGATTTTTCCTATTTCGACCGGCACGCCGAGGCGATCTACACGAACATCGGCAAATTCTGCTCGATTGCCGCCAACAGCCGCATCAATGCGCTGGATCATCCGATCGAGCGGCTGACCCAGCACAAGGTCAGCTACCGGCCCAACGAATATTTCCGCTGGCTGGGCGTCGATGCCGCATTCCGCGAACGGCGCCAGGCGAAGGCCGTGAGCATCGGCCATGACGTGTGGATCGGCCACGGCGCCGTCATCATGCCCGGCCTCACCATCGGCAATGGCGCCGTCATCGGTGCCAATGCCGTCGTCACGCATGACGTGCCGCCCTATACGATCGTCGCCGGGGTGCCGGCCAAGCCGCTTCGGCCGCGTTTCGCAGCCGATGTCGCGGCGCGGATCGAGGCTCTCGCCTGGTGGGACTGGCCGGTCGAAAAGCTCGCCAGCGCCGTTCCCGACATGCAGGCCATGACCATCGAGACCTTCCTGGACCGCTGGGAAAATCACGCCGCGTGAGTGACGCCGGCGCGGCTGAAGAGCACGCGCATTTGCGCCAAAGGCGCGCTTCAGGGAACCACTGTGTGAGCGCTCCGGACTGAACCCCTTCCGTCATGCGGGGGTGGCGCAACGGAAGGGGCTGGAGGTAAACCGCTGTGAAGCGGAAGGAACAGGCCTGTTTTGCCTGCACCGTTACTGTGACACCAAACCGATAAATTGTGTTGTCCTTCCGATTCCCTTGATGCGCGCATTCGATTGCGGCGGTTGTATTTCTTTCCGATGGGAACCCGATATGGCCGCCGGTTGTTCTTTCCGGCGTACCGCACGGCGCGGCGCTGTTTGAGGGACCCTATGATCGAGAAGCTCTTCACCAAAATCGCCAACCGGGTAGCCCACCTTGCGGGGCTGTCGCCGACATTCGCACTCTGCTGCCTGATCGTCATCATCTGGGCAGTAAGCGGCCCACTCTTCGCCTTCTCGGACACTTGGCAACTGGTGATCAACACCGGGACGACGATCATCACCTTCCTGATGGTGTTTCTCATCCAAAACACCCAGAATCGAGACGGCGCGGCAATCCAGGCCAAACTGGACGAGTTGATCCGGGTCAGCGAAGCCAAGAACACCTTCATCGGTATCGAGCATCTGACCGAAGCCGAGGTCCAGGAGATCCGTGCCAAATGCGAGCGGGCAGCGAAGCGGCATGACGAGAAAATCGCGGCCGTAGCTGCCAAGAAAGCCGTGGCGTCAAAGAGCAAACCGAAAAAGCAGGTGGCTCGAAGCACCGGCTGAAACCGGTTAACCCCCAAGGGTTCCGTCGTTGCTCGAATGCGACCCGATCCGAACACCGGCTCTCATTTTTCGGACATGCTCATTGCTTCATGAATGCCGCGAAGGCATCCTTGTGGTCGGGGTGCCAGCGCGACAGAGCAGGGCGGTTTTCGATGATGTCGCCGATCGCCCAGGCCATGCGTTTCTCATCCAGCGGACGCGTCACCTCGTTGTCAGGGCACAGGATGTAGAAGTCGCGCTTTGTCAGGGATTCCAGCATGAAATCAATGACCTGTTCGCCGGTCCAGGCGCCGGCCGGCTTCTCGGTCGCACCCTCGGTCAGGCCGGTATAGGTGAAGCCCGGGATCAGCAGATGCGCCGACAGATGGGCACCCGGTTCGTTGCGCAGGGCATGCGCCAGTCCCTCGGTAAAGGTCTTCACGCCGGCCTTGGAGACGTTGTAGGCAAGGTTTCCAGGCGGCGTGGTGATGCCTTGCTTGGAGCCGGTGTTGACGATCAGACCCGGCTGGCGGGCTCCCAGCATGCGGGGCACGAAGGCTTCGACGCCATGCACGACACCCCAGAAATTGATGTCCAGCAGCTGCTTCCAAGCGTCGCGGTTCTCCCACGGCTTGCCCGGGTTGTTGCCGACACCAGCATTGTTCATCAGCAGCGACACATTGCCGAAGACGCCAAAGGCTCTTTCGGCGAGACGATCCACGTCTTGTGCTTTCGAAACGTCGGCGGCGACGGCCAGCACGGCATCGTCGCCGGCGATCGCGGAAACAATACGGGCCGCATCCTCAAGACGCGGGCCGGCGACATCGGCAAGCACGATCTTCATGCCCATGAGAGCCAGCCGCTTCGCGGCGGCAAGACCAATGCCGCTGGCAGCGCCGGTAATGACTGCGGCATTGCCCGAACCAAGCGCGGGCAAAGCGGTCTGGAGTTCTGCGTCGGTCAGCATGGGCGGCGGATTCCTTCTTGCGATGGCGCCGAACTTAGCGCCGGAGCGGGCTGGCGCAAGCCTCCACGCGCCTGGCTGCGCTTCAGCAGCCGGCATGGGCCGGGTTGACCGGTCCAGCCGAGACTGCGCATGGTGCCTCGCAAAAAGGAGATTTCCCGATTGACGGACTGGATCGAAATCCTGAAGCAGCAGACCACCATCGGCGATCAGATGAACCGCGAAGTGCCGCAGATGCTGGCAAACCCCGAGATCAACGAAGCACAGGTGAAGACGCTGTTTTCCGCCTTGGAAAAACAGGCGGATTTCGTCGAGAAGCTGCGCATGGCGCTGGAAAAGTTCGGCCATGACTTTGCGGTCATCAAGGCGGCGGAACGGCTGGAAGAGCGCTACGCCGATCTTGCCGCGTCGGTGGCCGAGAAGCTGAAAGCGATGCGCGAATAGATCCCTATTTTTCGATCACGCGTGCGAAACGCCGGTCCGGCACAAGCCAGACCAGGGCAACCAGTACATAGATCGCGACGCCGATCCACTGGCTGATGAAGGTCAGCGGGATGGCGCAGAGATAGGCGACAAGCGAGATCTTGCCCTTGCGGTCGTTGCCGATCGCCCTGGCAAAGGCCGTATCGTTGCCGTGCAATCGGTGAAGCGTCACGACGAGAATGAAGTAGGCGATGGCGCACAGCGCAAGATCGGCGCCGTAGACGGCGACCGGCACCGGCGCGAAATGGTTTTCGCCCATGAAGGCCGTCGTCACCGGCATCAGCGACAGCCAGAACAGGAGATTGAGGTTCGCCCACAACACGCGGCCGTCGACCCGCTGCACGGTGTGGAACATATTGTGCAAATTGTTCCAGTAAAGGCCGACGTTGATGAAGGACAGCACGTAGCTGAAGAAGATCGGCCATAGCGGCAGCAAGGCCGAGAGATCCTCGCCGTGCGGCACCTTCAGTTCAAGCACCATGATGGTGATGATGATGGCCACGACGCCGTCGGTGAATGCCTCGACCCTGCCTTTGCCCATGATTTGCGCCCTATGTCCGGTGTCGATCGTTGAAGATGCTAAATCGTTAGCTGATGTTGTCAGGCCGATAAACGCCATCCGGGGAATTTCTCAACTATATCAGGGGAAACTCTCCCGCCAGGCCGGCTCGCGGCAATGCTTTGCTGTGGCAAATTGTTGACTTTTCTTGCCACAGTCCTCCATCGAAGACAGCCTCGGCTGAATCACATAAGGCCGAGCGATCGAATGGAGTGACTGATGAGATTTCGATTTCTGCTCTGCCTCGCGACCATTCTGGCCGCCATCCTCGGCACGTCGGCCGCCGCGTTCGCCTACAGCGCCCACACCACCACCAACCTCAACGTGCGCTCCGGGCCCGGGGCGGGATATGCCAAGGTGGGGACGCTGCCAGTCGGCTACAGGGTGAACGTCACCGGCTGCCAGCCGGGTTGGTGCAGAATCCATGGCGGCGGCCTCAGCGGCTGGGCCAGTTCCGGCTATCTCTCGCGGGCCCATGTCGTTCGCCCGCCAGTGATCATCGTGCGCCCGCCGCATCGTCCGCCGCACTGGCAGCATCGGCCGCACCGTCCTCCGCACCATCGCCCGCCGCACAAACCGCGTCCCGGGAAGTGCAAGATCGCACCAGGTTTTTCCTGCAAATAACGGATTTTAGCGGGGTCACACGACAGGATGTCGTGACGGATCGGAACCATCGGCTCCGATTCGGGCCTGTTCAGGCGGCGGGTTTCGGGGCAACGTCCGTCATGCTGTCAGGAGCCCGCCGGCCGGCCGGAACGTCGGGAGTAAGGGCGCGTTAAGGTCGCGATCCCTGAACCGATGAAGAGGTTTGGCCATGGCCATTCGTGACTTGGCGCATACGCGCAACGAAGCAGGCGGCGAGGCTCTCGCAATTCCGGTGGTTGCCACAATGATCGCCGTTCTGTTTGCCGGCAGCACGGTGCTGACGCCGCTGTACATCATCTACAAGCAGCAATTCGGCTTTTCACAGATCACGCTGACGCTGGTCTACGCGGTCTATGTCGTCGGCAATCTCGGCGCCCTGCTGATGTTGGGCGGCGCGTCGGATGTCGTTGGGCGCCGGCCTGCCGCTCTCGCGGCCATGATCGTCGCCGTCGCCAGCGCGCTTGTCTTTCTGTTCGCCAACAATGTCGTTCTGCTCGATGTGGCGCGCGTCCTGAGCGGGCTTGGCATCGGTGTCGGCGCGGGGACCGGAACGGCATGGATCGCCGAGCTTCTCCCCGGCGCTGACAAGGCGCGCGCCAGCGTCATTGCCACCAGCACCAATTTCCTGGGCCTCGGTTTCGGCGCACTCGTTTCGGGACTGTTGGCGCAGTATGAACCGTGGCCCTTGCGCCTGGTCTTCATCGTTTATCTGGCGGCGCTTGTATTCGTCTTCATCCTGGTCTGGCGTACACGCGAAACGGTGGCGGAGCCTGGCGGCCTCGGGCAGATTTCCATGCGGCCGCACTTTGCCGTGCCGGATGAAATCCGCGCGCGCTTCGTCGCGCCGGCGGTGACCGGTTTCGGCGCCATGGCGCTGGTCGGCTTCTATGCCGCGGTGGCGCCAAGCATCCTGGCGCAGCAACTGCACGAGACGAACCATGCTGTCGCCGGTGCGCTGTTCTTCGAATTGGCGATCATCACCGCGCTCAGCATAGTTGCGCTGAAGCAAATGCAGAGCGGCAAGGCCATGCTGGCCGCGCTGACGTTGATGATTCCCAGCATCCTCATGGTGGTGGCGGCGCAGATGCTGGCGTCGATGGCGCTGATGATCGCCGCCACCGCCTGCTGCGGCGTGACGGCCGCACTCGGCTATCGTGGCAGCCTGCAGGTGGTGAACGAGATCGCACCGGAGGATCGCCGCGCCGAAGTGGTATCCAGCTTCTTCATCTGCTGCTTTATCGGCAATGCCTTGCCCGTCATCGGCATCGGCATCATCTCGACCTATGCCAGCCCCATCGCGGCCAGCCTGGCGTTCGCCGCGATGATCATCGTGTTTGCGCTGGTCGCGCTGGGCTTTGGGTTGAAAAACAGGCCTTGAGAGCGGCCAGCTTCAGCCGTTCGGCGTCTCTGGGGAAAAATGCGCGCGCTGGCGCGGCACGCCGAGCCCGGTGTCGGGCGGCTCGCCAGCGGCCGGCCTGTTCTCGATCATGTGCAGGGTGCGCCAGCCGCCGAGACGGTAATAGGCCGCGGCCAGCAGCAGGGAGGTGATCGAGCCGGCGGGGAAACTCCACCACAGCGCCTCCTCGCCGATCACATCGCGCATGAAATAGGCAAAGCCGGTGCGCACGACCAGCACCGAGATCACCAGGATGACCAGCGGCGGCATCACGGCGCCCGTGGCGCGCACGGTGGCGAACAGCACGATGGTGACGCCGAACAGGATGAACGACCAGGATGCGACGTTGTTGATGTGAGCGGCGATGTCTATCGCCGCGCTGTCGCGGCTCAGGAACAGGCTGAGGATCGAGCGATCGAAGACCCATAGAAGTGCCACGAGAGCACCGGTCAGCACCAGGTTGAAGCCGACGCCTGACGCTGCGATGCGGCTGATGCGGTCCCAGCGGCCGGCGCCGACGTTCTGCGCCGCCATCGAGGACACGGCCGCGCCGATGGCGAGCGCGGGCATCTGGATGTAGGTCCATAACTGCGCGGCGATGCCGTAGGCGGCGGCCACCTGCGAACCGTAGGAATTGACGATGCCCATCACCGTCAGGGCCGCGGCCGAAATCACGATCATCTGCAAACCCATCGGCACCCCCTTGAAAACGACGACGCGCAGCAAGGCGGGATCCGGCCGCAGCAGCGCCAGATTGGCGCCGGCCAGACGCAGCGGGTGCTTACGGACATAGAGCACGATCAGGATGGCAATGACGCTCACCGTCTGGCCGACAAGCGTCGAGGTTGCCGAGCCGGCGATGCCGAGCTCTGGAAACGGCCCGATGCCGCGGATGAGCAGTGGGTTCAAGATGATGTCGAGCACGACGGCGAGCGCCATGAAAAAGAACGGCGTTCGCGAATCGCCGGCGCCGCGCAGCACCGTCATCACAAAGGACAGAAGGTTCATCATCGGCACGGCCACGAAGATGATGCGCAAATAGGAGCGCGCCAGCGGCAAGGCGTCGGGCGGTGTGCCGAGCGCGCCCAGAATGGCGTCTACCCAGATCCAGCCGCAGACGGCGAACAGCACCGAGACGAAGAAGAAGAAGGTGGCGCTGGTGCCGACGATGCGGCGCGCCTCGGGTAGGTCGCGGGCGCCGACCGATTGCGCCACCAGTATGGTGGCCGCCATGCCGATGCCGAACACCGTGCCGAGGATGAGGAACAGCACCAGATTGGCATTGGAGGTGGCGGTGAGCGCGGATTCGCCGAGGAAGCGGCCGACCCAGACGGCGTTGACCGAGCCGTTGAGCGATTGCAGCACGTTGGAGCCGAGCACCGGCAGGGCGAACAGCAGGAGCGTGCGCGGAATGGGGCCGCTGGTCAGGTCACCGGTGCGCCGGCGCGCGGGCATCTTTTCATCCATGGCGGCAATCCGGCAAAGCTGGTTCTTTTGAGTCCGGCACGCAGGATACCGCAGGCCCGACCGGGATGCACCCTGGAGAAAGGAGCGATGGCGGGTAAGGCACGCCGTCGTGCATCCGATCATGCTTGTCGGGCCGGAGGCCCGCCTGGCGCCTCCGGCAAGATGCTTACTTCCTGGCGAGGCCGGGAAGCGTGACCTGAAAGACAAGGAACATGGTGTCGACATCGGCGCCGTCCTCGGCCTTGTAGGGCGCGCCGACCTGGAAACCGTCCTGGGCGAGGAAATCGTTGTCGTTGGCGACGAACAGGAAATAGTCGTCGGGCAGCTTCGGATCGAGCACGCTCGCCAGCGACATCGCTTCCCACTTTTCCGAGAGGTTGTCCTTGTCATTGGGCGCGCCATTGTGCAGGTCGAAGCGGGCAAGCTCGGCCTTGTCGTTGATGTCGATGAACGGCGTCAGCCTTGCCGGCGTCCCCGACGGATCGAGCACGCCCTTGGGCGCCACCGGCTTGTCGGCGGCATCGAAGGGACCGCCGGCGATGTCGGTCGCGCCGGAAAGGTCGACAATGTCGATCTTGCGATACAGCGACTCTTCGCCCTTCAGGCCCTGGCCATTGCCGCTGTCGCGCGCCAGCATCAGGAAAGCCGTGTCCGACAGCGCCACGATCTCGCTTTGCGCAGCCACCTTGGTCTTGCCCTTGGCGTCCTTGAACACCGGCAGCGGCACGACATATTCATGTGCCAGCTTGAGATGGGCAAGATCGGAGGCGTCATAGACCAGCGCCCTGGTGTTCTGGCGCGTCGAGGCCGAATCGCCGCCGTCCTGCCGGGTCGCCGACTGCAAAACCGCGATCACGAACTTGCCGTCCGGCGTCATTGCCATGCCTTCGAGGCCCTGATTGTTCTGGCGGCCGGTTTCGGGATCCTTTGGGTCGGGTTCGGCAGCACCTGGGCCCGGATTGTCGGAAGCAAAGTTGGCCGTGCCGTGGCGCATCGGCACGAGCGCGGCCGGAGGCTGGGTCGCCGACATCAGACGGCCGTCGGCGGAGAAGCGGTAGATGTCGGGACCGTATTCGTCGGAGACGAGCATGGTGCCGTCGGGCAGCCGCACGATCGCCTCGTTGTCGAGCGCGAGCTTGCCATTGTCGGCCTGCGGCAGGACAGGCATGTCGCCGGCGGCGGGACGCACGCCGTTCAGCGGGTCGAGACCGCTGGCGTCGGCGCCCTTGTCGTCGGTCAGGAGCATGGTGTCGGCGAGCGTCGCCTTGACGCCGGTCTGCTCCTGGCCGGCCGCGGGCGCGGCACCTGGCGCCACCGGGGCGAACTCGATGTTGATCGTGTTGAGGCGCGGCCGGTAGTCGGTGGTACCGACGACGTTATAACCGCGGTCGGGCAGCAGCCACAGCGAGCCTCTGTAGGTGCCGGCATCATGCGTCCAGCCCGCGGTGTCGATCGACATGCCGGAGCCGGAGCCGAAGGTCTCGCCGAACCTGTCGCGCTGGCCGGCCGGGATGCGGCCAACCCCCACCAGCCCCTTGTTGACGAAACTGGCGCCGCCGACGCTGGCCGAGCTGTCGGCGAAGGCGGGCAGCGAAACGGCCGAGGCCGCCAGCGCGGCGACCAGCAGCCGCAACGAGAATGAGCGTAGATGCGTCATGGATATCCCCTTGATGACAAAGCGCCGGGACGGCGGAATTCTGAGGTTGCCTGGCGGCGGCGAGGCTGCCGCCCTGGAGGGCCGCTTGTGCCCTCGGCAAGCGGTCTAAGGCGCGAACATGATGCTTGCATGACAGTTGGTGACGCATTCGCGTCGGCCCGCCGCGACGCTGCTGGGGAAGTGCGGCCGCGCCAAAAAATCGATCGTTCCGACACAGGTTCGACAGCGTCCAGGAGCTGTTCGTAGTACTAGACACTCATGTACAGTACGTATATGGTTCCGGTTTCGAACAGTCCGTGGAGGAGGGAAGCCTTGAAGTCTCACTACCGCGCAGTCGTCATCGGGGGAGGAGTGGTGGGCGCTTGGTGCTCTATCACCTGGCGCGGTTCGGCTGGTCGGATGTGGCGCTGATCGAGCGCGCCGAACTGACGGCGGGGTCGACTTGGCATGCGGCGGCGGGGTTCCACGCGCTCAATGCCGACCCCAATGTCGCCGCGCTGCAGGATTACACCATCAACCTTTACCGCGAGATCGAGGCCGAATCCGGCCAGGACGTCGGGCTGCACATGACTGGCGGCGTCAACATAGCCAGCGATCCGGCGCGCTGGGAGTGGCTGAAATCGGCCTGGGCGGTATTCCAGTCGGTCGACATCGAGACCGCCCGGCTGGTGACGCCTGACGAGATCAAGGCAATCTGCCCGATCGTCGACGTCACCGGCGTGCTTGGCGGCCTCTACGATTCCAACGAGGGCCATCTCGACCCTTACGGCACGACGCATGCATATGTTGGTGCCGCCAGGAAGCGCGGTGCCGACGTGATCCTGCGCAACCGCGTGGTCGAGCTGAAGGCGCGCGCCGACGGCCATTGGGATGTCGTCACAGAGCAACGCACCATCACCGCCGAGCATGTCGTGAATGCCGGCGGGTTGTGGGCCAAGCAACTCGGCCGCATGGCCGGGGTTGAACTGCCGGTGACGCCGATGGAGCACCATTATTTCGTCACCGAGGACATTCCGGAAGTCGCTGCCCTCGACAAGGAGATCGGCCTGGCCGTCGATCTCGACGGCTTTTCCTATCTGCGGCAGGAGCGCAAGGGCGTGCTGCTCGGCGTCTACGAGCAGAACCCGAAGCACTGGAACATGGACGGCGCGCCGTGGGATTACGGCATCGAGCTCATCCCCGAAGACACCGACCGCATCGGCCCGGAACTTGCCAAGGCGCATGAGCGCTTCCCTTGCCTGGCGACGGCAGGCATCCGCAAATGGGTCAACGGCGCCTTCACCTTCACCCCGGACGGCAATCCGATCGTCGGGCCGGTCCGCGGCCTGAAGAATTACTGGGTCGCCTGCGGCGTCATGGCCGGCTTCAGCCAGGGCGGCGGCGTCGGCAAGTCGCTGGCCGAGTGGATGATTCACGGCGAGCCGCAGGCCGACATTTTCGGCATGGACATCGCCCGCTACGGCGCCTTCGCCGCAAACCGGGAATATCTCAGGCAGACGACGCGACAGTTTTATTCTCGTCGTTTCGTCATGACCTTTCCCAACGAACGGCTGCCTGCGGGCCGGCCGCTGAAACGCCCCGGCGCCTATGACGGCATGAGTGCGGCGGGCTGCGAATGGACGGCTTCCTGGGGGCTGGAAATCCCCGCCTATTTCGCGCCGATGGGATTCCGCGAGGAGACGACGCTCAGGCGCTCCAACGCCTTCGACATCGTCGGTGACGAGGCGCTGCAAGTCCGGCGCGCCGCCGGCCTCATCGATATCTCGGCCTATGCGCGCTACGCGATCACGGGACCGGGCGCGGAGGCCTGGCTCGACAGGCTGCTGGCCTGCAGGCTGCCGAAGGCGGGACAGGCGAGGCTGGCGCCGATGCTCGGGCCGGACGGGCGGCTGAAGGGCGATCTCACCGTCTTCAACTGGGGCAATGGCGACTACTGGCTGATGGGCTCCTACTATCTGCGCGAATTCCACATGCGCTGGTTCGAAGCGCATATGGCTGAAGGCGTTTGCGTCACCGATATTTCAGATGCGATGTCGGGCTTTCTGGTCACCGGCCCCAATGCCAGAAAGATCGTCGAGCGCACGACGCACCAGGACATCTCCCCCAAAGCATTGCCATTCATGGGATGCGGCGAATTCGACATCGGCATGGTGCGGGCAAGGGTGGCTCGCCTCTCCATCGCCGGCGAACTCGGCTTCGAGATCAACTGCCCGGCCACCATGCATGCCACATTGCGCGAAACGCTGCTTGCCGCCGGCGAGGATCTCGGCCTCGCCGAGATTGGCTATTACGCACTCAACGCGCTTCGGCTGGAAAAGAGCTTCGGCATCTGGTCGCGTGAATTCACGCAAGGCTACACGCCCGGCCAGACAGGTCTCGACCGCTTCATTGCTTTCGACAAGGGCGATTTCATTGGCCGCGAGGCGGCGCTGAAGGAACGCAAGGCCGGTGTTGCACGACGGATCGTGACGCTGGAAGTCGATGCCATCGACGCGGACGCCAGCGGCTTCGAGCCGGTCTGGCACGGCGCTCGGCGCGTCGGCTTCGTCACCTCCGGCGGCTTTGGCTACACGATCGGCAAGAGCGTCGCGCTGGCGTTGGTGGATGACGATTTTGCCGAGGAAGGAACGGCGCTTTGCGTGCACATTGTCGGCACCGAGCGGCCGGCGCGTGTCATTCCGGCTTCGCCCTACGATCCCTTGGGCAAGGCGATGCGGCAATGAGGAGGTTTCCGGATGATCGATGACGCGGCACGCGAAGGCAGGCGCGAGCGCCGGCGAGGACGCATCGGCGAGGCCGGCAGCGAGAGCAGCCGCCGGCCCAATTACCGCTCTCTGAAGAACCCATTCCTGCCGCAGCCAATCTTTTCGGACGACCACGTCGCCTCGATCCACGACACGGCGCTGCGCGTGCTGGAAGAGCTGGGCATCAAGGTTCTGCTGCCGCAGGCGCGCGACCTGCTCGCTCGCGCCGGCGCCCTGATCGACCCCGAAACCGACATGGTGCGGATCGGCCGCGACATGGTGGCGGCCGCACTGGCCTCGGCGCCAAAATCGATCCAGACCCATGCCGGTGACCGCTCCCGCGATCTGACGCTGGAACTCGGGTCGATGACCTTCCTGGCAGGGTGCGGCGCGCCGAACGTCACTGACCTCGAACGCGGCCGCCGACCAGGCACACTGGCGGCCTTCGAGGAGTTCATCAAGCTGGTGCAGCATTTCGACGTGCTGCACATGCTGGGACCTTGCGTCGAGCCGCAGGACATCGACAACCGTTTTCGCCACTACGCCGTCAACCGGGCGCAACTGACCCTGTCGGACAAGCTTCCCTTCATCTTCGCGCGCGGCACCCCCCAGGTCGACGACAGTTTCGACATGATCAGGTTGGCGCGCGGGCTGTCCGAGGACGAGTTCCGCTCGGGCGCCCATTGCTACACCGTCATCAACACCAATTCGCCGCGCCAGCTCGACATCCCGATGGCGCAAGGCATCATCGACTTCGCCAGGGCGGGCCAGGTCCTGATCATCACGCCCTTCTGCCTGGCGGGTGCGATGGCCCCGATCACGGTGGCCGGCGCGCTGACGCTGCAGCATGCCGAGGCGCTGGCCGGGTTGACGCTGGCGCAGATCGTGCGGCCGGGCGCTCCTGTCGTCTACGGCTCCTTCTCCTCCAATGTCGACATGAAATCGGGCGCGCCGGCCTTCGGCACGCCGGAGCATATCAAGGCGACGCTCGGAGCCGGCCAACTGGCGCGCTTCACCGGCCTGCCGTGGCGTTCGGGCGGCGGCAGCGCGGCCAACATCTCCGATGCGCAGGCGGCGCATGAGACGCAGTTTGCGCTGTGGGGCTCGGTGCTGGCAGGCGCCACCGTGTGCATCCATGCCGCCGGCTGGCTGGAGGGGGGGCTGAGCGTTTCCTTCGAAAAGCTGGTCACCGACATCGAGGCGTTGCAGACGGTGGCTGAACTGTGCGCCGCCACGCCCGGCGACGACGATGCCATCGGCTTCGAGGCGATCGCCGAAGTGCAGCCCGGCGGCCATTTCTTCTCGGCAGGTCACACCATGGCGCGCTACCGCACCGCTTTCTACGAGCCGCTGGTGGCCGACTGGTCGAATTTCGGCAACTGGACGCAGGCCGGTTCCAAGACCGCAACCGAACGCGCCACCGGTATCTGGAAGCGCATCCTCGCCGATTTCGAGCCGCCGGCGACGGCCATTGCCACGTCGGCTGTGCTCGATGAGTTCATCGCGCGCCGCACCGAACAGGGCGGGGCGGCGCCGGTCTCGTGAGATAGCCTGTTCCTCTCATCGTCCTGAATTGTGGGTGCGATCCGGAACCTGCTGCACCTCTCATGCATTCATGGCACGGCCGGTGCCTGCTCGCATTGCGAGCCATTGAGGGAGGACGACCACATGGGTTTCGAGCAGTACCACGAACCGCCCGAAGAATTGTCGCAGGAGGTGCGAACCTTCGCCCGCATGATCACCTCGCTGATCGAGGAAGCGGAAGCGATCTCCTGGTATGAACAGCGCATGTCGGTGGAGAAGGACCCGCAGGCCCGCGCCATCATGAAGAACGCGCAAGGCGAGGAGTTCAAGCATTTCGGCATGGACCTCGAATTCCTGCTGCGTCGGAAGCAGGACTGGCGCGCGGAACTGAAGGAAATCCTGTTCATCACCGGCGATATCGTCAAGGCTGGCGAGGCGGGCGAGAAGAAGGTGGATTGAGCGGTCCGGTCCGGGTGGTTACCGAAAGTTCCTTTCACTCCGGACGTCCACGCTATTGGAATTGATTCCAATCAATTTTAGCTGTGAAATCGCAAATATAATTAGCATCAAAATCTACTTCGATTTTCACAAGAAAACCTCAGGATTTTTCGGCCAGCTCCTTACCCGAGCCAGTGTCCATTTTTCTCACACCGCCGCGACAAATCCGTCCAGCACGCGTTTCTGGCCGGCTTTGTCGAAGTCGATGGTCAGCTTGTTGCCCTCGATGGCCGCGATGTTGCCGTTGCCGAATTTCTGGTGGAAGACGCGGTCGCCGACGTTGAACGGAGACGGTGTGTCGGCGACGGATTTGGCGACCAGTTCGCCGTCGATGGTGCGGCCCTTGATCGAGGTGCGGCCGGCGCCGTAGCCGCTGTCGGTCTCGCCATAGCCGATGCGCTCGACCTGGTGGCCGGAGCGCGAGCCCCAGTTGCGATCGGTCGCCTCGGTGCGGTTCTGCTGCGCCCGCTGCCAGCCCGGCGTGGCGTAGCTGTTGGAGAAGGCGCCGGATTTTTCGGCGCCGACATTGTCGAACCGCGAGGCGCCATAGGGGTTCTGTCTTCCTGCCCCCTGGCCGCCTCGGCCGGAAGCGAACGAGCCGCCGCCATAGGAATTGCCGTAGCCGCCATAGGAGTTGCCGCTTTCGGCGACTTCGACATGGGTTTCAGGCAGTTCGTCGAGGAAGCGGGAGGGAATCGTCGATTGCCACAGGCCGTGGATGCGGCGGTTGGAGACGAACCAGATGTGCAGGTTCTTCTTGGCGCGGGTCACGCCGACATAGGCCAGCCGGCGCTCTTCCTCCAGGCCGGAACGGCCGCCTTCGTCCAGCGCGCGCTGGTGCGGGAACAGGCCTTCCTCCCAACCCGGGAGAAAAACGGTCTCGAACTCGAGGCCTTTGGCCGAATGCAGCGTCATGATGTTAACGGCGTCGAGTTCGGCGTTCTGTTCGGCATCCATGACCAAAGCGACATGTTCGAGGAAGGAGCGCAGCGATTCGTACTCCTCCATGGAGCGGATCAGCTCCTTGAGGTTTTCCAGCCGGCCAGGCGCCTCGACCGAACGGTCGTTCTTCCACATGTCGGTGTAGCCGCTCTCTTCCAGGATGGTCTCGGCGAGCTCAGTATGCGGCGTGGTTTCCAGCGCCTTCTGCCAGCGTTCGAAATTGGCGGCGACCTCGCGCAATGCGGCGCGCGGCTTGGGCTTCAATTCATCGCTCTCGGCGAGCTTGGCAGCGGCTTCCAGCATCGGTACACGCAGCGCGCGGGCCGTGTCGTGGATCTGACGGATGGTGGTTTCGCCGAGGCCGCGCTTGGGCACATTGACGATGCGCTCGAAGGCGAGATCGTCGGCGCCTTGCGCGACGACGCGGAAGAAGGCAAGCGCGTCGCGGATCTCCATGCGCTCATAGAAGCGCGGGCCGCCAATGACGCGGTAGTTGAGACCGAGCGTGACGAAGCGGTCCTCGAACTCGCGCATCTGGAAGGACGCCCGCACCAGGATCGCCATGTCGTTGAGATTGTGCTTCTGGCGCTGATAAGCCTCGATGGTCTCGCCGACAGCGCGTGCTTCCTCCTCGGAATCCCAGGCGGCGTGGACGTTGACCTTGCCGTCCTCGGGATCGTCGCGATCGGTGAACAGCGTCTTGCCGAAGCGGCCTTCATTGTGGGCGATGAGGTGCGAAGCGGCGCCGAGGATATGCGCGGTGGAACGATAATTGCGCTCCAGCCGGATGATGGTGGCGCCGGGAAAATCCTTGTCGAAGCGCAGGATGTTGTCGACCTCCGCGCCGCGCCAGCCATAGATCGACTGGTCGTCGTCGCCGACGCAGCAGATGTTTACTTTGTTTTCGCTCACGGGCTGTTCCGCGCCTGCCGGCGCGGGCCCGACCCCTCTTTTCTGCGCGCCTTCGGCGTCGCGGGAGGGGCCTCGCGAAGGCTCGGACGCCCGGTCGGGCTTGCGGCCTTCGGCCGAATGCAAATCCGTAGACGTCGCGCTACGCCCGCTATTTGGCCGCTGTGCCAGGAGCCGCAGCCACATGTATTGCGCGGTGTTGGTGTCCTGGTACTCGTCGACCAGGATGTATCTGAACCGCTTGTGATACTCCTTCAGCACGTCCGGATTGGCGCGGAAGATGCGGATAGGGTGGCAGAGCAGATCGCCGAAATCGCAGGCGTTCAGCGTCTGCAGGCGCTCCTGATAGGCCTTGTAGAGCTCGCGGCCCTTGCCGTTGGCGAAACTGCGCGCATCGCCCTCGGCGATATCGGCCGGGCCTTGCCCCTTGTTCTTCCAGCCGTCGATCATCTGCGCGAACTGCTTGGCCGGCCAGCGCTTGTCGTCGAGGCCCTCGGCCTGGATCAATTGCTTGATCAGCCGCACGACGTCGTCGGTGTCGAGGATGGTGAAGTCGGATTTCAGCCCGGCAAGCTCGGCGTGCCTGCGCAGGAGCTTGACGCCGATCGAGTGGAAGGTACCGAGCCAGGGCATGCCCTCGACATTGCCTTCGCCGATCAGGATGCCTATGCGCTGCTTCATCTCGCGCGCGGCCTTGTTGGTGAAGGTCACGGCCAGGATCTGCGAGGGAAAGGCTTTTCCGGTCGCCAGGATGTGGGCGATGCGGGTGGTCAAGACGCGCGTCTTGCCGGTGCCGGCGCCGGCCAGCACCAGAACGGGACCTTCGGTGGTTTCCACCGCCAGCCGCTGCTCGGGGTTCAACCCCTTGAGATAGTCGGGCGCGTTGTTGTGGCCGCTGCGGGCAGCCATGGCGCGCGCGGCGATGCCCGACGGGGCGGTGGGCCGCGCATCGGGTTCATCGAAAAAGGGCATGTCTTCGGAAAAGCCGGACATCGCCCCCGAATGTAGTGATTCGGCGGAGAAAGACCAGAACTGTCTACGTTTTGTTCCACCCCTGATTGTTTCCGGCCTGCTTGACAGGCAGGGCGGGTGAGGGAAAGCTGCGCAAAGGGCAGGGAGGGGATCCTGTTGCCCACGGCCGCCTCGAGGCGCGCAACAGTCGAAGGAGTATCATCTTGGCTGTCACCATCACCTCCCTCATTCTCCTCCTCATCGGCCTCGCGCTTGGCGCCGGCGGCATCTGGTTGGCTTCACTGGGAGGCAGCTGGTACTACATCATATCAGGCATCGCCTTCCTCATCGCCGCATGGCTGCTCTACCGGCGCAGATCCACCGCGCTCTGGCTCTACGCCGCGATCGTGCTGGGCACGCTTGCCTGGGCGGTCTGGGAAATCGGCTTCGACTGGTGGGAACTCGGGCCGCGCGGCGGCATCATCGTGCTCGTCGCGTTGTGGCTGCTGACGCCGTGGGCGAGGCGGGGCCTTGTTGGTCCCGATGGCCGCGCGCCGCTCATTCTCGCCGTGTTGGCGTCGCTGGCGGTCGCCGGCTATTCAATGACGACCGATCCCAAGGATATTGCCGGCAATCTCGACACCGACAAGGTGACCCCGGCGGCCGATCTCGGCGGCGACATACCTGCCGGCGAATGGCACTTCTACGGCCGTACGCCCTATGGCCAGCGCTATTCGCCGCTCGACCAGATCACGCCGGAGAACGTCGCCAACCTGCAGCCGGCCTGGACTTATCGCACCGGCGATGTGAAAGGTCCCGACGACGTCGGTGAGACCACCTATCAGGTGACGCCGCTGAAGATCGCCGATACGCTCTACATCTGCACGCCGCACAATTTCGCCATCGCCATCGACGCCGCCACGGGCAAGGAGAAGTGGCGCTACGATCCCCAGGTCAAGCTCGACAAGGACCGCCAGCACCAGACCTGCCGCGGCGTCTCGTATTACGCCGATGCCAAGATCGGTGCCGGGCAGCCTTGCGCCGCGCGTGTCTACCTGCCGACTTCGGATGCGCGGCTGATCGCGCTCGACGCCGCCAACGGTCAGGTCTGTCAGGCGTTTGCCGAAGGCGGTACGCTGAACCTTCTGACCGGCATGCCTTATCCCAAGTCCGGCTATTACTATTCGACATCGGCGCCGCTGATATCAGGCGACAAGATCATCGTCGGCGGCGCCGTCAACGACAATTATTCCACGCAGGAGCCCTCCGGCGTCATCCGCGCCTTCGATGCCTCCACGGGCGCGCTGATCTGGAACTGGGATTCCGGCAATCCCGAGCAGACCACGCCGCTGGCGGCAGGCCAGACCTACACCGCCAATTCGCCCAACATGTGGTCGACGCCGAGTGCCGACGAAAAGCTCGGCCTGCTCTACATACCGCTCGGCAACCAGACGCCGGACCAGCTCGGCGCCGGCCGCAGCGCCAATGTCGAGAAATTCTCCTCCTCGATCACCGCGCTCGACCTCAATACGGGGCAATTGAAATGGGTGCGCCAGACCGTGCACCATGACCTGTGGGACATGGATGTGCCGGCGCAGCCGAGCCTTGTCGACATCACCAAGACCGACGGAACGGTCGTGCCGGCGCTGGTCGGGCCGACCAAGCAGGGCGACCTCTACGTGCTCGACCGGCGCACCGGCGAGCCGGTCATCCCGGTCAAGGAAGTGCCGGCGCCCGGCGGCGCCATCGAAGGCGACCACACATCGCCCACGCAGCCGGTGTCGGACCTTTCCTTCAATCCGCCGCCGCTGACCGATGCCGACATGTGGGGCATCACCATGTTCGACCAGCTGGCGTGCCGGATTGCGTTGCACAGGCTGCGCTATGAGGGCCGCTACACGCCGCCATCGCTGCAGGGCACGCTGGTCTATCCCGGCAATTTCGGCGTCTTCAACTGGGGCGGCGTGGCGGTCGATCCGGTCCGGCAGGTGCTGTTCGGCATGCCGACCTATCTCGCCTTCACCTCCAGGCTTGTGCCCCGCGCGGACGTGCCGCCGCCAGGCGACGCCAAGGGCAGCGAGCAGGGGCTGAACCGAAATGACGGCGCTCCTTATGCGGTGGTGATGGGACCGTTCCTGTCGCCGCTCGGCATTCCGTGCCAGGCGCCGCCATGGGGCTATGTCGCCGGAGCCGACCTCAGGACCGGACAGATCGTCTACAAGCACAGGAACGGCACGGTCTATGACATGACGCCGCTGCCTTTGCCGCTGAAGGTCGGCGTGCCCGGCATTGGCGGGCCGATGATCACCGCCGGCGGGGTGGCTTTCCTCGGCGCCGCGGTCGACGACTACCTGCGCGCCTACGACCTGACCTCAGGCAGGCAGCTCTGGCAGGCGCGCCTGCCAGCCGGCGGGCAATCGACGCCGATGACCTACACGGTGGCTGACGGGCGCCAGTTCGTGGTCATCGTCGCCGGCGGCCATGGCTCGGTCGGCACCAAGCCCGGCGATTATGTAATGGCATACGCACTGCCGAAGTAAGGAACGGGTTCGGTCCCGCAGGATCGCGCCCTAGCTGATTCCGAGATGGCTCTTCAGGCTTGGCACCGAGCCGAGCACTTCATTGGTGAGGTCAGGCCCGGCGGCGGCTTCGGCCTGCTGGATCAGCGTGGCGCCGGCCTGCCTGATCTGCGCCATGTCGAGGCCGGAAGCCTTGAGCGCGGCGACGCCGTTGATCAGTGCGCCGGCCTTTTCGCCGAGAACACCGCCCAGCGCGCCTTGCAGCGACGACAGCAGGCCACCACCGCCGGCCGCGCCGGCGGCCATGACGTCGTATTGGCGGGCGAGATCATCGGCGCCGGGAATCTTGGCGAAGAAACCCGAAACCTTGGTGCCTTCCGCCTCGTGCTCCAGCACCGAGAAGATGGTGCCGACGACTTTCTCGGTCGTTGCCTGGTCGAGGCCCGCCTTTTGCGAGACGGTGTTGACGATATCCTGGACGTTCATGGTCTCACCTCAAATTTGGGATTTCGGGTCCGGGCGGCGGTCCCGGCCGATGCGAAGCTCGATCATCGACCGCCTGCCTGCGTCCACAAGCCGGAAGCGTAATGCCTGAGCGGCAGCCAGGGCAAGGACGAACGCGCTGGTGAGGATAGGCACGATCATCGGCGGGTGTCCTTCTGGTCGGGACGGGATGGGACGGGCATCGGTAGCACGCAGCTTCCCTTACCATTGTGGCAGTGCCGGCAGGATTTATCGGCGATGACCAAAAAGTGATGGGGCGGGCGCCGGCGTTGCCGGCTTCACTGGCTGCGGCCGATGCTTGCCGCTGCGCTCATCCAGGCTGGACCGGGCCGGCCGCGCCCCTATCTAGCTCCGGTGTTGAAGCCTGAAGCCGAGGAATGCGCCATGACCAAAGCAGCCGCCAGACCAGCAAAGCCTGGGATCACCCAGGCGATGATCGACGCCTATGACGAATACACGCATCTGACACTCGATCGCCGCCGCTTCATGGAGCAACTGACCCGGCTTGCGGGATCCGGGGCGGCGGCCGCGGCGATCGCGCCGATGCTGGCTGCCAACTCTGCCCAAGCGGCCATCGTCGCCGAGAACGATCCCCGCGTGAAAGGCCAGGACATCACCTATCCCGGCGCCGGCGGCGAGATGAAGGGCTATCTGGTCAAGCCGGCGGACCAGGCGGGCAAGCTCGGCACCGTCATCGTCATCCACGAAAACAGGGGGCTCAACCCGCATATACGCGACGTCGCCCGGCGCGTGGCGCTGGAGGGCTTCGTGGCGCTCGCTCCGGATTTCCTGTCGCCGCTCGGCGAGACGCCCGCCGACGAGGACAAGGCGCGCGACATGTTCACCAAGCTGGATCCGGCGCAGACCGTCGCCAATGGCGTCGCGACGGTGGCTTTCCTCAAGGCCGACAAGGACGGCAACGGCAAGGTCGGTGTCGTCGGTTTCTGCTGGGGCGGCGGCACGGCCAACATGCTCGCCGTGAACGCGCCTGATCTGGCGGCAAGTGTCGCCTATTACGGCATGCAGCCGAAGGCCGCGGACGTTTCCAAGATAAAGGCGGCGCTGCTGCTGCACTATGCCGGATTGGACGAACGGACCAATGCCGGCATCGACGCCTTCAAGAAGGAACTCGATGCCGCGCATGTCGAATACACGGTCTATGTCTATGAAGGCGCCAATCACGCCTTCAACAATGACACTTCGGCAGCGCGCTATGACAAGAAGGCGGCTGATCTCGCCTGGGGCCGGACCGTCGCCTTCCTGAAGGAGAAACTGGCTTAGCGGAGGATCTACTGCGTGCTCGCAGGCCTATGCAAGGCGACGCCGGCCACCACCAGCGCAATACCGATGCAGTCGCTGATGCCGGGGATCTGGCGCAGCACGAGAATGCCGATCAGCGTCGCGGTGACTGGCAGCAGCGACAGCATCAGCGCGAAGCTCGACCGCGGCAGCCGCGCCATGGCGAGCTGGTCGCAGATATAGGGGATGACCGAGGAGCAGATGCCGACGCCGATGGCCGCCAGCAGCAGCGGCGCGGAGAAAAAGGCGGGCAACGCGTCGGTGAGGCCGATCGGCAGCACGACCAGGAAGGCCACGGCCATGGCGGCGCCGAGCCCGGCAATGCCGCCGCCGGCGCCTGAAGCGGCGACGCGGTGGCCAAGCACGATATAGCCCACAAACAGCGCGCCGTTGAGGAAGGCCCAGAACAGGCCGATGGGATCGCTGGACCATTTGACGTCGATCAGCAGCAAGGTGCCGGCCACGGCGACGGCAAGGGCAGCGAGATTGCGCGCGCTTCGGAGACCGACCAGCGCGACGCCGATGGTGCCGACGAATTCGATCGCGGCCACCAGCGAAATCGGCAGGCGGTCGAGCGCCAGATAGAAGGAGCAGTTCATCACTGCCAGACAGACGCCGAAGGCGAGCAGCAGCAGCCGTGTCGACCGATCGGCCTGGGCGAAGGTTCGCCACGGACGCGTCAGCGGCGCGAAGATCAACGCGGCGGTGGCGATGCGCAGCCAGGCCATGCCAAGCACGCTGATCTGCGCAAACAAAAGCACGGCGAAGGCAGGGCCGAGATAGTGGAACACGGCGCTGACGCAGAACCAGACATGCGGCGGCAGCGATGTCGGCAGGCTGGTAAAGGCCGCACCTGTGGGCGAGGTTTGGACTTGCGTCCGATCGTTCATCGGATCAGTATCGCAGGTATTTTTTCCGTCTGATATGGGTAGTGGTCGTTCAGGGACCTCGGTCGCTTTCCGGATGCAAGGAGTTTTTGATGAAGCGCCTTCGAAACGAAAATCTCGACCTCGATGCGGTCGATCTGAAGATCCTGCGCCTGCTGGAAAAAGATGCGCGCGCCAGCACGGCCGAGCTGGCACGCGCCGTCGGCCTGTCGGCGCCGAGCGTGTCCGAGCGCATCAAGCAGCTTCAGGAGAGCGGCGTCATCGAAGCCTATTGCGTGCGGATCAATCCGGCGGCGCTTGGTCTGAACCTGTCGGCATGGCTGCGCATCAGGCCGGTGCCGGGGCAGCTCGCCGTCGTGGCCGAGATCATCCGCGACCTACCCGAGATCACGCAATGCGACCGGGTAACCGGCGAGGACTGTTTCATCGCGCTCGCGCATGTCGGCTCAATGGCCGAACTCGAACGGGTGATCGACCGCATCATTCCCTACGCGATGACCAACACGGCGATCATCCAGTCATCGCCGGTGGTGGCGCGCTCGCCGCTGGCGGCGATCAGGCGACAGGGTTGAGGTCAAACCCCTGGAATGTCGTCAACGGAAGTGGCCGCTCTACCCGCAGCGTCAGGCGTGGCCGCGCTTCATGCGGGCCTGCTTAAGGATGACGCGCCAGCGGATCATGTCGAAGGGGATCGGCTCATTGTTGTTGGCGATGTGGAAGATCTCGTTGTTGACGTTCTTCAGCGAGCGCCAGAAATCATAGTCGGTAATGCGCGGATCGGCGGCGAGCCTGTCCACCTCGACTTTGATATCGGTTTTCATGCACGTCCCCCGAATCGGCTATGCCCCGCCGCCCGTGTCGCTACTTCGATGCGGATCGTTTTCGAACGGCCCGCTGAGTCGCGCAACGGTCCAATCGGCTTGTTCCCGTTAAAACCTCGGTAAGGTTAACGCGGGCCCCGAGCTGGTTCAATCCGTCTTGCGTTTGATGCCGATCGAGCGGCCGGCGCGCTCGGGCATCGGCAAGGCTGAGTGAGCGGCGCGCATCGCTTCGATCTTGGCCAGCACGTCGGCGGGAAAGGGGGCTACCTTGGGGCCGGACATGTCGACATGCAGTGCAAGCTGCTCGGACGTGGCGGCGAGCCAGCCGTCGGCATGGCGGATTTCCTGGTAGAACCGCAGCCGCTTCTCGTCATGGTCGATGAGCTGGAAGGAGACCGTGACCTTGTGGTCGAGATGCAGTTCCTGCACGTAGCAGACATGGACTTCGGCGGTGTAGATGGTGAGGCGACGGTTCTTGACATAATCCAGCCCCATGCCCATCGCCTCGAAGGCTTCATCCGAACAGCGGTCGAACAGGACGTTGTAGTAGGCCATGTTGAGATGGCCGTTATAATCGATCCAGTCCTTCTCGATAGCCATTGGCTGAGAAACAAAAGGGGCGGGGATCGGCATGGCAACTTCCTTGTTCTGGTGCTGGACAGAGCGTGGTTGTAAGAGCGGTTCATCGTTCCACGGAAACGTCGGACCGCCTCTTTGATACAATTCCCCAGGGAAAGCGCTAGGCGCTTTTCCCGGGAAAACCGCTTCACACTTTTCCTGGAATTGCGTTAGGCATCATCCATAAATGCATGACAAGCATGGACACTGGTCCATTCGCGGAGGAATTCATGGCCCTGAGCGACCTCAATCCGGTCGAGCGCAACGAAGAAGGCATCGCCGCCGTGCTCGGCATCCTCAAGCAGCGGTTTGGCGAGCGCTTTCAGACCGGCCAGGCGGTTCGCTCCCAGCATGCGCATACGACAACCTACATCCCGACGCAGGCACCGGACGGCGTCGTCTTCCCGGAAACGACCGCCGAGGTACAGGAGATCGTGCGCGCCTGCGCCGCGCACCGCGTGCCGGTGATCGCCTTCGGCGTCGGCTCGTCGCTCGAAGGCCACACCAACGCGCCGGGCGGCGGCATCTCGGTCGACACTTCGCGGATGAACCGGATCCTATCGGTCAATCCGCAGGATCTCGACTGCACGGTCGAGCCCGGGGTGACTCGCGAGGATCTCAACCGGCATCTGCGCGACACCGGCCTGTTTTTTCCAATCGATCCCGGCGCCAATGCCTCGCTGGGCGGCATGGCTGCGACACGGGCCTCAGGCACCAACGCGGTGCGCTACGGCACGATGCGCGAGAACGTGCTGTCGCTGACGGCCGTCATGGCCGATGGCGAGGCGGTGACCACTGGCAAGCGGGCAAAAAAAAGCTCGGCCGGCTACGACCTGACACGGCTGCTGGTCGGCTCGGAAGGCACGCTCGGCATCATCACCTCGCTGACCTTGAGGCTGCAAGGGATTCCGCAGGCGATTTCCGGTGGTGTCTGCCCGTTTCCGAGCGTCGAAGCGGCTTGCAACGCCGTCATCGCGACGATCCAGATGGGCATTCCGGTGGCGCGCATCGAACTGGTCAACGCGCTGCAGATGCGGGCGATGAAGACATATTCCAAGCTCGACTATCCCGAAAGCCCGTGCCTGTTCGTCGAATTCCATGGCAGTGATGCCGGCGTTGCCGAGCAGGCCGAGACCTTCGGCATGATCGCCGAGGAGAATGGCGGCGGACCGTTCCTGTGGACCAGTGTCGCCGAGGAGCGCACCAAACTTTGGAAGGCCAGACATGACGCCTATTGGTCGTCGCTGACGCTGCGGCCAGGCGCCAAGGGCCTGTCGACCGACGTCTGCGTTCCGATCTCGCGTTTTGCCGAATGCGTCACCGAAACCGAGGCCGATATCGCCGAAATGGGGCTTGTCGCGCCGATCGTCGGCCATGCCGGCGACGGCAATTTCCACGTCCTGGTGCTGATGGACGTGAACGACCCGAAGGAAATCGCGCTGTCGGAAAAGTTCGTGGCGCGGCTCAACATGCGGGCCATCGCCATGGAGGGCACCTGCACCGGCGAGCACGGCATCGGCCAAGGCAAGATCGGCTTCCTGCGCCATGAGCTCGGCCACGGCGTCGACATCATGCGCACGATCAAGCAGGCGCTCGATCCGCTCGATATCATGAACCCGGGCAAGATCCTGCCGGCTGCCGAGTAGACGCCGTGATCGGCTCGTCTTGACCCCACCTCCAATCGGGCCGAGACTCCGTGTGCTGAAGGCCCAGAAGACGGGCAACCCAAGCGGAGGAGTGGTGTCATGGCGATTTCACGCAAGGAAGAAGCGCGCGCGCTGAGTGCCGACGAACACGAGCTGGTGGAAAAATCGCACCATCCGGCGGTCCAGGACCTTTCTGACGCCGATCTGTCCGGCCTCGTCAAACGCCTTCGGGAGCGGCGCGACAAGGCGCAGACCGAGGCGCATCGACGCCGGCGCGAAATCCGGGGCAAGGGCACACCGAAAGGGGCTGTCGCTTCAAAGGCCGATGGCGGCTCTCAGTTGAAGCTTGCGATGCTGGCGACGGCCATGCGGCGGTTGAATGGCGAGGCCGAACGGCGCCGCCAGTTGACGGCGCGCGTCTCATTGGTCGACAGCGCGCGCAAGGCGCTGGCCCTGAAGCAGAAAGCACCGACGGATGGTCCAGCGTTCAACGCGCGCACTGCGCACAAGGGCATGCGAGCGGTGGCAAACCAGAGGACGCCGAATCTGGTTCGGCCGGCTGAGCTCGGCCGACAACGCAAAGCGGCCAAGGTGGCGCAGGCAAAGCGCGACGCGCGTTGAATTCGCACTGATGACGCCGATGATCGCGTGCTGATCTCCGCAGCACGCCGAAGCACGACAAACGCTTCTCCGCCGGCACGTGGTCGGTAGGCCGCTTTGCTGTGTGCGTCGTTTACCGAGTGGCCAACTTCTCTGGCGCTGCCTCGGCAAGCACCTGCAGCATCGGCCGTGTCGGTGCGAAGAATGTCGTGCCGGTGTGAGGGGTGGAGAAATCAAGCAGCCGGTCGTAGGCGCCGGGCGGGTCGCCGACATACATGCGCTGCAGCATCTTCTCGATCACCCAGAGATATCTCGAATAGCCGATGAAGTAGGTGCCGAATTCCCGTTGCCCCGGCCGGCCGAACGGCATGTTGTCGCGCAATATGTCATGTTCGGTGCCGTCGGCATCCTCGATGGTGGCGAGCGACTTGTGCGATTTGCGCGGCGCTTCGTCATCATCGATTTCGATGTTGTCGATCTTGGTTCGGCCGATGATCGCCTCCTGCACGGGCGTGGGGATTCGCGCCCACGCTTGGAGATCGTGCAGGTATTTTTGAACGACGACATAGCTGCCGCCGGCAAAATCGGGATCTTCGTCGCCAACGAGCGCCGAGGCGGGCAGATCGAGGCCGGTGGGGTTGGCTGTGCCGTCGACGAAACCGAGCAGGTCGCGGGCATCGAAATAACGAAACCCCGAGACTTCGTCGACGACGGTCACGCCGGCACCAAGCCTGTCCAGCAGGATACGCTCGAACTCGAAGCACATGTCTGGCCGCTCGGAGCGGATATGGAAGAGAAGGTCGCCCGGCGTCGTGGGCGCGGCGTGAACCGCACCCTTGATCGGCGTGAACCGCTTCAACTCCGCCGGCCGCCGGCCGGGGTTGAGCCGGTTCCATAGATCGTGGCCGATGCCGGCGATGCAGGACAGGCGGCCGCCGAGGTCGCGAAACCCGACAGTCTTGACCAGGTCGTCAAGGTCGCCGAGTACGGAACAAACCTTTCCGAGAACCGCCTGTTCATCGGCTATGGTGACGACAAGGAAAATCGCTGATTGCGAAAGCGGCGCGTCGACGCTCTGCGCATCGATCGGCACACGGTCCCAGTTCTTCCCCGACATCCCCAATTCTCCGCTTTTCCAGGATTGTTTCAGACGATCCCGGATCGGAAAACGCCGCGACCGGAACAGGGCGAGGACGCCCAAAGCAAGGTATCGCGATCAAGAGCGACCGCGCAACATCGAACGCCGTCCATGGTTGTCGCCGACGACGATCGAATTGCCTCTTTATCGACACGCGGATGCAGGTAGAGTGCGGCTGATTTCAACCAAACCGTTCGGAACTGATGCTCGCACGCCTGTTCGTGATCTTTGGTGGCCTGTTCGTGCTGGTGCTGTGCGCGGCGCTGGTGGGGCCGTATTTTGTCGACTGGTCCGGCTATCGGGCGCAGTTCGAGCGCGAAGCGAGCGCCATTCTCGGCCGCAAGGTGACCGTGCAGGGCGACGCCACGGCGCGCTTGTTGCCGTTTCCGTCGGTAACCTTCTCCAATGTCGCCGTTGCCGGCGGCCCCGCCGGCCAGCCGGCGATGACCGTCGAGACGTTTTCGATGGATGCGGAACTGGCGCCGTTCCTGCGTGGCGAGGTGCTGATTTTCGACATGCGGCTGGTGCGGCCGAAAGCGACGATCGACATCGCCGCCAATGGCACCGTCGACTGGGCGATGCGGCCGTCCTCGCCCTTCAACCTCAACCAGATCTCGATCGAGAAGCTGACGGTGACGGAAGGGCAGATCGAGCTGCGTCATGCCGCCGGCGGACGCAGCCACACCATGTCCGAGATCAATTCGACCATTTCGGCCAAATCGCTGGCGGGCCCGTGGCGCATGGATGGCACGTTGAGGTTCGACGGCCTGCGCACGACGGTTGCCGCCACTACCGGCAAGGCCGAAGCCAACGGCCAGATGCGGTTTCGGCTCAAGGCCGATCCCGACGCGTATCCGCTGGTCATCGAAACCGACGGCAATGCCGGCATCGTCAACGGCGCCGCCATCTACTCCGGACAGTTCAAGATTTCCGGCGCCGATAAGAACTCAGCCCAGTTGCGGGGCACCGATGGCGAGACGGTGAAGGTCGGCACCGGCAAGTCCAATCCCGGCTTTCGGGTTAACGGCAAGTTCGCGCTCGATCACCAGAAGCTCGGCATCGATGAATTCCGCTTCGAGACCGGACCCCTCGACAATCCCTATACCGCCGACGGCAAGGCCTCGATCGATCTCGGCCAGAAGCCGAGCTTCGCCATCGAGGCCAATGGCGCGCAGGTGCAGTTCGACGAGGCCGTGGGTGCGGCAGGCGCCGGCCTGACACTGGATCAGCGCATTGCCGGACTGGAACAGGCTTTGCTCGACCTGCCCAAGCCGACCATTCCCGGAACGGTCGAGGTCAGGTTGCCGGCCGTGGTGGCCGGTGACACCACGGTTCGCGACGTTCATCTTTCCGCCGAGCCGGTCGATGGCGGCTGGTCGGTGAAATCGCTCGCCGCGACACTGCCCGGCCGCGCCACGCTGGAGGCCGACGGCCTGCTCAGCGTCGAGAACCATTTCGGCTTCACCGGTTCGCTGCTGCTGGCGGTGGCGCAGCCTTCCGGCTTCGCTGCCTGGTTGTCCAAGGACGTCGACGAGGCGATCCGGCGTCTGCCCGCCGCCGGCTTCCGGGCTAAAGTCGATCTCTCCGAAAAGCGCCAGGCCTTCAGCGATCTCGAACTGGTCCTGGGCAAAGCGATGTTTTCCGGCCGCATCGATTCCAGCCAGCCCGACGACGCCAGGCCCTCGGTGCTGATGCGGCTGGAAGGCGGCGATCTCGATGTCGACGGGCTAGCGGCCTTCGCTTCGATCTTCATCAGTGACAAGGGCGCCAACCGATTTGCCGACCGCGACCTCGATTTCCAGATCAAGGCGGGACCGGTCAGTGCCGGAGGCTTGACCGCCGACACGGTCGACACCGCGCTCAGGCTGCGCGACGGGCTGCTTGAGATCGACCGGCTGTCGGTGGGCGGGCTGGCTGGCGCGTCGATCAGCGCCACAGGCCGGATCAAGGATTTCCCAGCGAGCCCGACCGGCAAGCTTGACGCCTCCGTGGTCGCCGTCGACCTGAAGCCGCTGATAGACGTGGCGGCGCAGCACTATGCCGACAATGCCGTGCTCAAGGGACTGGCAAGCCGCGCCGCTGCTTATCCCGACCTGTTCCAGGACTCGCGCGTCGATCTTGTGGTGAGTGCTGCCGACAATGGCGACGGCACAACAGGGCTTGCTGTGAGCGGGCAAGGCAAGGCCGGCGGATCGTCCTTTTCCGCCTCGCTGTCGGGGAAGGGAGCGGTCGACAAGCTTCTTGAAGCGCCTGTGGCGCTGACCTTCAATGCCAGGAACCCCGACGCCACAGCGCTGCTGGCACTTTACGGCTTGCCGGCACTGCCGCTCGGCATGCTCGGCGAGGCAAGCACCGACATCCAGGCCAAGGGCACGCTGGGCGGCGGCCTGGCGACGAGCTTCAGCCTTGCCGGCAACGACTTCAACGCCGGTTTCGACGGCACCGTAGCCGACACGCCGCAAGGTCCGGTCGCGAAGGGCAAGGTCAGCCTCGATACGGCCGACATCGAGCCCTGGCTGATGACATCGGGCATAGGCCTGCCGGGCATGGGGACAGGCACGTCGACGTCGCTCACCGCGCAGGCCGATTACGGCAACGGCCTACTGGTGCTCTCCGGCCTCCACGCCGCCATCAACGAAGCTGCGGTGTCGGGTGACGTGAACATCGACGTCAAGGAGGGGATTGACGGCAAAGATGGCGTGCCGCATCTGGCCGGCTCGCTGGCGCTCGACGAACTTGATCTCGACCCGATGGCGGTGGCGCTGTTCGGCGATTCCGCGTTCACGGACAAGAGCGGAGACAACAACGGCGGTGTGTGGCCGTCGGCCCCGTTCAGCCAGAAATCCAGCCTTCCATTCACGGCCGATCTCGACTTGACCACGGCTTCCCTTGCCGCAGGGCCATTCGCGACCGCCTATGACGCGGCCTTGTCGCTGAAGCTCGACCAGGAAGGCATCCGCGTGTCCGATCTCAAGGCGAAATTCCTTGGCGGTGCGCTGACCGGCCTGTTCGAATTGAAAAACAATGACGGCACTGGGCTTTTCACCGGCCAGATGAAGCTCGCGGACGCCGATCTGCCAGCCTTGCTGCCGGATGCCGGCATCGGCGGCAAGGGGGATATCTCCGCGGCGTTTTCGACAAGCGGCAAATCGGTCGACGCGATGGTTGCCGCTCTGTCGGGTTCGGGCACGGCGGCGCTGAAGGGCGTCACGGTCGCCGGCGTCAATCCCAATGCGTTCAGCACCTTCCTCGCCAAGGCGGACGCGATCGGCCGCGATATCGATGCAGCCAAGACCGCCGGCTTCGCGCCCGCTATCGCGGCAGATGGCAGTTTCGCGGCAAAGGATACCGACATCGCCTTCACCATTGCAGGTGGCACGCTGCGAGCGCCGCCGATCAGCCTCGAAAATCCTTCGGCGACCTTGTCCGCCGACATCACGGCGGACCTCAATGCCGATACGGTCTCCGCCAAGGGCGCGGTCACCTACCGGCCCGGCGACGAAGCGCTCGTCGGTTCCGAACCGGCGATGAATTTCAGCGTCGAGGGGCCGTTCGGCGCCGTCAAACGGCAGTTCGACAGCGAACCGCTGGCGCAGTTCCTGACCCAGCGCGCGCTCGAGAAGGAGCAGCAGCGGGTCGAGGCGATGCAGGCCGCGTTGCTGGAGAAGCAGCGGCTGCGGCGCGAGGTGCGCTATTACGCTGCGTTGCAGGACCAGCGCGACAAGGCGGCCGAGGAGCTGCGACAGCAGGAGGAGGCGGCGCGGCTGAAGGCCGAGGCCGACGCCAAGGCGAAAGCCGAGGCGGAAGCTCAGGCGCGGGCCGAAGCAGAGGCCAGGGCCAAAGCGGATGCCGAGGCAAAGGCCAAAGCCGAGGCGGATGCCAAGGCAAAGGCCGAGGAGGCGATGCGGACCGCCTCGCAGGAGAAGGCAAGGCTGGAAGCAGAGCGCAAGGGCGCCGAGCAGGCGCCGAACCCGGAACGGGCGCCGCCGCCGGTGGCCAACGACAATCCGCCTCCGGCCAAACCGCAGTTCAATCCGTCTACGATCGACAATTTGCTGAAGTCTTTGCAGTAGGGCAGTAGGGCAGTAGGGCAGTAGGGCAGTAGGGCAGTAGGGCAGTAGGGCAGTAGGGCAGTAGGGCAGTAGGCAGGGGATTTCCCTCGATCGTTCAAAGAACGAGCAGTTCGGCGCTGTCGGCGACGTAGCGGGCGTGACGAAAATCGCGGATGGCGGCAAGCTTGCCCTCCTGCCAGACCAGCAGGATGAAATAGGCTGATCGCGCAGCCGGGTCGTTGCCGTCGTGAACGAGGACCACCGGCCTGTCCTCGACGAATCCCGGCACGAAACGCCAATCGCGGAGGCGGGAATAGTTGTGGAAATAGGTAGCGACTTCCTTGGGTCCGGCAAACCGCGTCCTGGCCACCAGCTCCAGGCGAACTTCATCGGCGAGCATGTCGCGCACGGCGTCGAAATCACGGGCGTTGAAGCGATCGATATAGGCTTCGAGCAACAGGCGTTCGGAGACGCCCAGCCTGGGAACCGGCCGATCCTCGGGCTCGGCGGCGAGCTGGCGCAAGCGGCCGCGGCCACGATGCAGCGCCGCCTTGACGGCCGGGACGCTGGTGTCCAGCGCGGCGCTGATCTCTTGCAGCGAATAACCCAGAACGTCCATCATGATGACGCTGCTGCGCTGCGCGACGGGCAGGCGCATGAAGGTGTGCAGGCCGGCGGCAGCGGCCTGACGGTCGAAGGTGGCGTTGGCCGGGTCGACGATCATGTCCGGATCCTCATCGGAAAAGGCCTTTTCGCGGGCTCGCCGGCGCAGAAAATCGAGTGCCGTGTTGTGCGCGATGCGGAACAGCCAGCCCTCCGGATTTGCGATCTGGCCGGCGTTCGGCAAAGCCTCGAACGCCTTGGCCAGCGCTTCCTGCAACACGTCCTCGCCGTCGAAGACGGAACCCGTCATGCGCGCGCAATAGCGGTGCAGCTTTGGGCGCAACTCCCCAAGCAGGCGTTCGATGAGCGCGCGGTGCCCGCCAGGAATGAGGATGTTCATACGCCCGCCGTTCTCCACATCGCTTGACCGCGCCTAGAGCAATTCCAAGAAAAGTGTGTGCGGTTTTCTGTCCAGAATTGCGTCAAAACAAAGAGTTAGGGCGGTTCGCTGTTTCCATGAAACGGTGAACTGCTCTAGTGGTCCAGCATCCGGTAACTGCCCACCACCGTCATCGCCTCGCGATGCGGAGGCTCGATGCAGCGATCCCTGATGCCGTTCTGAAAAGTCGCGAATGCCGCTAGCCCCGGAAGGGTGCCGGCCTGCTCCTCGGTTGCCGCCTCGACCAGATGGAAGAAGGTACCGTCGCCGGACCGCCATGTCATGTAGCGAAACCCTTCGGGCGATTTATCCCGCAATTCCTGGAACACGGCCTTGACCAGCCGCTCGTTCTCGTCGACCAGCTCCGGTTTGGTCCTGTAACGTATCAAATGGTGTTTCATCTTGTCTGTTCCTTTGCCGGCCCTGCACCTTGCAGGTCGCTCATGTCCGAGACGAAGCGGCGGAGCCAAAGGATTCGGGGTTTCCGGAATTTTTTTATGCGGCCCCTTATGTCCCATCTTCCCGATGGTAGCCGGGCTTCGCAAAAGTTGAATGGACGACGGCGCGTTGCTGACGGCTGTCGCGATCTCATCGTGCGCTCACCGTCGATCGAGGACGGTATGTCGGGCCTGTGGTTGGGCCAACAACGCCCAGGCCATGCGCGGCAGTTATTCGACCAGAATGCGCGCTTCCCTCGCGGCTTCGACAAAAGCATCCCTGGCGGTATCGGCCGATACGCCGCCGTTCATGGCCTGCCGGCACGCCCGCAGCGCAGCCTTATGCTTGATGCTTCCCGCATCGCGCCAGTGATTGGTGAGAAGGTCGAGAGCTTGTTCGGCATTGGACAGATTTCGAACGTCGCCAGTAACGCCTGTGGAAACCGGGACTGCCTTGGAAAACCAGATGTTGTACATGGCATAGCCTCCATTCAGCTAGGTTGCGAAACTTGTCTCTAGAGCGTGTCGCGGTCCTTTCGGGCGAGCACGCTCCTCAGCATGGGTTCGATGCGCGAAAGCTCGTCGAGATGCACGGCCGACAAGTCGGCGAGGCAGGCATCGGCCCGCTCGGTCAGTTGCAGCAGCACCTTGCGCTGGTCCTCCTTGTCCTGATCTCTGACGATCAGCCCGGCCTCGCACAGGCGGTTGACCAGTTCGACGGCGCTATGATGGCGGATGCGCAAGCGTTCGGCGAGGTCGCCGATAGCTACCGGGCCTCCGCCGGGAAAACCCTTTATGGCGAGCAGTGCCTGATGTTGGCGCGGCGTCAGACCGGCGTCTTCGGCCTGTAGCTGGCTGAATTCCAGGAAGCGGCGGATCAGATAGCGGAACTCCGACAGCCGCTGGTAGTCGGCCTGGCTGATGGCGGGGCGGGGTTCTTTCGGATGCGACATATCAGACATGTGTTGTCATTCCGGCCAAAGCTCAAACGATTTCGGGCCAGGCCCGCTTGAATATTTATATCGTATTACGATACATAGCCGCCGGCAAAGCCGTTTTGACGGTTTGCCGATCCTCCAACAGCGACACGCCACGGAAAGCAGGCAGGCAATGAAGACCGAACAGGGCAGTCCCGGACATCTGCGCGATTTCACCACCGACGCCAGGGTGTTGCTGATCGCGGGCATCGCGGTGGTGGTGGCGACGGCCGGGCTGTTTGCCGGCATCATCCTGCTGAAATTGATCCGGCTCGCCACCAACGTCGCCTATTTCGGTCAATTCACGCTCGCCGATCTGAAACTGGAGGACACGCCGCTTGGCTATGCCGCCGTCGCCGTGCCGGTGATCGGCGCACTCATCATCGGCCTGATGGCGCGCTACGGCAGCGAGAAGATCCGTGGCCACGGCATTCCAGAAGCGATCGAAGCGATCCTGCTCGGGCGCTCGCGGCTGGACGCCAAGGTCGCGGTGCTGAAGCCGCTGTCGTCGGCGATCTCGATCGGCTCCGGTGGACCGTTCGGCGCCGAGGGCCCAATCATCATGACCGGCGGCGCCATCGGCTCGCTGATCGCGCAGATGCTGCCGGTCAGCGACAATGAGCGCAAGACGCTGCTGGTGGCGGGCGCTGCCGCGGGCATGACCACCGTGTTCGGAACGCCGATCGCCGCCATCATGCTGGCGGTGGAACTGCTTCTGTTCGAGTGGACGCCGCGCAGCTTCATTCCGGTGGCGGTGGCTGCCATCGTGGCGGAGGTCGAGCGCACCATGCTGCACATGCCGGGACCGATCTTTCCGTTTCAGGGCGGCATGGCGATTTCCTTTGCCGGTCTTGGCGGCTGGGTCCTGATCGGCGTTGCCGCCGGCCTCCTGTCTGCCTTGCTGACGCAGATGGTCTATGCCTGCGAGGACGGTTTCCAGAAGCTGCCGATCCACTGGATGTGGTGGCCGATGCTCGGCGGCCTCGTCGTCGGCATTGGCGGCTTGATCGAGCCGCAGGCGCTCGGCGTCGGCTACGACAACATATCCAGCATGCTGGACGGCCGTACGATCGCGACGGCGGCACTCCTGTTGTTGGTGGTGAAAGCCGTCATCTGGTCCGTGGCGTTGGGCTCGGGAACGTCGGGCGGCGTGCTGGCGCCACTGCTGATCATGGGCGGCGCGATGGGCGCGGTGCTCGCCGGCTTCCTGCCGGCGGCCGATCCCGGCTTCTGGGCGCTGCTGGCGATGGCGGCGACCATGGGTGGCACGATGCGCGCGCCGCTGACGGCGACCTTCTTCGCGGTCGAATTGACCGGCAACACGCATGTGCTGGTGCCGCTGATCGCGGCCTGCGCCGCCGCCCATGCGGTGACGGTGCTTTTGATGAAACGTTCCATCCTGACCGAGAAGATCGCCAGGCGAGGGCATCATCTGGTGCGCGAATACCGGGTCGATCCGTTCGCGCTGACCAGGGTGCATGAAGTGATGACCACGCAGGTCCAGAGCGTGCCGGCGACGATGACGCTGCATGGCGCAGCGGCATTCCTGACCGCGCCGGAGACGCGTCATCCGAGCTTCCCGGTCATTGACGGCAACAGGCAGGTGCTCGGCCTCATCGATCCACCGGCGATCCTGCGCTGGCGGCGTGCCGGCAAGCACCGGACGACGACGCTCGGCGAATTACTGGCCGGCAGCAAGGTGACGCTTGCCTATCCCGATGAATATCTGGAAGGCCTGTCGGACAAGCTCCTGATGGCCAACGTGTCGCATCTGCCGGTCGTGGCACGCGACGATGGAACGCTGGTCGGTTACGTCGGCTGGAAGGACCTGATGCGCGTCAGATCCAGGAAACAGGCGGAAGAGCGCGATCGCACGGCCCTGCTGGGGTTCGGCACCCGCCGCGGGAAACAGGAAGGCGCTGCCTGACGGCGTCCGGCATCAGGCGCGGCCGCGCTTCGCCCAGGCCAGTACATGGATCCGGAGCGCCGAGGACAGATTGGTGTCGCGCGGCCGGTTTTCGTCGACTTCCGCGACCAGCGCGGCAAGGGGCAGATTGCGCGCGACGGCGATGGCGACAAGGTCGTCAAAAAACGGCTTTTCGAGCGAATAGCTGGTGCGGTGGCCACGGATCGTCACCGAGCGTTTTTCGACCGGGCTCACCTGGAGCTCATTTGGGGTCCGGATCGGGCGACGGTTGACGGCGATGGCCCGCGACGAAGAACTCGGCCTTTTCGGCAACCAGGCGGTCGCGTTCCTTCTCTGCCCCGGAGCGGCCGTACAGGGCGCGGTTCTGGCTGGCAGTGCGTTCCTTCTCCAGCCTTGCCTTCTGCTTGCGAGCCTGGCGCAGATTGACGATGTCGGCCATGACGCGCGACCCGAAGGCTTATTTCTTGCGGAAGGCGTCGAGCGAGACGACTTCGGCGCCCTTGGCGGCATCGGCATCGGCCGCCTTCTTCTCGGGTTCGGCGGCCTTCTTCTCAGCCTTCGGTTTTTTCTCGGAGACGATGGCGAGCGGTTCGGACGCCGGCTGGGAAGCTGGCTCGTCATCTGACTGGCCTTCGGTCTTGACGTCGAATTCGAGTTCGAAGTTAACCGACGGATCGTAGAAGCCGCGCACCGCCGAGAACGGGATTTCGAGTTTTTCCGGCACGTCCGAGAAGGAGAGCCCGACCTCGAAACCGGTCTCGGTGACCTTCAGGTCCCAATACTGGAACTGGATGACGATGGTCATCTGCTCCGGATAGCGCTCGCGCAGCCGCGAAGACACGCGCACGCCCGGCGCGCCGGTCAGGAAGGTGATGAAGAAATGATGGTTGCCGGGGAGGCCGGTGCGCGCGACCTCGGCCAGGACCTTGCGCATGACGCCGCGCAACGCCTCCTGGGCCAGAATGTCATAGCGGATGTGGTCGTCGGCCATGTGGCGGTCGGGTTCCGTTGAATCGTCCGCATAGCTGTAATCAAGCTTGAGCGCGGCGTAAACCGCATATAGACCGCCGCCGCGAGGAAGCGAGGACGATTGCCGAGATTTGATCGCGGAAGCCGGCTTGCGTCACCCGCAAATGTCACGCGTTGGCAAGCGCGGCGTGTTTCTTGACGCCGGTCGGGGAGGGGCGCTTGCCGAAAGCGCGCAGGAAGGTGCGCACGCCATTTGTCGCCGATTGCACGACCTCGTCCTCGGCCGGGGTGCCGCCGAGCATGAAGGTCGTCTGCAATTCAGCATTGACGAGGCCGAGGAACTGCCGCGCCGCGACGTCGGGGTCGTCGATCGCGAGGTAACCGCCATAGGCAAGGCGGGCGAAGCGGGCGGCGATTGCCGGCCATGTCCTGCCAGGACCCTGTTCGCGCCATTCGGCGAACAGTTCGGGGTAGCGCTCGCCTTCGGTCTGGATCAGCTTGCGCAGGAATTTTCCGTCGCGGTTGCAGATGCAGTTCTGGTTCAGGCGCACGGCAAAGCCGATCAGATCCGCTTCCAGATCCCTCGGCTGGTCCGGGAACGTGGCGATGGTGGCGAAGATGCCGGCATTGCAGCGCTCGGTGAGATCGCGGACTACGGCGATGAAGAGCTTTTCCTTGTCGCCATGGTGGTTGTAGACGGTCTGGCGCGAGACACCCGCCTCGGCGGCGATCAGGTCGATATTGGCGCCGGCAAAGCCCTCGCGGCAGAACACGGAAGCGGCTGCGTCGACCACCGAGATGCGCTTGGCCTTGTGGCTGCGTGGCGGGAAACTGTCAGGAGAAACGCCCGGTCTCATGAAAATCTATATAGAGGTGATTGACGATTTAGACAAGACTGTCTAAATTTGTGGACACGGTATAAGGGGTTCACCTCTGGACAGGCGAATAATTCGCTCTCGGAGAGTCGGAATCCCACGGGATCGAACGTCCTGGGGTCAGACGTCGCCTTGCGGCGGCAACCAGATTCGAAAGAAGCCAACATCATGAGTCCCAAATTCCTCCGCATCGCGGTCGTGCTCGGCCTGTTGTCCGCCATCGGGCCCTTCGCCATCGATATGTATCTGCCCGCATTGCCCTCGATCGGCGCGGATCTCAACGCCGGCACCGCAGCCGTGCAGATGAGCCTTTTGATCTTTTTCCTGTCGATGGGCTTCGGCCAGATCGTCGTCGGGCCAATCTCCGATATGGTCGGACGCAAGCTGCCGCTCTATGGCGGTCTTGCGCTGTTCATGGTCGGCGGCGTCGGTTCGGCATTGGCGCCGACCATCGAATGGCTGATCGCCTTCCGTTTCCTGCAGGGCCTTGGCGCCAGCGCCGGCATGGCCATTCCGCGCGCGATCGTGCGCGACCTGCACACTGGCAACGAAGCCGCCAAGCTGATGTCGTTGCTGATGCTGGTATTCTCGGTATCGCCGATCCTGGCGCCGCTGACCGGCAGCCAGATCATCGAGAGTTTCGGCTGGCGCGCCGTGTTCTGGACCGTCACGGCCGCAGCGGTGCTGGCAACCATCCTGCTCGCGACCTCGCTCAAGGAGACGCGGCCGGCTGAAGAACGCGCCGGTTCTTCCTTTGGCACCGCCCTTTCAGGCTACCGTTTCCTGATGGGGGACCGCAATTTCCTCGGCCTGGTGGCGATCGCGGGCTTCGGCATTGCGAGCTTCTTCGTCTATCTGTCGAGCTCGTCCTTCATCCTGATCGACCATTACGGCCTGTCGCCTTCGGTCTATAGCGTGTTCTTCTCGATCAATGCCGTCGCCTTCATCGGCATGTCGCAGCTCACCGGCCTGCTTTCCGAGCGTTTCGGGCTCAAGCGGGTGGTGTGGGTGGCGGTGACCGGCTACGCCACGACGATGGTGGCACTGTTCGCTGTCATGGCTTCCGGTGTGGACCGGCTGGATGTGATGGCGGCGCTGCTGTTCGTCGGCTATGGCTTTCTCGGCCTGGTCATTCCGACCACCTCGGTATTGGCCATGGAGGAGCATGGCGAGATCGCGGGCACGGCTTCGGCGCTGATGGGCACGCTGCACTTCGCCATCGGTGCGCTCGCCATGGGTGTCGCGGGCATTTTTTTCGACGGCACGCCGTTGCCGATGGTCGCCGGCATCACGCTCTGCGCGGTGATCTCCTTCACCCTGGCCAAGATCACGCTCGGCCGTTCGCGCGAGGCTGTCGAAGCGCCGGCGGAGTAGGCGATCGCCAATAAATTGAAAGAGGTCGGGCCGATCCCGGCCTTTTTCATGCCAATCCCGTTTCGTCCAGCATGAAGCGCAGCCGTGTCTCGACAGGCGCCAGGGGCAGCCGTACCAGTTCATAACCGAGTTCGGCATAGACGCCGACCAGCGCGTGACAGGTACGCTCGGCTTCGTCGAGCGTTTGCTTGCGTTCTTCATCCTGCGTGAAGATTTCGGGCCAGGGCGGGGCAACGAAGACACGATGGTTGTAGCGGCAACGCTTCGCTGCGATGCCGACGTGATCGGGCACCGCCAGGCCGCAGAGGCGGAGATAGCCCAGCGTGTCGGGCACGCCACGATCGAAGAAGACCGGTCCTTCCTGTTCGATCGCAGCTTGGTAGGAGCGCATCTCCCAGGACAGCATCAATTCGACGAACAACGTGCGATCGCTCCACGGCAAGGCGGGACCGCCAATGGCGGACTGGTCGCGAATGATGCCGCGTCCGGCCTCGACCGAGGTGGCGAACCCTGCACGGCGCAAGGCTTCGATCAGTGCGGTCTTGCCGGAGCCCGGACCGCCGGTCAGCACGAAGAATCGGTCGGAATTGTTTTGCATTTTTTTACCCATGACGAAGGAGGCACGCGGCTCCACTGCGTCGTCTCCCATGGGCCGAACGAAGTCTGGCCGGCGCGAGCGTGCCGTTGCGCGTGATGCAGATGAAAAAGGGGGAGAAGTGGAGGTTTCTGTTGCCAGGTACCTCCGAACCCCGCCTAGAAGTGCGAACCCCTAGGGCTTGATTTGAAGCTATCGCACTGCATTAAGCAGCGAGACGTGCTTCCGCATAGTTGTCGTTGGCAACTATAAGTTTAGCCCGATGACGGTGGTACAATGCCGGGCAAAAGTACGATCTTTACACCTTCGTCGATCCTATTTCGCCCCCAGCAAAAGCCGCTCCGTCTTCCAGAGCGGTTTTTGGTGGAGGCGCCGGGTACCGCCCCCGGGTCCGAACGGCTTATTTCATCGCCAGTTTATCGCCATAGTCGGTCAAGCCGACGAAGCGAATATAGGGGTCCGTCGCCAGAAATGAAAGACCGCAATGGTGCTTTGTCCCTGTGTCAAAATGCAACGCGGAAGGGTTGACTTGGGAACGGTCTCAACCGAAGCTTTGCCGCGGTGAGGAGTTACCGACCGAGCGCACGAGTTGCGGAGCGCGCCACAGCCCTCATCGATCGGATCCGTGGCGCCGACGAGGGGAATTTTGATGGCCGACTATCTTGCAGACGTGAAGAAATACGACGCCACGGCGAGTGCCGAAATTGTCGAGAAGATCGTCAAGCATCTGGGCATCGCGCTCAGGAACCGCGATTCCTCGCTGGTGTCCTGTACCGATCCCAAAGAACTTGAGCGCGTCCGGGAAAACTGGGTCGGCAAGAAGCTCGGCGTCGCCGATGCGGCGAAGGCAGATGCTGCGATCGAGAAGACCTGCAAGGCGATGGCCGCAGACAACACCAAGAATCGAGTGACTTTTTACTACCTCGTTGCCAAGGACCTGGGAAAGCTCGGTTCGCTCTGAGAATTCCGTGCTCGCGCGGCTGCTGAAGCGCGCCGTTGGTTTGTAACGGGCACGCTTGTGCTGCCCCTCATCTGGCTGCCGCCATCTTCTCCCCGTATAGAGGCGGGGAGAGGCACGCTGTCACCGATGGTTTCGCCAATTGCCGGGGTTGCAAGACGGGCGCCGAGGCTGCGGCCAGCTGCTTGGAGGTCGGTGCAGACGCCGAAACGGTGATGAGGCAAGCGCCGCCCGCGCCGTTTTGATGTGTTCGGCCGCCTGTCTAGCAGCTATAATGCTCGCACAATCGAATCGAGCCGAACCGATGCGCCAGTATCTCGACCTTCTGCAGCACGTGCTGGACCACGGCGCCGACCGCGGCGACCGCACGGGCACGGGCACGCGCTCCGTGTTCGGCTACCAGATGCGCTTCGACCTGGCGCGCGGCTTTCCCGTCACCACCACCAAGAAGCTGCATCTGAAATCGATCATTCACGAGCTTTTGTGGTTCCTGGCCGGCGAAACCAATATCAAATATCTGACCGACCATGGCGTTTCCATCTGGGACGAATGGGCTGACGAGAATGGCGACCTTGGCCCCGTCTATGGCAAGCAGTGGCGTTCCTGGCCGGACGGCCATGGCGGGTCGATCGATCAGATAAACAATCTTGTGAAAGAGATACGCCGCAATCCTCAATCGCGGCGGCTGATCGTTTCGGCCTGGAATCCGGCCGAGGTGGAGGCGATGGCGTTGCCGCCATGCCATTGCCTGTTCCAGTTCTACGTCTCGGAAGGCCGGCTTTCCTGCCAGCTTTACCAGCGTTCCGGCGACATCTTCCTCGGCGTGCCGTTCAACATCGCCTCCTACGCCCTGCTGACGCTGATGGTGGCGCAGGTGACCGGCCTGAAGCCCGGTGATTTCGTCCATACGCTCGGCGACGCACATCTTTATTCGAACCATTTCGAGCAGGCGCGCGAGCAGCTGCGGCGCACGCCAAGAACGCTGCCGACCATGTGGATCAACCCTGAAGTGAAGGATCTCTTCGCCTTCCGCTTCGAGGATTTCCGGCTGGAAAACTATGTCGCCGACGCGACGATCAAGGCGCCGATCGCGGTCTGAACCGCCGGCGCAACCTTGCCGACCTGATGTCTCGAGGCCGTGGCGATGGTGGTGCCTCGCCGGTACGTCGTTTTGATATCTTTTCGACAAGATCGGTCGACCTTACCCTCAGGCCAGGAGATTTCCGGGGAGGCGTCCATGCGACTGTCAGCAGCGGTATTTGCGCTCGTCTTTGTCTTCGCTTTCAATGGCCGCGCATTTGCCGAGTGCGGGTGTGAATGCATCAACAACAGCATGAAGCCGTTCTGCGACGATCCAGCTGCGAAGCTGCCATACTGTCCCCGCGCGACTTGCAAGCCCGCTGACGCAGAGGGGAATGACCTTCCCGCAAGCGCCATATTAAGCGAGACGCGGTATGTCTGCAAAGTGCGGATGGTGAAGACGCCGGAAGGCTCGTTTCGACACGCACTTATCTGCATTTAGACATTGCCTCGCCTCTCCCAACAGATCGCGGCGGCGACAGCTTTGAAGGCGCAGTCTACACGCCGATCAGCCGTGCCAATGCATGTCGCCCAAAAGTGACCGCGGTTTTGGGGGAAGGACGCGCTTTAGAGGATTTCAGCCTTGGTTCCGTCGAGGGCAACGGGCGCCGATTTTCTTGTGACGTCTTCGTCTGCCTTTCGCTGTATCCGTGCTGGTCTATCGCAGGTCGCGAGGACGCCGCGCATTCAATGGCGACGCTGTGCGAAAAACCTTTCCTTGTTATATTCATCCGGATATATCGGATGGCAGGCTTCGAGCAGGCCGGATGTCAACTCAGGGAGAGTTCATGACGCGCAACGGTTTTGCAGTGGCGGCGGTCGCCATTGGCGGCTTCGCGGCGGCGTGGACGGCAGCAGTGCCGGCGGCGCGCGCGCAAGACGAGGTCGTGGTGTTTGCGGCCGCCAGCCTCAAGGACGCGCTCGACGCGGTCAACAAGGCCTGCGCGGCTGATGTCGGCGAAGCGGCGACCATCTCCTACGCGGCGAGTTCGGCGCTCGCCAAGCAGATCGAAAGCGGCGCGCCGGCGGACGTCTTCATCTCGGCCGATCTCGACTGGATGAAGTATCTTTCCGACAGGAAGCTGACCAAGCCCGCTACCGAAGTGAAGCTGCTCGGCAACCAGATCGTGCTGGTGGCGCCGAAGGATTCGGGCGTTGAAGCCAAGATCGAAAAGGGTTTTGATCTGGCCAAGCTGGTCGGCGACGGCAAGCTCGCCATGGGCGACCTCAAGGCTGTGCCGGCCGGCAAATACGGCAAGGCCGCGCTTGAATCGCTCGGCGTCTGGTCCTCGGTCGAGGGCAAGGTGGCGCAGGCCGAGAATGTGCGTGCGGCACTCAAGCTGGTCTCGATGGGCGAAGCGGCTCTCGGCATCGTCTATGCCACGGACGCGCATGCCGAAAAGGGCGTCAAGGTGGTTGGTGTTTTCCCCGAGGATTCACATCCGCCGATCATCTATCCGGTTGCCCAAACGGCTGATTCGAAGGACAAGGACACGCCTGCCTTCCTGAAGTGCCTGCGGACGGCAAAGGCATCGGATCTATTCAAGGAGCAGGGTTTCACGGTCCTTGCGCCCGTCAACTAGGATAGCCACCTGCGCATGAACTGGCTGCTGGACCTCACTCCCGACGAATGGAATGCGGTCCGGCTGTCCATCAAGGTGGCGACAGTGGCGATGATCGCCAGCCTGCCGCCGGGCATAGCGATAGCGCTGCTCCTGGCGCGCGGCCGCTTCTGGGGCAAGACGCTGCTCAACGGGCTGGTGCACCTGCCGCTGATCCTGCCGCCCGTGGTGACCGGCTATCTCCTGCTTCTGACCTTCGGCAAGCGCGGGCCGGCCGGCGCATTCCTGGCCGAGCATTTCGGCATCGTCTTTTCCTTTCGCTGGACGGGTGCGGCTCTTGCCTGCGGCGTCATGGGTTTTCCGCTGATGGTGCGGGCGATCCGATTGTCGATCGAGGCCGTCGACCGCAAGATGGAGGCGGCGGCCGGAACGCTCGGCGCCAGCCCGCCATGGGTGTTCGGCACCATCACCTTGCCGCTGATCCTGCCCGGGCTGATCGCCGGCGCCATCCTCTCCTTCGCCAAGGCGATGGGCGAGTTCGGAGCGACGATCACCTTCGTCTCCAACATCCCCAACGAGACGCAGACGCTGCCGTCGGCAATCTACACGTTCACCCAGGTGCCGGGCGGCGATGCCGGCGCGCTTCGGCTGACGCTGATCTCGATCGTCATCTCGATGGCCGCCCTGGTGGCCTCGGAAGTGTTGGCGCGGCGCGTCGGCCGGCGGATGGACATCGAATGAGCGTCCTTGTCGACATCCGCCATCGGCTCGGCGATTTCCCCCTCGACATCCGCTTCGAGAGCGCCGGGCGGCTGACGGCGCTGTTCGGGCCCTCCGGCTCGGGCAAGACGACGCTGATCAATATGATTGCCGGGCTGATCCGGCCCGACCAGGGACGCATCGAGGTCGATGGCCGTGTGCTGGTCGACACGGCCAAGGGCATTTTCGTGCCGAAGCACAGGCGCCGGATCGGCATGGTGTTCCAGGACGCGCGTCTGTTTCCGCATATGAGCGTGGCGAGCAATTTGCGCTATGGCCGCTGGTTCACGCCGGCGGCGGAGCGTTATGCCGAGATCGACGCCGTCGTCGAATTGCTCGGCATCGAGCCGCTGCTGGCGCGGCGGCCGGCAAAGCTCTCGGGCGGCGAGAGGCAGCGCGTCGCGATCGGCCGGGCGCTGCTCGCCAGCCCCCGGCTGTTGCTGATGGACGAGCCGCTGGCCTCGCTCGACGAGGCGCGCAAGGCCGAAATCCTGCCCTATGTCGAGCGCCTGCGCGACGAGACCAAGATCCCGATCGTCTATGTCAGCCATTCGATCGCCGAGGTGGCGCGGCTGGCGAGCGACGTGGTGATGCTGGCGCGAGGCAAGCTTGCCGCCAGCGGCCCGACCACGGCTGTCATGCAAAGGCCGGACCTTCTGCCGGCGGAGGAGCGCGGCGAGGGCGGCGCGGTGCTGGACACCAGCGTACTGCAGCATGACGAGGTTTTCGGCATGACGGTGCTTGGCTCGAACGCCGGCGAGATACGCGTGCCCAAGCTGGTGGCGACGGTGGGCGCGCCGGTGCGCATACGCATCCGCGCGCGCGACGTCATGATCGCCACCGAACGGCCGTCTGGTCTCAGCGCGCTCAACATCCTGGCCGGCACGATCGTCGCGATCAGACCGGGCGAGGGGCCGACGGTCGAGATCGGTATCGACTGCAACGGCGCGACCGTGCTGGCACGGGTCACCGAACAGTCGCGGCAGGTTCTGAAGCTGCGGCTCGGCGGACAGGTCTTCGCCGTGATCAAGACGGTGAGTTTCGACCAGGCAAACACCGGGGGCGGGCTCCCCGCGGAGGCGGACGGCTGAGACGGCGAGCGGGTCTCTGCGCTATATCGATTTGGAATAGCGAGGCGGCCAGGGACGCTCTAACATGGCGGGCGTGATCGCGGAGGAAGACAATGCCGTCGCTGAGCTTGCGGATAAATCTCGACCCCGACGGGCGCATCGGGCCGGGCAAGATCGAATTGCTGGAGCAGATCGCCGCCTTCGGTTCGATCTCGGCCGCCGCGCGCGGCATGGAGATGTCCTACAAGCATGCGTGGGACTTGGTCGAGGACATGAACCGGGTGTTCGGCAAGCCGCTGGTGGCCGCGCAGACCGGCGGCCGCAAGGGCGGCGGCGCACAATTGACGGCGGTGGGCCTGGCCGTGGTCAGCCGTTTCCGCGCCATCGAACGCGCGGCGGCTTCGGCCGCCGCGACGCATATGGAGGCGTTGCAGGCGGAGATTGAGGAGGGGTAGGGCAGTAGGGCAGTAGGGCAGACCAACTCGGGCGCGTCGAATTTTTCGAGTGCTTTCTTGTGTTCCGGCTTCTGATGTCTCGTTCACTTACTGCCTTACTGCCCTACTGCCCTACCTTCCTCAGCATGTACGTATCCATGATCCAGCCTTTTTCCCTGCGAGCTTGCTCGCGGCGCTTTTCGATTTCGGCGCCGACGTCGCCTAGGCGGCCGGAGACGATGATTTCGTTCGGCGTGCCGAGATAAGCGCCCCATTGGATGAAAAGATCCTGGTCGGCGAGCGTGTTGAAGGCGCATTTGCCGTCAAGCATGACGACGACGCTGCCGGCATTTTGCGGCATGCCTTCTTCCGTCAGCTGGCGGCCGGTGGTGATCAGGATGGAATCGCCGATGCGGTTCAGCGCTGTCGCATGGCTGGCTGCAAGCGCCTGGATGGCGGTGATGCCGGGAATAACCTCCAGTTCGAAGGCGACGTTGCCCCTGAGGCGTACGCGCTCCAGGATGCGCAGCGCGCTGTCGTAGAGCGAGGGGTCGCCCCAGATCAGGAAGGCGCCGCAACCATCCTCGGCGATCTCTTCGCGGATCAGGTCTTCATAGATGGCGGCGATTGCCTCGTGCCAGTCATCGACCGTCGAGCGATAGGAAGGCGCCGGTTCGGCCCGCACGGGCACGTCGAATTCCACGCGGCGTGAATTCGGGTTGGTGACGAAGCGGTCGCAGATGTGACGGCGCAGTTCGGCAAGATCGTTCTTCTTCGCACCCTTGTCGGGGATGAACAGCACGTCGGCCCGATTGAGGCCGTCTATGGCCTGCACGGTCATATGGTCGGGATTGCCGGCGCCGATGCCGATGACGAGAAGCTTGCGCATGAAGCGAACTCCTGCCCGATCGCAACCCTTTAGTCCAGACTGGCGTGGCGCGGATGCGGAAGGGCTTTGAAACGCCACGTTGAAACCGCTAGGGTCATCGCGACATTCTCGCCGAGGGGCTTTCATGTTGCGATATGTTCTGACGGCGGTGCTGGCCTTGTCGGCCGCACCCGCGTTCGCCAATGATTCCGTTGCCGAACTCGGCACCGGCGGCCTGGTGCTGTCGCGCAGCGATGCCGTGGCGATGCAGAGCGAGGACCTCTTCATCTCGCCGGAAAAGGTGACCGTGGATTACGTCTTCCACAACAACACCGATAAGGACGTCGACGCGATCGTCGCCTTCCCAATGCCCGACATCTCCGGCGATCCCGAGGAGATGCCGGCGATCCCCGAAAACCAGAGCGACAATTTCCTTGGCTTCGAGGTGACGATCGACGGCGTGGCGGCAAAGCCTGAGCTCGAGCAGAAGGCGTTCGCGCTCGGCATCGACATCGGTGCCGACCTGAAGGCGCAGAACGTGCCTTTCAACCCATTCGGTGAAGCGGCAAAGGCGGCGCTCGCGAAGCTGCCGCAAACGGTGGCCGACGATTGGGTCACCCGCGGCATCATCATCGAGGACACTGTCGATGACAGCGCTGGCGCGAAGCCCAATTATGCACCGTTCTGGCAATTGCGCTCGACCTATTGGTGGCGCTCGACCTTTCCGGCCAACAAGGACGTCCACGTTTCCCACCGCTACAAACCGAGCGTCGGCGGCACCTCGTCGGTCAGCTTCTTCTACGACGGCAAGTTCCAGGGACAGTACGCCGCCTACAAGTCCCGCTACTGCATGGACGACACGTTCGAGAACGCAGTGCGCAAGGCTGCCAAGAACGATCCCGACGGCTATCCAAAATATTACGAGAGCCGCATCGCCTACATCCTGACCACCGGCGGCAACTGGGCGGCCGGCAGCATCGGCAAGTTCAAGCTGACCGTCGACAAGGGCAATCCCAAAGCCCTGGTCTCGTTCTGCGGTGACAATGTCAGGAAGGTCGGGCCGACGAGTTTCGAGATGACGGCTGAGGACTTCTATCCAGAGCGCGACATCGACATCCTTATCCTCGATCCATCCGACAATGGGAACGGCAACTGATGCACGTGGCAATCTATGTCGCCATCGCCGAGAACGGCGTCATCGGGCGGGACGGGGGACTGCCCTGGCGGCTTTCCACCGATCTCAAGCGCTTCAAGGCAGACACGATGGGCAAGCCTATCATCATGGGCCGCAGGACCTATGAAGGCATCGGCCGGCCGCTGCCGGGCAGGCTGAACATCGTTGTTACCCGTGACAAGACCTGGCGCGCCGACGGCGTCGAGGTGGCGCATACACTTGAGAACGCGATCCAGCTGGCTGATGTGCGTGGGCGCTGCATGAGCGGGGTGGACGAGGTCTGCGTGATCGGCGGCGGCGAAATCTATGCGCAGGCGCTACCGCTCGCTGACCGGCTGCATGTCACCCATGTGCTGGCCGCTGTCGACGGCGACGCGCATTTCCCGCCGATCGATCCGAAACGCTGGCGCGAAGTCAGTTCGCAGGAGATCCCGGTCGGCGAAAAGGACAGCCACGCGACGCGCTATACGGTTTACGAGCGACGCCGCGAGAGCCATTGAAAGAAAAAAGGCGTTTAAAGACGACAAAGGGTCGCGACCGGCCCAAAACCGATGATGCCGGCAGAGCATCGCGTTGAAAGCATGCCGTGGCGTCCCTATAGAAGAACAAGACTGGATTTGCGCCGAAATTCCGGCGCTTGAGGGAATTCCAAGCGAAAGGACATTCATGCCCTGGAACGACAAAGGTGGCGGTGGCGGCGGCCCATGGGGCGGCGGCGGCAACAATCAGGGACCCTGGGGGCAGGGACCGAAGGGGCCAAGCGGCCCGCAAGGCTCGCCTCCCGACCTCGAGGACATCATCCGCCGTGGCCAGGACAGGCTGCGGCGTGCGCTGCCCGGCGGTGGCGGCGCCAGTCCGGCCATATTCGGCCTGATCGGCGCGGCGCTGGTCGTGCTATGGGCGTTCCAGGCAGTCTACACCGTGCAGCCCGATGAGGTCGCGGTCGAGCTGCGCTTCGGCAAGCCGAAGGCCGAGCTGTCGCAGCCCGGCCTGCATTTCCACTGGTGGCCGCTCGAAACCGTCGAAACGGCCAAGATTTCCGAGCAGCTCGTCGACATTGGCGGTGGCGCGTCCAGCGGCAACACGTCGGGGCTGATGCTTTCGGGCGACCAGAACATCGTCAACGTGCAGTTCTCGGTCGCCTACCAGGTCTCCGATCCCCGCGCCTATCTGTTCGACGTCTCCGACCCGGACGGCATGCTGCGGCAGGTCGCCGAGAGCGCGATGCGCGAGGCTGTCGGCCGCAGGCCGGCGCAGGACATCTTCCGTGACGACCGCCAGGGCATAGCGGCTTCGGTGCGCGAGATCATCCAGACCACGCTCGACGGCTACAAGGCCGGGCTTCAGGTCAACGCCATCTCGATCGAGGACGCGGCGCCGCCCCGTGAGGTCGCCGACGCCTTCGACGAGGTGCAGCGCGCCGAGCAGGACGAGGATAAGTTCGTCGAGCAGGCCAACCAGTACTCCAACCAGAAGCTCGGCCAGGCACGCGGCGAGGCCGCACAGGTCCGCGAAGACGCGGCCGCCTACAAGAACCGGGTGGTGCAGGAGGCCGAAGGTGAGGCCCAGCGCTTCATCTCCGTCTATGACGAATATGCCAAGGCGCCCGACGTGACGCGCAAGCGGCTTTACCTGGAAACGATGGAGAAGGTGCTGAAGGACTCCGGCAAGGTGATTGTCGAGCAAGGCAACGGGCAGGGGGTCGTCCCCTATCTGCCACTGCCGGCATTGCAGCAGAAAGCGCCGGCTCCGGCCCCGCTTGGCGCGACGACGGGAGGTAACCAGTGATGGCCAACCGTCTCCCCGTCATCGTCGTCATCGCGGCGGTCATCCTGTTCCTGCTCTATTCGTCAGTCTTCGTGGTCAATGCGCGCCAGCAGGCGCTGGTGCTGAGGTTCGGCGAGATCGTCGACGTCAAGACCGAGCCCGGCATCTACTTCAAGGCGCCGTTCTCGTTCTTCGACGCCGACACGGTGCAGTTGATCGAGAATCGGGTGCTGCGCTTCGACCTCGACAACATCCGCGTCCAGGTCTCGGGCGGCAAGTTCTATGAGGTCGATGCCTTCATCGCCTACCGCATCTCGGATCCGCGTGTCTTCCGTGCCGCCGTATCCGGTCAGATCGAGCTCGCCGAAGCGCGGCTGAGGACGCGTCTCGACGCTGCCTTGCGCCGCGTCTACGGTCTGCGCGACTTCGAGGCCGCCCTTTCGGAGGAGCGCGCTGTGATGATGCGCGAAGTGCGCGATCAGCTACGGCCCGACGCCACCTCGCTCGGCCTGCAGATCGAGGATGTCCGCATCCGCCGCACCGACCTCACCGCCGAAGTCTCGCAGCAGACCTTCGATCGCATGAAGGCGGAACGTCTGGCTGAGGCCGAAAGGCTGAGGGCGCGCGGCAATGAGGCGGCGCAGCGCATCAAGGCCCGCGCCGACCGTGAGGTGGTCGAGATCATCGCGGAAGCGCAGAAGGAGTCCGAAATCCTGCGCGGCGAGGGCGAGGCGCAGCGCAGCGCCACCTTTGCCGAGGCTTATCAGCGCGATCCGGCGTTCTTCGATTTCTACCGGTCGATGAACGCCTATGGCACGGCGCTGGACAACACCGGCACGACAATGGTGCTGTCGCCGAATTCGGAGTTCTTCCGTTTCTTCCGCGACCCTGACGGAAAGGAGGCGCCGGCAAGGCCGGCGGCTCCGCAACCGGCACCTCCTGCCGCACCGGCGACCGCACCCGCAACTTCGCCCGGCACCGGCCAGTAGCGGCCGGTGCAGGATTTCTTCGCGGCAATAGGCCTGGTCCTCGTCATTGAGGGCTTGGTCTATGGCGGCTTTCCCGGTTTCGCCAGGAAACTGGCGGCTGAGGTGCTGTCGTTGCCGGAGAACGCATTGCGGATCGCCGGGCTGGTGGCGATTGCCGCCGGCGTCGGTATCGTCTGGCTGATCCGCGGCGGCTAGGGGGTGTGCAAAAACGCGGGATTTACACTCTGCCAATAGCCATAGCCGCAAACGTGCCCTATTTCTTGCCATCATGGCGCGACACGGCGTTTCCGTCGAAGCGCTTTTCTCTTTCAGAAGTGCCGGGAGGCTTCTCGATGACATCCAACACCCTTTTGCGCGCGGCTCGACGCACGTTCGTCGCTGGCGCGGCAGCGCTTCTTCTGGGCACCGTGGCCGTTCCGGCCTTCGTGACGCCGACAATGGCCGCCGACGGGCCTGCTTCGGTGGCCGACCTGGCGCAAGGCCTGCTCGGCGCGGTGGTCAACATCTCGACGTCGCAGACGGTGAAGGGCACGGAAGGTCCGGGCGCGGTGCCGATGCCGCAGCTTCCCGAAGGCTCGCCGTTCCAGGATTTCTTCGACGATTTCTTCAAGAACCGTGGCGGCGACAAGGACAATGGCTCGCAGAAAGTGCAGTCGCTCGGCTCCGGTTTCGTCATCGACGCCGAGCAGGGCATCGTCGTCACCAACAACCATGTCATCGCCGATGCCGACGATATCGAGGTCAATTTCTCCGATGGAGTCACGCTGAAGGCGACGCTGGTCGGCACCGACACCAAGACCGATGTCGCGGTGCTCAAGGTCGATCCGAAGGGCCACAAGCTGACGGCGGTGAAGTTCGGCGATTCCACCAAGATGCGCGTCGGCGACTGGGTGATGGCGATCGGCAATCCGTTCGGCCTCGGCGGCACGGTCACGGTCGGCATCGTCTCGGCGCGTAACCGCGACATCAATTCAGGCCCCTATGACGATTTCATCCAGACCGATGCCGCGATCAACCGCGGCAATTCGGGCGGGCCGCTGTTCAACAGCGCCGGCGAGGTCATCGGCATCAACACGGCGATCATTTCGCCGTCCGGCGGCTCGATCGGCATCGGCTTCTCCATCCCCTCGCAGCTCGCATCGGGCGTTGTCGAGCAACTGCGCCAATATGGCGAAACGCGGCGCGGCTGGCTTGGCGTGCGCATCCAGCCGGTGACCGACGACATTGCCGAGAGCCTCGGCATGGCGACCGCCAAGGGTGCGCTGGTCGCCGGCGTCATCAAGGGTGGACCGGTCGACAACGGCACCATCCAGGCCGGCGACGTGATCATCAAGTTCGACGGCAAGGACATCCACGAGATGCGCGACCTGCCGCGTGTGGTCGCGGAGAGCCCGGTCGGCAAGGCGGTCGACGTGCTGATCGTGCGCAAGGGTGTCGAGCAGACGGTGAAGGTAACACTTGGCCGGCTCGAGGACAGCGAGAAGCTCGCCAGCGGCGAAAACGGCAACACCGACCAGGACAAGGGCGACAAGGCGCCGGCGGTTTCGACGGCCTCGGTGCTTGGCATGACCGTCGGCGAACTCAACGACGAGACGCGCAAGAAGTTCAGCATCGCCGCCGATGTGTCGGGCGTCGTCATCACCGACGTCGCCAAGGACTCGGCCGCGGCTGAACGCGGCATCCAGCCGGGCGAGGTGATCACCGAAATTGCACAGGAATCGGTTGCCACGCCCAAGGATGTGATGGACCGGATCGGCGCGCTGAAGGAGCAGGGACGCAAGAACGCGCTGCTGATGCTGGCGTCCAAGACCGGTGAGCTGAGGTTCGTGACGATCCGGATGGATTGAGGATCGCTAACCATGGTCATATTGTAACATCCTATGGGATGTACTATTTTGACCTGTGAGGCGGATCGTACTGGACACAAACGTTCTGACGGCAGGTTTGCGAAGTAGGAATGGCGCGTCTTTCGCCATCCTGCAGCTGATTGCGGATCGGCAAGTTCGCCCATTGGTGACGACAGCGCTGTTTCTTGAATATGAAACCGTGCTGGCCAGACCCGAGCAGGTGGCGGCTCACGGATTATCCGCGCCGGATCTGGGCCGTTTGCTGGCCGGCTTTGCATTGCTGGCTGAGCCGGTCGAGCTGCACTTTCTCTGGCCGCCGCAATTGAACGATCCGAAGGATGAGATGGTGCTTGAAGCAGCGATCAACGGCCGGGCCGATGCGTTGGTGACTCACAATCGCCGGGACTTCCTAGCTGCGGCGGGCCGTTTTGATGTACTGCTTGTGAGCCCGGCCGAGTTCTTGGAAGGACTTCGTACATGAGCAAAGCGACTTATCCGCTGAAACTGCCACAGTCGGTTAAGGAAGCAGCCGCGCGCCTCGCGAAGGCCGATGGCGTGTCGCTCAATCAATGGATTGCGTCGGCTGTGGCGCAAAAGGTCGGGGCAATGGAAGCGGCAGCTGACTTCCTGCGTCGTCGTGCCGGCGACGCGTCACCGGGCGATTTCGCGAAAATGCTGGGGCGGGTCGCAGACAGATCGCCACAGTCCGGCGACGAATTTCCACCTGACAGGCATTGATCAGCGACGATTCTTCCGCCAATCCGCGCTCGTCAGCCTGTAGAACACATGCCTTTTCAGCTCCGGGTGGCTGTCGGGAATGCCGGGGTGGTCGAAGTTGGCCGAGGGATCGGCGGTCATGCCGAGGCGCTTCATGACGGCAGTGGAGCGGCGGTTGTTCTCGACCGCGAAGGAGACGATCTCGCCAAGGCCGAGTTTTTCGAAGCCGTAGGCCAGCCATGCCTCGGCAGCTTCCGTGACATAACCCTTGCCCCAGAATTCGGGCGCCAGCCGCCAGCCGACCTCAACGGTGCCGGCGGGAAGGAACGGCAGATGGTCGGTCCCGGTGATGCCGGCAAAGCCGATGCATTGGCCTGATGCGGCGATCTCGCAGGCGGCAAAGCCATAGCCGTCCCGATCGATGATGGCCCGCAGTTCGTCCATCTTGGCGTCTGCTGCGGCACGGTCGCGACGGAATGGGAAGAACTCCATCACGCGTTCGTCGGAATTGATGCGATGGAACAACTCGCGGTCACAATCGTCCCAGTTGCGCAGGATCAGGCGCTCGGTGCGCATTGGTTTCATTGGACGAACTCTTCCTGCCTGTAGCCTTGCAGATAGAGCAATGCGGTCAGGTCGCCATGGTCGATGCGAACCTTTGCCTGCGCGGCCACCATCGGTTTGGCATGCAGCGCAACACCGGTGCCGGCAAGGCGGATCATGTCGAGATCGTTGGCCCCGTCGCCGACAGCAATGGCATCGGCCGGGGTGAGGCCGAGACGCGCAGTGATCTCGATCAGCGCCTCGGCCTTGGCGGCGCGGCCGACGATCGGCTCGCCGACCAACCCGGCAAACAGGCCATCCTGTTCGAGCAGGCGGTTGGCGCGATTTTCATGGAAGCCGAGCATGGCGGCGATGCGTGAGGTAAAGACCTCGAAGCCGCCCGAGACTAGTGCGGTCCAGGCGCCGTTGGCCCGCATCGTCTGCACCAGCGCGCGGCCGCCGGAGGCCAATGTCAACCGGTTGGCAACGATCAGATCGACCACGGCCGCATCGAGCCCCTTGAGCAACGCCACGCGCTCGCGCAGGGCGGGCTCGAAGGCGATCTCGCCATTCATCGATCGTGCGGTGATCGCCGCGACGTGCTCCTTGACGCCGATCTCGTCGGCTAGCTCGTCGATGCATTCCTGGTCGATCATGGTCGAATCCATGTCGGCGATGAGGATCTTCTTGCGGCGCGTTGCCGACTGCTGGACGATCACGTCGATCGGCTCGGCGGCCAGCGCCGCGCGCAGATTGGCGGCCGCCTCGTCGGCTTGTGCATTCGCTGGCAGTGCGAGATCGCAGGCAATGTCTTCGGCCATCCAGCGAACAGTGCTTGCGCCCACCGACTGTGAGGCCATATTCGCAAGCGATGGCGACAAGGCACGATCGGCGGGATGGGAAACAAGCGTGGCGATAAGCGGCATCGATAATTCCGGTGCGGATGCGGGCGAAGGCCGCGTGAAGAATGCGATCCTGATAGCCGGGCCGACCGCCAGCGGCAAGTCGGCGCTGGCGCTCGACCTGGCCGAACGTATAGGCGGCGTGATCGTCAACACCGATTCCATGCAAGCCTATTCGGTTCTCGACGTGTTGACTGCCCGGCCGGAGGCGGCGGACCTCGCTCGGGCACCGCATTATCTCTATGGGCATGTCCATCCCGGCACCGCCTACTCGACCGGGGCGTGGCTGCGCGACGTGACGAGGCTGATCGAAGACGGCGCGCTCTCGCGGCGACCGATCTTCGTCGGCGGCACCGGCCTTTACTTTCGCGCCTTGGCCGAGGGCATTTCGGAAATGCCCGACATTCCGCGGCAGGTACGCGACCGTTGGCGCTACGAGTTGAAGGAGCAAGGCGCCGTCAAACTGCATGGCATCCTGATGCGCGAGGATTCCAGAGCAGCCATGCAGTTGAAGCCCACGGACAGCCAGCGCATCGTGCGGGCGCTCGAAGTGCTCGACGCATCCGGCCGCTCGATCCTGGACTGGCAGGCCGCGCGGGGCCGGCCGCTCATCGACAGACAGACGGCCCGCTTCTTCGTCATCGAGCCGGACCGGGCCGCGCTGGTCGGACGCATCGAAAGGCGTTTCGACCAGATGCTGGCCAAGGGCGCACTGGACGAAGTCAGGCAACTCGCATCGCTTCGTCTCGATCCGCAATTGCCGGCGATGAAGGCGATCGGCGTTCGCGAACTGCAAGCGGCGATGGCCGGACAATCGGGTTTTCCCGAGGCGATTGAGCGCGCCAAGATCGCAACCAGGCAATATGCCAAGCGGCAGACGACCTGGTTTCGGCACCAGCTAGGACCGGAATGGCAAAGATTGCATCCTGGTGACGATATCGAAACCACGATCCAAACGCTTGTTGCTAATGCAACCTAGAAAGCCTTTCCTTCACGGAAAGGTTCTCGTTGTGGTTGTCCAAATTAACCCTCCGTAAGGCCCGCCATGCCATAAGGTCGATGGGCATTTTTCCATCGGGGAGCAGATGCGTTTCCACAAGGCGGAATCGGCGTTTTTCGTCTTTATCTTCGTGATCCTGGCCGCCGGCCTGGTGACGCTGCATGCCTATGGACTGCTGCAATCCTTTGCCACCGAACTGCACACGGCCTCCGGCCTGGACAAGGTCATCTACCTCAACAAGCTGCTTTTCGCGACGGGCGTGCTGCTCGCGACCGCGCTGTTCTTCGGCATCTTCTTCATCTACCCGCTGATCCGCAGGCAGGCGACGGAGGAAGGCAAGCTGCGGGCCATGACCGTGTCACTGAGCGCCCGCTCCGAGACGTTCGAACATGCGGCGCTGACAGATAGCCTGACCGGCATGCAGAACCGGCGCTATTTCGACGACGCGCTGAAGGAATATCTCGAGGAGTTCAAGCGCATCGAGAAACCCGTCGGGCTGATGATCCTCGACCTTGATCATTTCAAGCAGGTCAACGATACACATGGCCACGACGTTGGCGACGAGGTACTCAAGGCCGTCGCCAGCTGTCTCAAGGACATGACGCGCTACCATGACGTGGTGGCGCGATTGGGTGGCGAGGAATTCGCCGTGGTCACGCCCAACATGGAGGCGGAATTGTTGTCGAAATTCGCCGAGCGTATCCGCAAGGCGATCGCCAACATGTCGGTTCTTTCGGGCAATGTCCGGCTCAAGATCACCACCAGCGTCGGCCTTGCCGTCTGGGACCGCAAGGAGACGGCGGAAGAATTCTATCGCCGCGCCGACCGCCAGCTCTACGAGGCCAAGAGGCAAGGCCGCAACCGCGTCTGCGCCTGAAATCCCGAAGAAGAATTCACGAGGCCGGTTGCCTGACGCGGCTTTTTCGACTTCCGGTGCTCACGGACTGAATGTCCGCTCCGCTCCGGCTTCTCGAAACCACGCCATTCAATCCGGCCTGATGAATTCCCTTTCGGGATTTGACCAAGCTGGTTCGATGATGTGAAGCCCTTGGAAGCTTGTGTGCGGCTTCCCGGCCGGTCGTCAGAGAGCTTGCAGGCTCAATCGTTCTGGGGGCGCATGCCGAAGGTGGCGGGCTTTAGGCCGTAGCGCATGTCGAAATCATCGTCCGATTGCACGCGTGCGGCCGGCGGCTTGCGGTAGTCGGGATCGCCGGCCTGGCGGCCAGAATCGACCACTTCGGCAAAGGCCATCGCCTGCTGCTGCGGCTTTGGAACGTTGCGAAGCCGTTCCACGATCGTCACCAGATCGACATCGTCGCCGGTTTTCGACGACATGGCTTGTTCGCGCTTGGCCGTGCCGGGGATCAGTTCAGCCGGCAGTCTCTCGAACTTCAGCCGCATCGTCGTGGCCACGCCTTCGCCGAAGGCGATCGCTTCGCGCTGGCCCATGGACGACAGGAAAGCAAGCGTGGAGGCGGACGAGTCGGCGATGGCCGAGCGGATGATCGCCTGGTCGTGCTCATTGGCGAGCCGCATGGCGAAGAAGGTCGAGCACTGCGACAGGATGGTCGGGTCGAGTTCGCCCGGGCGCTGTGTGACGACGCCGAGATAGCAGCCATACTTGCGGCCTTCCTTGGCAATGCGCGACAGCGCGTGCCTTGTCGGCGCGAAGCCGAGGCGCGCATCGGCCGGCATGTAGCGATGCGCTTCTTCGCACAGCAATAGGAGCTGCAGCTTGCCCTCGCTCCACAGTGCAAGGTCGAACGCCAGGCGCGCCAGCACCGAACAGACGGAATTGACCACTTCGGACGGCATGCCGGCCATTTCGAAACAGGTCACAGGGCGGCCGTTATGCGGCACGCGGAAGATGTTGCCGATCGTCTCGTGGATGGTGTCCTCGATCAGGCGCGAGTTGAACATGAAACGGTAGCGCGGATCGGCTGCCGCCGATTCGATGCGCGTCTTCAGCGATTTGAGCGTCGGGCGCTCGTTCTTGCTTTCGAGCATGCCCATGCGCTCGTCAATCTGCTTGAGCAGATCGGCAATGCGGTAGGGCACTGGCGTATCGGCGGTCAGCGCATCGCTGCCGCGCCTGAGATAGGCACCGGAATTGGGGTTGCGATAGAGGTTTTTGGCGAGCGGAATGAGGTCGCGCAGCGCATCGATCTCGTCGGGCACGGTCTCGCGGCCGCGAAATAGAACTTCGGCGAATTCCTCGAGCCGGAACATCCAGAACGGAAGGTCGAGCGTCTTGGAATCGACCTTGACGCAATATTCGGGCAGCGACGCGGCGAATTCATTGTGCGGATCGAGGATCAGGATGCGCAGATCCGGCCGCGCCGCGATCGATTTGCGCAGCAGCAGCGAGACGGCGGTGGACTTGCCGACGCCGGTGGTGCCGACAATGGCAAAGTGGCGCGCCAGCGTGTCGTCGATGGCGATGTTGGCGGCGATCGCCTCGTCCTGCGACAGCGAGCCGATGGTGATCGAATGACGCCCGGCCAGATCGTAGACGGCCTGCAGGTCACGGCTGCGGATGCGGTGCGCGATGGCGCCTATATGGGGATAGGTGGTGATGCCGCGGTCGAAGATCGGCTTGGAGCCGGGTTCGGCGCCGTCGCGCACTTCGCCGATCAGCTCGATGCTGACCTCGATGGCGTTCTGGCCTTCGCTGTTCCAGGCGCGATCCGACTTGCCGATCGCATAGACCAGGCCGACGGTGCGTGTCGTGCCGAGATTGACCGAGATCATCTTGCCGACCGTCCACAGGCCGGTCACCGCGCCGTCGACGTCGTCCGCAAAGGCGCTGATGGTGGCGCGGGCGCCGTCGCATTGCACGACATTGCCCAGGATGCGCCTGTCGTTCTGTTCGGCGTTGCGGCGCTCCTGCGATGTCGGTTCTCCGACCGAGGCTTCGCGTTCGACATACATGGACAGGCCAATCCCCATTTTCCCTCACGTCGAAGCCTACAGGAACGGGGTTAAGGTCGAGTGTGGCCGGATGGTGTAGGGAGGATTAAGAAGCCGGCGAAAATTGTCGCGACAAGGCTCTTTTCCAGTTATCAGTTTTCGCTATAATAGACGAATGGATGATATAGCGAACGACATCTCCTCGACAATCGGCAGGCGGATACACGCCGAGAGGACGATACGGGACTGGTCCCTGGCCGAACTCGCCGAGCGCTCCGGCGTCTCCAAAGCCATGCTGAGCACGATCGAGCGTGGCATGACCAGCCCGACGGCAGCGCTCCTGGTGCGGATCGCCGCCGCCTTCGGCATGACGCTGTCGACCCTTATCGCACGCGCGGAATTGCAGGGTGGCGGCTTGCTGCGGGCGAGCGACCAGCCCGTCTGGCGCGATCCCGATACCGGCTATGTCAGGCGGCATCTTTCGCCGGCCGGCGACATGCCGCTCGAACTGATCAGGGTTCATCTGCCGGCGGGCGCCAAGGTCAGTTTGCCCGCGGCGTCCTACGCCTTCATCAAACAGCAGATATGGCTGATCTCCGGACGGCTGGAATTCATCGAGGGCGATCTGGTGCACAGGCTCGAGCCCGGCGACTGTCTGGCGCTCGGCGCGCCGTCGGACTGCACCTTCCATGCGCTCGAGGCGGGCGCCGACTATCTCGTCGCGCTGGTCAGGGCCTGACATCATGCCGAGACGTCCAAAGCGCTCCCACAATGGGGGACCGCCGCTCGACGACTACAAGGGGCCGCCATGGGGCAAGGGCGATCCTTATATTTTCCTGGCCTGGCAGGCCGCGCATGCCAAGGCGTTGAAAGCACCGAGCCGCGACGTCATGCTGATGCGCGTGGACAAGGCGGAACGGCTGGGACTTACCTATGAGGAATACACGCTCGAACTCCTCGAACGCGGACGCCACCTTCAGGAAGAGGACACCGAACGCATCGCCGCGATCAAGGCGGCGCGCAAGGGAAAGCGATTCAGCGCTTTCGATTGACGCCAGTTCGACCGTATCGATCCTTCCATCTCAGCCAGGCAGAACGAGCATGCATTCCATCGAGATCAGAATGTTGACGCAGGACGCGCGGACACAGGCGTTGCTTGGCGATCTTCTGGTCGAAACGGTTGCCGCGGGCGGGTCGGTGAGCTTCATGCATCCGCTGGCGCCGGAAACCGCCCGCAGGTTCTGGGACACGTCGCTGACGGCGGCCGCAAGAGGTGAGCGGGTGGTGCTTGGCGCGTGGGAGGCAGACACGCTGGTCGGCACGGTCACGCTGCTGCTCGACTGTCCGCCCAACCAGCCGCACCGGGCCGAGATCGCCAAGCTGATGACGCGCCTCGATCGTCGAGGCAAAGGCGTGGCGACCCGCCTGATGCAAGCGGCCGAGGCCCTTGCGGTGGAGAGGGGCCGCACGCTTCTGGTTCTGGATACGGCGACCGAAGAGGGGGCGTCCGGGCTCTATGAGAGGCTGGGCTTCACGCTGACCGGGGAAATACCGGACTATGCATTGAAGCCCCATGGCGGGCTGACCGGCACGCTCATCTACTGGAAGCGCATCGGCCGGTGAACGTCATGTCGGAGATGGCTCGCCGAGGCGCGACAGCAGCCATTGGCGGAAATCCTGCTCGGCACCGGTCAGTCGCGCGATCGGTGCCTTGGTCAGAAAATGCCCCGATGTGCTCGGGAGCTCGAAATCGGAAAGCCTGGCCAGGGCCTTGCTTTCGAGTGCCGCGTCAATCAGCGGCCGCGAGCCCAGAAGCACGCCCGCGCCGGCTCGCGCAGCCTCCATCGCAGCCACGAAGCTGTCGAAGCGATGCGAGCGCCTGGGGTGACCGGCCAATCCCGCCGCGGCGAACCATTCCGCCCACATCTCGCGCGCACCAGCGACCAGGAGCAGCGGCAGGGATATCCAGTCGGCGGCACCGGCCAAGGCCGGGGCGGCCACCGGCACAAGCCGCTCGGCGGTCAGCCTGTCGGCTATGCGTCCGGGAAAGGATCCGTTGCCGAAACGGATGTCCAGCGCTGAACCCGGCAGGTCATAGTCGGTCGGGCGATGGATCGTCACCAGGTGGAGGTGGATGCGCGGCAGCGCCTTGGCAAGGTCGGGCAGCTTCGGAACGAGCACCAGCAAAGAGAAGGAGATCGGCGCCCGCAAGGTAACGGTCTCGACGGCGCGGGGCTCGAACAGTTCCGCCGTGCTGCTGCCGATGGTGGCGAAGGCTGATTGGATGTGGGGCAAGTAGGCGGCACCCTCCGGCAACAGTGCGACGCCCCGCGCCAGCCGTGAGAACAGACGCGTCTTCAGCCGCTCCTCAAGCAACCGGATATGCTGACTGACGGCCGCCTGGGTCAGGCCGAGCTCGGCGGCCGCCGCCGTAAAATTCGAAAGCCGCGCCGCTGCCTCGAAGCTGCGCAGCCAGTCGAGTGGGGGCAAGGTGGGGATGGTTCTCGCAGGCATTATGGTTTTGCAGCCATTGACCGAAAAATGATAATTTCAATTATACCTTTCGCTCGGTCAACATGCAATCGAGGCCCCGCTGAGCGGACTGCGGGGCGCAACGGACAGGAACATCTCCATGTTGACCGATGCGCTGATAGGCGACGCAGGAAGAATGATCGAGCTGGGCTGGAAGGACGGGACACGCTGCCGATTCCACGCCATGTGGCTTCGCGACAACGCACTCGACGACAAGACACGCAGCGCCGGCAACGGCCAGCGACTGATCACCATCCTCGATGTTCCAGCCGAGACGCGGATCGGTGCCGCTTCGATCAAGGGCAATGCCGTGGAGATCAGATTCGTGCCCGAGAAGAAGACGGTCAGCTTTCCCGAGGCGTGGCTTCGAGCCAATGCCTATGATCGCGCCGAGGCCCGTCAGTCCGGATGGACCGCCGACGCGGTGCAGCGCTGGACAAGGGCCACGATGCAGAATTCGGTGCCGCGCGCCGGTTATCCGAAGGCAAGCCGCAGCCGCAGTGTGCTGCGGGAATGGCTCTTGGCGGTGAGGGCCTACGGTTTTGCAGTGATGGACGGACTGCCGGCCGAATCCGGCGCTCTGTGCAAGGTCTCCGACCTGTTCGGCTACATTAGGGAGACCAATTACGGGCGCTGGTTCGAAGTGCGCGCCGAGGTCAATCCGAACAATCTGGCCTACACCAATCTCGGCCTCCAGGCGCACACCGACAATCCTTATCGCGACCCGGTGCCGACGCTGCAGATCCTGTCCTGTATCGAGAACACGGTGGAGGGTGGTGAGTCCAGCGTGGTCGACGGGTTCGCCGTGGCGGCCGCCTTGCAGGCCGAGAATCCCGAAGGCTTCCGACTCCTGAGTTCGCATCCTGCCCGTTTCGAATATGCCGGATCGTCCGGCGTGCGGCTGCAGGCGAAGCGGCCTATGATCGAACTCGGGCCGGACGGCGAACTGATCTGCATCCGCTTCAACAACCGCTCGCTGGCGCCGACCATCGACGTGCCTTTCGCCGAGATGGATGCCTACTACGCCGCCTATCGCCGCTTTGCGGAGTTGATCGAGGATCCGGCTTTCGAAGTAACGTTCAAGCTTGAGCCGGGGCAGGCCTTCATCGTCGACAACACCCGCGTCATGCATGCGCGCAAGGCGTTTTCGGGAACCGGCAAACGCTGGCTGCAGGGCTGTTATGCCGACAAGGACGGCCTGCTGTCGACGTTGGCGGCGATCGAGCACGGTTTCAAGGAGGCGGCGGAATGAACGCACATGATCTGAACGCCGGCAACATCGTCGAATTCATCGCCGATATCTTCGAGCGCCGGGGAGCCGAATCCTATCTCGGCGAGCCGGTGACGATGTCCGAGCATATGCTGCAGGGCGCCTGGCTCGCAGAGCAGGATGGTGCGCCGGAAGAACTGGTGGCAGCAGCCCTGCTGCACGATATCGGCCACTACACCAGCGAGTTCGGTACCTATTCGCCCGATGACGTCGAGGACAAGCACCATGACGAGGCCGGCGGCGAGGTGCTGGCGCCGTTCTTCCCGCCGGTCATCGTCGAATGCGTCAGGCTGCATGTCTCGGCCAAGCGCTATCTCTGCGCCACCGACCCGACCTATTTCGACAAGCTGTCGCCGGCTTCGGTTCATACGCTGTCGTTGCAGGGCGGGCCGATGAGCCCGGACGAGGTGGCCGGGTTCCGCAAGAACCCGTTTCACGAAGAGGCGGTGCGCGTCCGCATCTGGGACGAGGGCGGCAAGGTCGCCGACATGAGGACGCGCACGTTTCGCGACTATGTGCCGTTGCTAGAACGCGTGGTGGCGCGGTTCGCGGCCGACCAGGCGGCGTAGCCGATCGCACCGATCAGGAAAGGGAGGCGCGGTCCAAAACCGCGCCTCCCTCGGTTTTTCGCCACGATCTGGCTTATCCCTTGTGGTGAACCTGCTGCAGCCCATAGACGGGCGTCGCAATGCCTTCCTGCCTGGCCTTCAACTGCAGCGACAGGAACTGCGAATAATGGCGCGACTGGTGCAGGTTACCGCCATGGAACCAGAGCGCCTCCTGCTGCGTCGGCTTCCACATGTTGCGCTGCTCACCTTCCCATGGGCCGGGATCCTTGGTGGTGTTCGAGCCGAGTCCCCAGCATTTGCCGACCTTGTCGGCAACCTCCTTTGAGATCAGCTCCGCCGCCCAGCCATTCATCGAGCCGTATCCGGTGGCGTAGACGATGACGTCCGCCGGCAGTTCGGTGCCATCGCTGAGCAGGATGGAATGTTCTTTGATCTCGGCCACATCGACGCCGCTCTTGAGCTTGATGGCGCCATCGATGATCAGCTGCGAAGCGCCGATATCGATGTAGTAGCCGGAGCCACGCCTGAGATATTTCATGAACAGGCCGGAGCCGTCGTCGCCCCAGTCGAGCATGAACCCCGCCTTTTCCAGGCCCTTGTAGAACGCCGCGTCGCGCTCCTTCATCTTCTCATAAAGCGGAATCTGGAACTCGTGCAGGATCTTGTAGGGCAGGGAGGCGAAGATGAGGTCGGCCTTGGCGGTGGTCATACCGTTCTGCACCGCCTGCTCCGAGTAGAGCGCGCCAAGCCCGATATCCATCAGCGTGTCGGATCTGACGATGTGGGTGGTCGATCGCTGCACCATGGTGACGTCGACGCCGGCTTCCCACAGTGCTGCGCAAATATCGTGCGCGGAATTGTTGGAGCCGATGACGACAACCTTCTTGCCGGCATATTGGTCGGGGCCGAGGTGCTTGGAGGAGTGGTGCTGATCGCCCTTGAAATTCTCCATGCCCTTGAACTTCGGCAGATTGGGACGGCCGGACATGCCGGTGGCCAGCACCAGCTGCTTCGGCTTCAGCGTGATGTCCTTGCCGTCGCGGTGGACGACAACCGTCCATTCCTTCTTCTCCTCGTCGTAGGAAGCGCTCTTGGCCTCGGTTGAGGACCAGTAATTCAGCTCCATCACCTTGGTGTACATTTCCAGCCAGTCGCCGATCTTGTCCTTGGGCGAGAAAACCGGCCAGTTCCGGGGAAAATCGATGTAGGGCAAATGGTCATACCAGACCGGATCGTGCAGGCAGAGCGACTTGTAGCGCTTGCGCCAGCTGTCGCCGGCACGTTCATTCTTCTCGATGATGATCGTCGGCACGCCGAGCTGCCGGAGCCGTGCGCCAAGCGCGATGCCGCCCTGGCCGCCGCCGATGATGACCGTATAGGGCTGCGTCTTGAAGCCAAGCTCGGCCGCTTCCTTCTCGCGCTCTTCCTTCCAGGTCGGGCGGTTCTTGCCGGAGCCGTGCTTGGCGCCCATCGGCCGGGCGAAGCCGGCCGGCTCTTCATAGCCTTTCAGCTCGACCATTGTGGTCAGCAGCGTCCAGATCTTGCCGTCCTTCAACCTGATATGGCCGAAGCCGCGCGCCACATTCGTCTCGAAGCTGATCCAGCCGTCGATCACCCCGTTCGCCTCGGTCGCGTCCTCGCCCCTGGCGATGGCGAAATGTGATGGCTTCGTCTTCGACAGCTGGCTTTCCAGCATGTCACGCACCTGATCGCGGCCTTCCATGGTCTTGATATTCCAGGTGAAGGTGACGAGGTCGCGCCAATAACAATCTTCCTGGAAGCATTCGACCGCCTTGTCGACGTCGCCGGCGGCAAGGGCCGCGCCAAATCGTTCGAGAAGGTCGGAAAGCTTCCTGTTCGGGGCCTTGTCGAGCATCAGTTTCCTCCGCGTTTTTGTTGATCGGCCTCGTTGCGAGCTGCCTTTGCCGAGCTTGGGTCCGGCCTCGGGCAGTATCGCGGCAAACCATGGGCCGCGTCACGTCGCCAAATAGTTCGCTTTGTTTTCAAGGGTTTGACCAGCGACCCGACGTCGAGCCGGGCCTAAATGACGGCGTGCGCGTGCTTCGTGCCATGCACCGGGCAAGCCGGCATGAAAGCGGAATCGACCCCATTGACGAACGGCTGCTTTCACCCTTATGGTTCGCCACCATGAAAAAGGCACTCATTCTCGTAGGAAGGCGCGTGGGCAAGGCGGTGTAACCGCCGGGCGAAAACCTCCCATGCGCAACACACAGGCTCCCTCGGGGGCCTTTTTTATTGCCTGAAACACGACTAAACGACCAGCAAATCGCCAGATGGCGGACAGTACGGGACCAAACCGATGAGCAACGGACAGAGCGAGCGGCGCGAAATGACTGGCGCCGAAATGGTGGTGCAGGCGCTGAAGGATAATGGCGTCAAGCATGTCTTCGGTTATCCGGGCGGCGCGGTTCTCCCGATCTATGACGAGATCTTCCAGCAGGACGACGTCGAGCACATCCTGGTGAGGCACGAGCAGGGCGCCGGCCACGCGGCCGAGGGCTATGCGCGCTCGACCGGCAAGGCAGGCGTCATGCTGGTGACATCGGGTCCGGGCGCGACCAACGCGGTGACGCCTTTGCAGGACGCGCTGATGGATTCGATCCCGCTGGTGTGCCTGACCGGGCAGGTGCCGACCTCGCTGATCGGTTCGGACGCTTTCCAGGAGTGCGACACGGTCGGCATCACGCGCCCCTGCACCAAGCACAATTGGCTGGTGAAGGACGTCAACGAGCTTGCCGCAACCATTCATGAGGCCTTCCATGTCGCCACCACCGGCCGTCCCGGTCCTGTCGTGGTCGACATCCCGAAGGACGTGCAGTTCGCCAAGGGTTTTTATGTTTCTCCGCAAACCGCGCCGCGCACCAGCTATCAGCCGAAGGTGCAGGGCGACCTGGAGAAGGTCAAGGCGGCGGTCGAACTGCTGGCCGGTGCCAGGAAGCCGATCATCTACAGCGGCGGCGGCGTCATCAACTCCGGTCCGGAAGCGAGCCATCTGCTGCGCGAACTGGTCGACCTCACCGGTTTCCCGATCACCTCGACGTTGATGGGGCTCGGCGCCTATCCGGCATCGGGCAAGAACTGGCTCGGCATGCTCGGCATGCACGGCACCTACGAAGCCAACATGGCCATGCATGATTGCGACGTGATGATCTGCATCGGTGCGCGCTTCGACGACCGCATCACCGGCCGCCTCAACGCGTTCTCGCCGAACTCGAAGAAGATCCATATCGACATCGATCCGTCCTCGATCAACAAGAACGTCCACACCGACGTGCCCATTATCGGCGATGTCGGCCGGGTTCTGGAGGATCTCGTGCGGCTGTGGCGGGCAACCGCCAAGGCCGACAAGAAGGCGCTCTATCCCTGGTGGGAGCAGATCGCCAAATGGCGTGCGCGCGATTCGCTCGCCTACAAGATGAACAACGACGTGATCATGCCGCAATATGCCATCCAGCGGCTCTATGCCCTGACCAAGGACATGGACACCTACATCACGACGGAGGTCGGCCAGCACCAGATGTGGGCGGCGCAGCACTACCATTTCGAGAAGCCGAACCGCTGGATGACGTCCGGGGGGCTCGGCACGATGGGTTACGGCCTGCCGGCGGCACTCGGCGTGCAGATCGCGCATCCGAACGCGCTGGTCGTCGATATCGCCGGCGACGCTTCGGTGCAGATGACGATGCAAGAGATGAGTGCCGCGGTGCAGTTCGACGCGCCGATCAAAATCTTCATTCTCAACAACCAGTATATGGGCATGGTGCGGCAGTGGCAGCAGCTGTTGCACGGCAACCGGCTGTCGCATTCCTACACCGAAGCCATGCCTGATTTCGTCAAGCTGGCCGAAGCCTATGGCGGCCACGGTATTCGCTGCGACAAGCCGGACGAGCTGGACGATGCCATCAAGGAGATGATCTCGGTCAGGAAGCCGGTGCTGTTCGACTGCCGCGTGGCGACGCTCGCCAACTGCTTCCCGATGATCCCGTCGGGCAAGGCGCACAATGAGATGCTCTTGCCGGACGAGGCGACGGACGAAGCGGTGGCCAACGCCATCGACGCCAAGGGCAGGGAACTGGTTTAGCAGCGGACAGAGGCAGGGCTGTCGCGAGAAGCCGTGCGTAAACAGAGATTAGATCCAAGAGTTTGAAGTCGAGATTCACATCATGAACGCACAGCTACAACCGACCGGCTCCGCCTATTTCATCGCCAAGGAAACGGAAAAGCCCGAGAACCACACGCTTTCCGTGCTGGTCGACAACGAGCCGGGCGTGCTTGCCCGGGTCATCGGCCTGTTTTCCGGGCGCGGCTACAACATCGAGAGCCTGACAGTCTCGGAAACCGAGCATGAGAAACATCTGTCGCGCATCACCATCGTGACGCGCGGCACGCCGCATGTGCTGGAGCAGATCAAGCACCAGCTCGAGCGCATCGTGCCGGTCCACCGCGTCGTCGACCTCACCGTGCGCTCGCAGGAGTTCGGCCAGGAGCGGCCGCTGGAGCGGGAACTGGCGCTGGTCAAGGTCGCCGGCACCGGCGAAGCCCGCGTCGAGGCGCTGCGGCTGGCTGACGCCTTCCGCGCCAGCGTCATCGACGCCAACACCGAGCATTTCATCTTCGAGATCACCGGCAAGGGCTCCAAGCTCGACCAGTTCATCGCCATCATGAAGCCGCTCGGCCTGGTAGAGATCTGCCGCACCGGCGTGGCGGCGATGAACCGTGGCCCGCAGGGGATGTAGCACCGGTAAGTTTCTCCACAGCGTGACGACGGGATCGGCCACCGGCCGAGGGTGGCATTTGTGCGGTCGTTGGAAGAGACAATAATACTGGCTTATCTGGGAGGATATCATGTCGCTCGACGCATTCCTCGCCTTGCTTGTCTACGCCTTCGTGACCTCGATCACGCCCGGGCCTAACAATCTGATGCTGCTCGCCTCAGGTGTGAATTTCGGCCTGGTGAGGAGCGTGCCGCATATGTTCGGCATCAGCATCGGGTTTCTTGTCTTGCTGCTGGCGGTCGGCCTTGGTCTTGGCGCCGTGCTGACGGCGTTCCCGGCGCTGCACACCGCGCTCAAGATCGCCGGCGCCGCCTATCTGCTCTACCTTGCCTGGAAAATCGCCATGTCACGCTCGCTCAGCGGCAAAGGCGAGACGAAGGCGCGGCCGATGCGTTTCATCGAGGCGGCGGCGTTCCAGTGGGTCAATGCCAAGGCCTGGGTGATGGCGATCACCGCCATGGCCGTCTACTCCAATCCGGAGCATCCGTTCCTGTCGGTGGCGCTAATCTCGGTGGCCTTCACCATCGTCAACCTGCCGAGCGTTTCAGTGTGGGCGGGATTCGGCACGGCGCTGCGCGGTTTCCTGTCCGATCCAGTGCGGCTGAAATGGTTCAACATCGCCATGGGCGTGTTGCTGGCCGCGACGCTTTGGCCGATGCTGCGGTGAGTTGTCCAGGTTCGCGATCCGCCTTTTGCACGCGATCATGGTGGCCAGCCCATCCATTGTGCAGTGCACATTAAATCTTCGTAATGCCGTGTTTTGGCCCTTTTCCGCCAAAGCCCTGTCCTATCTATTCAGCGAAATCGCGGCAGGGCGTCGTGATTTGAGCTAGAATACGACCACCTGGCTATGGCGTGTCGGACGGAGAGGGTCTTTTGTCGATGCGTGGAAAAGTCATTCTTTCATTGCTTGCGGTCGCCTGCGCAGGCGCGGCCTGGCTCTATCTGTCTCCCGATGCGCTGAGCAGGGCCCGGCAGATCATCGGTGTAAATCAGGTCGCGTCGGACAAGCCGGCGTCGGATAGCCAGGATCCGCAGGCAGGGGGCAAGCAGGCGGCTGGCGGCACTGGCGCCCGTTCGGCCTCGATCATCTCGGCCACGGCAACGACGGCCGATTTCCCGGTCCGGCGCTACGCCATCGGCTTCGTCTCCTCTCCCGCCGTGGTCAGCATCAACGCGCGCGTGTCCAGCCAGATCGTGTCGATCGACGTCAAGGACGGGCAGATGGTGAAAACCGGCGATCTCCTGTTTTCGCTGGATGACCGTGCCTTGAAGGCGCAGCTCGCCAAGGATCAGGCGACGCTCGCCAAGGATCAGGCGCTGCTTGCCAGTTCGAATTCCGATCTTCAGCGCGCCAAGGATCTTGTCGCCAAGCAGGCCGGTACGCAGCAGACCTACGACCAGGCCGTTGCCGCGCAGAAGGCGGCGGCAGCGACTGTCGATGCCGACAAGGCGACAATCGATGCAGACAATGTCCAGCTTGGCTTTGCCAGGATCACCGCGCCGATTTCCGGCAGGCTTGGCGCGGTCAACGTTGCCGTGGGCGATCTCGTGACCACGAGCAATGGCAGCAGCAGCACCTCGACCCCGCTCGTCACCATCACCCAGATGGATCCGCTGCAGGTGAACTTCAATCTGCCCGAAAGCAACCTTGCGCTGCTGCACAAGGCACTGGCAAAGCCACAGCAAGGGGCAGTGACCCTGACCCAGGACGGGGACCCGACACCGATTGGCAAGGGCACGCTCGATTTCGTCGACTCCAGCGTCGATACCGCTTCCGGCACCATTGCAACGCGAGCCAGCATACCCAACGCCGATCTGTCGCTGTGGCCGGGCCAATATGTGAATGTCGTGCTCGACGCCGGCATCATGCCGCAGATGACGTCCGTCCCCACGGTCGCGGTGCAGCCCAGCCAGAAGGGGCCGTTCGTCTATGTGGTCAAGCCTGACAACACAGTCGAAATGCGGCCGGTGCAAGTGGCGCTGACCGTGGGTCAGAGCGCCGCCATCAGCGATGGCCTGAAAAGCGGCGAGAAGGTTGTTATCGAAGGCCAGACGCGACTGAAGAACGGGGCTGCCGTGCACGAAGGCAAGGCATCCGCCGGATCCGGCGACCAGGCAGCACCCAAGATCGCGCAAGCGGACAAGGCCGGCGAGGCGGCCCAATGATCTCCGAGTTCTGCATTCGCAGGCCTGTCGCCACCCTCCTGATGTCGTTCGCCCTCGTTCTGGGCGGGCTGTTCGCCTACAAGTTCCTCCCGGTGGCCGCGTTGCCCAGTGCCGAATTCCCTGTCGTCAACGTCTCGGCTCAGCTGCCCGGAGCCTCGCCGGAAACGATGGCAACGTCGGTGGCGACGCCGCTGATCAAGCAATTCGCCACCATTGCCGGAATCGATTCGATCTCGACCACCAACTCGCTCGGCCAGACCTCGATCGCCATCCAGTTCGTGCTCAACCGCGACATCGATGCCGCGGCCGCGGACGTGCAGGCAGCGATCGCGCGCACGCAAAGATCGCTGCCGCCGCAGATGACCTCGCCGCCGAGCTATCGCAAGGTCAATCCGGCCGACGCGCCGATCCTTTTGATGTCGCTGGTCAGCGATACGGTTCCGCTGACCGATCTCGATGCTTTCGCCGAAAACGTCATCTCGCCGTCGCTGTCGACCATCGACGGCGTGGCGCAGGTCTCCATCTTCGGCCAGCAGAAATATGCAGTCCGCATCCAGATCGACCCGACCGCGCTTGCCGCGCGCGGCATTTCGATCGACCAGCTGCAGGCGGCGATCGCATCCGCCAACTCCAACACCCCGCTGGGCGTTCTGAAGAACAACAAACAGCAGTTGACGATCACGGCCAATACGCAGCTGACCGACGCCGCCGGATTCTCCAACCTCATCATCGCCACCAAGAACGGTCATCCGGTGCGGCTGGGCGAGGTGACACGCGTCGTCGATTCGGTGCAGACCACGACGACTGCAAGCTGGTATGACGGCACGCGCGCGATCATCATGGCGGTGCAGCGCCAGCCCGACGCCAACACTGTCGACGTCGTCGACAAGGTCAAGGCGATGCTGCCGTCCTTCCAGGACCAGATGCCGGCCGCCGCCCAGATCAAGCTGCTCAACGACCGTTCGACCTCGATCCGCCAGGCCGTGGACGACGTGCAGTTCACGCTGCTGTTGACCATCGCGCTGGTGGTCATGGTGATCTTCGTGTTCCTGCGCCGCGTTACGGCGACCATCATCCCGGCCGTGGCGGTGCCGATCTCGTTGATCGCCACGCTCGGCGCGATGTTCCTGTTCGGCTTTTCCATCGACAACATTTCGCTGATGGGCCTGACGCTCGCGGTCGGCCTCGTCGTCGACGACGCTATCGTGATGCTGGAAAACATCTTCCGTCACATGGAGGAGGACGGATTGTCGGCTTTCGATGCGTCGCTGAAGGGCGCGCGCGAAATCGGCTTCACCATCATCTCGATTTCGATCTCGCTGGTGGCCGTGTTCATCCCGGTGCTTCTGATGGGCGGCGTCATCGGGCGCATCTTCAACGAGTTCGCCGTCGTGGTGACGGTCGCCATCCTGGCGTCGATGTTCGTGTCGCTGACGCTGACGCCGATGCTGTGCTCGCGGCTGCTGTCGGTGACCAAGGCCGACCGCGAGGCGCATGGCGATGGCCACAGGCGCGATTTCATCACCCGCGGCTACGACCGGATCCTGAGCTTCTGTCTGCGGCACACTTTCCTGGTGTTCCTGGTCTTCATAGGCACCGCGGCGGCGTCGGTGTGGCTGATCGAGGTCTCGCCGAAGGGCTTTTTCCCGCAGGAGGATATCGGCCAGATATCGGTGACGACCATTGCGCGCCAGGACATCTCGTTCGACGCCATGGCAAAGCTGCAGGGGCAGGTGGCCAGCGTGTTCTCGCATTCGCCCTATGTCGACCATGTTGCGTGGTCGGCGGGCAGCGGCAACAATGCGCTCAACCAGGGGCAGCTTTTCGTCCAGCTCAAGGGCAAGGACCAGCGGCCCAATATCGAGAAGGTGCTTGCGGATCTGCGCAAGCAATTGGCCGGCGTCGCGGGCATCGAGACCTACATGCAGCCTGTGCAGAATCTGAGGCTGGGTTCGCGCTCGTCTGCCAGCGCCTACCAGCTCGTGGTTCAAGGCCTCGACACCGGCCAGACCGACGTCTGGGCGCAGAAACTGAATGATGCGATGGCGGCCGATCATGCGACTTTCACCGACGTTACCAGCGATTTGCAGAACAATGCGCTGCAGGCGACGCTGGTGGTGGATCGCGACAAGGCGGCCCAGCTCGGCATCGACACCGACACACTGCGCTCGGCGCTTTATGGCGGGTTCGGCACCGACCAGGTTTCGACGATCTTCGGCTCCGCCGACAGCTACGAAGTCATCACCGAGCTCGATCCCAAGATCGAGTGGTCGCCGGAGCGGATGCTGGCCATCCAGATGAGGACGGCGAGCGGCTCCCTGGTTCCGCTTGGCGCCTTCGCCCGGGTCGATCGCACGGCGGGCGCCTTGACGGTCAACCAGCTCGGCCAGCTTCCGGCCGTGACGATCTCCTATAATCTGCCGCAAGGCGTGGCGCTCGGCGACAGCGTGAGCCGCATCGACGCGCTCAAGGAGCAGATCGGCATGCCGGAGACGATCTCGACCAGCTTTGCCGGCACAGCCAAGACCTTCCAGGATTCGCTCGCCAACCAGGGCCTGCTGATCGGCGGCGCGATCCTGACCATCTATATCGTGCTTGGCATTCTCTATGAGAGCTTCATCCATCCGCTCACGATCCTCACAGGCTTGCCATCGGCTGTGCTGGGAGCGGTTGTCGCCTTGCGCTTCGCCGGCATGGACCTGTCCGTCATCGCGGTGATCGGCATCCTGATGCTGATCGGCATCGTCAAGAAGAACGGCATCATGATGGTCGACGTCGCGCTCGAATTGCGACGAGAAGGAATGTCGGCCACCGAGTCCATCCACAAGGCCTGCCTGATGCGGTTCCGGCCGATCATGATGACGACGCTGGCCGCCTTGATGGGCACGTTCCCGATCGCGCTCGGCACGGGCGCCAGCGCGGAGCTGCGCCAGCCGCTGGGCGTCGCCGTTGTCGGCGGTCTGCTCGCCTCGCAGGCGCTGACGCTGTTCGTCACACCGGTAATCTATGTCTACATGGAAAATTTCTCGGGCTGGCTGGTCGGGCTGATGCCGAAGCGCAAGCCCGAATTGCATCTGGTCGAAGCGGGGGATCAGCCTTCGCTGTTCGACGATGATGACGAAATCCGAGGCGAGCCGCAAAAGACGGCCGCGGAGTAGTGTATCCGCGTCGCGCCCACTGGCCCAAGTCGTCATGCTTGCGGCCGGCGGATCGCAGCCGTAGTTTGTGGCCATGTCCCACGATCATGACCACGACAACGAACTCGATCCGTTTGCCGCCCGCGTGCGCGCGCTGGAAACCATTCTCACCCGCAAGGGATTGATCGATCCGGCCGCGATCGATGTCATCGTCGATACCTACGAGACCAAGATCGGTCCGCGCAACGGCGCGAGGGTGGTGGCCAAGGCCTGGAGCGATCCCGCTTTTGCCGACTGGCTGAAGCGCGATGCTACGGCGGCGATCGGATCGCTGGGTTACACCGGCCGCCAAGGCGAGCACATGCAGGCGGTGTTCAACACCGAAGAGACTCACAATCTCGTCGTCTGCACGCTGTGCTCCTGCTATCCGTGGTCGGTGCTCGGCCTGCCGCCGGTCTGGTACAAGGCGCCGCCCTATCGCTCGCGCGCGGTCATCGATCCGCGCGGCGTGCTTGAGGAATTCGGGCTGACGCTGCCGGCCTCAACAAAGATACGCGTCTGGGATTCGACCGCGGAGTTGCGCTATCTCGTCGTCCCGATGCGGCCTCAAGGAACCGAAGGCTGGAGTGAGGAGCGCTTGTCCGAATTGGTAAGCCGCGATGCCATGATCGGCACTGCGCTGGCCCAAAAACCGGAACAAACAGGGGACCCGGCATGAACGGCCCGCAGGATCTCGGCGGACAGATGGGATTCGGACCGGTGGCGCCGGAACGGGACGAGCCGTATTTCCATGCCGACTGGGAGCGGCGGGCGCTCGGCGTGACGCTCACCGCCGGCGCAATGGGCGCCTGGAATATCGATGAGAGCCGGCATGCGCGGGAATCGCTGCATCCGGCCGACTATTATGCCTCCAGCTACTACCAGATATGGATCAAGGCGCTGGAAACCCTGCTCAAGCGCCATGATTTCGTCAGCGAGCGTGATCTCAAGGCAGGCGAGGCGATCGATCCGGCGGCGACGCCCAAAAGAGTGCTGAAGGCCCATGACGTTCCGGCAGTGCTTGCCAAGGGCGCTCCGTGTAACCGGCCGGTCGAAACGGCGCCGCGGTTCAGGGCCGGCGACCGCGTGCGGACCAAGAATTTCAATCCGATCGGCCACACCAGACTGCCGCGCTACGCGCGCGGCAAGCATGGGAGGATCGAAGCGGTGCGCGACGGCTTTGTGTTCCCCGACACCAACGCGCATGGGCAGGGCGAGAACCCGCAATGGGTCTATACGGTGGTTTTCGACGGAGCCGAGATCTGGGGCGACGGGGCCGATCCGACGCTGACCGTGTCCATCGATGCCTGGGAGAGCTATCTTGAACCGGCCTGAGGCGAACGGGCCTGCCGGTCTGCCCGCCGGCCTCGATGCGCCCGTCTTCGCCGAGCCCTGGCAGGCCGAAGCCTTCGCGATGACGGTGGCGCTGCACGACAAGGGCCTGTTTTCGTGGAGCGAGTGGGCGCAGGCACTGTCGGCCGAAGTGAAGAAACCCGGCGCCGGGGCTGACGGCCATGACTATTACGAACATTGGTTGGCGGCGCTGGAAGCGCTGCTGGCGTCGAAAGGATTGGCCGCCAAGCCCGATGTCGATGCAATGGCACGGGCCTGGGAGCGCGCCGCGCATGCCACGCCGCACGGCAAGCCGATCCTGCTGGAGAACGATCCGCACGCCGTCGGGTGATCGTGCGGACACGCCGCCCGTTCCCTTTACGTTCCCGTCCTCGCCTGATAGGCTGAAGCGCAGGGAGTTCGCCACCAGGCCGCGTCGATGGCGGTGGCGCTATCTTGTCTTTCTCTCGCGAATCCGGTCACACGATCAGATGGAATTTTCACCCCAACAGGACGAGGCGCTGCAGGCGGTCGCGCGCTGGCTCAAGGCCGGCAAGCCGCAATTGTTCCGGCTGTTCGGCTATGCCGGCACCGGCAAGACGACGCTGGCGCGCTATTTCGCCGAACATGTCGACGGCCAGGTGCAGTTCGCCGCCTTCACCGGCAAGGCGGCGCAGGTGCTGCGCTCCAAGGGCGCGGTCAATGCCCGCACCATCCATTCGCTGATCTACAGGCCCAAGGGGGAGGAATCGGTCGAAGACGAGGTGACTGGCAAGACGTCGATGTCGCCGACTTTTTCGCTCAACCGGCAGAGCCCGATCTCGCGTGCGAAACTGGTCATCATCGACGAATGCTCGATGGTCGACGAGCAGCTTGGCCGTGACCTCTTGAGCTTTGGCACGCCGATCCTGGTGCTGGGCGATCCCGGCCAGTTGCCGCCGATCTCGGGCGGTGGCTTCTTCACCGACCACGAGCCGGATTTCCTGCTCACCGAAATCCACCGGCAGGCGCGCGACAATCCGATCCTGCGGCTGGCGCTCGACGTGCGCGAGGGGCGCGAATTCATGCGCGGCGACTACGGCACGGCGCAGGTGATCGGCAAGGAAGACGTCAACCAGGACCTAGTGCTGAGGGCGGACCAGGTGCTGGTCGGCACCAACCGCACGCGCCGCCGCTACAACCAGCGCCTGCGCGAGCTCAAGGGGTTCAATGCCGACTATCCGCAGGCCGGCGACAAGCTGGTGTGCCTGCGCAACGACCCGGCCAAGGGCCTGCTCAACGGTTCGCTGTGGAAGGTGATGACCTCGTCGCGCGAGACGGTGAAACCTGGCATCAACCTCCTGGTGTCGCCCGAAGAGGATGATCCGGACCGCGGTGTCGCCAAGATCAAGCTGCTCAAGGCGGCGTTCGAGGATCCCGACGCCGATATCCCGTGGCAGCAGAAGAAGCGGTTCGATGATTTCGACTATGGCTATGCGCTGACCGTGCACAAGGCGCAGGGGTCGCAGTGGAACGAGATCGTGCTGTTCGACGAAAGCTGGGCGTTCAAGGAAACGCGCCAGCGCTGGCTTTACACCGCGATCACCCGGGCGGCCGAACGGTTGACGATCGTCAGGTAGCGGAGCCCAGTTGCCTGGCGCCGAGCCATTGCCAGGCATCGGCCTCGTCTTTGAAATGCCTGAGTTCGACCGGCGGCGGGGTAGGGAGGAAGTCTCGCGCCTGCGCCGTCCAGTCCGGCTCGCCGATCGCGGCACAACGGCCGATATGCTCTGCGGCCTGGACCGCGCCCTGTCGCAGCGTCTCGTCCGATATGTCGCTCCAGTCGACGCCGTCATGATCGATCACGCGCACCAGCACATCGATTCGCGGGTGAAGCGCGTAAGCCGCTTCGAGCAGGCCGAACAGGTTTTCCGCGTCGGCCGCCGAGACATGGCCGACGATATCGATGGCGAAGAGATCCTCACGGTCCGTATCGATGCGCCGGATTGCCGGCACGGCTTCGAGGAAATTCAAGGGATCGTATCCTTTCACAAACGTCATCCGATCTTCTGGAACACCGGAAACCCCCTATCTGTTCCCGTCAAAGGCGGTATAGATGCGCCGAAATCGAGCAGGATCCGAAGCCATGCCCGCAAAGCTTTCCGTCAATCTCAACGCCATCGCCATGCTGCGCAACCGGCGCGACCTGCCGTGGCCCGATGTGATCAGGCTTGGCCGCATCGCGCTTGCGGCGGGAGCGCATGGGCTGACGGTGCATCCTCGCCCGGACGAGCGCCATACCCGTCGTTCAGACCTGCCTGAGATCAGGGCCTTGATCGACGATGAGTTCCCGCGGGCCGAATTCAACATCGAGGGCCATCCGACCGAGGATTTCCTGGCTCTCGTGGAAAAGCATCAACCGGAACAGGTGACCCTGGTGCCTGACGATCCCTCCCAGGCAACGTCGGACCATGGCTGGAACTTCATCGCCGATGCAGCGTTCCTGACACCGATCGTGAGACGCCTGAAGAAGGGCGGTTTCCGGGTCTCGTTGTTCTCCGATGCGGATCCTGCCGGCATAAACGCCGCGCGCGATACCGGCGCCGACCGTATCGAGCTTTACACGGGACCTTATGGCAGTTGCCATGCCGATTCCGCCAAGGCGGCCAAGGAGCTGGAAAGACTGGGAAAAACCGCCGATGCGGCCTTTGTCGCGGGCCTCGAGGTCAATGCCGGGCACGATCTGACGGTGAGCAACCTGCCGGCCTTGGCGCGACGCGTTCCGGCATTGGCCGAAGTGTCGATCGGACATGGGTTGACAGCCGACGCGTTGGAGTATGGCATGGCCGGCACGGTGGGCCGCTTTCTCAGGGCCTGCGGGTGGTAATGGTGGCAGCCTCGCGTGCAAAGCATGGCAGCCATAACGCGACGGTACTTGATATTGCATCGCAGCAAGCGTAGAGCACCGCCCGCTTATCGGAGTGTCGTTCATGGCCCTTGCCAACACTGGTAGTGAGGCAGAAACCGTCGAACAATCGAGCCATCCTGAAATCGAGCAGCACAGCACCAAGGTGTTGATGCTCGGCGCGCTCGGCGTTGTTTACGGCGATATCGGCACCAGCCCGATCTACGCGTTCCGCGAGGCGCTGGTGGCGTCGTCGGGCGGCGAAGTGGCCGACCGTGGCGACATTCTTGGCGTTCTCTCGCTGATCATCTGGTCACTGACGATCATCGTCACCATCAAATACATCATGTTCGTGCTGCGCGCCAACAACCGCGGCGAAGGCGGCGTGCTGTCGTTGATGGCATTGGCGCGCGGCAGTTTCCCGAAGCGCTCGGCGATCATCCTGGGCATCGGTATCGTCGGCGCCTCGCTGTTTTTCGGCGACGCCGTCATAACCCCGGCAATTTCGGTGCTCTCGGCGGTCGAGGGCATGAATGTCGTCACGCCGACCTTCCAGCCCTATGTCGTGCCGCTGACACTGGTCATCCTGGCGGTTCTGTTTTCGGTGCAGCGCTTCGGCACCGGCGGCGTGGCGCTGATCTTCGGCCCGATCACCGCGGTCTGGTTCCTGGCTATCGGCCTGTCCGGCCTCAACCATATCATCGCCGATCCGGAAATCCTGTGGGCGATCAGCCCGCACTATATCGTCGCCTTCCTGATCAATTCGCCCGATGTCGCCTTCGTCACCATCGGCGCCATCTTCCTTGCGGTCACTGGCGCCGAAGCGCTCTATGCCGATCTGGGCCATTTCGGCCGCAAGCCGATCGTGCTCGCCTGGCTGGCGATCGTGTTCCCTTGCCTGCTGCTCAACTATGCCGGCCAGGGCGCCTTCGTGCTGGCCAAGAACGGCGTGGTCGGACATCCCTTCTTCGAAATGAACGAAGGCTGGACGCTGATCCCGATGGTGGTGCTGGCGACCGCCGCGACGGTCATCGCCAGCCAGGCGGTGATTTCAGGCGCATTCTCGCTGACCAGGCAAGCGGTGCAGCTCAACATGCTGCCACGGCTGGAAATCCTGCACACGTCGGAAAAGCAGTCCGGCCAGATCTACATGCCGCGCGTCAACCTGTTGCTGGCGCTGGTGGTGATGATGCTGGTGGTGGGCTTCGGCGAATCCAGCAGGCTGGCTTCGGCATACGGCATCTCGGTGACCGGCAACATGCTGGTGACCACGGTGCTGCTGTTTGTCGTCATGACCCGCATCTGGAAATGGCGGCTGTGGGTGGCGGTCGCGATGACAGCCTTGTTCGGTTTCATCGATGTCGGTTTCTTTGCTTCCAACATCGTCAAGGTGTTCGAAGGCGGCTGGGCCTCGCTGGCGGTGGCCTTCACCATCGTGCTGGCCATGTGGACCTGGGTGCGCGGCAGCCGTTATCTCTTCGACAAGACCCGCCGCAACGAGATCCCGCTCGATTTCCTGGCCGGCAATCTGTTGAAGAAGAAGCCGCAGCTGGTATCCGGCACCGCGGTGTTCCTGACCAGCGATCCGCTCAGCGCGCCGACCGCGCTGATGCACAGCCTGAAGCACTACAAGGTCCTGCACGAGCAGAATGTGATCCTCTCGGTGGTGACCGCGCCGCAGCCGGTGGTGCCCGACAGCGACCGGGTCAAGATGGAGACGGTCAACGAGCTGTTCATGCGGGTGACGCTGACCTTCGGCTATATGGAGCAGCCCAACATCCCGCGCGCGCTGGCGATCTGCCGCAAGCAAGGCTGGAAATTCGACATCATGACAACGTCCTTCTTCCTGTCCCGGCGCTCGCTGAAAGCCTCGCCCAATTCCGGCATGCCGGTATGGCAAGACCGGCTGTTCATCGGGCTGGCGCGCACGGCGGCCGACGCCACCGAATATTTCCAGATACCGACCGGCCGTGTGGTAGAGATCGGCACGCAGGTGGCGATCTGACTGTCTCGATCGCCTTGGGCTGACGCTTCGGGGGACGGGCATGAGCGGTGAATTGGTGCTTGTCACCGGCGGATCTGGCTTTCTCGGCGCCCACTGTATCCTTGAACTGCTGAAGGCTGGCTACCGCGTGCGCACGACTGTGCGCTCGGCCAGGCGGCAAGCCGATGTCCTGGCCATGCTCAAGGCAGGTGGCGTCGAGTGGGATGACAGGCTCTCCTTTGCAATCGCCGATCTCATGAGCGATGCCGGCTGGCCGCTAGCCGCTGCGGGCTGCGACTATGTCCTGCATGTCGCCTCGCCGTTCCCGCCCGGCGTGCCCAAGCATGATGACGAGCTGATCATTCCGGCCCGTGAAGGCGCGTTGCGGGTGCTGCGGGCGGCACGAGATGCCGGCGTCAGACGCGTCGTGCTGACGTCCTCCTTCGCGGCTGTCGGCTACGGCAAGATGCCGCCCGACGGCCGTCCGTTCACCGAGGAGAGCTGGACCGATCCGATGGGAAGGGTCAGCGCCTATGTGAAGTCGAAGACGCTCGCCGAGCGCGCGGCCTGGGATTTTATCGCCGCCGAGGGTGGCGGGTTGGAGCTTGCTGCCGTCAACCCCGTCGGCATCTTCGGGCCTGTGCTTGGCCCGGACCATTCGACCTCCACCGAATTTGTCCAACGCATGATGAATGGCGCCATGCCGGGCCTGCCGCGCCTGTCCTTCGGCGCCGTCGATGCACGCGACGTGGCGGACCTGCATGTCCGCACCATGACCGATCCAGCTGCCAACGGCGAGCGCTTCCTGGCGGTCGCCGGCGATTTCATGACCGTGCGGGAAATCGCGCAAACCTTGAGAAAGCGGCTCGGCAATGCGGCGAAGCGCGTTTCGACCAGAGAGCTTCCCGATTGGCTGGTGCGCATGGTGGCACTGTTCAATCCGGAAGTCGCGCAGCTCGTGCCTGAGCTGGGCAAGGTCAAGAATGCCACCAATGCCAAGGCGGTGCGCATGCTCGGCTGGAAGCCACGTTCGCGCGAAGATGCGCTGGCGGCGACCGGAGAGAGCCTTATCCGGCATGGCCTGATCAAAACATCGAAGTAGGGGCGGCGGGAAGTCGAGAACAGACTTCCCGCCGCGTGGATTTCAACCGGCCAGGACAGCCTTGTTCGCCTCGAGGAATTGTCTCAACGTCCTTGGCGTCCTGCCGGAAAGCATCTCGACCGCATCCGTCACCATGGCGATGCGGCCGGCGCGCGTGTTGACGTCGAAGGAAACGATGACGCCGGCAAAATCCTCGGGAACGCCTGATGCCTTTACCCCTTCCGTCAGGACATCATCCGAAACCTGCATGACATCGAGCGGCTTGCCGGTGACTTCGCTGACGAGGGCGGCGATCTCGGCCGTCGTGTACGCTTGCGGGCCAGTCAGCGTGTAGGTTTTGCTGTCGGTCGAGCCGGAAGCGACACCGGCGGCGATCGCCGCTGCCATGTCGTCGCGTGCGCCATGGGCGATGCGGCCTTCGCCGGCGGACGTGTACCAGTGCCCCGAGGCGATCGCGTGCGGCAGCGCCATGAACAGGTTCTCCTGGTACCAGCCGTTGCGGAAGATCGTGTAGGGGATGCCGCTAGCCTTGATTGCCTGCTCGGTGCTGTAGTGGTCACCCGCAAACAGGACCGGCGACACCGGTTCCGGGTTGGGCATCGAGGTGTAGAGCAGATGCGAAACGCCGGCGTTTTTGGCCGCCGCGACTGCATTCTCGTGCTGCTTCAGGCGCTTGCCGTTTTTGAGATCGAGATCGCCGGTCGAAATGATCAACGCCTTGTCAGCACCCTTGAACGCGGTTTCCAGCGAAGCGGCGTCGTTGAAGTCTGCGGCCCTGACAACGACGCCGCGCACCGCCAAATCTGCCAGGCTTTCGGGATTGCGCGTGGTGGCGATGATCTTTGCAGGCGGAGTTTCATGCGCGTCTAGGAGATAGCGGATGACGCCGCGGCCAAGCTGGCCGGAGGCGCCGGTGACGAGAAGGGTTTTGGTCATCGGAGATCCTGATTTGTGCCGAAGCGGCGGGTGCTCTAGTGGTCTCAGAAAGAGACCAGCACTAAAATAGGAATTGACCTGTCGCCGTAAAGAAGGCAGTTTTTCGGGAGGTAGGCACATCCAGGGAACCAGCGATGGACGGCAAGGTCATCAATCTGAAATCGAAGCTGGAGATCTACAAAGCGATGAGCGGGGGCGGCAATTTTGCCGATTGTCCGGTTCGCAATGTCATCCACGGCGTCAGCGGCAAATGGAGTTCGCTGCTGATGATGGCGCTGGCCGAGAGGCCCTATCGGTTTGGCGAATTGCGCAGGCTGGTGCCTGACATCTCGCAGCGCATGCTGACCCAGACGCTCCACGATCTGCAGCGCGACGGCTATGTGCATCGCGAAGTGTTCCCAACCAAGCCGCCGAGCGTCGAGTACAGCCTGACCGATCTCGGACATTCGATGTTCGGCGCCTTGCACCAATTCATCCTATGGGCCGAACTCAACCATGATGCGGTGCGTGAAGCGCGCGCCGATTTCGATGCCGCCCAGGCATAAGCCGCGGGGCGGCGCCGCGACTTGATTTCACCCGGCCGCCGAAGGATTGTCCCGGCCTATTCGGCTTGGGGGCATTGGCGCTGCCCTTCATCCGGAACAGGCTGGTGGCGACGGTGGCGAAAATCCCCCGGCGCCGCAGTTCCTCGCCTCAATGGTGGCCGGCACGGTGGTCCATCCGTTCAGGCGAACTGGGCTGGCGGAAGCGCGCTGGCCGGATCGTTCTTGCGAATGACCGTCGAAAGATACGATCCCTTCGCCCGCAGGAAGGCATGCAGGCGCAGTGGATAGTCCTGCGCCACGGCATGCTTGACGGACGGGCGTCCACTCAATGCCTGGCGCCAGGCCTGGACGAGCGGTTTGCCGTCCAGAATGCCGAAATCGCCGATCCGGTCGAAGGTATCGATGTAGCGGAAGACAGGGCCGTAGACTGCGTCGACGAGCGAAAAGCGCCCGCCTTCGAACCATGGTCCAGTCCGGCCGGCTTCGCCCGCCAATTCGGTCTCCACACGATCGAACATTTCCGACAGCGTCCGAGACTCGGCAAGGAATCCTGCCTCGGTCGACGCCGAATAGAACCGGCCGACGGCGTTGAGGATGGCTGAGCCATACTCGATCCAGGCACGATGCCGGGCACGGGCATAGGGGTCGGCCGGGTGGAGGGGATTGGCCTCGGTTTCTTCGAGGAATTCGAGGATGACGGCGGATTCGAAGATCACCGTCTCATCGTTCCCCCGCTGCACGCGCAGCAGCGGCACCTTGCCGAGCGGCGAGACCGCCTTGAACCAGTCAGGCTTGTTGGCGAGGTCGATGTCGACGCGCTCGAACGGCACGCCTTTCTCGTTCAGCGAGATCGCCGCACGCTGGACATAGGGGCAAAGGGGATGGCTGACGAGAATGAGGGTGTTGGCATGCTTCATCGGATTTGCCTCTCAATATCGATGCATTGGCATCTATCTAGATGCAAATGCATTGGTCGGCAAGCTTGATGCAATTGCATCTACCTCTTATGATGCCGTCATGATCGAGACAGCCATGCCATCGCCGGAGGCCATCAAGACCTGGGCACGCCTGATGCGGGTATCACGCCAGCTGGTGGAACGTGCCGAAGACGCGCTGAAGGAAGGCGGCCTGCCGCCGCTTGCCTGGTATGACGTGCTGCACGAACTCGCTGAGGCGGGCGAGGGCGGCTTGCGGCCGTTCCAGCTGATCGAACGAACCCTGTTCGCGCAGTACAATATTTCGCGGCTGCTGGCCCGACTTGAAGCCGATGGGTTTGTCGAGAAGCTGCCGGTGGCTGATGACGGCCGCGGCCAAACCGTCCGCATCACGGCCAAGGGACGAGAGACGCGCCGCCGTATGTGGGCCGTCTATGGCAGGTCGATCGCGGAGCTGGTTGGCGACAAGCTCTCGCCGCAAGAACTGAACACGGTATCGGCCTTGCTCGGGCGGTTGCGCGATCCGCCAGCCGGCGACTGAACATACGCGTTGCGCGGCTGCGGGGACACGGGAAAGACATTTCGTCATTTTGGCCTTGCGCCGATCTTCGGATTGCGCAATATGCCGAACCGTAACGTACGGTACTGAGCTCGGGCGATCTACGGCTCTACCATCAAACGGGAACAGAGCGTGTTGCAGGCAAATGCCGATATCGACAACGGCGAAGCGCTGACGGAGCGTCAGAAGGCGGTCCTGGATGCAGCGCTCCGCCTGCTGGTCGAAGAGGGCGACAATCTGACCATGACCGCAGTGGCGCGGCGGGCGAGCTGCTCCAAGGAAACGCTCTACAAATGGTTCGGCGACCGCGACGGACTGCTGACGGCGACGGTGCAATGGCAGGCCTCGAAGGTGCGGGTGACGGCGGTCGACGGCAGGGGGCTCGACCTTGCGTCGTTGGCCGCGAGCCTGGAGCGATTTGCTTCCGACTGGTTGAAGGTCATTTCCAGCGACACTTCGATCGCACTCAACCGGGTGGCGGTCGGCCATGCCGGTTCGGGCAAGGATGATCTTGGCGCGGTGGTGCTGGAGAACGGGCGCTTTGCCCTCGCCAAGCGCCTGAAGCCGGTGCTGGAGGCCGGCCGCCAGGCCGGGCTGCTCGATTTCTCGGACGCCGAGACGGCGTTCCGTACGTTTTTCGGGCTGGTCGCCCGCGACGTGCAGATCCGTCTCTTGCTTGGCGACCGGCTGGAATTGACTGAGGCGGCGATCGGCGGTGATGCCGTCCGCGCGACGCAGCAGTTTCTCGCTCTTTTCGGAGCAAAAACCGGGCCGCAAGGCCTCTGATCTTCAAACGGGAAGGAAGACAAAAATGCGCGTCTATTACGATCGTGATGCCGATCTCAACCTGATCAAGGGCAAGAAGGTCGCCATCATCGGCTATGGCAGCCAGGGCCGGGCGCATGCGCTCAACCTCAAGGATTCCGGCGCCAAGGAGATCGCCATCGGCCTCAAGGCCGGATCGGCGACCGCCAAGAAGGTCGAGGCCGACGGGCTCAAGGTGATGAGCGTGGCCGACGCCGCCAAATGGGCCGACCTGATGATGATGGCGACGCCCGACGAATTGCAGGCCGACATCTACAAAAACGAGATCGCGCCGAACATCCGCGACGGCGCGGCAATCGCCTTCGCGCATGGCCTCAACGTGCATTTCGGCCTGATCGAGCCGAAGTCGACGGTCGACGTCGTCATGATCGCGCCGAAGGGGCCCGGCCATACGGTGCGCGGCGAATACCAGAAGGGCGGCGGCGTGCCGTGCCTGGTCGCCGTCAACCAGGATGCTTCGGGCAACGCACTCGACCTCGCGCTCTCCTACGCCTGCGGCGTCGGCGGCGGCCGTTCGGGTATCATCGAGACCAATTTCCGCGAGGAATGCGAGACCGATCTGTTCGGCGAGCAGGTCGTGCTGTGCGGCGGCCTGGTGGAGTTGATCCGCGCCGGGTTCGAGACGCTGGTGGAAGCCGGCTATGCGCCCGAAATGGCCTATTTCGAGTGCCTGCACGAGGTCAAGCTGATCGTCGACCTGATCTATGAAGGCGGCATCGCCAACATGAATTACTCGATCTCGAACACCGCCGAATGGGGCGAATATGTCTCGGGGCCGCGCATCATCACCGCAGAGACAAAGGCCGAGATGAAGCGGGTGCTGAAGGATATCCAGACCGGCAAGTTCACCTCGGAGTGGATGCAGGAATACCGTGCCGGCCTGTCGCGTTTCAAGGGCATCCGCCGCAACAACGACAGCCATCAGATCGAGGAAGTCGGCGCCAAGCTGCGCGCGATGATGCCGTGGATCTCCAAGAACAAGCTGGTCGACAAGGCGAAGAACTGAGCGATCCACGCTCCAAAAGAAACGGCGCCGCGCGGCGCCGTTTTTTATTGCAGGATTGTGCGGCCTGGCTCAGCGATAGGGCGAGTAGCACTGCTGGCGTGGGCCGTTGTAGGGCTGGAAGGTGTTGTCGTAAGCGCGATACGAGCGGTATCTATTGTAGCACCACCGGACATGGGCGCTCGACAGCCGGCCGGCGCGATAGTAGCGGCGCGGCGGTGCATCGTAGTAATTGTAGTTGTTGTACATGCTGCCGAGGCCGAGCCCCAAGCCAAGCCCCAGGATCGCGGCGCCGGCGCTGTCATCATAGTAGCGGCCGCGATAATGGTGGCGGCGCCAACGCCAATCATCGCCGCCGTTCCAGTGACGGCCGCTCCAGTGACGGCCGCCCCAGCCGCCGCGGTTCCAGTTGCCGTGGTTCCACCCGCCCGACCGGCGCCATCTCCAGTCGTTGTTGAAGCTCCGGTTGTTGCCGCCGGCCCAGCTGTCACGCACAGGCGTGACCGTCGGCGCCGCGGTGCTGGCTGGGATCGACAGCTCCGGCTGAAGGATTGGTCCGGCAGCGGATGGTGCCGTGATGCCGGAGAAGATACCGAGCGCTATCAGCCCGGATTTGACTGTGGAAGAAAAGAGCGCGTTCATTGCACTTCTCCAAGAGAACAGGCCCCACGCCGACCCTGGGATGGGCCCACTGTGGGTCTTTGCGTCTGAACGGCGGATGAACGGAAAGGTTCCCTCAACCATGGCGCGAGGCGCGCCAGGATCAATCGATTCCAGCTGGTGGTTGCCCGGCCTTGTTTTCTGCCGCGCTTGCGGGCAAAGGTCATGATATGTCGCTGCGTCTTGCAACCTTCAATGTCGAGAACCTGATGAACAGGTTCGATTTCTCCGGATACCGCAACCAGCTCAACGAGGACCGGACGCTGGCTCTCTTCGATATCCAGAGCGAGGCCGAGTACAAGATGCTGGAGCAGGCCCGCGCCATCGCGCAGTCGGACGACATGCGGCAGCTGACGGCGCTGGCCATAGCGGCCACGCGCGCGGATATCATCTGCATGCAGGAGGTCGACAATATCGAAGCCCTCAAGGCGTTCGAATATGGCTATCTTTTCAAGATGGTGGGGCAGGGCTACCGCCAGAAGTACACCGCTGCCGGCAATGATTCGCGCGGCATCGACGTCGCCGTGATGATGCGCAGCGAGACCGCGCAGGGCCAGCCCATCGAATTCGTGCGCATGACCAGCCACGCCTATGTGACCTATGAACAGTTCGGGCTGCACACGCCGGAGCTGGCGGCGCTCGGCAACCAGCCCAATGAACGTATCTTCCGGCGCGACTGCCTGGAAGTGGACATTACCGTGGGCGGCTCGCCGCTGACGCTCTATCTCGTGCACTTCAAGTCGATGGGCTCGCCCCGCAACGGGCTCGACGGGCGTGAAGCGACGATGCCGATCCGCATCGCGGAGGCGCAGGCGGTGCGCCGGATCATCGAGGAGCGCTTCGGGGCGGATCATGCAGCCGACAAGCGCTGGGCGATCTGCGGCGACATGAACGATTACCGCCAGCGCGTGAAGATCGCCGGCGACGAATTCGACGGCTATCGTTTCGAGGTGGTCGACGAGAACCTGTCCTGCATCAACGTGCTGACGGCCGGCGGTTTTTGCGAAAACGTGGTCGAGAGGCGGCCGGAAATGAACCGCTGGACCTTCTACCACACGCGTGGGCCGCAAGAGCGGCATTTGTGCCAGCTCGATTATATCCTGCTGTCCAAGGGATTGGCGGCTAAGAACGCCACCGCCGTCCCGGACATCATCCGCAACGGCCAGCCCTGGCGCACGATCTTTCCTGCCGGCCAGGAAGTGGAGCGCTTTCCGCGCGCCGGCTGGGACCGGCCGAAGGCATCGGACCATTGTCCGGTGGCGATCACGCTGGACATGGCCTGAACCGTGAGCTTCGACCTGCCGCGCAATGTCATTTTGCCGGTCGACGCCGTCGATGTCAGGCTCGACCCCGGCCCGCATCCTTTCGCGCTGGACAATGCCGAGGCGATCGCCGCGAACTGGCAGCACGAGATCGCGGCCAATCCCGCGTTGTTCGACGGTCCCGTGGTGCTGCTTTCGCGACTTGCCTGGCGCGACAATCGCCTCGTCGGCCGGTGCCACGCGGTCAACTACTCCACGTTCATGCTCTGGCGGAAGCGGCGGGAGAATTCCGGCGCCGAGCACGCCTATGCCCATGCCATGCTCGTGGCCGGCGACAATGCGCTGGTAGCGATTCGCATGGCCTCCCACACCGTTACTGCCGGCCGCGTCTATTTCGCCGCCGGTTCCTTCGAACCGGCCGATTTTCGCGATGGCCTCGTCGATGTCGATTTCAATATGATCCGCGAGGTGCGGGAAGAAACCGGCCTCGACATTTCAGGCGCCGCACGCGGCCTGCATTACCATGCCCTGTCGACGGAAAGCGGCACGGTGATCTTCCGCCGATACCGGGTTCCCGAGCCCGCCGAGGAGATCGCGCGGCGCATCTCGGCCTTCGTCGCAACCGAGGCCGAACCGGAGATCGTCGGTCCGGTCATCATCCGCCACGCCGCCGACCTGCCGCACGGGCTGATGCCGCACATGAAGCCGCTGATCGAGTGGCATTTTGCGAACGCGGACTAAACCTTACCTTCCGTGCTGATCGCCAATGCCGACATACGAAGGTCTGAGTGGCTGCCTGCAACCCCAAACATCGGGTGCGTGCGCGGACAATCGTCTCGATCAGGATGTGTTGCCACTGTTTGCAGGCCGCATTCTGCCTTTCGACCTCGACGCGTCGCGCGCCTATGCCGACCTCATGGTAAAGGCGAGAGCCTCAGGCAAGGCGATCGGCAATGCGGATGCCTACATCGCGGCCACGGCCGCAGCAAACGGTCTTACGGTCGCCACCCGCGACACCGGCCCATTCGCGGCCGCCGGATTGAATACGATCAATCCCTGGGAAACAGCGTCGTAGCCGCGCCTTTGCTTTCCAATCGCCTTATTCATGCCGCAGCGCGTCGATCGGGTCGAGCCTGGCGCCGCGCAGCGCCGGGAAGAAGCCGAAGACCATGCCGATCAGCGCGGAAAAGCCGACGGCGAGCAGGATGACTGCCGGGCTCGGCGCAAAGGGAATGGCCAGCGTCGCCGAGGCGAGACCGGCCAGCGAGAGCCCGATCAGGATGCCGATGATGCCGCCGAGCAGCGACAGCACCGTCGCCTCGACCAGGAACTGGATGAGGATGTGCTTTTCATGCGCGCCGATGGCTAGCCTGATGCCGATCTCGCGGGTGCGCTCGGTGACCGACACCAGCATGATGTTCATGATGCCGATGCCGCCGACCAGCAGGCTGACGCCGGCGACCGCGCCCAGCATGCCGGTCATCGTGGTGGTGGCGCTGGCCATGGCATCGGCGATCTGGGTCATGTCGCGGATCGCGAAATCGCTTTCGCGGTCGGGCGTGAGGCGTCTGGCGTCGCGCAGAATATCCTCGACGCGCGGCTGCAGCTCGCTGGTCGGGGTGCGGTCGTCGGCGGCGACGTAGATGTTGTCGATGTTGCGGTTGCCGGCAATGCGCCGCTGATAGGCATGCAGCGGCATCAACACGACATTGTCCTGGTCCTGGCCGAAGCCGGTATAGCCCTTCGGCTCGAGCAGGCCGATGATCTTGCAGGAGGTGCGGTTGACGCGGATGATTTCGCCCTCCGGGTCGCCGGCACCGAAGAACTGCTGGCGCACCGTCTCGCCGATCAGGCATACGCCGGTGCCCGAGCGGGTCTCGGACTCGCTGAACGAACGGCCTGAGACCAGTTTCCAGTCGCGGGCATCGAGATAGGCGCTGTCGGTGCCGGTGACGCCGGAGGTCAGGCTCTCGGTACCGAAGATGACGCGGACCTGCTTCTGCGAGGCCGGCGAAATGGCGCGTGCGCCTGTCAGATGGGCAATGAGCGCGGCAAGATCCTTTTCGGTGAGCGGACGGACGACCTGGTCGAGCCCGCCCGGGCCGCCGGGGCCGGCCGGGCGGCCGGAGCGCACAACCAGAAGATTGCTGCCGAGCTTGGCGATGTCGTCCTTGACCTTGGCGGTGGTGCCGGCGCCGATGGTGAGCATGGCGATGACCGCGGCGACGCCGATGACGATGCCGAGCAAGGTCAGGAACGAGCGCAGCATGTTGCGGCGGATCGAGCGCAAGGAGAGGCGGAGGGTTTCCCAGAGCATGTCAGGCCACCTCGACGGTCATGGTGTCGGAGGCGACATGGCCGTCGAGGAAGCGCACCGTGCGCTCGGCATATTCGGCGACGTCGGCCTCGTGGGTGACCATGGTGATGGTCAGGCCAAGCTCCTTGTTCAGTTGCGTCAGCAACTCCATGATCTCGTGCGTGCGGGCAGTGTCGAGATTGCCGGTCGGTTCGTCGGCGACGAGCAGCGTCGGCCTCGTGACGATGGCGCGCGCGATCGCCACGCGCTGTTGCTGGCCGCCGGAAAGCTCGGCCGGCGTGTGATGCTCGCGACCGACAAGGCCGACTTGCGCCAGCGCCTGCATGGCAAGATCGCGGCGCTCGCGGCCGGCCACGCCGCGATAGATCAGCGGCAGTTCGACATTTTCCGCCGCCGTGGTGCGCGCCAGCAGATTATAGCCCTGGAAGACGAAGCCGACATAGAGGTTGCGCAGCATGGCGCGGCGGTTGCGGTCGAGCCGGCCAGCATCGACGCCCATGAAGGAATAGGTGCCGGCGGTCGGCGTGTCGAGGCAGCCGATGATGTTCATCGCCGTCGATTTGCCGGAGCCGGACGGGCCCATGATGGCGACGAATTCGCCGCGCCGGATCGCCAGGTCGACGCCGGCCAGCGCGTGCACCTTGGCTTCGCCATGGCCGTAGCTCTTCCAGACCTTGTCGAAGGTGATGAGGGGGGCGCCCATCGCCACGGCGTCAGCTCCGCTGCTGCGAGGCCGTGATGACCTGCGCCCCCTCCGACAGGCCCGAGGTGATCTCGGTCAGCTCGCCGTCGGTCGAGCCGATCCTGACGTTGACCGGATGCGGACGGCCTTTCTCCAGCACGTAGAGCATGCGTGAGCCGTCGGTCGGCGGCGCTGCCGCCTGGCGCTGGCGATTGCCGCCGGGACGTCCCATGCGGCCGGTGAACAGGTCGCTCAGGCTCCAGCCGCGGGCGGCCTGCTGCGCAGGACGATAGCGGAAAGCGGAGGAGGGGACGGTCAGCACGTCCTTAGCCTGCCGGGTGACGACCGAAACAGTGGCGGTCATGCCGGGGCGCAGCAACAGCTCGTTGTTGTCGACCTCGAGCCGCGCATTGTAGGTGACGACGCCGTCGGTGGTGACCGAGGCGTAGGAGATGTCGCGGATCTCGGCGTCGAACGGCCGCTCCGGGAAGGCATCCACGGTGAAGCGGGCATGCTGGCCCGGCTTCACCGCGCCGATATCGGCTTCGTCGACCGCCGCCACCAGTTCCATGTTCCTGAGATCGGCGGCGATGATGAACAGCACCGGCGCCTGCAAGGAGGAGGCGACCGTCTGGCCGGGGTCGACAGAGCGCGTCAGCACGATGCCGTCGATCGGCGCATAGATGGTGCTGTTGGCAAGGTCGGTCTGCTGCGATTTCAGGTCGGCGTTGGCGATGGCGAGATTGGCCTCGGCGCTATCGAGCGCTGCCTTCGAACGGTCGCGGGTCGCGGTCGCCGCTTCGAGCGACTGGTCGGTGGCCATGCCGCGCTTGGTGAGGGCGGCGGCGCGCACGAGCGCGCTTTCATTCTCGGCCAGCGTCACGGTGGCGTCCGCGACATTGGCGGCGGCCGCCTTGGCGGATGCCTCGGCGCGTTCGATCTGCACCTGCAGCTTGGCGGTGTCGAGCGCGGCCAGCACATCGCCCTTCTTGACCTGCTGGTTCTCGTTGACCGAGACTGAACGAATGATGCCCGAGAGCTGGCTGGAAATGTCGACCTGGGTGAGGGGCTGCAAGGTGCCGGTCGCCGAAACCTCGACAGTGAGGTCGGCCTTGGCGGCGGGCGCCGTCGTATAGTCGATCTTGACCGGCGAGCCGGCATACCACTGGTAGCCGGCAAAAGCCGCGACAAGGACGATCAGCGCCAGCAGCGCATAGAGCCAGCCGCGGCGGCGATTCTTGCGCCGCCCCGTCTGGTCGAGCCCGAGCGCGGTCTCGATGGCGGAATCCGATTCCGTCTTTGGCAGATTGACAATCTGGTCCACGCCGGACCCCCTGAAGCGCAATAAGTCCCTATGAGTGCACAGATCAGTGCTAATGGTTCGAATATCAAATTAAATTTCGCTCATGTTGGGATTGAGGCAGAAATTCGGATCAAAGCGGAAGGTTTCCTCCATGAGACGTGATTACTTGCTTTACGATGTGTTTACGACCGATCGGCTGGCCGGCAACCCGCTGGCGGTGGTGTTGGACAGCGGCGGACTGGACACGGCTGCGATGCAGGCCATCGCGCGAGAGTTCAACCTGTCGGAATCGGTGTTCGTGCTGCCGCCGGACAACCCCAAGCACCGCGCCCGCATCCGCATCTTCACGCCCGACTATGAAATGCCTTTCGCCGGCCACCCGACCGTGGGTTCGGCGATCGCGCTGGCCGAACTGGCCGATATCGCGCTCGCTGAAATGGCCGACAATGACGGCGCTGCGAGCATTTTCGTGCTGGAGGAAAACATCGGCCCGGTGCGCTGTGCCGTCAGCAAGCACGATGGCGCCACCTTCGCCGAATTCGACCTGGCGAAGCTGCCGGAGCCGCTGAAGCTCGAAGCCGACCCGGTGGCGATCGGCGCCGCCCTTGGCCTGGCGCCGCACGAGATCGGTTTCGAGAATCACCGCGTCGCGTTCTGGTCGGCCGGCGTGCCCTACGTGACCATTCCGGTGGCCAATCTGGAGGCGGCGGGCCGGATCCGGCTCGACAACCAGGCCTGGTCGGAACTGGCGCCGCGCAAGAGCGAATGGGCCTTTGCCAGCCCCTATGTGTATTGCCGAGAGACGGTGAACCACGAGAGCGCCTTCCATGTGCGCATGATCGTGCCTGGCACTCCGTCCTACGAGGACCCGGCGACCGGTTCGGCGGCGGCGGCCTTCGCCGGCGCCGTCATGCATTTCGACGCTCCGACGGATGGCGTTTCGCAGCTCTGGATCGAACAGGGACTGGAGATGGGGCGGCCCTCGCGCATCCGCCTGGAACTAAGTGTACAGGGCGGAAAACTGGTCTCGGCGCGCATCGGTGGCAACGCGGTCAAGGTGGCGGAAGGCAAGCTGTTCGTCTGACCATCTGCGTCACTTCGGCGATTTGTCGGGAAATGATTCCGGCAGGGCTGGACAGGACCGGCATCGGCGGCTATATGCCCGCCAACGCCGGTTTTTGCCGGCCGAGTGGGTGCGTAGCTCAGTTGGTAGAGCAGCTGACTCTTAATCAGCGGGTCCACAGTTCAATCCTGTGCGCACCCACCAAATTCTTCAAAGACTTGGTGGAAAGACCTGAATGGGCCGGTTCAATTGCCGCGCTCGTTCATCGGCTGCTTTTGCCGCCGGGCCGCCTTTGGCCAGGAGAGATGTAGGATTTTGTAGCTTGGTCAAAGACTACGATTGGCCGCGCCGAAAAACGCGGCTCAGAAACCTGCCGAACCAGAAAAACAACGAGAATTGCGGTGTCGATCGGGCCGTAAGTTGAATATCCACTGTGCCGAAGCACACCAGCAAGCAGCACGGCGATAGTCATAGCAGCGGCAGCCGGGTGAAGCTTTTTCATCCACCAGATCTATTCGAGAATCGCTACAACCGGAAGATGTTACTTCTCCGACACGCCGGCCTCGGCAAAGCTTGCCATCCTCGCATGGCACTCCAGCGCCGAGCGGACGATGTTGACGGCGAGGCAAGCGCCGGAGCCTTCGCCGAGCCGCATGCCGAGGTCGAGCAGCGGCGGCAGGTCGAGCGCTTCGAGCAGGCCGCGGTGACCCGATTCAGCCGAGACGTGGGCGGCGATCGTATGAGCAAGGCCTGTGGAGTGCAGCTTTGCCAAAGGTGCTGCGGCTGCGGTGCAGACGAAGCCGTCAAGCAGCACCGGTATGCCCATGTGACGGGCGGCAAGCGTGGCGCCGAAGATGGCGGCGAGTTCGCGGCCGCCGAGCGCCGCGGCAACCCCCAGGGGGTCGGCAAGAATGGCGGCGTGGCGCTTCAAGCCCGATTCGATGGCAACCACCTTGCGCTCGAGGCCGGCATCGTCGACGCCGGTGCCGCGTCCGGTCCATTTTTCGGCATCGCCGCCGAACAGCGCCGCCGAGATCGCGGCGGCCGGCGTGGTGTTGCCGATACCCATCTCGCCGAAGCAGACGAGATCGAGATCATCAGTCACCGCATCGTAGCCGGCCGAGACGGCGGCAAGAAATGCCTTGTCGTCCATCGCCGGCGTTTGCGTGAAATCGCCGGTCGGATGGTCGAGATCGAGCGGAATGACGTCGAGTTCGGCGCCCGCGATGCGGGCGAGCTGGTTGATGGCCGCACCGCCGCCGGCGAAATTCGCCACCATCTGCACCGTGACTTCCGAAGGATAAGCCGACACGCCTTGCGCGGTAACGCCGTGGTTGCCGGCGAAGACGAAAACTTTCACCCGCTCGAGCCTAGGCATGTCGCGGCCCTGCCAGCGCGCCAGCCACGCGGCGATGGACTCAAGCCGGCCGAGGCTGCCCTGCGGCTTGGTCAACGTGTCCTGGCGGCGAGCGACCGCGCTCGCGGCGGCGTCATCGCCATCAGGCAGGTCGAGGCAAGCAGCGCGCAATTCATCTAGGGATTTGAAAGGCATGGAAGGAAATTCTCCGAAACAGAGTCAGGAAAGGGCTACGGAAGCGACGAGCAGCACCGCGATTTCGCTCACCTGTTGCATAGCGCCGATCGTGTCGCCGGTCTGGCCACCGATCTGGTTGAGGCAAAGCGCGTGGAAGGCGGCAAACAGCAGTCCGAGCAGGATAAGCGCCGCGATGGCGCCGCCAAGCCCGAGCAGGAGGAGCGGGATGGCGCCGAGCACGGCGCCGGCGAGGGCAATTTCCCGCGAGACGGTGCCGGCGCCGGCCGAGAGGCCATCGTCGCGCGCCGGGGGCAAGAGATGCATGAAGGCGCCGAATACGCCGCGCGAGGCCGCATGGGCGGCCAGGAGCGCGAAGAGAGCTTGTGTGGGATCGACGAATTCCGACAGCGCGCTCCAGCGGATGAGCAGCGACAGCGCCAGCGCCATGGCGCCGTAGGCGCCGATTCGGCTGTCGCGCATGATCTCCAGCTTTCGACCGCGCGTGTTGCCGCCGCCAAAACCGTCGGCGACATCGGACAGCCCGTCCTCGTGCAGGCAGCCGGTGGTAACCGCGGTTGCAACCAGGGCAAGGGCTGCCGCCGACCCGATGGCAAGGCCAAACCGTTCCGCCGTGGCAAAGACGATGGCGCCGATCAGGCCGACGACGAGGCCGGCGACCGGGGCGGCCCAGATCGCGGCGGCAAGGCTGCGGCCGCGAAAGTCGATGACGGGCAAGGGCAGCCTGGTGAAGAAGACCAGGCAGAGGGCAACATCGCTGGGGATTTGCCGGAGCGAAAGGGTGACCTTCGGGAACTTCATGCCTCAGCCCCTTGCGATGGCATGGAAGAAGGTGCCGCTGACTTGGCCGCGCCGGTAGCCCGAGGCGCCGATCGGATTGCCTTGCCCGTCGGCGAGGTCGGCCAGGGGCTCGTCATCGCCGGCCGCCGTCATCTGCGCATAATGGAATTCGTGCCCGCGGATCAGCGCGCCCCGCGGGCCGAGCGGACAGTCGGCGCGCAGCCGCGCTTCGCGATAGCCGAGGTTCATCTTGCGCTTGGCGAAGCTGGTTGAATGGCCGAGCAGGCCGAGCATTTTGTGCGTTTCGCCAGATGCATCTTCCAGGGCTTCGCCAAGCACCATGAAGCCACCGCACTCACCATGGATGGGCTTCGTCCCGGCGAACCTTGCCGTTCCTTTCCGAAAATTCGCAGCGGCGGCGAGACGGCCGGCGTGAAGCTCGGGATAGCCGCCGGGCAGCCAGCAGACGTCGCAGCTGTCGTCAGGCGCCTCGTCCGCGAGCGGCGAGAACGGAACGATCTCCGCGCCGGCCTTGCGCCAGTAGGCCGCGACGTGCGGATAGAGAAAGGTGAAGGCGGCATCCTCGGCAAGTGCGATGCGCTGGCCGGGCGGCTGCAGCGCATCGTCGAAGCTGCCGGGCTCCGGGGCGAGAGGTGTTGCCAGCGCCATGACGGCGTCGAGGTCGAGCGACTTTTCCGCCATGTCGGCCAACCGGTCGAGATGCGCCATCAGGTCATCATATTCACCGGCCTGGACGAGGCCGAGATGGCGCTCGGGCAAGTTGAGCGTGGGATCGCGCAGGATGGCGCCGACGACCGGCAGGCCGATCGCCTCGATGGCGTCGCCGGACAGCCGGCGATGGCGCTCGCTGCCCAGCCGGTTGAGTACGATGCCCGCCATGCGAACCTCCGGATCGTAGATGGCGAACCCCTTGGCGACGGCCGCTGCCGTGGTCGACTGGCCGGAAACGTCCAGCACCAGCAGCACCGGCAGGCCGTAGAGCCGCGCGAGATCGGCCGCCGAACCGCTGCGGCCCGGCGCGGCCGGAATGCCGTCGAACAGGCCCATGGCGCTTTCGAGGATGACAAAATCGGCGTCGTCGGCGGCATTTACGGCCAATGCGTTGAGCAGCGACGGCGACATCGCCCAGCTGTCAAGATTGACGCCGGACAGGCCGGTGGCGGCGGTGTGGAAGCCGGGATCGATGTAATCGGGGCCGGACTTGGCGCCGCGTACTTTCAGGCCGCGCCGAGTGAGTGCGCGTAAAATGCCGATGGTGACGCTGGTCTTGCCCGAGCCGGAGCGCGGCGCGCCGACGATGATCGCGCGGGCGCTCACGATGCACCCGCCAGCGCCGCGCGCATGGCGACGATGCCGCCGACGACGATCAGCGCCGGTGCGGACAGGCCGGCGGCGGCGGCTTCCTCGGCGATGGTGGCCAGCGTGGCGACGACGATGCGCTCCTGCGGCGTCGTCGCGGCGACGATCACCGCCGCCGGCGTCGATGGCGCCAGCCCGCCGTCGAGCAATGCGGCCGATATCACAGGCAGATTGGCCATGCCCATGTAGACCACAACAGGCTGGCCGGTGCGCGCGATCGCGGCCCAGTCGAGATCGTCATCGGTGCCGGCGGCATGGCCGGTCGCCAGGATTACCGCCTTGTTGATGCCGCGCATGGTCGCGGGGATGCCGGTGGCGGCCAGCGCGCTGAGGCCCGAGGTGAGGCCGGGCAGGACGCGGAACGGGATGTTTTCCCGCGCCAGCGCCAGCGCCTCTTCGCCGCCACGGCCGAAAATATAGGGGTCGCCGCCCTTCAGCCTGACGACGCGGCGGCCCTGGCGCGCCAGCCGGACCAGCAGGGCGGTTATGTCGTCCTGTTTCATCGAGGGTTTTCCGCCGCGCTTGCCGGCAAAGAAAAGCTCGGCGTTTTCGGCAACCGCGACGACGTCCGGGGAGACCAGCGCATCGTAGACCAGCGCATCCGCCTCACTCAGCGCCGCCAGCACTTCCAGCGTCAGGCAGCCGGGATCGCCGGGGCCGGCGCCGGCGAGCCAGACATGGCCGGGCTCAAGCGTCCGCGGCTTGAAGTTCAGCCGGGCAAGCGCCTGTTGGAGCGCGGCGTTCTCGCCCTTATTTTTGGTGCTGTCGCTCACAATCCGTCCCGTCCGCGAAAACGCCGCTGGTAATGCGCGTCGTACAATGAACTCTCGCCAAAGCCTTCCGCCGCCAGCGAGCGGCCGACGAAGATGATGGCCGTACGCTCCATCGGGTCGGCGGCCAGTTGTGCCTCGATGGTTTCCAGCGTGCCGGTCAGCACGCGCTCGTCCGGCCAGGAGGCACGGAAGACGACCGCCACCGGGCAATCGCGGCCATAGAGCGGCGTCAGCTCGGCGACGATGCGATCGATGGCGTGGATGGCAAGATGAATGGCAAGCGTGGCGCCGGTGCGGCCGAAGCCGGCCAGCGTTTCGCCAGGCGGCATTTTTGAAGCGCGGCCGGAGACGCGGGTCAGCACCAGGCTCTGGGCGACTTCGGGAATGGTCAGCTCGCGCCGCAGAACAGCCGCCGCGGCAGCGAAAGAGGGAACGCCCGGCGTCAGCGTGTAGGGAATGCCGTGCCTTTCCAGCCGGCGGATCTGTTCGGCAACCGCGCTCCATACCGACAGGTCACCGGAATGCAGCCGCGCGACATCATGGCCGGCCTTGTGGGCGGCCAGATATTCGGCCTCGATCTCGTCGAGCGACATCGGCGCGGTGTCGATCAGCTTCGTTCCCGGGGTGCAATGCTGCAGCAATTCGGGCGCCACGATCGAGCCGGCATGGAGGCAGACCGGGCAGCTTGCCAGCAGCCGCGCGCCGCGCAGGGTAATGAGGTCGGCGGCGCCCGGACCGGCGCCGATGAAATGGACGGTCATGCCGCGTCTCCGCTGATGGCGATGGCGCAGGTGACCGGGCCGAGCACGATGCGTGGTCCCAGCAGCCTGGCGCCTTCGCCGGCGACGGCCAGCGCCGATGCTTCGGACACCGATGCTGTGCCGGCCAGATCCTGCGAGAGGCTGGAGTTGCTGAGCGCCTTCGTCGACGCTGCTTTAAGCGCTGCCTCATCGACGACAATGACGGGAAGGTTGAGTGTGCGACCTGCGGCAGCGATCGCCTGTTCATCTTTCTTGAGCGTGGCGGTGGCGAGCGACGAGAGCGCCGTCATCGCCAGCCCGTGCGCTTCGAGCGCGGTTTCTATCGCGGCAAGCACGTCCTCGACGCTCACGCCCTTTCGGCTGCCGATGCCCGCGACCATCATGGCTTGATCCAACTCCATTGGGTAACCGGCATCGCCGGCCGCCAGGCCTGCATCGAACCGACAGGCGCGGCGCGGGATATGGCGATGCGGGTGAGATCGCCCCCGAGCTCGGTATGACGGGCAAGAAGCAGCGTCTCCATTTCCAGCGTCACCGCATTGGCGACAAGGCGGCCGCCGGTGCGCAGCGCCTTGATGGCGGCGGTCAGCACGCCGGCATCGCTGCCGCCGCCGCCGATGAAAATCGCATCTGGCGTCTCGAGCCTTGCAAGCGCCTTGGGAGCGCTGCCTTCGACCACGATGAGGCCGGGAACGCCACACGCGGCAGCATTGTGGGCGATGCGGGCGGCGCGGATCGGGTCGGCTTCGATGGCAACAGCGCGCATCGAGGAATGGGCGAGCATCCATTCGATGCCGATGGAACCGGAGCCGGCGCCAACATCCCACAGCAGTTCGCCGCGCCTCGGCGCCAGCGCCGACAGCGTGATGGCGCGGATGTCATGTTTGGTGATCTGGCCGTCATGGTCGAACAGATGATCGGCGAGGCCTGATGTCAAAGGCAGGATACGCGCATCCGGACCAGATTGAATTTCGAGCGCCAGTACATTGAGCGGATTGATGTTTTCGAGGTTGAACGCATGGGCGCGGGCCGAGCGCAGGTTCTCCTTTGGCCCGCCAAGCGCCTCCAGAACCGTCAGCCGCGAGGCGCCGAAATCAAGCTCGGTGAGCAGGCGGGCGATCGCCGCCGGTGCATCGGCATCGGATGTCAGGGCCAGGATGCGTGCGTTGGGTTGCAGCAATGGCCGGATCAGGTCGATGGGGCGGCCATGCAGCGAGACGGTTTCGATGTCCTGCAGCGCCCAGCCAAGGCGAGCGGCCGCCAGCGAAATGGCCGACGGCGCGGGAATGACATGCATCTCCCGCGGCATGACCTTGCGGGCGAGGGTGACGCCGACGCCGTGGAAAAAGGGATCGCCGGAGGCAAGAACGCAAACGCGCTTGCCGGCGAGCGACAGCACGTCGTGCATCTTGGCATCGAAGGGAACCGGCCATGGGCGCGGATCGCCCTTGGCGAATGATGAGACGAGCGCCAGATGCCGCTTGCCGCCAAAGATGATTTCAGCGTCGGCGATCCGCTGCTTGGCCTCGTCGCCGAGACCGGCTACACCGTCCTCGCCTATGCCAACGATGGTGAGCCATTTTTGGTTGGCGCCGCGTAGACTCTTAGCAGGCATGATGACCCACCGCATTCTGATCCTCGGCGGAACCACCGAAGCCCGGCAACTGGCTGGAAAACTGGCAGCCGGTTACTCGGTGATGCTGTCGCTGGCGGGCCGCACCGAAAGCCCGGTGACGCAGGGCGTGCCGGTACGCAGTGGAGGGTTTGGCGGCGCCGATGGTCTGGCCGCCTATCTCAAGGAGACAAGCATCGAGCTGCTGATCGACGCCACGCATCCCTACGCGGCGCGAATTTCCGCCAATGCGGCGCAGGCCGCGCGCATGGCTGGGGTGCCGATCGTCGCTCTGCGCCGTCCCGGCTGGGAGCCTGTCGAGGGCGATCGCTGGACGCAGGTCTATACGACAGGCGATGCCGTGCAGGCGCTTGGACCGGCGCCGCGCCGTGTATTCCTGGCTCTCGGCCGGCAGGAGGTCGCGGCTTTCGAAGCCGCGCCCCAGCACCACTATCTCATCCGCAGCGTCGATCCGGTCGAGCCGAAGCTGGCAGTGCCCGATGCCACCTATCTCCTGGCGCGCGGGCCGTTTCGCGAGGCGGAGGAACGCACGCTGCTCCAGCGGCACGGTATCGACATCGTTGTATCCAAGGACAGCGGCGGCGCGGCGACTTATGGCAAGATCGCCGCGGCGCGGGCGCTTGGCCTCGACGTCGTCATGGTGCGCAGGCCTGTGCTGCCGGAGATCCCTTCGGCTGCGACCGTCGATCAGCTTGCCGACATGGTCGATCATCTTGTCGAGCCTGCCGCAGAGCGCGGCGTGTAGACCAGCGCCGGCCTGTTACCGCGCCTGATGATCCGGGTTTCCGGCGAACCGATGATGATGCAGGTTGCCATGTCCGCCTTGTCGGCATCGGCATCCGCCAGCAGGAACACCTCGATGCGCTCATCGGGCCGGCCTGCGGCACGGCCGAATATAACGGGCGTGGTGCCCGGCAGAATGGCCTTCAGACATTCGAAGGCGCGGCCAAGCTGCCAGGGGCGCGCCTTGCTGATGGGATTGTAAAGCGCGATGACGAAGCCGGCGCCGGCGGCCGCCAGCAGGCGCAGTTCGACCAAGTCCCATGGCTTCAGATTGTCGGACAGCGAGATGGCGCAGAAATCATGGCCGAGCGGTGCCCCGATGCGGGCAGCGACAGCGAGCATGGCGGTGACGCCAGGCACGATTGCGAGGTCGATGGCGCGCCATTCGGAGGGGCCGGCTTCGATCGCCTCGCAGACGGCCGCCGCCATGGCGAAGACGCCTGGATCGCCCCCGGAGACGACGGCGACATTGTGACCTTCGGCCGCCTTCGCCAGCGCCTCGTTGGAGCGGGCAAGCTCTTCGCGATTGTCGGAGGCGATGCGGGTCTGGTCCGGGCGCAATTCCAGCCGGTCGAGATAGGGCTTGTAGCCGTAGAAGAAGCTTGCCTCGGCGACGGCGTGGCTCGCCTGCGGCGTCACCTGATCGGCGTTGCCAGGTCCGAGCCCGATGACAGTGAGGCGGCCGCTCATGCGCCACCCGCCGACGCGACAGGGCGTCCGGACCAGCCGGCGACGAGCACAATGGCGAAATAGGGCGCCTTGTCGTCCGGCTTGTCGGTGAGCCGCATCGAGACGCTGCCCGGCATGGTGCCGCGCTCGACATAGACGGCGCGTGTCAGCTTGCCGGTGGCCTCCAGCGCCCGCCGGATTTTGGGCAGGTTGCGGCCGACCTTCATGATGACGGCGGCATCGGTGTCGGCGAGGCGCCGGGTCAGTTCGAACTCGCTCATCGTGCCCGGCAGCACGGTCAGCACGTCGTCGCCCTGAACGATCGGCAGGCCGGTCGCCGACCAGCAGCCCGACATGGCGGTAACGCCGGGAATGACCTCGGTCGGAAAACGATGGGCGAGGCGCACATGCAGATGCATGTAGGAGCCATAGAAGAGCGGATCGCCTTCCGACAGCACGGCGACCATCCTACCGGCATCCAGATGACCGGCAACGGTCTCGGCGGACTCCTCGTAGAAGGCCGATATCTGCGCGCGGTAATCGTCGTGATCCTTGTCGATCTCCGTGGTCACGGGATAGAGCAACGGCAGCTCCAGCATGTCGGGCCGGAAGCGCGTCTCGACGATGGCGCGCGCATTGCTGTTGTTGCCGCGCTTGGCGAAATACGCCACCACATCGGCCTCGGCCAGCGCACGCGCGGCCTTCAGCGTCAACAGTTCCGGGTCGCCGGGACCGGTACCGACGCCGACCAGGCGGCCCCTCGAGCCGGTTTTGGGGAGCGCGTTCACAGGCCGGGCCTCGCGAGAGAATTGAGGGCTGCCGCGGTCATGGCGCTGCCGCCAAGCCTGCCGCGCACGATTGCATAGGGTACGCCGTAGGAATTCTGCGCCAGCGCGTCCTTCGATTCGGCGGCACCAACGAAGCCCACCGGCATGCCGATGATGGCGGCCGGTTTCGGCGCACCGTCGCGCAGCTTCTCCAGAAGATAGAAGAGTGCGGTCGGCGCATTGCCGATGGCCACCACCGAACCGGCGATGCGCTCGCCCCACAGGTCGATCGCGGCGGCAGAACGTGTGTTGCCGATCGTCCTGGCGATTTCATGCGTGCGCGGGTCGCGCAAGGTGCAGATCACCTCGTTGCCGGCAGGCAGACGGGCGCGGGTGACGCCGTGCGACACCATTTCGGCGTCGCAGAAGATCGGCGCGCCGGCGGCAAGCGCGGCCCGTGCGGCGGAAACGAAATCGCTGGAGAAGACAAAATTCTTGGCGGCTTCCACTTGGCCGCAGGCATGGATCATGCGGACCGCGACATCGGCCTCTGCTTCGGAAAAGCGCGCGAGATCAGCCTCGGCGCGGATGATGGCAAAGGAGCGTTCGTAGATCGCCGTGCCGTCGTGGATGTAGTCGTAGGCGACCATTGTCATTCCTGTCGATAAGCCTCTGCGATGCCGGCCGGCCCCAGCCTCGTCAGGCAGGCGGCGGCGGTCTCGCCCTGATAGCGTGCGCTGCGGATTGCCGCCGCGACGCGGCCGATGCCGCGCGCGGCGTCATAGCCCGGCCTGTAACCGGCAGGAAGGGCCTTTGCCGTCGCGTTCACGACAAGTCCGGCTCCATTTTCGCCGCCGACCACGGTCAGCGCCGCTGGGCCGGGATGCGCGCAACCCTTGGCGCAGCCAGAAACATGCAAGGTGAAGTCAAGACTATCGGCGTTTTCGGTGGCGATCGCCTCGGCAATGTCGCGCGTGGCGATGCGACCCGAGGCGCAAGCCGGCGCGCCGGGACAAGCAGCGATGCGCGTGCGCGGGTCGGTGGGGGCGGTGACGAAGCCGAGGGTGGCGGCTGTTTGCTGGAGGGAAGGATTGGCGGCTGGTGGCTGGCCGAGGAAGAGCAGGGCGCGGCCCGGGGCGAGGCGGATTTCTGACGTGCCGAGAGTGACGGCGCTTTGAGCGAGGGCGATGAGCCTTTCGGTGGGCATGCTGCCGTAGGGGAGACCGATGCCGAGAGTGGGGACGTCGCCGGCTAAGGGGAAAAGGCCGATAGGTTTGCGCGAGGCGCCCCCCTCTGTCCTGCCGGACATCTCCCCCTCGAGGGGGGAGATCGGCGGCTTCGACGTCGGCTTTTCTTTAGCAGCACCGGAAATTGGCGAAACCGTCGGTGACCACGTAATCTCCCCCCTTGAGTGGGAGATGTCCGGCAGGACAGAGGGGGGCGCCTCGCGCAAACTTGTCAGGCATAGCCAACCCGCCAGAGACACCAACTGCCGCTCCGACAAATCCCTTGCGTGAGCATCGCGGCCTTTCTCGGCGATCATCCTTAGAGCCGCGACGGCTATATCACGAGCCACACCTTCATCAGCAACCGCGAGCAGCCTTGCATTCCGCCCGTCACCGGCAACCGACACCCGCCAGCGGATTCCCGCCTCGGTGCTCACCGCCTTCAGCCGCACGTCGGCCGTCACAGCATCCATCGTCAGTTGCCCGCCACCGTCGACAACGACCGAAACCTTCGGCCCGAGCCGCTGCGACAGCCCGGCGTCCTCGACCGCTTCCCTGATCCGATCAGCCAGCGGCCTGGGGTCGACGATCTCCTGCGGATCGATGCCGGCCAGTGGTCCGGTCTCCACTGGTACGCCAGTGCGGACCACAATGCCCAGCGCATCGACTTCCTTCGCCAGCAGGGTTGCACTTTGCGTGGTCAATCCGCGTATTTGCAAGCTGCCGCGCGCTGTCACTTCCATGATGCCGTTGCCGTGCCGCAGGGCGGATTCTGCCAGTCCGATCAGAAGCTTCGGCGACAATCCTCCGGCGACCGGGTTGAGCCGCACCAGCAGGCCGTCGCCGGTCTGCATCGGCGCCGAAAGGGCCGGGCAGGCGCCGCGGCGGGAGTAGGCGTTCATGCCGCCAACTCCCGTGCCTCGGCAATCAGTGCCGCGAGGTCGTCGTCGATCGAATTGCGCAAGGGATGCCAGAGGCCCCGCCGTCGCGCCGACAGGAGGCGTTCGGCAATGGCTTTTGCGGCGGCCGGGTTTTCGCGCAGGATGAAGGCGCGGACGTCCGCATCGCCGAGATAGGCATCGTGCACGGCGTCTATCAGCGCGCCCGGTATGGCCTGCGTGGTTTCGGCGAAGCCAACCAGCCGGTCGACGGTTTCGGCGAATTCCGAGGCGCCGCGAGGGCCGTGGCGCATCTGGCCCGCTATGAAGCGGGCGTTGACAGCGCGGGCGCGCACGACGCGCGTCACAGCCTCACTAAGTGAACGCGGCTTCGGCCTCTGCGGGTCCGTCGTGTCCAGCACGATAACGTCGGCATTCCTGCCAAGCGCTGCAAGGGCGGCCGAAAAGCCGCCGATAAAGGCGACATCGGCGGAGCCTTCGAGGATGTCGCGGCCGGGATCGTCGCCGGTGTGGACGAGAAGATCGGCCTCGGCGATGCGGTTCTCGAAAGCGCCGGGCGCGGCGATCCCTTCACCGCCGGCGCCGCCATAGGCATGCGATGTGGCATCGAGATAGGCGCGGCCGATTTCCTCGCGCGCCGCCCAGTCGCCGCTCGACAGGATTTCCTCGACGCCAGCGCCGTAAGTGCCAGGCGAGGTGCCAAAGATGCGCGGGCTGATCTTGCCCTCGGCGCGGGTCCTTGCGGCGAGCGGATTTTCCGAATCGTCCTCGTCGCGCGCGGCAACGGCGTTGGCAGCGGCATCGATCAGCGCGATCTGGGTCGGGAACATGTCGCGGAACAGGCCCGATATGCGCCAGGTGACGTCGACGCGCGGGCGGCCAAGCGCTGCCGGTGCCAACACCTCGATGCCGGTGACGCGACCTGTGGCGGCATCCCATTGCGGGCGGCAGCCCATCAGCGAAAGCCCCTGCGCGATCTCCTCGCCGCCGGTGCGCAAAGACGCCGAACCCCAAAGGTCGATGATCAGCGAGCGCGGCCAGTCGCCATGCGATTGCATATAGGTGCGCACCACTTCCTCGGCGGCAGCCTTGCCGATGTCGTAAGCCGTCGGCGTCGGCATGGCGCGCGGGTCCGACGTGAACAGGTTGCGGCCGGTGGGCAGAACGTCGGAACGCCCGCGCGCGGGCGCGCCGGCCGGGCCCGCGGTGACATGGCGACCGTCGAGCGCGGCAAGAAGGGCGGCCTTTTCGGCCTTGGCGCTTTGCCGGCGCATAAGGTCGGGCTCTTCGTCGGGCGCGCGGCCGTAGACATGCAGCCCATCCTTGATAGCGAAATCCTTCAGGTCGCAGAGCCAGGCATCGATGCGGCGCAGGGCCTCGTCCGGCGCGTCGGTGCGGGCAACGCCGGCCTCCGCGGCGAGGCCCGTCGTCTGCGCGGTTTCGACGATCAGACTGGCCAGACGGTCGCGGCGGCGGCGGTCGAGACCGTCAGCCTGGGCGTATTCGTCGACCAGCCGTTCGAGCCTGTGCTGGTTCTTGTCCAATCCGGCGCCGGTGAGCGGCGGCGGCAGATGGCCGAGCGTGACGGCGGCGATCCGCCGCTTCGCCTGCGCCGCCTCGCCGGGATTGGAGACGATAAAGGGATAGATGACGGGCAGGGGACCGGTGACGATCTCGGGGAAGCAGCTTTGCGAAAGCGCAACCGTCTTGCCCGGCAGCCATTCCAGCGTGCCATGCGCGCCAACATGGATGAGCGCATGGACGCCGAGCAATTTGCGCAGCCACAGGCCGAAGGCGAGCAATGCATGGCGCGGCGGCAGCGTCGGGTCGTGATAGTCGGCGCGGCGGTCGGCCGAGCGGCCGCGGTCTGGAGCCAGCGCCACGGTGATGTTGCCGAAGGTCGCGGCGCGGAAGGGGAATTTGGCGGCGGGCAGCGCTTGAACACCCCCCTCTGTCCTGCCGGAGATCTCCCCCGCAAGGGGGGAGATTGGCAGTTTCGACGCTGGAGCTACTCTTGCAACGTTGGAGATTGGCGAAGACAGAGATGACGGCGTAATCTTCCCCCTTGCGGGGGAGATGTCCGGCAGGACAGAGGGGGGTGCCTCGCGCAAACCTGTCTCGCCTTCGGCTTTGCCCCAAGCTGCTTCTACGGCAGCAATTGCTGCGCCCGGCAATTCCGTTAAGAAGGCAAGGTACTCATCCAACTCCAACCCAGCCTTGCCGCGCTCCAGCGCATCCACCAACGCACGCGACGTTTGGGGAATTCCCTCAACCGCATAGCCCTGTTCCTTGAGGTCGTGCAGCATCGCCAGCACGCTGGACGGCACGTCCAACCCGACCGCATAGCCGGTGCGGCCGGGAGCGCTTGGGTAATCGGGGATCAGAATGGCGAGCTTGCGCTCGGCGCGCGGCGTTTCCCGAAGCCTGATGAAGGCCGCGACCCGGTCCGCCACCTGTTCGACGCGATCGGGCTCCGGCCGGTTGGCAAAGGCGCGGTGGCCGAGCGCCGGGTCGGTCTCGCTTTCGCCCTTGAACGAAACGGCGCCGGCGAGGATGCGGCCGTCCAGTTCGGGCAGAACGACATGCATGGCGAGGTCGGCGGGCGCCAGCCCGCGCTGGTTCTTCTCCCATACGTCGCGGCGGGTGGTGGCGACGATGACCTGGAAGACGGGAACGCCGGCGCGGTCGAACAGGGTTTCGACGCCGGGTTCGGCGCCGGACGCGAAAGCGGTCGCGGTGATGATGGCGGCGGGCTTGAGCTGGGCAATCGCGGTTTCAACAAAAGCCAGAGATTCCGGGTCTTTCAGGCTGGAGACGAAGATGGGGACGGGGAGCATGTCGCGCTGCCGTAGCGCCTCGAAAAGCGCGTCGATCGGCGCGACATCGGCGGCGAGCAGCATCGAGCGGTAGAAGAGGACGGGAATGGTGCGAGCATTGATGTTGTCAACGTCGAGTCCCGTCACACCCCCCTCTGTCCTGCCGGACATCTCCCCCGCAAGGGGGGAGATTGCCCCGTCATCGACGTTCTTGCCCCTTTCAGATGGTGCAAACACATCCTTTTCTGACGCAACAAAAGAGGAGCCGGCTTTGATGACAGCTGATCTCCCCCCTCGCAGGCGAGATGTCCGGTATGACAGAGGGGGGTGTGACGGAATGCCGACATTCGATAAGTCCGGCTTCTCCACGACTCCGCGCCCCGGCTCATAAAACCCGGCTTTCGGCACGCTTACCGGCTCGGCAATCTCGCCATCAGACCCCGCCAACCGCGCCAGCCTGCGCACCAGCGCGCTCATATTGGCCGGGCCGCCCTGGCGGAAATAATTGAGCAGCCCGTCCAGTTCCTCGCGCGGCAGCGTCGAGGCTTCGATCAGCCTGATATCCTCGTCGTGGCTTTCACCGGGAAGCAGTGCCAGCTTTATGCCGCGCTCACGGGCAACCACGGCCAACTGGTCGCAGCCGTAGCGCCACCACTCGTAACCGCCGAGAATACGCACCAGAATGACTTTGGCGTGACGGGCGACGCTGTCGATCCAGAGGTCGACGGACATGGGGTGGCGCAGGTCGCGCAGCGCGGCCAGCCGCATCGTGGGCAGCCGATCGGCGTCGCCTTTCCAGGCCGCTGCCAGTCCGGCCAGGTCGCTGTCCGTGAAGGACAGCGCCACCATTTCCGCCGGCGTCTGCCGCAGATCGACCGGCTCGGCGAGATCGTCGAGCGAGGCGGATGTGGTGGTGAGGATGTGCATCGCGGTCGGTGTTGCCTCAGCCGGCGAGGATATGCTCGATCGCCGGGCGGTTCAGCCCCTTGAGGCCGATGACGACCAGGCGCGAGCGGCGGTCGTCGTCAGCCGTCCAGGCGCGGTCATAATAATGATTGACGCGCGGACCGACCGCCTGCAGCAACAGCCGCATCGGCTTGCCGCCGACCTCGACGAAGCCTTTCACCCGCAGCACGTTCTCCTGTTCGGCGGCGGTGGCGACGCGCTTTGCCAGGTCGTCCGGGTTGGCGATCGAGGGGATGTCGACGATGAACGTATCGAAGTCGTCGTGCTCGTGGTCGAAGGCGCCGTCATGATGGGACTTGCGGTTCTCGATGTCGTCCTCGACGGCGAGGCCTAGCCCGAGCAGCACAGACGGATCGACCTTGCCATGAGCCGTCGGCACGACCTTCACGGCGCGGGCGGAGTGTTCGCCAATGATGGCGTTGGCGCGAGCCGAACCTGCGGCATCCATCAGGTCGCTCTTCGACAGGATGATGAGGTCGGCGCAGGCGATCTGGTCCTCGAACACCTCCTCGACGGGGTCGTCATGGTCCAGTGTCTGGTCCTGCGCGCGTTGCGCCTGCAGGGCGTCCATGTCGTTGGCGACGCGCCCCTCGGCGAGTGCCGGACCGTCGACCACGGCGATCACGCCGTCGACTGTCACCCGGCTCTTCACCGTCGGCCACTGGAAGGCCTGGACCAGCGGCTTGGGCAGAGCCAAACCTGAGGTCTCGATCAGGATGTGGTCGACTTTCGGCGTCAGCGACAGGATCTGGTCGAGCGCCGGGACGAAATCGTCGGCGACGGTGCAGCAGATGCAGCCATTGGCCAGTTCGACGATGTTTTCCTCCGGGCAGGTGTCGATGCCGCAGCCCTTGAGGATCTCGCCGTCGATTCCGATGTCGCCGAATTCGTTGACGATGATGGCGATCCGCTTGCCGCCCGCGTTCTCCAGGAGATGGCGGACCAGCGTGGTCTTGCCGGCACCCAGGAAGCCGGTGACCACGGTACAGGGGACGCGGGAGAGAGTGGCGGCGGAAACTGCGGCGGTCATGATCAGTCCTTCAGCATGTCGAGGGGAGGAATGCGGGCGACGAGGCCGCGCTTGAGGGAATCCGGGCGACCACGCCACGGAATGAGGCCGTTGGTCGAAGCGGCGAAGAGTTTCGCGCCGGTGACGAGATCGGCGCCGCTGGCGATGTTCAGGTCGCCGAAGACATAACTCCAGCAGCCGTCGCGAAGAATCGCGGCACTGAGACGGCGCTTGCAGTTGCCGAGGCATTCGACGGTGCGGACACGGACATTGTCGGCCGTTGCGGCTTGGCGCGTATCTTGAGCCAAAACTTCGCCGGCGCGGGGATGGGCATCGGAACCGGTCTCGTCGCGGCAGGAAGCGCAGATGATGACAGTGACGCCGGCCAAGGCGTCGCTATCGCCAGACAAGTCGCTATCGCCAGACAAAATGTCCGCTGTTTCAGCCGGGAAACTGCTGTCGCGTTCCAAATCGGGCTCCTTGCCCGGAAAACCCGCCGGGCGATCGGATTCTTATGTCTCAGACGGCAGGTCTCCTGGCTCGCGGGTCATCGCCTTCGTGCCGCCTTCCCGGGACCGTCCCAGTGGTTTTCGGCCTTGGCTCGTCGCTTACAGTTGCGGGGACAGCCGCGGATTTGAAATCGAGATTTCGCACCGCATTCCCTCTTGGCTCCTCCCTTTGCCGAGAGGAGACCGTCTGGAATGGATTTAGGCTCTTGCAGGCGGCGGTGTCAACGCGCGTCTACGACACGGCAATGTCGGCGAGCGGCTGCCCAAGGTCGCCGGCGGGCGTAACCTCGATCCGTTCGAGGCCGAGCCAGCCCTGCATCTGCGTCAATTCCTGGAAGAGTTGCGCGGCGGTTTCAGGCGGCGCGCCGGGCTCGGCATAGGCCGCGTGGACGCGTAGCACGCTGGCCGGCCGGTCGGCCTTGAGGTCGACGCGCGCCACGATCCTGTCGCCGAGCAGGAACGGCAGGACGTAATAGCCGTATTGCCGTTTTTCGGCAGGGGTGTAGATTTCTATGCGGTAGTGGAAATCGAACAGCCGCTCCGTGCGCGAGCGCTCGAAAACGACCGGATCGAACGGCGCCAGCAAGGCGCGGGCCTCGATTTTTCGTGGAATACGGGCCTCCTTATGGAGGTAAGCCGGTTTGTTCCAGCCCTCGACACGCACCGGCACCAGCTCGCCTGTTTCAACCAGCTCCTCCAGCCGGCCCTTCATGTCGGCCGGCGACAGGCGGAAATAGTCGCGCAGGTCGCTTGCTGTCGCGACGCCATGAGCGCGGGCGGATATCCGCAGCAATTCCCGATGCGCGTCCTCGGCAGACGGCACCGGCAGATCGAGGATCGCCCGCGGCAGTACGCGCTCGGGCAAATCATAGAAGCGTTCGAAGCCACGGCGGTGCGCGGTGGTGATGCGTCCTGCCCAGAACAGCCATTCGAAGGCATGCTTGGCGTGGCTCCAGCCCCACCAGCCGCCGGACCCTTTCTGGCCTTCGAGCGCGGAGGCGGCGATCGGGCCGCGCTCCGCGACCTCGCGGTAGATCTCTTCGATATAGGCGGCGTGCTCGCGGCCCCATTTGGCGAGACCCAGATACATTTCATCGCCACGCTCCGCGCGCTGCATGCGCCAACGCATCAGGGGATAGGTCTCGACCGGCAGGAAGGAAGCCTCGTGCGCCCAGTATTCGAAAACCGTGCGCTTGCGCGTGACGGCGGCGTTGTCGAGCAAGGCGAACGGGTAGGGGCCAAGGCGCGAGTAGAGCGGCATGTAGTGAGCGCGCACCACCGCGCTGACGGAATCGATCTGCAGCAGGCCGGTGCGCGAGAGCACGCGGGCGAAGTGGCGTCGGTCGGGCGTGCCGGCGGGGCGGGGATCAGTGAACCCTTGGGCGGCGAGCGCGATGCGCCGGGCCGTGGCAAGCGAGATCTTTTCCTTCATTCGGATGCGACTCTGATGGCTTGTTGAGCGTCGTTCGGACGGTTGATTCCGGCCATGCTAGCAGGGTTTTGGCGGCAACTCTGTCAGGAGAGAAAAGTGGAGTAAAAAGCGAAGGAAATCAAACAGGAGCGGATCGGACCAGTTTCTTCCCTTCTGCCGTCCAGGCCAGTGTTTTGAACAAGGTTTGACTTGCTTCGCCGGAAGCGCTGCGCTAACCCTCGCCGCGTTGCAGCAAAGGCCCCTTAAAACGGTTCAGCGGTTAAACTGTCACGCTTCCGCAATAGGGTCTGGTGCTGTAATCAAAATGGATTGGCGCCAACGGAAAGCCGCAGCATGAACGCACTTCTCAGTTCGTACCTGCCCATCGTCCTGTTTATCGCAGTGGCGGCGGCTGTCGGCGTCGCGCTTATCGTGGCGCCGTTCCTGGTGGCCTATCGCAATCCCGACCCGGAAAAGCTTTCCGCCTACGAATGCGGGTTCAACTCGTTCGATGACGCCCGTATGAAGTTCGACATCCGCTTCTACCTGGTGTCGATCCTGTTCATCATCTTCGACCTGGAAGTGGCCTTCCTGTTTCCGTGGGCGGTGTCGTTCTCGAAAATCGGCATGCTCGGTTTCTGGTCGATGATGGTGTTTTTGGCGGTGCTGACCATCGGCTTTGCCTATGAATGGAAAAAAGGAGCGCTCGAATGGGATTGAGCGACAGTTCCGGCACGCTCGTCGCGCCGAAGCCCAAGGGTCTGATCGATCCCAATACCGGCAGGCCGGTTGGGTCCGATGATCCGTTCTTCCTCGAAATCAACAACGAACTCGCCGACAAGGGCTTTCTCGTCACCTCGACCGAGGCGCTGATCACCTGGGCGCGCAGCGGCTCGCTGATGTTCATGACCTTCGGCCTCGCCTGCTGCGCCGTCGAGATGATCCACACCTCGATGCCGCGCTACGATTCGGAGCGGTTCGGTGTTGCTCCTCGCGCGTCTCCGCGCCAGTCCGACATCATGATCGTTGCCGGCACGCTGACCAACAAGATGGCCCCGGCGCTGCGCAAGGTCTACGACCAGATGCCGGAGCCGCGCTACGTCATCTCGATGGGCTCCTGCGCCAATGGCGGCGGCTATTACCACTATTCTTATTCGGTGGTGCGCGGCTGCGACCGCATCGTGCCGGTCGACATCTATGTGCCCGGCTGTCCGCCGAGCGCCGAAGCGCTGCTCTATGGCATTCTTCTGCTGCAGAAGAAGATCCGCCGCACCGGCACGATCGAACGGTAAATCCATGGCCGCATCCCTGAGCGAACTGTCGACCTATCTCGGCGAAAAATTGATTGGCCGCGTCAATGAAGCAGTGTTCGCCTATGGCGAACTCACCATCCATGTCGAACCGCGCGATCTGATCGAAGTGGTGACTTTCCTGCGCGACGATCCGCGCTGCCAATTCATCTCGGTCATCGATGTCTGCGGCGCCGATTATCCGTCGCGGGCCAAGCGCTTCGACGTCGTCTATCACCTGTTGTCGCCGAAGCAGAATGTGCGTATCCGCATCAAGGTGCAGGCCGACGAGGAGACGATGGTGCCGTCGATCACCGGCGTCTATCCCGGCGCCGACTGGTTCGAGCGCGAGACCTACGATCTCTATGGCGTGCTGTTTTCGGGCCACCCCGATCTGCGGCGCATCCTCACCGACTACGGTTTCGACGGTCACCCGCTGCGCAAGGATTTCCCGCTGACCGGCTTCGTCGAGGTGCGCTACGACGACGAAGCCAAGCGCGTCATCTACGAGCCGGTGGAACTGAAGCAGGAATTCCGCAATTTCGATTTTCTGTCCCCGTGGGAAGGCACCGATTACGTGCTGCCAGGGGATGAGAAGGCAAAGCAGTAATGGCTGAAACCTCCGTCCGCAATTTTAACATCAACTTCGGACCGCAACACCCTGCCGCGCATGGTGTTTTGAGATTGGTTCTGGAGTTGGACGGCGAAGTGGTCGATCGTGTCGATCCGCATATCGGGCTCTTGCATCGCGGCACCGAAAAGCTGATCGAGCACAAAACCTACCTGCAGGCAGTGCCTTATCTCGACCGGCTCGACTATTGCGCGCCGATGAACCAGGAGCATGCCTTCGCACTGGCCGCCGAGCGCCTGCTCGGCATCGAGGTGCCGAAGCGCGGTCAGCTGATCCGCGTGCTCTACTGCGAGATCGGCCGCATCATGTCGCACATCCTCAATGTGACGACGCAGGCGCTGGACGTCGGCGCGCTGACGCCGCCTCTGTGGGGCTTCGTCGAGCGCGAAAAGCTGATGGTGTTCTATGAGCGCGCCTCGGGTTCGCGCATGCATGCCGCCTATTTCCGTCCGGGCGGCGTTCACCAGGACCTGCCGCAGAAGCTGCTCGAGGACATCGGCAAGTGGATCGATCCGTTCCTGAAGTCGATCGACGACCTCGATCAGTTGCTGACCGGCAATCGCATTTTCAAGCAGCGCAATGTCGATATCGGCACGGTTTCGCTGGCCGACGCCTGGGCCTGGGGCTTTTCCGGCGTCATGGTGCGCGGCTCGGGCGCTGCCTGGGACCTGCGCAGATCGCAGCCCTATGAATGCTATTCGGAGCTCGATTTCGATATTCCGATCGGCAAGAACGGCGACTGTTTCGACCGCTACCTCGTGCGCATGGAAGAGATGCGCCAGTCGGCGAAGATCATGCGCCAGTGCATCGATCTCCTGCTCGGCAAGGAAAGCGCCGGGCCGGTGTCGAACCTCGACGGCAAGGTCGTGCCGCCAAAGCGCCAGGCGATGAAGCGCTCGATGGAAGCGCTGATCCACCACTTCAAGCTCTACACCGAGGGCTACCGCGTGCCGGCCGGCGAGGTCTATGCGGCGGTCGAGGCGCCCAAGGGCGAGTTCGGCGTCTATCTGGTCTCCGACGGCACCAACAAGCCTTATCGCTGCAAGCTGCGCGCGCCCGGTTTCGCGCATCTCCAGGCCATGGATTTCCTGTGCCGCGGTCACATGCTGGCCGACGTCACCGCCGTCCTCGGCTCCCTCGACATCGTGTTTGGTGAGGTCGATCGCTAAATGTCAGTCCGTCGTCTCGCAGAAGCCAGCGTCCAGCCAGCATCCTTCGCCTTCAACCGGGCGAACGCGGCCGCGGCCAAGCAATGGATCAAGAAGTACCCGAAGGGCCGGGAACAGTCTGCGATCATTCCACTGCTGATGCTGGCGCAGGAGCAGGAAGGCTGGGTCACCAAGGCGGCGATCGAGACGATTTCGGACATGCTCGGCATGCCGCGCATCCGCGGGCTCGAGGTCGCGACCTTCTACACGCAGTACCAGCTGAATCCTGTCGGCACGCGGGCGCACATCCAGGTTTGCGGCACCACGCCCTGCATGCTGCGCGGCTCGGAAGCGCTGATGGACGTGTGCCGCTCCAAGATCCACCATGACCAGTTCCACACCAACGACAAGGGAACGCTGTCGTGGGAAGAGGTCGAATGCCTCGGCGCCTGCGTCAACGCGCCGATGGTCATGATCTTCAAGGACACGTTCGAAGACCTGACGCCGGAACGGCTGGCCGAAATCATTGATCTCTACGATGCGGGCAAGGGGGCCTCGGTGACGCCGGGGCCGCAGAACGGCCGCACCGGCTCGGAGCCGGCCGCCGGCCTCACGACGCTGAAAAGCGAGAAGGCGATCCTCAAGTCGACCCGTGACAGGGAGGCCAGGGAAGCCGCCAAGGCCGCCAAGGCGGCACCCGACGCGATCATCGCGGCGCCGGTGCCAACGCCGGCCGCCACCCCTGTCGCGCCGTCCAATGCCAGCAAGCCGAAAACCGATGCGGCTGAAACCAGCCCGGCGCTGAAAACGCCGTCGCCGGCCAAGGTCGCGTCGGCAACGGAAAAAGCGGCGAGCGTCGCGGCTCCCCGCCACTCGGCGACAAACGCCAACAAGGCGGCGCCCGAGGTCGAGAAAGTTTTGAAGCCGCGCAGCGGCCCCCTGAACAAGGCTGAGCCGGCTTCCGCGTTCAAGTCGCCGGAAACCAAGCTTCCCGCCAAAGCGGCCAAGCCTTCGTTGGAAGACAAGAACCGGCCGGCCGGCATCGCCAGGCCGGCGCTGGTCGACGATCTCAAGCTGATCTCCGGCGTCGGCCCGAGGACCGAGAGCATCCTGCATTCGCTCGGCATCTTCACCTTCGCCCAGGTTGCGTCTTGGAAGAAGGCCGAACGGGAGTGGGTGGACAGCTATCTCTCCTTCCGCGGCCGCATCGAGCGAGACGACTGGGTCAAGCAGGCCAAGGCGCTCGCCAAGGGCGGCGTCGCCGAATATATCCGCGTCTTCGGCAAGAAGCCGGTCTGAGGGACGAACAATGCTTCAGGACAAAGACCGCATCTTCACCAACATCTACGGCCTCTTCGACAAGTCGCTGGCCGGCGCAATGGCGCGAGGCGCCTGGGACAACACGCCCAGCATCGTCGCCAAGGGGCGCGAGTGGATTGTCAACGAGATGAAGGCGTCGGGCCTGCGCGGCCGCGGCGGCGCCGGTTTCCCGACCGGCTTGAAATGGTCGTTCATGCCCAAGCAGAGTGACGGCCGGCCGAGCTATCTCGTCATCAATGCCGACGAATCCGAGCCCGGTACCTGCAAGGACCGCGACATTCTGCGCAACGATCCGCACACGCTGGTCGAAGGCGCCTTGCTCGCCGGCTTCGCCATGGGCGCGGTCGCGGCCTACATCTATGTGCGCGGCGAGTTCATCCGCGAGCGCGAGGCGCTGCAGCGTGCCATCGACGAGGCCTATGAGGCCAAGCTGATCGGCAAGGGCAACACTTCAGGCTACGATTTCGACGTCTATATGCACCATGGCGCCGGGGCTTATATCTGCGGCGAGGAGACGGCGCTGCTCGAAAGCCTCGAGGGAAAGAAGGGCCAGCCCAGGCTGAAGCCACCATTTCCGGCCAATGTCGGCCTTTATGGCTGCCCGACGACGGTCAACAACGTCGAATCGATCGCTGTGGCGCCGACGATCCTGCGTCGGGGCGCGGCCTGGTTCTCATCCTTCGGCCGGCCCAACAATGTCGGCACCAAGCTGTTCTGCGTCTCCGGCCACGTCAACAATCCGTGCACCGTCGAAGAGGCGATGTCGATCCCGTTCCGCGAGCTGATCGAGACGCATTGCGGCGGCATCCGTGGCGGCTGGGACAATCTTCTGGCGGTCATTCCTGGCGGCGCCTCGGTGCCGCTGGTGCCGGCCGAGCAGATCATCGATACGCCGATGGATTTCGACGCGCTGCGCGACCTCAAATCCGGCCTCGGCACGGCGGCCGTCATCGTCATGGACAAGTCGACCGATGTCGTCAAAGCCATCGCGCGGCTGTCCTACTTCTACAAGCATGAGAGCTGCGGCCAATGCACGCCGTGCCGTGAAGGCACCGGCTGGATGTGGCGGGTGATGGAACGGCTGGTGCGCGGCGAGGCGCAGAAGCGCGAGATCGACATGCTGCTCGACGTGACCAAGCAGGTCGAAGGCCACACGATCTGCGCGCTGGGCGACGCGGCCGCTTGGCCGATCCAGGGCCTGATGCGGCACTTCCGCGGCGAGGTGGAGCGGCGCATCGACGAGTTTTCGCGCAACGCGCACCGGGCCGAGCCGGTGTTGGTGGCGGCGGAATAGAGAAGCATTGAATGGCGATAGCCCGGAGCGAGAAGAACGGGGCGGGGCGAACGAAGAAACGACCAGGAGAATTCTATGGCGCCGTATTCGACACCCCACCCGTTGATGCCCAATTTGGACCAGATCGAGAAGATGAACCAGGACCTGACCAGGATGATGCCGAAGGAGATGGCCGGCGCCGTCAACCTTCTGGCGCACCCTGTCGCGGGCGCGGCGGCGATGTCGGCTCTGGGACTTGGGCTCGCCAACCACGCTTTCGGCGTCTGGTTGGGCGCGCTGTCGGGCGCAGCCGAGGCGTCGCAACGCCTCATGCAGCCGCTCATCGAGGATTTCGAGGCGCGCGTGGAACAATTCGAGGATGCGAGCCTTTCATCCACCAGAGCGCGGGCGACGGCCAAGACCCTGATTGCGGAGGCGCAGTCCTTCGCGCAGGAAGTCACCGACATTGCCGCCAGGGAGGCCGCCACCACGGTGCCGGCGGCACAGGCGGGGCGGTCAGCGGACGAGCTTTCGGATGTGCTGCTGCCCGAGGATTTCCGGCAGCCCAAGGCTATCGAGAGGCCGGCGAAGCCTTCGGATCTCAAGAAGATATCGGGCATCGGCCCGAAGCTGGAGACGGTGCTCAACGGGCTCGGCATATGGACGTTCCGCCAGATCGCCGACTGGTCGCCCGAAGAGATCGCCTGGGTCGACGACTACCTGTCGTTCAACGGCCGTATCGTGCGCGACGACTGGATTGCCCAGGCGGCTGTGCTGGCCGCGAAGAAGTGAGTGAAATGCCGGGCGCCGCGTCTGTCGCGCCCGGGAAATGAGATTGCGGGAAATCCGCAGAGGTTTGAGGCGAATGGCAAAGCTCAAGGTCGACGGGAAAGAAATCACTGTACCCGACCATTACACGCTGCTGCAGGCGGCAGAGGACGCGGGCGCGGAAGTGCCGCGCTTCTGCTTCCACGAGCGGTTGTCGATCGCCGGCAATTGCCGCATGTGCCTGATCGAGGTGAAGGGCGGGCCGCCCAAGCCGCAAGCGTCCTGCGCCATGGGCGTGCGCGACCTGCGTCCCGGTCCGAACGGAGAAGCGCCGGAAATCTTCACCAACACGCCGATGGTCAAGAAGGCCAGGGAAGGCGTGATGGAATTCCTGCTGATCAACCATCCGCTGGATTGCCCGATCTGCGACCAGGGCGGCGAATGCGACCTGCAGGACCAGGCGATGGCCTTCGGCGTTGATTCCTCGCGCTATCACGAGAACAAGCGCGCGGTCGAAGACAAGTATATCGGCCCGCTGGTCAAGACGGTGATGAACCGCTGCATCCACTGCACGCGCTGCGTTCGCTTCACCACCGAGGTTGCCGGCATTTCCGAACTCGGCCTGATCGGCCGCGGCGAGGATGCCGAGATCACCACCTATCTCGAGCAGGCGATGACCTCGGAGCTGCAGGGCAATGTCATCGACCTGTGCCCCGTCGGCGCGCTGACCTCCAAGCCTTTCGCCTTCCAGGCACGGCCGTGGGAACTGACCAAGACCGAATCCATCGACGTCATGGATGCCGTCGGCTCGGCGATCCGCGTCGACAGCCGCGGCCGCGAGGTGATGCGCATCCTGCCGCGCGTCAACGAGGCGGTGAACGAGGAGTGGATCTCCGACAAGACCCGCTTCATCTGGGACGGCCTGCGCACGCAGCGTCTCGACCGGCCCTATGTACGCAAGGACGGTAAGCTGGTCCCGGCGAGCTGGGCCGAGGCCTTCACGGCGATCAAGGACGCCGTGTCGAAGACTACGCCCGAGGAGATCGGCGCCATAGCGGGCGATCTTGCCGCGGTCGAGGAAATCTACGCGCTGAAGCTCCTGATGGCCGCACTCGGTTCGAAGAACATGGATTGCCGCCAGGACGGCGCCGCGCTCGACCCGTCGCTTGGCCGGGCAAGCTACATTTTCAACCCCACCATCGAAGGCATCGAACAGGCGGACGCGGTGCTGATCATCGGCGCCAATCCGCGCTTCGAAGCCTCGGTGCTCAACGCCCGCATCCGCAAGCGCTGGCGGGTCGGCAATATGCCGGTCGGCGTCATCGGCGATGTCGGGGATACACGCTATGACTACGAACTGCTGGGCGCAGGGCCGGAATCGCTCAAGGATCTGGCCGACGGCGATGGCAAGTTCTTCCAGGTGCTGAAGAAGGCCACGCATCCGCTCATCATCGTCGGCCAGGGCGCGCTGGCACGCCCCGATGGCGCGGCGGTGCTCGGCCAGGCAGCGAAGCTCGCCATGGCCGTGAACGCCGCGCGCGCGGACTGGAACGGCTTTGCCGTGCTGCACAATGCGGCTGGACGCGTCGGCGGCCTCGACCTTGGCTTCGTGCCGAGCGAGGGCGGCAGGAACGTCGCCGGCATGCTGGGCGAGACGGACGTGCTGTTCTTGCTGGGCGCCGACGAGATCGACATGGCAAAGACCGGCGGCGCTTTCGTGGTCTATGTGGGCACCCATGGCGATGCCGGCGCGCACCGCGCCAACGTCATCCTGCCGGGCGCTGCCTACACCGAGAAGTCGGGCACCTATGTCAACACGGAAGGGCGCGTGCAGCAGACCAACCGCGCCGGCTTCGCGCCGGGCGACGCGCGCGAGGATTGGGCCATCATCAGGGCATTGTCGGATGTACTGGGCAAGAAGTTGCCGTTTGATTCGCTGCCGCAGCTGCGCGCTAAACTCTACGGCGAATACCCGCATCTTGCCCGCATCGACCAGGTTGCTGCGGGCAATGCCGAGGATATCGCCAATGTGGCGAAGCTTGGTGGACGGCTGAACAAGGGCACGTTCACGTCGCCGGTCCAGGATTTCTACCTGACCAACCCGATCGCGCGGGCCTCTGCCGTGATGGCGGAGTGCTCTGCGCTGGCCAAGAGCGGCTTCAAGCAGGCGGCGGAATAAGCATGGACACCTTCTTCTCCTTCTACGTGCTGCCGGCGCTGATCATCGTGTTGAAGTCGGTCGTGCTGATCGTCGTGCTTCTCATCGCCGTCGCCTACCTGCTCTATGCCGACCGCAAGATCTGGGCGGCGGTGCAACTTCGCCGCGGCCCGAACGTCGTCGGCCCCTGGGGCACGCTGCAGGCCTTTGCCGACCTGTTGAAGTTCGTCTTCAAGGAGCCGGTGATCCCGTCCGGCGCCAACAAGGGCGTGTTCCTTTTGGCGCCGTTGGTATCGGCGGTTCTGGCGATCTCGGCCTGGGCGGTCATTCCGGTCAGCCAGGGCTGGGCCGTCGCCAACGTCAATGTGGGTATCCTCTATGTCTTCGCCATCTCCTCGCTCGAGGTCTATGGCGTGATCATGGGCGGCTGGGCGTCCAATTCGAAATATCCGTTCCTCGGGGCGCTGCGTTCGGCCGCACAAATGGTGTCCTACGAGGTCTCGATCGGCTTCGTCATCGTCACCGTGCTGCTTTGCGTCGGCTCGCTCAACCTGTCCGACATCGTGCTGTCGCAGCAGGATGGGCTCGGCACCAGGCTCGGCCTGCCCAACACCTTCCTCGACTGGCACTGGCTGTCGCTGTTGCCGATGTTCGTCATCTTCTTCATCTCGGCGCTAGCCGAGACGAATCGCCCGCCTTTCGACCTCGTCGAAGCCGAATCGGAACTGGTCGCCGGCCACATGGTCGAATATTCGTCGACGCCGTTCCTGCTGTTCTTCCTCGGCGAATATGTCGCCGTCGTGCTGATGTGCGCGCTGGCCACCATCCTGTTCCTCGGCGGCTGGCTGCCGCCGTTCGACTTCGCGCCCTTCACCTGGGTGCCGGGGGTGATCTGGTTCGTGCTCAAGATCTGCCTGATGTTCTTCATGTTCTCCATGGTGAAAGCGTTCGTGCCGCGTTACCGCTACGACCAGCTGATGCGGCTTGGCTGGAAGGTGTTCCTGCCGATCTCGCTGTTCATGGTGGTGCTGACCGCCGCCTTCCTCAAGATCACGGGGTTTGCGTGATGTCCGCTCTGTCCCAGGCCGCCAAATCGCTGCTGCTGAAGGATTTCGTCAGCGCCTTCTTCTTGTCGATGCGCCAGTTCTTCGCGCCGAAGGAGACGATCAATTATCCGCACGAGAAAGGGCCGGTGAGCCCACGCTTCCGGGGCGAGCATGCCTTGCGCCGTTATCCCAATGGCGAGGAACGCTGCATCGCCTGCAAATTGTGCGAGGCGATCTGTCCGGCGCAGGCCATCACCATCGAGGCCGGCCCGCGCCGCAACGACGGCACGCGCCGTACCGTGCGCTACGACATCGATATGGTGAAGTGCATCTATTGCGGCTTCTGCCAGGAAGCCTGCCCGGTCGACGCCATCGTCGAGGGGCCGAATTTCGAATTCGCGACCGAGACGCGCGAGGAACTCTACTACGACAAGGACAGGCTGCTGGCGAATGGCGACCGGTGGGAGCGCGAACTGGCGCGCAACATCTCGCTGGACGCACCGTACCGCTGATATCGCATGGACAGGGGCGAGGGCCCTTGTCCGGGGATGACCCGAAGCATTTCAGGCAAGGTCATCCCTCAGGACTTCAGAGTTGCCCATGTTTCTTTGCGCCGGGTCTTTCAACCCGGTTGGAACATGGGCTAGGACAACGCGGCTTCGCACCGGAGGCGGAACGAAGCCACAGACACAAACAGGACGAACGTCCTGTTTGGACAGGAACCCGGGGGAACCCCAATGCTGAGTGGACTAGAGGCGGCCTTTTTCTACCTCTTCGCCTTTGTCGCCGTGGCGTCGGCGTTCATGGTCATTTCGTCGCGCAACCCCGTGCATTCGGTGCTGTTCCTGATCCTGACCTTCTTCAACGCCGCCGGCCTGTTCATGCTGACGGGCGCCGAGTTCCTGGCGATGATCCTGCTCGTCGTCTATGTCGGCGCTGTCATGGTGCTGTTCCTGTTCGTCGTCATGATGCTCGACGTCGACTTCGCCGAGATGAAGGAGGGCGCTCTGCAATATGCGCCGATCGGCGCGCTGGTCGGACTGATCCTGGCGGCGGAACTGATCGTGGTGCTCGGCGGCTATACCTTCGCGCCGCAGCTCGCCTCGACGGTATCGAAGCCGATTCCCGATCTCGCGGCGCGCTCGAATACGGCAGCGCTCGGCGACATCCTCTATACGGACTACCTCTACTACTTCCAGATCTCGGGCCTCGTGCTGCTGGTGGCCATGATCGGTGCCATCGTTTTGACGCTGCGCCACAAGGAAGGGGTCAAGCGGCAGTCGATCGCAGCCCAGGTCGCCCGCACGGCGGCGACGGGCATGGAAATCCGCAAGGTCAAGTCGGGCGAAGGAGTCTGAGATGGTCGTCGGCATCGCACATTATCTGACCGTATCGGCGATCCTTTTCACGCTCGGCGTGTTCGGCATCTTCCTGAACCGTAAGAACGTGATCGTCATCCTGATGTCGGTCGAGTTGATCCTGCTTGCGGTCAATATCAATTTCGTCGCCTTTTCGGCGGCTCTCGGCGACCTCGTCGGCCAGGTGTTCGCGCTGTTCGTGCTGACGGTCGCGGCGGCGGAGGCCGCCATCGGACTTGCCATTCTCGTCGTCTTCTTCCGCAACCGCGGCTCGATCGCGGTCGAAGACGTGAACATGATGAAGGGTTGACGGAACCACCATGTACCAGGCCATCGTCTTCCTTCCGCTGCTCGGCTTCCTGATCGTCGGCCTGTTCGGCACGTCGCTCGGCGCCAAGGCGTCCGAATACATCACCTCCGGCTTCCTGGTGATCGCGGCGGTGCTGTCGTGGGTTGCTTTCTTCACCGTCGGCTTCGGCCATGGCGAGGTGTTCACCGTGCCGGTGCTGCGCTGGATCCAGTCCGGCGGACTGGAGGCGTCCTGGGCGCTCAGGATCGACACTCTGACGGTGGTCATGCTGGTGGTGGTCAACACCGTGTCGGCGCTGGTCCATATCTACTCGATCGGCTACATGCACCACGATCCGAACCGGCCGCGTTTCTTTGCCTATCTGTCGCTGTTCACCTTCGCCATGCTGATGCTGGTGACGGCCGACAACCTCGTGCAGATGTTCTTCGGTTGGGAAGGGGTGGGCCTGGCGTCCTACCTGCTGATCGGCTTCTGGTACAAGAAGCCCTCGGCCAACGCCGCGGCCATCAAGGCCTTCGTCGTCAACCGCGTCGGCGATTTCGGCTTCGCGCTCGGCATCTTCGGCGTGTTCGTGCTGTTCGGCTCGGTCAATCTCGGCACCATCTTCGCCAATGCGGCGACGTTCATCCCGGCTGAAGGCGCCCCGCAAGGTGCTGCGGTGCTGACCTTCCTCGGTTATGCGCTGGATAAGCAGGCAGCGATGACGATCGTCTGCCTGCTGCTGTTCATGGGTGCCATGGGCAAGTCGGCGCAGGTGCCGCTGCACACCTGGCTGCCGGACGCCATGGAAGGCCCGACGCCGGTCTCGGCGCTCATCCATGCCGCCACCATGGTGACGGCCGGCGTGTTCATGCTGGCGCGGCTGTCGCCGCTGTTCGAGCTGTCGCATTCGGCGCTGACGGTGGTGACCTTCATCGGCGCCTTCACCGCCTTCTTCGCGGCGACCGTCGGCCTCGTCCAGAACGACATCAAGCGCGTCATCGCCTATTCGACCTGCTCGCAACTTGGCTACATGTTCGTGGCGCTCGGCGTCGGCGCCTATGGTGCGGCGATCTTCCACCTGTTCACGCATGCCTTCTTCAAGGCGCTGCTGTTCCTCGGCTCGGGCTCGGTCATCCATGCGGTTTCCGACGAGCAGGACATGCGCAAGATGGGCGGCCTGAGGACGCTGATCCCGACGACCTACTGGATGATGGTAATCGGCACCCTGGCGCTGACCGGCGTCGGCATTCCGGTCACCGTTATCGGCACCGCCGGGTTCTTCTCCAAGGATGCCATCATCGAGACGGCCTTTGCCGGGCATAATTCCGTGGCGGGCCTCGCCTTCGTGCTGCTGGTGATCGCCGCCGGCTTCACCTCCTTCTATTCCTGGCGGCTGATCTTCATGACCTTCCACGGCAGGCCGCGGGCGAGCCATGAGGTGATGCACCATGTCCATGAATCGCCGCCGGTGATGCTGGTGCCGCTGTTCGTGCTGGCGGCGGGCGCGCTGTTTGCCGGCATCATCTTCCACGGTGCCTTCATTGGCGAAGGCTATGCCGAATTCTGGAAGGCGTCGCTGTTCACACTGCCGGACAATCACATCCTGCACGACATTCACGAACTGCCGCTATGGGTCGAGCTGTCGCCGTTCATCGCCATGCTGATCGGCCTGGCGCTGGCGTGGAAGTTCTACATCCGCTCGCCGGAAATGCCGGTCAATCTGGCCGCCCAGCATCGCGGGCTCTATGCCTTCCTGCTCAACAAATGGTATTTCGACGAGCTCTATGACTTCCTCTTTGTGCGGCCGGCCAAACGCCTCGGTTCCTTCCTGTGGAAGACCGGCGACGGCACCGTCATCGATGGTCTCGGGCCTGACGGCATTTCGGCACGCGTCGTCGATGTCACCAACCGCGTCGTCAAGTTGCAGACCGGCTATCTCTATCACTATGCCTTCGCCATGCTGATCGGCGTTGCCGCATTCGTCACCTGGATGATGCTCTGATGACCGCTTGGCCAATTCTCTCGCTGGTCACCTTCCTGCCGTTGGTTGGTGTGCTGCTCATCCTGTTCATCAACGACGACAGCGAAAACGCACGCCGCAACATCCGCGCCATCGCGCTGCTGACGACGACGTTCACCTTCATCGTCTCGCTGTTCATCTGGACCGGCTTCGACAATTCGCAAGCCGGCTTCCAGTTCGTCGAGAAGGTCGCCTGGCTCGATTCCGGCATCTCCTACCATATGGGCGTCGACGGCATTTCGATGCTGTTCGTCATTCTGACCACATTCCTGATGCCGCTCTGTATCCTGGCGTCGTGGGAAGCGATCGAGAAGCGCGTCAAGGCCTACATGATCGCCTTCCTGCTGCTCGAAACGCTGATGATCGGCGTGTTCTGCGCGCTCGACATCGTGCTGTTCTACGTCTTCTTCGAAGCCGGCCTGATCCCGATGTTCATCATCATCGGCGTCTGGGGCGGCAAGCGCCGCGTCTATGCCTCCTTCAAGTTCTTCCTCTACACGCTCGCCGGCTCGGTGCTGATGCTGCTCGCCATCATGGCGATGTTCTACCAGTCCGGCACGACCGATATCCCGACGCTGTTGACGCACAATTTCCCCGCCAACATGCAGACATGGCTGTGGCTCGCCTTCTTCGCCTCCTTCGCGGTGAAGATGCCGATGTGGCCGGTGCATACCTGGCTGCCGGATGCGCATGTCGAGGCGCCGACAGCCGGTTCGGTGATCCTGGCCGCCATTCTGTTGAAGATGGGCGGATACGGCTTCCTGCGGTTCTCCTTGCCGATGTTCCCGCTGGCCTCCGAGATGTTCGCGCCGCTGGTCTTCGCACTTTCGGTCGTCGCCATCATCTACACCTCGCTGGTGGCGCTGATGCAGGAGGACATGAAGAAGCTGATCGCCTATTCGTCGGTCGCCCATATGGGCTTCGTGACCATGGGCATCTTCGCCATGAACCAGGAAGGCGTGCAGGGCGCGATCTTCCAGATGCTCAGCCACGGCCTGGTCTCGGGCGCGCTGTTCCTGTGCGTCGGCGTCATCTATGACCGCATGCACACGCGTGAGATCGCCGCCTATGGCGGCCTGGTCAACAACATGCCGAAATACGCCACCGTGTTCCTGATCTTCACCATGGCCAATGTCGGCCTGCCGGGCACGTCAGGCTTCGTCGGCGAGTTCCTGACCATGCTCGGCGTGTTCCGGGTCAATACCTGGGTGGCGTTCTTCGCTGCCACCGGCGTCATCCTGTCGGCCGCCTACGCGCTTTGGCTCTACCGCCGGGTGATCTTCGGCGCGCTGACCAAGGACAGCCTCAAGGGCCTGCTCGACCTGTCGACACGCGAGAAGGCGATCATCTATCCGCTGGTTGTGCTGGTCATCTTCTTCGGCGTCTATCCCGCTCCCGTCTTCGACGCGACGGCCCAGTCGGTCAAGTCGCTCGTCACCAATGTCACCGCATCCATCGGCGCCGCGCAGACCGCGGCGGCGAACTGACCCAGGGGTTTTGCGAACCATGACGCCGGACCTTCTCTCCAGCCTGTCGCTCTCGACGCCCGAGCTGATCCTTGCCATCGGCGCGCTCGCGCTGCTGATGGTCGGGGCCTATTCGCGCGCCAACACCGCCAACACCGTGACCGGCCTTGCCGTTGCCGTGCTGGTGATATCGGGCGCCTGGCTGATCTTCTCCACCGGGCAGGGCAGCGCCTACGGCAATGCCTTCATCCAGGATTCCTTTGCCCGCTTCATGAAGCTGCTGGCGCTGGTGGGCTCGGCGGTGACGCTGATCATGTCGATGCGCTTCGCCAGGGCGGAGCGGTTCGACAAGTTCGAATATCCGGTGCTGATCCTTCTGTGCACGCTCGGCATGATGCTGATGATCTCCGCCAACGGCATGATCGGGCTCTATCTCGGCCTCGAGCTTCAGTCGCTGGCGATCTATGTCTTGTGCGCGATCAACCGCGAGAACCTGCGCTCGACCGAGGCGGGCCTGAAGTACTTCGTCCTCGGCGCGCTGTCGTCGGGCATGCTGCTCTATGGCATCAGCCTGGTCTATGGTTATACCGGCAACACCGGGTTCCAGGAGATCGCGACGGCGCTGGGCGGCGGAGAGCGCCAGCTTGGCCTCGTCTTCGGCCTGGTCTTCGTGCTGGCCGGCCTCGCCTTCAAGATCTCGGCGGTGCCGTTCCACATGTGGACGCCCGACGTCTATGAGGGTGCGCCGACACCGGTGACGGCTTTCCTGGCGGCGGCACCCAAAATGGCGGCTATGGCGCTGATCGTGCGCGTCACCATGGGCGCGTTCAAGCCGATCGCTTCCGACTGGCAGCAGATCATCGTCTTCATCTCCATCGCCTCGATGGCGCTCGGCTCTTTCGCGGCGATCGGCCAGACCAACATCAAGCGCCTGATGGCCTACTCCTCGATCGGCCACATGGGCTACGCGCTGGTTGGCCTTGCCGCCAACAGCCAGGCCGGCGTGCGCGGCGTCGCGATCTACATGCTGATCTATCTGGTGATGACGCTCGGCACCTTCGCCTTCATTCTCGCCATGCGGCGCAAGGAAGGCAATGTCGAGCAGATCAGCGACCTGGCAGGCCTGTCCTCGACCAACCCGATCATGGCGACGATCCTGACCATCCTGATGTTCTCGCTGGCCGGCATCCCGCCGCTCGCCGGCTTCTGGGGGAAGTGGTACGTCTTTCTCGCCGCCATCAATGCCAACCTCTACGCGCTGGCGATCATCGGCGTGCTGGCCTCGGTAGTGGGCGCCTATTATTACCTGCGCATCATCAAGATCATGTGGTTCGACGAACCGGTCGGCGGCTTCGTGCCGATGGCCAGTGAATTGCGCCTCGTACTCGGTGTCTCCGGCGCTTTCGTGCTGTTCTATGTGCTGATCGGCGGTCCGATCGGCACCTATGCCGAAGCCGCCGCCAAGACATTCTTCTGACGGGATGGCATTTCGGCTGGCTCCAACCTCGGCGTCGGAAGGATTCCGGCTGGAGGCGCATGACAGCGTCGGCTCCACCAATGCGCTGGCGCTGGATCACGCCCGGGCCGGCGACCCCGGCAGATTGTGGGTCGTTTCCAAGAAACAGGAAAGCGGGCGCGGGCGGCGCGGCCGCGTCTGGGCGACACCCGAGGGCAATCTGGCAGCGACGCTGCTCGTCCTCACCGGGGGCGAGCTTCGCCTCGCCGCGACGCTCGGTTTCGTCGCCGGCCTAGCGCTGGCCGATGCGCTCGACGCCGTGGTGCCGGCGGGCCGGATCGCCATCGGCCTCGACGGCGGCAATGAAGGCAAGAACCGTTTCGAGCTGAAATGGCCGAACGACGTGCTCGCCTCCGGCGCCAAGCTCGCCGGCATCCTGCTGGAATCGGCCATGCTGGACGGCGGCCGTTTCGCGGTGGCGGTCGGCATCGGCGTCAATGTTGTGGCGTACCCTGAGGATTTGCCGTATCCCGCGACGTCGCTTCACGCACTGGGTGCGGCATGCGATGCCGAAACGCTGTTCCTGGCGCTGTCGGATGCCTGGAGCGAGAATGCCCGCCTGTGGGACGACGGGCGGGGACTTGCCGCCGTCAGGCGGCGCTGGCTGGCACGCGCGGCAGGGCTTGGCGGCGAGGTTGCTGTCAGAATTGACGGTAATGTGGTGCGCGGGGTGTTCGAGACCATTGACGAGGACTGCCGTTTCGTGATCCGCGACGATGAGGGCTCGGTTTTGACGATCGCCGCCGGCGATGTGCATTTCGGCGCGGTCGCATCCGCCCGGGTATAATTTTGTTTTTGCGCAATTCCAGACGGAAAACCGTTACAGACTTTTCCCGGAATTGCTTCAATGGCTTGGCCTGAGGGCCAGGAAGGAAAAAATCATGGCGAAAGCGGAAAACGCCGAACTCGTCTTCGTGCCGCTGGGCGGCGTCGGCGAGATCGGTATGAACTTCGCTCTCTACGGCTATGGTCCGCCGAGCGCGCGCGAATGGATCGTCATCGACGTCGGCGTCACCTTTCCCGACGCGGCGCATCCGGGCGTCGACCTGATCCTGCCCGACACGCGCTTCATCGAAGAGAACATCGCCAATTTGCGCGGTATCGTGATCACCCACGCGCATGAGGACCACTATGGCGCGCTGCTGGATATCTGGCCGAGGCTCAAGGCGCCGGTGTGGATGACGCCGTTCAGCGCCGGGCTGCTGGAAGCCAAGCGCCAGGGCGAGCAGGGCGCGCCGAAGATCCCGCTGACCATCTACCGCGCGGGCGAAAAATTCACTGTCGGTCCGTTCGAAATCGAGGCGATCCCGGTCGCGCATTCGATTCCCGAACCGATGTCGCTGGCCATCACCTCGCCGGCAGGCACCGTCATCCACACCGGCGACTGGAAGATCGACCCGGCGCCGACGATCGGACCCAAGACCGACGAAGCACGGTTCCGCGCCTATGGCGACAAGGGCGTGCTGGCGCTGGTCTGCGATTCGACCAATGCTATGCGCGAAGGCGAATCGCCATCGGAAGTCGCGGTCGGCGAGGGGCTGAAAGGGGTTATCCAGGCCGCCAAGGGCCGCGTCGCCGTCACCACCTTCTCGTCCAATGTCGGCCGTATCGTTTCCATCGCCAAGGCGGCGCGCGATGCCGGCCGTCAGTGCCTGGTGCTCGGCCGGTCGCTGAAGCGCGTCATCGATGTCGCCGGCGAACTCGGCTACATGGACGGTCTGCCTGAGTTCATCGCCGAGGAGGATTTCGGCTTCATTCCGCGCGAAAACCTGGTCGTCATCTGCACCGGCAGCCAGGGCGAGCCGCTGGCGGCGCTTGCCAAGCTCTCGCGCGACGAGATGAAGTCGGTGTCGCTGACGGCCGGCGACACGGTGGTGTTTTCCTCGCGCACCATTCCCGGCAACGAGAAGGCGATCCTCGAAATTAAGAACCGCCTCGTCGATCTCGGCATCAAGATCATCGAGGACGGCGATGCGCTGGTTCATGTCTCCGGCCATCCGCGGCGCAGCGAATTGCGCAAGATGTATGAATGGGTACGGCCGCAGATCGGCGTTCCAGTGCATGGCGAAGCCGCGCATCTGGTGGCGCAGGGCTCGCTGATGTCGACGTCGGGCATCGGCCAGGTGGCGCAGGTGCGCGACGGCGACATGCTGCGGCTCGCTCCCGGCCCTGCCACGATCATCGACCAGGTGCCGTTCGGCCGCATCTACAAGGACGGCAGGTTGATCGGCACCGACCAGGCGATGGGCATTCGCGACCGTCGCAAACTGTCCTTTGCCGGCCATGTCGCGGTCAATGTGGTGCTGGACGAGAAGTATGAGCTCGCCGGCGATCCCGATCTCGTCGCAATCGGCGTCGCCGAGGCCGACGCCAGGGGCGAGACGCTGGAGGACCTGATGATCGATGCGGCAATCGGCGCGGTGGACTCCATCCCCCGTCAGCGCCGAAAAGATCTCGATCTGGTGCAGGAGGCGGTACGCCGTGCCGTACGTGGCGCCGCCAACGAAGCCTGGGGCAAGAAACCGCTGGTGACTGTATTCGTCACGCGGTGACGAATAGGGGAATAAGGCAGTAGGGGAGTAGGGGAGAATGAGCCGTTGCTTTTCTTCTGTCTTGTTTCCCTACTCCCTTACTCCCCTAAAGCGGAGCGCTCTATGCTTGGACGCCTGAACCATGTCGCGCTTGCGGTGCCGGATCTGGCTGCGGCTGTCGCTTGCTATCGCGACACGCTAGGCGCCGAAGTGAGCGAACCACAGGCGCTGCCCGGGCATGGCGTCACCGTGGTGTTCGTCAATGTCGGCAACACCAAGATCGAGTTGCTGGAGCCGCTCGGCGAGGGTTCGCCGATCGCGGCTTTCCTCGAGAAGAACCCGTCGGGCGGCATGCACCATCTCTGCTATGAGGTCGACGATATCCTTACCGCGCGGGACCGGCTCCAGGCGGCCGGCGCCCGGGTTCTGGGCGACGGCAAGCCGAAGACCGGCGCGCATGGCAAACCTGTGCTGTTCCTGCATCCGAAGGATTTCTTCGGCACGCTGATCGAACTGGAGCAATCATGAGCTGGGTTTCGTTCACCGCACTGTTTTTCGCGACCTGGTGGGTGGTGCTGTTTGCCGTTCTGCCGTTCAGCGTCAGGACGCAGGATGACGATCGTGACGTGACGCTGGGCACGGTGCCGAGCGCGCCGCGCGGACCCCATATGCTGCGTGCGGTGATCCGCACCACCGTCGCCACGGCGGTGCTCATGGGCATTTTCTACGGCCTTACGCACGGGCTGGGATATAGCCTCAACGACATCCCGCACATCGTGCCGGAATTCGGCCAGGCCACGGCAAAATAGCAGCATTCAAACCGGCTCTTGCGCTTCGGGCGAGGTCACGCCGCCATTCGGCGCCGGCTCATCTGTTCAGGCTTCAAAAATCGTGACGCGGGGTAAGGTGGTTTGGCAACGCATTGCGCTAAGCAGGTGATTGCACAAAAAAAATGCAAGGCACAAGGCCTTGCAATTTAAACGCGTCCGATCTGTTTCCGGTTTCCGGCGGCAGCGAGTAACCGCGCCTAGATCGCATCCTCCCAAGACTTTGACCGCGTAGGAGAACAGATTTTTCTCTGCTCTCTCGGTTATCGGGGCACATTAGCCCAACGGAAATGAAAATGTCACGAAGAATTTTGCCTTGAAACGGGCATTCTCGTGCTGCACTGCACAATAGTACGGCAGGCTTTGCTTGGGAAACCACCAGCAGGGCGTTTTATGCAACCGTGGCTCCTTCGATCGTCCAGCATTCGCGGCGCGCGCGAGGGGTGCTCAAAACCCTTTTCATTCCGCGCACCACGCCGTTCGTAAGCTGAATTTCCGATTTCGGGGTCGATGCGTCCGGGTTCCCATTGCGCCATGAAATGGCTATGAAGCCGGGGCAAGCAAGCCTGCGTCGCACCGATTCTGGCGCGGCCTCCTCATTCACGGACCAGTCCATGCGTTTGTCGCGCTATTTCCTGCCCATCCTCAAAGAGAATCCGCGCGAGGCGGAGATCGTCTCGCATCGGCTGATGCTGCGCGCCGGCATGATCCGCCAGCAGGGGCAGGGCAGTTTTTCCTGGCTGCCGCTGGGCAAACGGGTCCTGGACAAGGTCTGCCAGATCATCCGCGAGGAACAGAACCGCGCCGGCGCGCTGGAAATCCTGATGCCGACCATCCAGTCGGCCGACCTTTGGCGCGAAAGCGGCCGCTATAACGACTACGGCAAGGAGATGTTGCGCATCAAGGACCGCCAGGACCGCGACATGCTTTACGGCCCGACCAACGAGGAAATGGTCACCGAGATTTTCCGCGCCTATGTAAAGTCCTACAAGGACTTGCCGCTCAACCTCTACCACATCCAGTGGAAGTTCCGCGACGAGGTGCGGCCGCGCTTCGGCGTCATGCGCAGCCGGGAATTCCTGATGAAGGATGCCTACTCCTTCGATCTCGACTTCGAAGGCGCGAGAGCCGCCTACAACAGGATGTTCGTGTCCTATCTCCGGACCTTCACCCGCATGGGCCTACAGGCGATCCCGATGCGGGCCGACACCGGTCCGATCGGCGGCGATCTCAGCCATGAATTCATCATCCTGGCCGACACCGGCGAGAGCCAGGTGTTCTGCCATCGCGATTATCTGTCGCTCGGCGTGCCCGGAGCCAACACCGATTTCTCCAACGACGCCGAGATATCAGGCATCGTCAAGACCTGGACGACGCCTTACGCCGCGACCGACGAAATGCATGACGAAGCGGCCTGGGCTGAGGTTCCCGACAGCGACAAGGTTTCGGCGCGCGGCATCGAAGTCGGCCATATCTTCCATTTCGGCGAGAAATACTCCAAGCCGATGGGCGCCAAGGTGACCGGGCCCGACGGCAAGGATCATTTCGCTTCCGGCGGTTCCTACGGCATCGGCCCGTCGCGGCTGGTTGCGGCGATCATCGAAGCCAGCCATGACGAGAACGGCATCATCTGGCCGGAAGCGGTGGCGCCGTTCGACATCGGCCTGATCAACATGAAAGCCGGCGATGCCGATTGCGACCGCGTCTGCGATGAACTCAACGCAGCTTTCACCGCCGCCGGCAAGGATGTGCTCTATGACGACACCGACCAGCGGCCGGGCGGCAAGTTCGCCACCGCCGACCTGATCGGCCTGCCCTGGCAGGTGATCGTCGGACCGCGCGGCGTGGCCGCCGGCGAGGTCGAGATCAAGCACCGCAAGACCGGCGAGCGCGTGACGCTGCCGATCGCCGATGCGAAAAAACGCTTCGGTGCCGCCGCATGAGCGAGGCGGCGGCAGCGAGACCGGCAGGCGCCGGACCGTTTTCCATCTTCGAACGCACGGTGGCGTGGCGCTATCTGCGCTCGCGACGCAAGGAGACGGTGATCTCGGTCATCGCCTCGATCTCCTTCCTCGGCATCATGCTGGGGGTGGCGACGCTGATCGTGGTGATGGCCGTCATGAACGGGTTCAGGGCCGAGCTGCTCACCCGCATTCTCGGCGTCAACGGCCATCTGATCGTGCAGCCGCTGGATTCGCCGCTTGAGGATTATGCGCAGGTCGCCGGCCGCATCAACGGCGTGGCCGGCGTGAAATACGCCATTCCGCTGATCGATGGCCAGGTGCTGGCGCAAGGCAATGTCGGCGGCGGCTCCGGCGCGCTGGTACGCGGCATCAGGGGCGAGGACCTTGGTAAGATCGCCATCGTCGCCAGCAATATCAAGCAAGGCTCGATCGCCGATTTCGACACGGGCGAGGGTGTCGCCATCGGCAAGCGGATGGCGGAGAATCTCGGCCTGGCGCTCGGCGACACGATCACGCTGATCTCGCCGGACGGCGACGTGACGCCGCTCGGCACGATGCCGCGCATGAAGGGCTACAAGATCGCGGCGATCTTCGAAGTCGGCATGTCGGAATATGACGCCTCCATCGTCTACATGCCTTTTTCGGAAGCGCAGCTCTATTTCAACATGGACGGACGGGCGCAGACGATCGAGATCTATGTCGACAATCCCGATGATGTCGACGCGCTGAAGCCGAAGGTGGAAGAGGCGGCGCAGCGACCCATCGACCTCGTCGACTGGCGGCAACGCAACGAGACCTTCTTTTCCGCCCTGCAGGTGGAGCGCAACGTCATGTTCATGATCCTGACGCTGATCGTGCTGGTGGCGGCGCTCAACATCATCTCCGGGTTGGTCATGCTGGTGAAGGACAAGGGGCACGACATCGCCATCCTGCGCACCATGGGCGCCTCGCGCGGCGCCATCCTGCGCATCTTCCTGATGACGGGCGCCGCGATCGGCGTCACCGGCACTATCGCCGGCGTGCTGCTCGGCGTGATCATCTGCCTCAACATCGAATCGATCCGCGAGTTCTTCTCCTGGATGACCGGCAAGGTGCTGTTCAATCCGGAGCTCTATTTCCTCAGCCAGTTGCCGGCGAAGATGGATCCGCGCGAGACGACCTATGTCGTCATCATGGCGCTCGGCCTGTCCTTCCTGGCGACGTTGTTTCCGGCATGGCGGGCGGCCCGCCTCGATCCGGTCGAAGCGCTGAGGTACGAATGATGGCGCAGGCCATTATCGAGTTGAAGAGCGTCGAGCGGCACTATGTCCAGGGGCCGCGCAAGCTCACCATTCTGAACGGTGCGGACTTCTCGCTGAAGCGCGGCGAGATGGTGGCGCTGGTGGCGCCGTCCGGCACCGGCAAATCGACGCTGCTGCATACGGCAGGGCTCCTGGAGCGGCCCGACGCCGGCGACGTGATTCTCTCCGGCCGGGCCTGCGGCCGGCTATCCGATGACGAGCGCACCTCGATCCGCCGCAACGATGTCGGCTTCGTCTACCAGTTCCACCATCTGCTGCCGGAGTTTTCGGCGCTGGAAAACATCATGATGCCGCAGCTCATCAAAGGTCTGCCGCGCAAGGAGGCGGCCGAGCGCGCGGCGCAGCTGCTCGACTACATGCAGATCGGCAAGCGTGCATCGCACCGGCCGTCCGAACTGTCGGGCGGCGAGCAGCAGCGCGTGGCAATCGCGCGTGCGGTCGCCAATGCGCCGCTGGTGCTGCTGGCGGACGAGCCGACCGGCAATCTCGACCCGGTCACTGCTTCCTATGTGTTCGAGGCGCTGGAGGCATTGGTGCGGCAATCGGGCCTCGCGGCGCTGATCGCCACCCACAATCACCAGCTGGCAGCGCGCATGGACCGGCGCGTCACCCTGGCCGAGGGCAAGGTGGTGCCGCTGTAGAACTCTGATGTCCGCTGCGAGATTGGGTCCAACCTTAACAACGTCCAGCGAGATTTCCGCGGGTTTAGTTTCCCGTCGGGGATACTGATCCCTCCGGGATCAGAACCGCCAATGAGCCTTCAGTGCGATCAGGGTGGAAGAGATCGCGATTATCACCAGGATGAGCAGCCAGGTTACAAAGCTGCGCGAGAGGCGCCACCGGCGGCCTTGCCTCATGCGCTTTCGCCAGCGATCAGCTTGATTGGCGCCTTGGTGTTGCCTCACGTCCATCACTCGGCAGTCTTAGCTTACCCACTATTGTCTCGACTGACATTGAGTGCAAGCAGGCGCTCATCCCATACGCTAACTGACGATAGCGTTGCCGACATCTTCCTCACCTGTTGATAGGACGCGCCGTCAACCTTTTCTTAACCCTGCCGGTTTGATCGCTCGAAAATTCCGGCAGCGGACGGATTCCGCTCGTTGACTTTGAAACAAAATTAGAACAAATTGCGAACATATCAACAACAGGAGAGAGTTATGACCGATCTGGTTCAGGATGTCATCTCGCTGGTTTGCATGAGCACCTTTCTCATTTCCATGGCGATCTGGATCGGAGCCATGTGAGATGGCGGTGTCTGCCGTCGCTGTTCCGGCGGACGAAAGTCCGCCTTGCCGTTAAGCCTTTCTTGCCGCCATGGCGCTAGGGTATCGCTCCTGAAAGCAGGAGCGCCGCGTGTCGCCCATCGTCACCGCCTTCCTCGTGGCCAGCAATCTCGGGCTGATCTTTCTCCTGATGAGCGTGCCGCTTGGTTTGCGCACCATCAGGCTCAGCCGCACGGTCGCGGCCGACCGGCAGCGCCTGTGGCAGGCGCTGTGGCCGCTCGGGAGCAATGCCGGCTGGTCCGGCGAAATCCTCTCGGCGGAGATGCTGGGCGAGGGAGTGGTCCGTACCAGAATGTCCTGGGAGGGCCGGGACGGCCGGCCGATCGAACGCAAGGCCCTGTTCGAGAATGTCGTGCACGGCAGGTGCTTTTCGATGCGCGTCATCGAAGACACGGCGCTCGATCCGTCTTTCTGGGCGCATTATCGGGAAACCGCGCAGTTGGTCTCGATTGGCGAGGCCACCCGGGTGACGCTCACCCAGACCGACCGTTACCGCGGCGTGGCCTTCCTGGCGTTCCGCTATTTCGCCATGCGCCGCGAACTCGCCAAGCTGGATGGCTGGGCCAGGACAGGGCGGTATCGCAAGGGCGGCTGGTTCGAACATCCGCTGAGTCAGCTCGGCTTCGCCGCTCTCTCGGCATTCATCCTGTGGCCGTTCTTCGGGCTTCACCGCGGCGGGCTTGCTCTGGCCGCGATCCTGACTTCCGTTGTCGCCCTGCACGAGCTCGGCCACATGGCGGCATTCCGCCTGATGGGCCACCGCAGGGCGCGCATGATCTTCATCCCGCTGCTCGGCGGCCTCGCCATTGGCGGCCGGCCCTATGACAGCCGTTTCGAAGTTGCGTTCGTGGCGCTGATGGGCGCCGGGTTCTCTGCTTTCCTGGTGCCGTTGGCGATGATGGGCAGCACGTTTGCAAGCGCGGAAGGGCACTGGCTTGCCGCGACATTGCTGGCGACACTGGCGGGCTGTGCTGCCCTGTTCAACATCGCCAATCTGGTGCCGGTGTGGAAATTCGATGGCGGCCAGGTGCTGCGCCAGATCTGCCCGGGGCCGGTCGCGCTGGCGCTGGCCTCCTTCTTCCTGCTCTCGGCGTTCCTGGCGCTTGGCTGGCGGGCCGGCTTTTCCATCGGCTTTCTGCTCGCGGCCGGCGCGGTCTTTGCAATCCTCAGCCTTCTGACAGCGGGCAGCGGGGTGAGGCCGCGCCACGAACTGAAGCCGATCCGCACGGCCGACCGTTTCGTCATCGCCGGCGCGCTGCTGGCGGTGTTCGTCATCCACGGTTATGGAGTGCTCTGGGCGTCGGCACGGCTGATCTGAGCTGTCCGGGAAGCGTTCAGCCGGCCTCGCGGGCTGTTTCCAAGGGCAAGGCCGTAGCCGGGCCGAAGACATCCTCGAACGCTGATTTCAGCGCCAGATCGAGATCGGCCATCGTCACCGGCAGCCCGAGATCGACGAGGCTGGTGACGCCGTGGTCCTGCACGCCGCACGGCACGATACCACTGAAATGGCCGAGGTCCGGCTCGACATTGATGGCGATGCCGTGAAAACTCACCCAGCGCCTGAGCCGAATACCTATTGCCGCGATCTTGTCCTCGGCGGCAGAGCCGTCCGGCAGGGCAGGGCGATCGGGCCGCACCACCCAGACGCCGACGCGATCCTCACGGCGCTCGCCATTGACGTTGAAGGCGGCGAGCGTGCCGATGATCCACTGTTCGAGGGCGGCGACGAAGGCGCGCACATCCTCGCGGCGGCGTTTCAGGTCGAGCATGACGTAGGCGACGCGCTGGCCCGGCCCATGATAGGTGTATTCGCCGCCGCGGCCGGCCGAAAACACCGGGAACCGGTTGGCGTCGATCAGGTCCTCGCTGCGCGCACTGGTGCCGGCGGTATAGAGCGGCGGATGCTCGACCAGCCAGACCATCTCGCCGGCGGCCCCGCTGCGGATCGCTTCGGCGCGCGCCTCCATGAAGGCAAGCGCCTCGGGATAGGCGGTGAGGCCGGGCTCGATCGCCCATTCGACGGGCGCCGAACCGGGCAAAGGCAGGAACGACGTGGCGATCTGGCTGCGTTCTGGCATGGGGTGTCCCTTGTTGTACTCCATATGGCGATATCGGGCCGAAACGTCCAGTTCGCGGCGCATTTTGGCGCTTTGATCCGTTATGGCAATTCCCAGCGATTAAATGCTCGGGGCGCACTTGTTTCGCCGGAAACGATTTGCTACACGCCGCGAGCCGGTCGGTTCCGGCTCCTACCACGTGCGGTCGTGGCGGAATTGGTAGACGCGCAGCGTTGAGGTCGCTGTGGGGCAACCCGTGGAAGTTCGAGTCTTCTCGACCGCACCATTCTCTCTCCCCAGAATCTGATTTGTAGCGGCACCTCCAGCCCTACGGGCACCGCGCATTTCGTTTGATATTCCCGCGCGTTACGCCAGTTTCTTTTTGGGCGTCGGATTTTCCCGAAACCGGTTTCCACTTTCGGGTCCGATGTTCTAGACCTGAGACGCACCTTTTCCAGGATTGCAATGGCGGGAGGCGCTGGTGGAAGGCCAGGACGAACGGACGACCGGCGCTGGGGGCGCTGACGAACACCGCGCCGACATCTACGGTGAGGACGGCGCTGTCCTTTCGTCCTTTCTCGCCCAGATCGGCGCGGCGATCGCCGACCGCGATACGCTCACGCTCAAGCGTGAGGTCGACGACCTGCACCAGTCTGAAATGGGCGACCTGATCGAGGCGCTGCATCCCGACCAGCGGCGCGCCCTTGTCGAGCTTTTGGGGGCCGACTTCGATTTTTCCGCGCTGACCGAGGTCGACGAGGCGATCCGCATGGACATCGTCGACAATCTGCCCAACGCGCAGATTGCCCAGGCGGTGCAGGAACTCGATTCCGACGACGCTGTCTACATCCTCGAGGACCTCGAACCGGAGGACCAGGACGAGATCCTGTCGCAGCTGCCGTTTACCGAGCGCATCAGGCTACGTCGCTCGCTCGACTACCCCGAGGAGACCGCCGGGCGGCGCATGCAGACGGAGTTCGTCGCGGTGCCGCCGTTCTGGACGGTCGGCCAGACCATCGACTACATGCGCGAGGACAAGAACCTTCCCGACCGCTTCAGCCAGATCTTCGTCATCGACCCGAGCTTCAAGCTGCTTGGCGCCATAGACCTCGACCAGATCCTGCGCACCAAGCGCTCGGTCAAGGTCGAGGAGGTCATGCATGAGACGCGGCACGCCATTCCGGCCACGATGGACCAGGAAGAGGCCGCGCGGGAGTTCGAGCAATATGACCTTCTGTCCGCCGCCGTCGTCGACGAGAACGAGCGGCTGGTCGGCGTGCTGACCATCGACGACGTCGTCGACGTCATCCAGCAGGAAGCCGAGGAAGATCTCCTGCGCATGGGCGGCGTCGGCGACGAAGAGCTTTCCGACAGCATCTTTTCGACCTCGCGTTCGCGTGTGCCATGGCTGCTTGTCAATCTCCTGACCGCCTTCCTTGCGGCATCGGTGATCGGCCTGTTCGACCACACGATCGAGCGCATCGTGGCGCTCGCCGTGCTGATGCCGATCGTGGCCGGGATGGGCGGCAATGCCGGTTCGCAGACCATGACCGTCACCGTGCGGGCGCTGGCGACAAGGGATCTCGACATCTACAATGCCGGCCGCATCATTCGCCGCGAGATAGGCGTGGGCTTCATCAACGGCATGGTTTTCGCCATATTGATCGGCATCGTAGCCGCCGTCTGGTTCCGCGATGCCAATCTGGGCGGCATCATCGCCGCGGCCATGATCATCAACATGTTCGTTGCGGCCCTTGCCGGCATCCTGATCCCGCTGCTGCTCGACCGCTTCAAGGTCGATCCCGCGGTCGCTTCGGCGGTCTTTGTCACCACGGTCACCGACGTCGTTGGTTTCTTCGCTTTTCTGGGCCTTGCCACGTGGTGGTTCGGCGTCCATTGATCCGGCTCAATTGACTTTTACGTAAATGCCGTGCGAGGCTCGGCGACAGGCAGACTGCGGCCGATTCCGGCAGGTCTGCCGCGGACGGAGAGCAGCAGTCGCCAATCTCCGGCTATGGGGCGAGAATGCGGGAATATTATTCGATCACCGAGCTGACGCGCGAATTCGACGTGTCGACGCGGACGCTGCGGTTCTACGAGGACGAGGGACTGGTGCAGCCGGTGCGGCGGGGCCGCCCGCGGCTGTTTCGTCCATCCGACCGACACTTGATCCGGCAGATCATGCGCGGAAAACGGCTCGGCTTCTCGATCAACGAGATCCGCGAAATCATCCAGATGTACAAGGAACCGCCCGGCGAGGTCGGCCAGCTCAAGCTGATGATCAAGCGCATCGAGGAAAAGCGCGAGGATCTGAGGCAAAAGCGCCGCGACCTCGAGGAGACATTGGCCGAACTCGACCAAGCCGAGGAATCCTGCGTTGAGCGGCTGGTCGAGCTCGGGGTTAATACGTAGCGGCCTTCCAGGCAGGACAATCGCTTTAGAGTCGGCGCCGCCCCTCATCGCCCTGCCGGGCACTTCTCCCCGTATAGTGACGGGGAGAAGGGGGCTGACCGTGATCTCGGTCTCTTTCCTGCAACGCTGGTGGCTGGCGAAACCGCTGATGACAGCGCCCCTCTCCCCGTCACTATACGGGGAGAGGATGCCGGCAGGCAGGTGAGGGGCGGCGCCGACATCGACAAATTGTTGGTCTCCGCCACAAATCGGAAACCGTTATCTTCCCGATATGGCTCTGGCAGCCGGCGTTCAGATGCTCAAATCCAGCGCCGCACTCTTTTTGCGTAGTCGCGGTATTTCTTGCCGAACTTTGCCGCCAGCATCTTTTCTTCCTTTTCCACCGCGACCTTCTGCGTGACGAAGGCAGCGATGAACGCCAGCGGCAGGAACCAGACGATCCCGGAGATGAAGGCGACGCCAATCAACAGCAGCGTGTTGGCGAGGTACATCGGATTGCGGGTGACGCCGAAAGGACCCGTGGTGACGAGATGGTCCGGCACGGCGTTGGGGTTGAGCGTGGTCTTGGCCCGCGTCATGGTGCGGATGGCGGTGAACCAGAGTGCGGCGACGCCGAACAGCGCCACCCAGCCGGCCGCGTAGAGGAGGTCGCCCAGGAGGTCGCCGATCCAGGGCAGGGGAAAGAGCAAGCCGAGCGCGATACTGATGGCGATGGCGGCGATGTAGATCAGCGGCGGCCACGGTATCAGCCCAGGTTTGGGCGGGGTCTCGGTCATTCGACACCTTCCTCCGTCATCTTGCTGTCGGTCTGGGCCGTGCAGGTGCCGGCGAGATCCGCCAGATGCGCTCTCCATTCGGCGGTCTGGTCGTTCTTGTAGAGCCGATCAAGCGTTGCCTCGCCCTCCAGCGTGTCCAGCATGCACCCACAATAGCTCGAACAGAACTTGCTGTCGCGCTGCTGCTCGCACGAGATCTGGCAGGTCTTGAGAAAGTTCACCTGCGGGGTTTCGACCTTGGCCGGCATTACTTGCGAGAACAACCAGACACTGCCGATCAGCAGCGGCTGATGGATCAGGTAGAAGGCCAGGCTGTGCCGGCCGATGAAGACCAGCGGGTTGGACCAGCGCCCGGGCGCCACATCCGCCAGGCGCGCCAAGACGCCGAAGCGGGAGGCAAGCTTGGTCGCTCCGAGGCCCACAAGCACCGCACCGAACCACGGGAACAGCGGGACATAGTCGTTGGAGTGTGGGTTGACCGCGGAAAGACCGACCCACCACAGCCAGGGGTGATCGAATGATTCCAGCCGAAAATAGAAGGGAATGGCGATGACCGCCGCGGCGATCGGCAGTGTAAGCAGCGCCGGCAGGCGCAGGAATGCCAGCCCGAGCAGGCTCGCCAGCGCGATCTGGTGCAGGATGCCGAAGAAGATCCACCCGTCCGGCGTGGCGATACGGGTGGCGACCGAAATGGCGATCGCCGCTCCGGCGACCATGGCGAAGCGTCTCCAGAAGCCGTTCCAGCGGATCTCTTTGCCATGGGCGAGATACAGGCTGACGCCGACCAGGAACAGGAAGGTCGAGGCGATGCAGCGAGCATAGAACTTCCACCAGCCGAAGGCGGTCAGGCCGGGATCGGTGTAGCCGAAGAATTCCAGGTCCCAGGTGAAATGGTAGCTCGCCATGGCGATCAGCGCGATGCCGCGCAGCATGTCGATGGCGACGATGCGCTTGGTCCTCGGCAACTCCGCGGCGGGCATGGTCGGCGTCTGGATGCTCATGGTCTCGCGATCTGATTCAGCCCCGCACGAGGACTATCACGGTTACGCCGGACAAAAGAAGGCCGTGAGCTTCGATACAGACAGTCAGCCGGCGCTGCATGAGGCACCCCTTTAGGCCAGCACCGGAAAGCCTTTGACCGGCTTCGTTTTTATCCGGGGCACGTCGGTTTCCTGTTACCGGTCGCGAACTGATGGCCGCAGATTGGCTGCTGATTCTGCTTTGGGGAAGCAATGTCCACGCATGTGCGCCATCCGATCTGGCTACCGGCCCTCAAGGCCGCGGATGCCCGCACCTTCGCCTCGCTCTACGCGGTCGAATCCTTCGCTCGCGCCACGGTGTCGAGCGTCATCCCGATCCAGGCCTACGAAATCCTCCACAACGAGCAGATCGTCTCGATCCTCTACACCATCGTGGCGATGCTCGGCCTGTCGGTGACCCTGTTCATGCCGATGCTGATCCAGCGCTTCGCACGGCGCTGGGTCTACACGGCGGGCGCCTGCCTGCTGGCGATCGGCTCGTTGTTCTTCGTCACGCATACGCTCGCCGGGCAATTGGCCGGTATGCTGTGCCGTGTCATGGGCGCCAGCGCGCTGTCGATCACGCTCAACCTCTACATCATGGACCACATCCGCAAGACCGATTTCATGCAGGCCGAATCGCTGCGCATGGCGTGGTCGATGTTTGCCTGGACGGGTGGGCCGACGCTCGGCATCTTTCTCTACACGCGCTTCGGCATCTATGCCGCGCATGGCGCGGTCGCCGTATTCGCCTTGGCCCTGCTGGCGTTGTTCTGGACCTACCGGCTCGGCGACAATGCCTCGATCCGGCCGGGCAAGACGCGCCCGGTCAACCCGCTGGCCAATATCGGCCGCTTCGTCGCGCAGCCGAGGCTGAGGCTGGCCTGGCTGATCGCCTTCGGCCGCTCCTGCTTCTGGACGACATTTTTCGTCTATGGCCCGCTGTTCATGGTCATCACCGGTGAGGGCGAACTTGCCGGCGGCATTCTGGTTTCGGCAGGCAACGCGCTTTTGTTCATGGCGATTTTCTGGGGCAAGGCCGGCAAGCGCTTCGGCGGCCGCAGGACCATGACTTTTGCCTATTTCGCCATGTCGGTGGTGCTGCTGGCGGCGGGTGCCGTCGGCGAAAGCGCGCCGCTCGTCACCGGCGCCTTCCTGCTGTGCGGCGCCTTCTTCACCATCGCGCTCGACGCGCTGGGCTCGACCGCCTTCATGCGCTCGGTCCGCTCTTATGAGCGGGCGCAGATGGCTGCGGTCTACCGCACTTATCTCGACTTTTCCGAACTGACGCCGCCGCTGGTCTACTCGGTGGTGCTGGCCTTTTTCGGACTGGGCTCGGTTTTCGTCACGCTCGGCCTGCTTGCGGCGGTCTGCGGTTATGTCACCTGGCGGTATCTGCCGAAGTCGCTGTGAAGCTTACGGCACAAGCGCAGCATGTCGTTCGCGTACCCAATCGTGGAAGCGGTGGAGGTCGTACTCCTCCGGCATCAGCACGCCGGCCTTATGGCGCATGGAGCGCAGCCCTTTCTGGTTGACCTCGCAGATCGCGGCATCCTCCTCCAGCACCTGGGTGCCGAATCCGACGATGTTGTCGATGTCGGTGGCGGCGAGCGCGTCGGGCGCGAACAGCCATTCGGCGGTCAATTCGGTCTGCTCGGGGCCAAGCGGCACCAGCCGTACGGACCTGACATAGTCGACGTGGCCGACGATGAACATCGAGGGCAGGCTGGTGGCGTAGGTCTGGCCGGCGGCGTGCTCGGCCGGCGTCAGGCCCGAAAAGACCGGCCCATGCGCCTGGCCGTCACGTGACCATGTTTCGGCACCCGCCCGCAGCCCGCCGGAAAATTCCGGCGCGTCATTGTCGGCATGGCGGGTCCATTCGGGGTCGTCATGCCGGCCCATCAGGCCGCGGCCGTAGATCGGCACCAGCCGCGACAGGTCCTTGTGGACGCCGGGGCAATGCAGGCATTCGTTGAAGTTTTCCCAGAAGATCTTCCAGTTGCAGTTCATCACCTTGCGCAGCACATGGCCCGATACCAGCGATTCCAGCGGCCAGTTGCCGAGATCGCCGGAGGCCGGGTCGAAGGATGAGTGCGCCGAGCCGGCGGCATCTTCCGCGAGATTGACGAAGACGAAGCCGCGCCAGACCGACAGCGCGACGCGATAGAGCGGATGGTCCGCCTTGTCGAAACCTTCGGGCAGCGTTTTCGATGGCACGCGCACGAGCTCGCCGCGCAGCGAATAGGACCATGCGTGGTAGGGGCAGGTGATCAGCCGCGCCTTCAGCCGCCCCTCGCGTTCCTGGCAAAGCTGCGAGCCGCGATGCCGGCAGGTGTTGTGGAAGGCGCGCAGTTCGCCGGTATCGTCACGCAGCACGACGATCTCCTGGCTGCCGACACGGAAGGTGCGGAAAGCCAGCGGTTGGGCGAGATCAGCTTCACGGCAGACGAGCAGCCAGTTCCTGTACCAGATGGCGTCGAGGTCGCGCTGGTAGGCCGCCGCATCCCAATAGGCCGAGGACGGCAATGTCGGCTCGGCCCGGGTGAGGCCGTTATAGGGGGCGTGCTGGCTCTGGACGGGCTGCATGGCTGGCCTCCTGTGAGGATGGCAGCCGACACCCGGCCACGGAAATTGTCAATTGCAGCGGAGCAAGCGGCCGGACGGCGCTAAAGCGCTTGTCGCCGTCGGAATTTGGTTTGCCGGATGCGGCGATTTTCCCTATAGTCACCTTCGTCGTCGGTTCCGATTGGAGCCAAGAGGGAATGCGGTGCGGGCAGATTTGTTGCCCAATGCCGTGGCTGCCCCCGCAACTGTGTGCGGTAGTCCTCTCCATATGCCACTGAAGATTTTCTTCGGGAAGGTGGGGAAGGGCGCTGATCCGCGAGCCAGGAGACCTGCCGGCGACAGGAAACTGACTTCGATGCCCTCGGGTGGAGGGTGAAAGGACAAGACATGAATACCGCTTCCGTCTCCCTCGGCGCCTCCATCTCCTCGCAGTCGCGCCTCCTGCAGCTCGCGCTCGCGGCGCTGCTCGGCGTTTTCGTCGTAGGCTTTGTCGGTTTCTCGCATATCGACGCGGTCCACAATGCCGCGCACGACTATCGCCACTCGATGGCGTTTCCCTGCCACTGATAGGGATTTGACATCATGAACCTGTTTCGCAACGTCGTGTTCATCGCGGCGATCGCAGGGCTCGTGGCCGGTGTCGTTCTCGCCTGCATGCAGGCCTATGCCACCGTGCCGTTGATCCTGAAGGCGGAAGTCTACGAACAGGTCGGCGGCGGCCACCACCACGACCATACCGCACCGGCCCCGACCGACAACAACGCCATGAACTCTGCCGCCCCGGCGGGCAATGCCATGAGCTCCGCCGCGCCGGCAGCCGCTGAAGCTGTTCCGGCTGAAGAGGAAGGCTGGGCGCCGGCCGACGGCTTCGAGCGTTTCGCTTTCAGCGTGCTTGCCAACATCGTCACCGGCATCGGCTTCGCGCTGGTCCTGGTCGCGGTTTCGGAATTCGCCGGCGGCATCGGCAACTGGCGCCAGGGCGTGTTCTGGGGACTGGCCGGCTTTGCCGTGTTCACGCTGGCGCCGGGCCTCGGCCTGCCGCCGGAACTGCCGGCCATGCCTGCCGCCGAGCTTCTGCCACGCCAGATCTGGTGGACGGCGACGGTGGCGGCGACGGCGATCGGCCTTGCCCTGATCGCCTTCCGCAAATCACTGCCGCTGGCGATTCTGGGTGTGGTGTTGATCGTCGCGCCGCATATCGTCGGCGCGCCGCAGCCCGACAGTTTCGAGACGCCGATCCCGGAAGGCCTGCACCATCAGTTCGTGGTGGCGGTGACAGTGACGAACCTGGTGTTCTGGCTCGTGCTGGGCGCTGTCGTCGGCGTGGTGCGTGGACGCTTCACCGGCAGCGCGACGAGCCTGCGCGACAGCTTTGCCTGATCGCGGAAGACTGACCTTCATCATCGGCGGTGGGCGCTCCGGCAAGAGCGCCCCCCCGCCCCCCCCCCCCCCCCCCCACGCCGAAACGCTGATGACCGCCTTGCCTTCGCCATGGGCCTACATCGCCACGGCGCAACCTTATGACGACGAGATGCGGCAGCGCATCGCGTTGCACCGGTCGCGGCGCGGCGAGGGCTGGACGACCATCGATGCACCGCTAGACCTTGTCGGTGCACTCGAGGCCCTACCGGAGGACCAGCCGGTGCTTGTCGACTGCCTGACGCTCTGGCTGACCAATCACATGCTGGCCGATCATGATGTAGAGGCCGAATGTCGGCGGCTGGCTGACATGCTGTCGCGGCCGCGCGGACCCTGGTTCGTGGTATCCAACGAGGTCGGGCAAGGCATCGTGCCCGACAATGCGCTGGGGCGCCGGTTCCGCGACGCCGCCGGCCGGCTCAACCAGCAGGTCGCGGCGATTGCCGAGACCGTGCTTTTGATGGTGGCGGGGCTGCCGCTCAAGGTGAAGTGACATGACCGACATCGACGAAAAGGACGAAGAGCGCCACCGCGCCAAGATGGCCAAGCGCAAGGCGGTCCAAGACGCCGAGGTGGCGAGCAAGACGGTCGAAAAGGGGCTGCTGATCGTCAACACCGGCCCGGGCAAAGGCAAGACCACGGCTGCCTTTGGCCTGGCGCTGCGGATGCTCGGCTACGGCAAGCGCGTCGGCGTCGTCCAGTTCATCAAGGGCAAATGGCATACGGGTGAGAAGGAGGCCTTCGCCGCCTTCGGCGACCGCGTCGTCTGGCACGCGATGGGCGAGGGGTTCACCTGGGAGACACAGGATCTGAAGCGCGACATCGCGGCGGCCGAGGCCGCCTGGGCCAAGGCGCTGGAGCTGATGGCCGATCCGTCGATCAGTCTCGTCGTGCTCGACGAACTCAACATCGCGCTGCGCTACGAGTATCTCGATCTGGACAAGGTGGTTGTCGCGCTGAAAGCGCGCCGCGAGGGCCTGCATGTCGTCGTCACCGGTCGCAACGCCAAGCCGGCGCTGGTCGAGGCGGCCGACCTGGTGACCGAGATGGGGCTGACCAAGCACCATTTCGCGGCGGGCGTGAAGGCGCAGCAGGGGGTGGAGTTTTGAGAGCTGTTGTCCCCTTTTGTGGATGAGCATTCAAGTCTGGTCGCCAAACGCTTCCAGCAGGGCTCACTTCCTTTCCCTCCGGAGGGGGGAAAGGTGGCGCTGCGAAGCAGCGACGGATTGGGGGAAGGCGGTTATCGAACGCGCGGTCCGCAGACAGGCAGGCGCAACCCGGCGGGTGCGAGAAACGCGACTGCCGAGCTCGTCGACCCCCACTCCGTCTCGGCTTCGCCGAGCCACCTCTCCCCCGATCGACGGGGGAGAGGAAAGGCGCGAACCTGTTGCAGCCCGGCTCCCTTCCTCCCCTTCGAGAGAGAACTCACGGGGGGGTGAGATCATGCCAGAATGACGATCGCCGAAACCACGCCGAACAGCGCAATCAGCAAATAATCGGCGACGCGGTAGAGTTTCAGCGCCCGCCTTATGTCGATGCTGTCGGCTTCGCGCCGGCCGCCTTCGCCCATGAACGCGTCGTCGACCGTTACGCCGCCATAGCTGCGCGGCCCGGCGAGCGCCAGGCCAAGTGCGCCGGCCATCGCCGCCTCCGGCCAGCCGGCATTGGGCGAGCGGTGCTTTTTCGCGTCGCGCCGCACCGCCTGCCATGCGGCTTTCGCGTCGGCGCCTTTCACCAGGAAAGCCGCCAACGTGATGAGCAACGCCGTCAGCCTCGACGCCGGCAGGTTGATCCAATCGTCGAAGCGTGCGGCTGCCCTGCCGAACGCTTCGTGGCGCGGCGTGCGATGGCCGATCATCGAATCGGCGGTGTTGGCGGCCTTGTAGGCGGCGCCGCCGGCGAGGCCGCCAACACCCGTCCAGAAGGCGGGGGCAACGATGCCGTCGGAAAAATTCTCGGCCAGGCTCTCGATCGCCGCGCGGCAGACGCCGGCCCTGTCGAGGGTTTCGGGATCGCGGCCGACGATGCGCGAGACGGCGGCGCGGCCCATGTCGAGGCCGCCCGAGTCGAGCGCATCGGCGACGGCCTCGACATGCTCATAAAGGCTCCGCTGCGACAGGAACGATGTTGCCAGAAGCGCGGTGATGAACAGTCCCAGGGGAATGAACCAGAGCAGGATCTGCACGGAGAGGCCAATTAGCGCCGGCACCAGCACGATGACCAGAAGCGCCTGGACACCACGTTGGCGACGCAGTGCGTCGGGATCAGTGGCGCGGTTGAGCCTGCGATCGAGAAAGGATATCAGCCTGCCAAACCAGGTCACGGGATGGCCGATGGCGCGAAACAGCCAGTCGGGGTAGCCCAGCGCGGATTCGATGGCCAATGACAGGAAAGCGATCAGGACTGACATGAAGCTTCTTGAAGGAGCGGTGGACCATGGTGGAAGTCTCGGCCGGGCAAGGGCGCTTTTCCCCAACGCCCCGCAGCCTTTCGTCGACCTCTCGACCGGAATCAATCCGCACTCCTACCCGCTTTTCGAGCTGCCCGCCACCTCGCTGTCGCGATTGCCGGAAGCGGGGCGGACGCGTGAGCTGACGGCGATCGCGGCCAGTAGCTATGGTGCGCCCTCGCCAGCCAATGTCGTCGCTGCGCCCGGTACGCAGATCCTGCTGCCGCGCGTGGCATCGCTGGTCGCGCCGGGCAAGGCGCTCGTACTGGGGCCGACCTATGCCGAACATGCCCGCGCGGCGGCGATCGCGGGGCACGAGGTGATCGAAGTCAGCGGTTTCGCTGATCTGGCGGATGCCGACCTTGCCGTCGTGGTCAACCCGAACAACCCGGATGGGCGCATCGTCGAGCGCGACCGGCTGCTGGCGCTGGCCGCCGGTTTGCGCGCCAAGGGCGGGCTGCTGGTCGTCGACGAGGCGTTCATGGATGTCGGCCCGCGCGAACACAGCCTTGCCGGCGATGTCGGCCAGGGCGGCATCGTCGTGCTGCGTTCTTTCGGCAAGTTTTTTGGGCTGGCCGGCCTGCGGCTTGGATTCGCGCTTGCCGATGCGCCGACGGCCCAACGGCTGGAAACGCAATTCGGACCTTGGGCCGTCGCCGGCCCGGCGCTGGAATATGGCATTCGCGCACTTGCCGATATCGGCTGGCAGGACGCGATGCGCGCATCGCTTGCGGAGGCATCGGTTCGGATCGACGGACTGTTCAGCCGCTTCGGCGTGCCTGCCGCGGGCGGCACCACATTGTTCCGCTATTTCAGCCTGCCGGATGCCGCCGGCTTGTTTGCAGCGCTTGGCGAGCGCGGCATCCTGCTTCGCCATTTCACCGACCGCCCGCACGTCCTGCGGGCAGGCCTGCCGGGGAACGAGGAGGAGTGGCTGCGGCTCGAATCCGCCCTTGCCGAATGGGCGGCGCGGCGCGAGGATCGAGCGAAAGGTATCGAACCATGATTCATGTCTGCTCGCTGGCAAAGGTCGAGGAAACAGTGGCGAGGACCGGCGCCGAGCGGCTGCTGTCGCTGTTGGCCGCCGGCACCGATGTGCTCCGCCCGGCCTCGATCATGAGGGAAAACCATCTGCACCTGGTCATGCACGACATCGCGGCGGCGCAGGATGGCATGACCATGCCGGGCGAGGAGCATGTGCGCAATCTGCTCGATTTCGCGCGCCGCTGGGACCGCGCAAGGCCGATGGTCGTTCACTGCTATGCCGGCATCAGCCGCTCGACAGCCTCCGCCTATATCATCGCTGCCGCGCTGGCGCCGAAACGCGACGAGGCCGAGCTGGCCCGGACGTTGCGGAGGTTGTCGCCTTCGGCGACGCCCAATCCGCGGCTGATCGCGGTGGCCGACGCGCTGCTTGGTCGAGGCGGCCGCATGATCGCGGCAATCGAAGCGATCGGGCGCGGCGCCGATGCCTTTGAAGGCAACCCGTTCGAACTGAGGATCGACGGCTAGAGGCTACTTCAGCCAATCGGCGAGCTTCGCCTTGCGTACGTCCCTAAGCAGGCTGACGAAACCATCAGCCTGATGTTCCGCTGTCAGCCGACCTTTTTCAGCCGTGGCAATGCTGGCGTCGCCGACCACGCCGTTCGGGTTGAGATCGCTGGCGATCCAGGCGAAGGCGTGGGTGCCGGTGTGCCGCAGCAGCGCGAATTCCTTCTCGGCCTTGGCGACATTGGACACGAAATTGTCGGCCCTGGCCATGTCGACGAGATCCGGCCGGAAATGCAGCATCAGCGAGGTCTCGACGTCGCCGCCATGGATGCCGTGGCGGTCCTCGAGTTCGGTGTACATGCCGGCCGGGCGGCCGAAGCGTTGCCAACTGGTCTTCACCGCCAGCATCTTTTCGCGCACCCGCAATTCGCGCGTGACGATGCCCATGATCTCTTCGTTGCCGCCATGCGAGTTGACGACGACCAGCTTGCGCACGCCTGCCCGCGCAATCGACACGCCAAGCTCGGTCCAGGCGTCCGCCAGCGTCGTTGCCGGCAAAGTAAGCGTGCCCGGCGCGTGAAGATGCTCGTTCGATTTGCCCACCGCCTGGACAGGAAGGATGCGGATGTCGAGATCGTCGGGCAGGCGGGCGATCACCGTGTCGAGCATGCCGTTCATGATCGAGGTGTCGGTCGAGACAGGCAGATGCGGTCCATGCTGCTCGATCGCCGCCACCGGCAGTACGGCGATCGTCGCTTCGGGATCGATCGAGGCATATTCGGTGGTCCGATAGTCACCCCACCACACACGTCTTTTTGCTACGGCCATGTCATGCCTCTTCGATGAACGGTGAGACCTAGCGCGAGATACACGGCGTGTCGATCACCCGGCCGCGATGGCCTCGACCTCGACCTTGAATTCAGGCCGGGCAAATCCGCTGACGATCATCAGGGTCGAGGCCGGCGCGGGGTTCGAAAAAAGCCGGTCGCGAACATCCATATAGGGTCTCAGATGCGCGCGGTCGGTGACATAGGCGTTGATGCGAACGATATTGCCGAGCCCCAGCCCCGCCTCGCCGAGGATCGCGGCGATGTTCTTGAAGCAAAGCTCGGCCTGGGCGCCGGCGTCTTCGGGGATCTGGTCGTCCGCCGTGATCGCGACCTGGCCTGAACACAACACCAGCCGCTTGCCCGGGGGCACTTCGACGCCGTGACTGTAGCGGGCAAAAGGCGGCTTGATCGACTTCGGGGTGAGGAACTTGAACATGGCAATCTCCTGGATACCGCCAGCCTAAGACTGGATTCATCACAGCTTCAAGATGGCGGTGCATGTCGCCGGTGCGATTGTGGACAGGCGTTTAAAAAATAGGCACGATGCCTCCGGTGCAGCACGACCTTTCCGGCGTTCGCAGATGGCTGTGGTGCAGGCGGGCGGGTCCCGGCGCGAGACGCCGGTGGCATGTGTCTTGCTTCTTGAATCTCTGGTGTCGAGCCTGGCGCGTGGCGCGCCGGAGCAAACAAAGGGTGGTGGTGTCGATGTACGGAAAACTGAAGATGTCGGTAGCGGCGGTGGCCGTGCTTGCAGCGAGCACGCTTGGTGCCGCGGCAAATGAAAAAGTCACCTTCGGCACCAACTGGCTGGCCGAGCCGGAACATGGCGGCTACTACCAGGCCGTGGCCGACGGCACCTATGCCGCCTGCGGCCTCGACGTCACCATCATGCAGGGTGGCCCGCAGGTCAGCGGCCGGCCGATGCTCCTGGCCGGCAAGATCGATTTCTACATGGGCGGCAACCTGCTGTCGGCCTTCGACGCCGTCCAGCAAGGCATTCCGATGCGCGTGGTGGCGGCGGACTTCCAGAAGGATCCGCAGGTCATCATGTCCCATCCCGGCGAGGGGCTGGACAAATGGGAGGACCTGAAGAACGCCGAGCAGTACATTCTGGGCGACGAGGGCGCGCAGACCTTCTTCCAGTGGATGATCATCGAACTCGGCTTCGACGCGGCCAAGCGCGTGCCCTACACCTACAACACTGCTCCCTTCCTCGCCAACAAGAAGTCGATCCAGCAAGGCTATGTCACCTCCGAGCCGTTCGCGGTCAAAAAGGAAGGCGGCTTCGTGCCCAACCAGTTCCTGCTCGCCGACTATGGCTGGGACACCTATTCGACGACGATCGAGGTGATGCAGGACACGATCGACAAGAAGCCGGAGGTGGTCCAGTGCTTCGTCGATGGCTCGGCCAAGGGCTGGTACAACTATCTCTACGGCGACAACAAGGCCGCCAACGACATGATCAAGAAAGACAATCCTGACATGACGGATGAGCAGATCGCTTTCTCGATCGAGCAGATGAAGAAGTTCGGCCTAGCCGATTCCGGCGACACCGAGAAGCTCGGCATCGGCGCCATGAACGAGGCGCGGATCAAGAGTTTTTACGACAAGATGGTCAAGGCCAAGGTCACGCCCGCCGGCATCGACATCACGAAAGCCTACACGCTGGCCTTCGTCAACAAGGGCGTCGGGCTCGAGCTGAAGAAATAGGCCGTCCCGGCATGATGCAGGAAAAGGTGGCGCAAGCGCCAGTGAAGACTTCGGTCTCCTTGTTGGCGCTGCGGGGCGTCGGCAAAGTCTTTTCCAATGGCGTGACGGCGCTCGCCGACGTCGACCTGGCGATCCGGGAAGGGGATTTCCTCAGCCTGCTCGGGCCGTCCGGCTGCGGCAAGTCGACGGCGCTCCGGCTGATCGCCGGCCTGTCGACGCCGACCTCCGGCATGCTCGACTGGCGTGCGGGCGGTTCGCTCGACCGCTCGAACATCGGCTTCGTGTTCCAGGAGCCGACATTGCTGCCCTGGGCCAGCGTCTTCGACAATGTCTGGCTGCCGCTCAGGCTGAAGGGCGTCAGCCGCGCCAAGGCGGCACCGGTGGTGACCGAGATGCTGGCAAGGGTTCATCTCACCGGCTTCGAGCACGCGGTGCCGCGCGAACTGTCGGGAGGCATGAAGATGCGCGTCTCGATCGCACGGGCCCTGGTGACCAAACCGCGCGTGCTTTTGATGGATGAGCCGTTCGCGGCCCTCGACGAAATCACTCGCTTCAAGCTCAACAACGATCTGCTGGAGTTGTGGCAGGACGAGCGCTTCACCGTCGTCTTCGTCACGCATAGCGTCTTCGAAAGCGTGTTTTTGTCCAACAGGGTTGTCGTGATGGCGGCGCGGCCAGGCAGGATCTTCGACGAGCTTGCCATCGATGCGGCCTATCCGCGCGACGAGACCTTTCGCACCTCCCCCGATTATGCGGCGCTGTGCCGGCAGACGTCCGACGTGCTGGCCAAGGCCATCAATTCAATTGCAGGCTCGCATCATGACGACCCTTGACGGTGCATTGAAACTCGACCCCGAGGAAGCACGCCGCGCGCGCCAGGAGCGGCTCGAGCGGATCGGCCGCTGGGTTCTGCCGCTGGCGATCATGATCCTGGCGATCTGGCTGTGGGACCGTATCTGCGTGTGGAATGAAATTCCGCAATACATCCTGCCGCGTCCCGGTGTGGTGCTGGCAACGCTCTACAACGACGCCGGCCTGCTGTTCTCCGCACTGCTGGTCACCTTGCGCATCACCTTCCTCAGTCTGCTCCTTGCCGTCATCGGCGGCGTCGGGCTGGCGGTGCTGTTCGCGCAGTCAAAATGGGTGGAGATGTCGTTCTTTCCCTTCGCCATCGTGCTGCAGGTGACGCCGATCGTGGCCATCTTCCCGCTGATCAACATCTATGTCGACAACCAGACGACCAAGCTTCTGCTCTGCGCCTGGATCGTCGCCTTCTTTCCGATCCTCTCCAACACCACCCTCGGCCTGAACTCGGTCGACCGCAATCTGCGCGACCTGTTCAAGCTCAACGGCGCAACGCGCTGGCAGCAATTGCGCTATCTCAGGCTGCCGGCGGCGATGCCGTATTTTCTCGGCGGGCTGAAGATCGCCGGCGGCCTGTCGCTGATCGGCGCGGTGGTGGCCGAGTTCGTCGCCGGCGCCACCGGCCAGTCTTCGGGCCTCGCCTCGCGCATCATCGAGGCCGGCTACCGGCTGAACGCGCCCAGGCTGTTCGCGGCGCTGTTCCTGATCTCGCTGACCGGCATCCTGATCTTCCTCGTGCTGTCGCTGATTTCGCATCTCATCTTACGGCGCTGGCACGAGAGCGCGCTGAAGCAGGAGCGGTAGCGCCTTGATTCCGAACACAGGTTCATACCGGCTCGCCAACGCACGCGTTCATCGGTCCGTTACGCCTGGCCTTGCCGCGCCCTTCGACGGCGACGGTTTCGCACTTGCCGACATCGCGGTGGGCGACGGCAAGATTTCCAGCATTGCTGTTCCTGGCAGATCGAACGCACCTGCCGATGCGATCGACCTCGGCGGGCGGATTCTGCTGCCGTGCTTCATCGATTGTCACACCCATATCGACAAGGGCCATATCTGGCCGCGAAAACCCAATCCTGACGGCACTTTCATCGGGGCGCTGAATGCCACAGGTGCCGACCGCACTGACCGCTGGAGTGCCGAGGACGTGGCGCGGCGCATGGATTTCTCGCTGCGCTGCGCCTACGCGCATGGCACCAAAGCACTGCGCACGCATCTGGACAGTGTCCCGCCGCAGGAGGAAATCTCCTGGCCGGTGTTCGAGACGATGCGCGAGAGGTGGCGCGGCCGCATCGAGTTGCAGGGCGCCTGCCTGATTGGCGTCGAGGGCGTGCGCGACAAGAATTGGTTCGACAGGCTGGCCAAAAGGGTGGCCGCCGCCAAGGGCGTGCTTGGCGTCGTCACCTACATGGTGCCGGATCTGGAAGAACTGCTCGACCATGTCTTCTCCCAAGCCGTCAAGCATGGCCTCGATCTCGATTTCCATGCCGACGAGACCAACGACGTCGCGGCGATCTCGCTGAAGAAGATCGCCGAGGCGTCGCTGTGGAGCGGCTTCGAGGGCAAGATCCTCGTCGGCCACTGCTGTTCGCTGGCGCGCCAGCCGGACCTCGAGGTGCTGGACACGCTGGACAAGGTGGCGAAAGCCGGGCTGGCGATCGTCTCGCTGCCGATGTGCAATCTCTATCTGCAGGACCGGCGGCGCGATCAAACCACGCCGCGCTGGCGCGGGGTAACGCTGCTGCACGAGATGAAGGCGAGGGGCATTCCGATCGCGGTCGCCTCCGACAATACCCGCGATCCGTTCTATGCCTATGGCGATCTCGACATGCTGGAGGTCTACCGCATGGCGACGCGCATCCTGCATTTCGATCATCCGGTCGCCGATTGGCCGCAGGCCGTCACGGCAACGCCGGCTCACGTGATGCGGCTCGATGGTTTCGGCACGCTTGCCGCCGGCGCCGATGCCGATTTCATCGTCTTCAAGGGCCGCAGCTGGACGGAATTGCTGTCGCGGCCCGAATCGGATCGCATCGTGGTGCGCGCCGGGTGGGCGATCGACCGGCAACTGCCCGACTATGCCGAACTCGACGAGCTGATGGTGGACTGATGGATATCGCCGCGCTGAAACGCGATCTCGACGGGATAAAACTCGACGACAATCCGGCCATCGTCCAGCAGAAAAGCCGCGATTTCTACTGGTACAGCCCGGTGCTGAAGCAGCAGCTCGATCACGTCACCGGCGATCTTGTCGTGACGCCCAAGAACGAGGCCGAGCTGATCCGCGTGCTCGCCGCCTGCCACCGGCATGGCGTGCCAGTGACGCCGCGCGGCAGCGGCACAGGCAATTACGGCCAGGCGATGCCGCTCTCGGGCGGCGTCGTGCTCAATCTCGCCGAGATGAACGAGATCAAGTCGATCGCGCCGGGGCGTGTGGTGACCGGGCCGGGCGCTGTGCTGGCCGACATCGACAAGGCAACGCGGGCGCATTCCGGCCAGGAACTGCGGCTCTCACCCTCCACCTACAACACCGCCTCGATCGGCGGCTTCATCGCCGGCGGTTCGGGCGGCGTCGGTTCGATCAATTTCGGCGGCTTGCGTGATTTCGGCAATGTGCTGCGCCTGCGCGTGGTAACCATGGAGGCCGAGCCGAGGGAGCTCGAACTCACCGGCGAGGATCTGCACAAGGTGACCCACGCCTACGGCACCAACGGTATCATCATGGAAGTCGAGATGCCGCTGACCGCGGCCTATGAGTGGATCGACATCATTGTCGGCTTCGACGCCTTCATGAATGCGGCGCGCTACGGCAACGCGCTGGCCTGCCAGGACGGCATCCTGACCAAGCTGATCACGCCGATCGCGGCACCGGTGCCGCAGCTCTATTTCAAACGGCACCAGAAATTCCTGAAGGATGGGCAGAGCATCTGCGTCGTCATGGTGGCGCGGCATGGGCTGGACGCCTTTCTCGCTTTCACGCGGCGGGCTGGAGGCGAGGTGGTCTTCAATGCCGCGACGGCGACGCCAGAGGAGAAAAAGGGCCTGCCGCCGGCCTATGAGCTGGCCTGGAATCACACGACGCTCAGGGCGCTGCGAATCGACCCCGACATCACCTATCTGCAGTCGCTCTATCCCTTTCCCAACCAGCTGGCGCTGGTCGAGAAAATGGACGCGATGTTTCCAGGCGAAGTATTCTCGCATCTGGAGTTCGTGCGGCTGGATGGCAACATCACCTGCTTCGGCCTGCCGCTGGTCAAGTTCACCACCGAGGCGCGGCTCGACGAGATCATCCGCTTGCATGAGGAGAATGGCTGCCCGATCTTCAACCCGCATCGTTACACGCTGGAAGAGGGCGGCATGAAGCAGACCGATGCGGTGCAACTCGCCTTCAAGCGCGAGACCGATCCGCAAGGACTGCTCAATCCCGGCAAGATGATCGCCTGGGAAAACCCGGATTATGACTACCGTTCGGGACGAACTTTTCTGTTCAAGGGGCTGCAGAGGACGGGATGAGGAGAGGTTCGCGCTTGAACACCCCCCTCTGGCCTGCCGGCCCGGGCCCTTCGCTGTCGCTTCGGGCGTTCGTCGCTCGGAAAGCCAAGAAATTGGCTTCCCGTCCGCTGCGCGGACCACTCCTCACCCCCCGCATGGGGGGAGATCGGCAGCTTAAGCGCTGCCGCCAACCTGCCGCGCTGACAATTGGCGAAAGCAAGGAGATAGTCCGATCTCCCCCCTTGCGGGGGAGATGCCCGGCAAGGCAGAGGGGGGTGCCTCGCGCTGACCCAGGCAATGCCTCGCCATGAACATCCTCGTCGTCCACGCCCATCCGGTCGAAACCAGCTTCAATGCCGGCCTGCACCGGACGATCGTCGAGCGACTGACGGCTGCCGGTCATGCGATTGACGACTGCGACCTCTATGCCGAGGATTTCGACCCGCGGCTCTCTCGCCAGGAACGGCTAGACTATCACAATCCGCGCGGCTCCGCCGACCCTGCGGCGCCGTATGTCGAACGCCTGTTGCGTGCCGATGCGCTGGTGCTTTCCTATCCGGTCTGGAATTACGGCTTTCCGGCAATTCTGAAAGGGTTCTTCGACCGCGTCTTCCTGCCCGGCGTGTCGTTCAAGCTGGTCGACGGCAAGGCGCAGCCGTCGCTGCACAAAATCAGGAAGATCGCGGCGGTCACCACCTATGGCGGCAGCCGGTTCCGCGCCATGCTGATGGGTGACCCGCCGCGCAAACTGGTCCAGCGCATGCTGCGCGCCACAGTCAAGCCGGGCGCTTCGGTTTCCTACCTGGCGCATTATTCGATGAACATTTCGAGCGACGAGACGCGCAAGGCGTTCTTGGCCAAGGTCACGGCCAGCATGGACAGATTCTGATGCGCGCGCTGGTGGTTTATTGCCATCCGGTGCCGGAGAGTTTTTGCGCCGCTATCCGCGACACCGCCGTGGAGGTGCTGACGCGAAAGGGCTGGGACGTGCGGCTGCTCGACCTCTATGCCGAGAAGTTCGATCCGGTGATGAGCTGCGAGGAACGGCGTTTCTACAACAACCAGGCGCCGCAGGACCTTGCCCTGAAGCCGCATTTCGAGCTGCTCAACTGGGCCGAGGCGATCCTCTTCGTCTATCCGACCTGGTGGTACGGGCTGCCGGCGATGCTGAAGGGTTGGCTCGACCGGGTGTGGGCGACGGACGTCGCCTTCAAGCTGCCGGCCGGCAAGGGGCGGATCAAGTCGCTGATGCGGCATGTGACCAAGGTCGGCGTCATCACCACCTGCGGCGCGCCGACATGGTGGAGCGTCGTCGTCGGCCAGCCCGGGCGCAAGACCTTGCTGCGCGGCATGCGCGCGCTGTGCGCCACGCGCTGCCGGACTTTCTTCATGGCGCACTATCTGATGGACGCCTCGACGCCGAAGACGAGAGCCGCGTTTCTGGCGAAGGTGCGGGCAAAGCTGGAGCGGTTTTGAGGGGGCGAACTGCCCTTCTCCCCTTGTGGGAGAAGGGAAAACCGCGCTACATCTTCACCCGTTCCGATTTCGGATCATACATCGGCTTCAGCGATGCCTCTGCCGCAAACCGCTCGCCGGCGATCTCGACCTCATAGGACGAGGCCAGCACATCCGCCTCGGTCTCGTCCTGGCAGGGCACATAGCCCAGCCCGATCGCGCCGCCGAGATGGTGGCCGTAATTGCCTGAGGTGATCGGACCGACGATCTTGCCGTCGCGCAGGATCGCCTCGTTGTGGAAGAGCAGCGGTTGCGGGTCCTTCAGCCGGAACTGGACCAGCCGGCGGCTCAATCCGGCTTCCTTCTTCTTCAACACCGCGTCGCGGCCGATGAAATCGCCCTTGGCCGTCTTCACCGCGAAGCCGAGGCCGGCTTCCAGCACATTGTCCTCGTCGTTGATGTCGTGACCGAAATGGCGGAAAGCCTTTTCGATGCGGCAGGAATCGAGCGTATGCAGCCCGCACAGCTTGAGGCCGACATCGGCGCCGGCCGCTTCGATGGCTTCAAAGACGTGGGCCGCCTGGTCGGTCGAGACATAGAGCTCCCAGCCGAGTTCACCGACATAGGTGACGCGATGGGCGCGGGCGAGTCCCATGCCGATTTCGATCTCCTGGAAGGTGCCGAACGGGTTGTTCTCGTTGGAGAAGTCATTCGGGCTGACCTTCTGGATCAGTTTTCGCGCATCCGGGCCCATCAGGCAGAGCACGCTTTCGGCAGCGGTTACATCGGTGATGACGACAAACGCCTCATCGACGTGCCGGCGTAGCCAGGCGAGGTCGCGCTGCAGCGCGGCGCCGGGCACGACGAGGAAATAGGCGGTGTCCGACAGGCGCGACACCGTGAGATCGCTCTCGATGCCGCCGCGCCGGTTGAGCATCTGCGTGTAGACGATCTTGCCCGGCGCCACGTCTATGTTGTTGGCGCAGAGTTTTTGCAGGAACGCGCAGGCGTCGCGGCCCTCGACGCGGATCTTGCCGAACGAGGTCATGTCGAACAGGCCGACCTTGTTGCGGACGGCGAGGTGCTCCTCGCGCTGGTTGTCGAACCAGTTCTGCCGCTTCCAGGAATAGCGGTACTCGCGCTCCTGTCCCTCGCGCGCGAACCAGTTGGCGCGCTCCCAGCCGGCGACCTCGCCGAACACGGCGCCGCGCGCCTTCAGATGCTCATGCAGGGGTGAACGGCGCACGCCGCGCGATGTCGCCATCTGGCGATAGGGGAAATGGTCGGCATAGAGCAGGCCGAGCGTTTCGGAGACGCGCTCCTTGAGGTAACGGCGGTTCTTCTGGAAAGGCTGGGCGCGGCGGATGTCGACTTCCCACAGGTCGAACGGTGCCTCGCCGTCGTTGATCCACTGTGCCAGCGCCATGCCGGCGCCGCCTGACGAGACGATGCCGATCGAATTGTAGCCGGTCGCCATCCAGTAGCCACGCAGTTCCGGCGCCTCGCCGAGATAGTAGCGGTCGTCGGGCGTAAAACTCTCGGGGCCGTTGAAGAAGGTGTGGATGCCGGCGGTCGCCAGCATCGGCATGCGGTTTACGCCCATTTCCAGGATCGGCTCGAAATGGTCCATGTCCTCGGGCAGTTGATCGAAGCAGAAGTCCTCGCGGATGCCGTCCATGCCCCAGGGCTTGGCCACCGGCTCGAAGGCGCCGAGCATCATCTTGCCGGCGTCTTCCTTGTAATAGGCGCACTCGTCGGGCACGCGCAGCACCGGCAGGCGGCTCAGCCCCGGGATCGGCTCGGTGACGAGGTAAAAATGCTCGCAGGCGTGCAGCGGGATGGTGACGCCGTTCTGGGCGCCCAGTTCGCGCGCCCACATGCCGGCGCAGTTGACGACGATGTCGGCCTCGATCGTGCCTTGCTCTTCGCCCTGCGCCCAGGACACGCCGGTGACGCGGCCCGCCTTGGTGTGGACCTTGGTGACCTTCACATTCTCCACGATGGTGGCGCCGCGTTGGCGCGCGCCCTTCGCCAGCGCCATGGCGATGTTGGCGGGGTCGCACTGGCCATCAAGCGGCAGATGCACGGCGCCGACGACGTCGGACACATTGAGATGCGGGTACATCTCCTTGACTTCCCTGGGCGAAATCTCGCGCACGTCGACATCGAAGGCGCGGGCGAGTGACGCCTGACGATAGATCTCGTGCTTGCGCTCCTCGGTCAGCGCGACGGTGATCGAGCCGACTTGGCGCATGCCGGTGCCGACCTCGGTCTCGGCTTCCAGCTTGACGTAGAGGTCGGCCGAATATTTCGCCAGCCGCGTCATGTTCTGCGAGCCGCGCAACTGGCCGATCAGGCCGGCGGCATGCCATGTCGTGCCCGAGGTCAGCTGCTTGCGCTCCAGAAGGACGATGTCGGTCCAGCCGAGCTTGGCCAGGTGATAGGCGACCGAGCAGCCCGAAACGCCGCCGCCGATGATGACGGCCCTTGCCTTGGCGGGAATGGTTCTGGGGGAAGGGATGTTCATGCGGCCTCGCGGCGGTAGCTGGAGACAAAGCGGCGCAGCCGGAGTGCTGCTTCCCGCAAGACGGGTTCCGGCTGGCACAGGCTGACGCGGATATGGCCTGCCGCGGCCTCGCCGAAGCTGGAGCCGGGCATGACGCCGACCTTCTCCTTGTCGAGGAAGGCGAAAGCGAATTTCTCGTCGTCGGATTCGACGGCCGATATGTCGAGCATGACATACATGCCGCCTTCGGAGCCGCGCACGCCGACATCGTTCATGCCTCGCACGGCGTCGAGCAGGACGGCGCGTCGCGCCGCATAGCGTTCGGCGATTTCCTTCACGCCATAACCCTTCTCCAGCGCCTCGGTGCAAGCGATCGAGATGAAGGCCGGGAGGCCGTAGGTCGTCACCAGATTGAGGTTGGTCAGCAGCGAGATCATCTCGCTGGGGCCGGTCAGCCAGCCCATGCGCCAACCGGTCATGCCATGGCTCTTGGACATGGAATTGATGACCAGCGTGCGCTCGGCCATGCCGGGCAGGGAACGCGGCGAGATGTGCTCGCCACCGCCGAGCGTCCAGTAGACTTCGTCGGACAGCAGCCACAAATCGTGCTCGCGGCAGACCTCGGCCAGCTGTTCCAACCGTTCGCGCGAATAGACGGCTCCGGTCGGGTTGTTCGGCGTGTTGATCAGGATGGCGCGCGTATTCGGCCGAAGTGCCGCCCGGATCATGTCGGCGCGGGGCTGGAAACCGTCCTCGGCCGGCGTCTCGACAACCGTGAAGGTCGCGCCCGCGGCGCTGAAGGTGTTGGGGTAGGTCGCGTAGTATGGCGCGACCACGATGGCGTGGTCGCCCGGATCGAGCACGGCCTGCACGGCGGCGTAGAGCGCCGCCTGGCCGCCCGGCGTGGCGATGACCTGGTCCGGCGTCGTCCCGACGCCCGTGCAGGCGACCGAGGCCGCCGCCATCGCCTTGCGCAGGCGCGGCAGGCCGGGCAAAGGGGTATAGTGGTGATTGCTGCCGCGAACCGCGGTCACGCAGGCCTCGATCGTTTCGGAAGGTGTGTCGAAATCGTGATCGCCGACCGACAGCATGATGATGTCCTCGCCGGCTTCCTTGCGGGCCCACGCGGCGAAATGGACTTCCCAGCCATCCTTGCCCGACGGCACGATGCCTGAAATGCGCGATGATGGTTTTGGCATCAGGCTCTCAACCTTTCGTTTTTCGGATCCCACAAAGGCTCATCGTTCTGCACGACCGCCTTGAAACGGTCGCCGAAGATCTCGATCTCCACGGCGGTGCCGGGCTCCGCCAGATCGGCACGCAGCATGCCGAGCGCGATCGACTTGCCGACGCGATGACCCCAGCCGCCCGACGTCGTCTCGCCGACGATCTGGCCTTCACGCCACAGCGTCGACATGTAGGGCGCGTCGCAATCGCCGGGGTTTTCCACCACCAGCGTGACGAAGCGCTTCCTGACGCCCTGCTGTTTCTCGTTCTGCAGCGCTGCCTTGCCGCGGAACTCGGGCTTGTCCCATTTGACGAACCGCTCGAGCCCGCCTTGCAGGATCGAATAGTCGGTCGAAAGGTCGCCCTTCCAGGTGCGGTAGCCCTTTTCGAGCCGCAGCGAATCCAGCGCGTACATGCCGAATGGTTTCAGGCCGTGCGGCTGTCCCGCCGCGCAGATGGTGTCGAAAACGGCGGCGGTGTCGTCGACCCTGGTGTGGATTTCCCAGCCGAGTTCGCCGGCGAAGGAGACGCGGACCAGCTTCGCCCAGCGCCCGGCGATCTTGGTTTCCTGATGCGTGAGCCACGGCAAGGTCAGGTCGGCCTCACAGACGGCGGCGAGGATTTCCCGCGACTTGGGTCCGGCCAGGATTTGGGTGGAGAATTCCTCGGTCCGGTCGATCAGCTTGAAAGTCGCATCCACGGGCATGTGCGATTTCAGCCATTCGAAATCATGCCATTGCGCCACCGCCGCGGTGATCAGCGTCATGGATTCCTCGCCGTGGCGCACCACCGACATTTCGGTGACGATGCGGCCCTTGTCGTCGGAGAAATAGACGAGACCGATGCGGCCGGGCTTCGGCACGAGGCCGGTCACTTGCCGGCTAAGCCATTCGGCGGCGCCCGGACCTTCGAGGTTGAAGCGCGAAAAACCCGGCAGGTCGAGGATGCCGGCGGCGTCGCGGACGGCCAGGCATTCCTCGCGCACGCGGTGCTGCCACGGCCCGTCGCGACGGAAGGTGAGCGTTGCTTCCTCCGAGACGTCGTCGCCATCCTGCGCATACCAGGTGGCGCGCTCCCAGCCATTATAGGCGTCGAAGCGCGCGCCGAACGCCTTCATGCGATCATGGATCGGCGACAATTTCCTGTCGCGTCCCGCCGGCCAGGCATGGCGCGGAAACTGGATGGCGTATTCGTTGCCGTAGATCTCCATGCCTTTGGCAACGCAGTAATCCGGAGCCGAAGCGAAGGACGTGAAGCGGCGCGGGTCGCAAGACCACATGTCCCATTCGGTCTGGCCTTGCGTGACCCATTCGGCCAACACCTTGCCTGCACCGCCGCCTTGCGCGATGCCGAAGGTGAAGACGCAGGCCTCGAACGCATTGGGGACGCCCGGCATCGGCCCGATCAGCGGATTGCCGTCCGGCGCATAGGGGATCGGGCCGTTGATGACCTTGGACAGGCCGGCGGTGCCCAGGATCGGCACGCGGGCGACGGCGTCGGCCAGATAATGTTCCAGCCGGTCGAGATCGTCGGGGAAAAGCTGGAAGGAAAAATCCTCCGGCATCGGATCGTTGTGACCCGCCCAATGCGCGCGGCAATTGCGCTCATAGGGGCCGAGATTCATGCCGTTCTTTTCCTGGCGCAGATAGTAGGAAGTGTCGACGTCACGCAGCAGCGGCAGCTTCCTGCCCTGTTCCTTCGACCATGCGGCGAGTTCGGGGATCTCCTCGAACAATATGTACTGATGGCTCATCACCATCATCGGCACCTCGCGGCCGAACATTTTTCCAACTTCGGCGGCACGGTAGCCGGCGGCGTTGACGACGATCTCGCAGCGGATCTCGCCTTGCGGCGTCACGACCACCCATTCGTCCCTTTCGCGGCGCACGCCTGTCACCGGGCAGAAGCGTATGATCCGGGCACCCATGTCGCGCGCGCCCTTGGCCAGCGCCTGGGTCAGCTGCGCCGGATCTATGTCGCCGTCGCTCGGGTCGTAGAGGGCGCCTTCCAGCTCATGCGTCTCGATGAAGGGATAGCGGCGCTTGATCTCGTCCGTGCCGACGATATCGATGTCCATGCCCTGGTAGCGGCCCATGCCCTTGGCGCGCTGGAACTCCTGCATGCGCTCTTGCGTGTGGGCAAGCCGCAGGGAGCCGGTGACATGGTAGTTCATGGGATAGTCGACGGCCTCGGCCAGCCCGCGATAGAGCTCGGTCGAATAGCGCTGCATGTTCATCAGCGACCAGGACGAGGAGAAGGTCGGCACGTTACCGGCGGCATGCCAGGTCGAGCCGGAGGTGAGTTCATTCTTTTCCAGGAGAACGCAGTCGGTCCAGCCCGCCTTGGCGAGATGGTAGAGCGAGGAGGCGCCGACGACACCGCCTCCGATGATCACCACGCGTGCCGTGCTCGGCAAACCGGCCATGTTCTTCTCCAACCCTTGGTCCAATTTCATTCAATAAACTGGCGGCGAAACCACCCAGATGACGACCGCCGGCTCCATTCCCGGATTGCGCCAGCGGAATGGCTTGCCCTCGAAGCGAAAGGAATCGCCTTCGCCGAGCCGATGCCATGTCCCCGATATTTCGATGTCGAACGTCCCCGACACGACATATCCAGCCTCTTCGGTCGGCCGACGCGCCTCGCTCTTGAGCTCGGCGCCCGGCGCGAAGACGGAACGCAGCATCTCGAAGCTACCGCCGAGATCGGGCGACAGAAGCTCCTCCATGAGGCCGGATTCGCTTGTGCCAAGGGTGCGGCGGCTGCCGGCCCGCACGACCGCGCCGCGCTCGCTTTCGACAGGCACGTCGTGGCCGAAGAACAGGCTGACCGGCACGCCGAACAGTTCGCCGAAAGCCCGGAGATCACTGAGCGACGGTGTCGACAGGCCGCGTTCGACCTGGCTGACCCAGCCGACCGACCGGCCGAGTTTCAGGGCGATCTCGGCGAGCGTCAACCCTCGCGCCTTGCGCAGCGCCCTGATGTCGCTGGCCAGCAATCGCTCGTAATTTCCCTGCAATGCTTTCGCTGTAGTTGGAGGCAAATCGCGCTCTCGTGAAAAAATCCCATCAAATTTCATGAGATGCCGGAGCGGTGAAAAAATCAAGCGGATTTTCACGGGTGCACAAGATTTGCTTGCGCGATTTTGGCGGTTCATGCAAAGGCTCGGCCGCGAGCGGCGAGTGGGAACGTCCGATCGGGACACAGGGTAAGGACGGCCCATGCTTGGAAAGAAGGCTCGAATCACGGTTGATGCCGAGATCGTCGACGACGCGATCGTATCGCGCCGGTCGGTGCGCGCTTTTCTGCCCGACATGGTCGACGACAACACGATCCGCGACATACTGGCGGTCGCGGCACGCGCCCCTTCCGGCACCAATATGCAGCCATGGCGGGTCTATGTCACCAAGGGTGACACCAAGCAGCGGATATCGGATGCCATCCTGAATTCCGGCATCCGTGCTGAAAAGGCCGATTGGGACGAATATCGCTATTATCCCACGCAGTTCTTCGAACCCTACCTGACCCGCCGCCGCGCCAACGGTTTCGGGCTCTACGGCGCGCTCGGCATCGGTCGCCGCGAGGTCGACAAGATGCGTGCCCAGCACGACCGCAACTTCGTCTTCTTCGACGCGCCGGTCGGCATGATCTTCACCATCGACCGCCGGCTTAACCAGGGTTCCTGGATCGACTACGGCATGTTCCTGCAGAACATCATGGTTGCCGCGCGGGGCAGGGGCTTGCACACCTGTCCGCAGGCGGCGTTCGCGCCCTATCACCGGCAGATCAGGCCGGTGCTCGGCATTCCCGACGAGGAGATCGTCGTCTGCGGCATGGCGCTCGGTTATGAAGATACGTCGAAGCCCGAAAACGCCTTCCGAACCGACCGCGTGCCGCTGGAGGAATGGGTGACGTTCAGCGAGTAGGCCGCTGCTGCGCTGCGACATCCGCTATTCCGTGTTCATCTGGGCGCCATGGCCGCTGACATGGGCGCCATCCTGCGGCGTCAGCTTGAGATAGGCTGATAGCGCGCACAGCGTGATGACACCCTCGATCACGAACAGTATCCGGAAGTCATTGGCGACGGCCGGGCCGCCGCCGGCCAGAAACGATAGTGCCGCGGCGGCCAGGCCGACGCTGATCGCCACCGCCAGTTGCCACAATATGTAATAGAGCGCGCTGAAGCGGGCGAGCTGATCGGGCGCGATGTCGGAATAGGCAAGGTTGCCGGTCGACGCCCATTGCGCGGAACGGAAGACGCCGAAGATGAAGATGTAGGCAAGCACGATCCACACCGGTGTGGTCGCCTGCATCAGGGCAAAGCCCGCAACCATGGCCGCGACGACGGGCGTGTTGAAAACCAGCACGCGGCGGAAACCGAAGCGGTTGAGCAGGCGAGGCATGAAGACACGCATGACCACCGACCCGACCGCGGCGACGAAGGTCAGCGATCCCGCCTGTACCGCGCTCATGCCGAAGCCGAGCTGGAACATCAGCGGCAGCAGGAAGACGACGGAGCTGAGGCCGATCGTGTCCAGACCGCCGCCGGTGAGGAAGGAGATGCGGAAGGTGCGGATGCGCAGGAGCTTGAGGTCGAGCAAGGGATTGCGCACGCGCAGGCAATAGAACGAGGCGACCGTCAGGATGACCAGCGCCAGGGCAAGCTCGGCCGCGATCACGCCGGCGGCCGCATCTTTCGCCGCCAGCGAATCCATGCCGAAGACAAGCAGGACCATGCCGCTGCCGACCAGCAGGAAGCCCGGGAAATCGAACGGTGTGCGCACGGGTTTGGTCACCGTCGGAAACAGCGAGGCGGCAAGGACAGCCGCGGCCAGCGCGAAGGGCACGTTGATGAAGAAGATCCAGCGCCAGGAAATGTAAGTGGTCAGCGCGCCGCCGACGAGCGGACCGACCAGCGGGCCGGACTGGCCGGCCAGCGAGATATACATGTTGATCTTCAGCGTCCGGCTTCGAGGGAAGGTCGACAGGATGACGACCTGACCGAGCGTGCCCATCAGCGCGCCGCCGAAGCCCTGCAGCGCGCGGGCGCCGACCAGCGTCCAGATGTTGTCGGACAGGCCGCACAGCGCCGACGAGGCGGCGAATACCAGCAGCGCAAAGCAATAGACGTTGCGCAGGCCGAAGCGGTCGGCGGCCCAGCCGCCGAGCGGCATCGAGATGATCAGGCTGGCGACGTAGACCGTGATCAGCAGGCCAAGCTGGCTCGGTGGACGGCCAAGGCTTTCGCTGATGCCGGGCAGCGCCGTCACCACGACATTCTGGTCGAGACTGGTCATGAACACGCCGCAGGCGACCGTCAGCGGCAGCAGGAGCAGGGCTCTGGCTGGCACATCGGCGCGATCGGTGGCGCCGGCGGATATTTCTGCGGTCATGGAGATATTCGAACCAAACGGATGCGCGGATTCTGGAGACGGGTTTTGTTACCCTTCGGACCGGCTTGACGGCCATATCACGCCATTATGACGGCCGCCGGTGCATTGCTGTAGCGTCAGAGCCGGCCGGCCTTGATGCCAGAATCCGTCGAGGCGCGCCTACTGGACCTCGTAGCCGACTTCCTCGCTGGCGTGACACAGCGCCTTCCAGAAGGAGCGTGCGAAAGAACGGAAGACGTAGATGTCGAACTGGTCGCCGCCGGTGCGCTGGACCTGGGCGAAGACATCGTGATGGGTGGTCGAGCGGCCGGCGCCGAGCGGGAAGGCCGGCAGCGCGAAATCGATGGCGAAGAACTTTGCCAGCACCCATTCGGCCTTCGGACCGGCGATGCGGATCGCGGTGCGGCCATGCGAAAGATCGGTCACTGTGCCGATGGCGGGGGTCACCACGCCCGCGAAAGCCGCGGCCAGCCCCTCGGCTTCGTCGGCTACGGTGAACTTTCCCGGTGCGAAACCGAATGCCGATTTGGCGCCATTGGTGGCGCCACCGCCGGCACCGTCGGGCAACGTAAGCCCGGTGACGGCGCGGATGCCTGATATCAGTTTCTTCTCTTCGCCCGGCCAGGCGGCGAGCTGCACGATCGAGCCCGGTCTCGTCTCGGTCAGGATGACTTCGACACCATGTTCGAAATTGCCGTGCGAGCCGATATGGAATTCCGGTTCCAGCGGTGAAAGGCGCTCAACCATGCATGCGGCTCCCATCCGGATCGTAGAAGTGGTTGGAAACGATCTCGACCGGCCCGAACCGGTTGCGCAGCGGATCGGAGACATGGGCGCGCGAGCCGTGCCTGGCCTTGCCGCCTTTGACCAGCGCCAGCGCGATGTGCTTGCCGAGCGCCGGCGAATAGCAGCAGGCCGTGATGTGGCCGATCGAGCCGTGCGGGTTGGACTCGTCAAGCTCCTCGACGATATGCGCGCCGCCGTTGAGCGGCCTGTTGTCGAGCGAGACTAGGCCGACAAGTTCCAGCCGGTCGGGCGAGATGAGGCCCTCGCGGTCCATCATCGCCGAGCCGATAAACGGCTTCTTCTTCGACAGCATCCAGTCGAGATGCAGGTCGCGCGCCGTGGTGCGGCCGTCGATCTCGGCGCCCGTCACATGGCCTTTCTCGATGCGCATCGTGCCCAGCGCTTCCAGTCCGTAGGTTACAAGTCCGAACGGCTTGCCGGCCTCGACAAGCGCTTCCCAGACATGGGTGCCGTGGTCGGCGCCGCAATAGACCTCGAACGCCATTTCGCCGGAAAAGGACAGCCGGCAGATCATCACCGGCACACCAGCGATCTGGCCATGCACGATGCCCATGAACGGCAGCGCCGCATTGTCGACAGCGGTGCCGACGACGCAGCCGGCCAGGATCTGCCTGGCTTTCGGCCCGCCGATCGCGGCACCCGCCCACTGGTCGGTCACGGAGGTGACATGAACCTTGAGCTCCGGCCAGACCACATCGAGGAAATATTCCAGATGCTGCATAACCTTGCCGGCATTGGCCGTGGTGGTGGTCATCAGGAAATCCTGTTCGCCGAGCCGCCATGTGGTACCGTCGTCGAAGGCCAGCCCGTCCTCGCGCAGCATCAGCCCGTAGCGCGCCTTGCCGACGGCCAGCGTGGAAAACATGTTGGTGTAGACACGGTCGAGGAATTCGGCCGCGTCCGGACCTTGCACCGCGATCTTGCCCAGCGTCGAGACATCGACGATGCCGGCGCTTTCGCGCGTCGCCCTGGCCTCGCGCACATAGGCCTGCTCGACCGTTTCGCCGGCAAGGCCGTAGATCATCGGCCGGTACCACAGGCCGGCGGAATACATGGTTGCGCCATTGGCGACATGCCAGTCATGCATCGGCGTCAGCCGTTCGGGCTTGAGGTCGCCGAAGCGCTCCGCCGCCAGTGATCCGATCGAAACCGGTGCAAAAGGCGCCCGGAAGCGTGTCGTGCCGACTTCCGGGATCGGCTTGCCCAGCGCCTCGGCCATGATGGCCAGGCCGGGGACGTTGGAATTCTTGCCCTGGTCGGTCGCCATGCCGAGCGTGGTGTAGCGTTTCAGATGCTCGACCGAGACGAAGCCTTCGCGGTGCGCCAGCCGCACGTCCTCCGACGTCACGTCGTGCTGGAAGTCGACGAAGCTCTTGCCGCTGGCCCTGATCTCGAACACCGGCGCCGGATCGGGATCGCAAGCTACGGCTTCGACCGGGGGCAGTGCGGCCGGCGTGGCTTGCGCGCCTGCCGCGGCAAGGCCCGCGGCGCGGCCCTCGATCATCGCTTCGGCCGTGGAAAAGCTGCCGGTGAAGGCGCCGGCGCCAATCCAGTTCTGCGTCGGCTTCGGCGGCAGGAAGGCTTGTCGGGCGGCATTCCACTGCGCCTTGCCGCCGGCCTGGCTGGCCAGATGGATGGTTGGCGACCAGCCGCCCGACATCAAGAGGCAGTCGGCATGGATGCTGCGAGAATCGCCGGTGAGCGTGCCGTTGGTCATGTCGAAGCGCTGCAGCTTGACGCCGGAGAGCGCCTTGCCGCCCTCAGTGGCGATCACGGCATGGCCGGGAAAGATCTCGGCTTCGGTCTCCTCGGCCAGCTTGCGCATTTGGCCAGAAAGCTCGGGGCGGACATCGACAATCGCGGCAATCCTTGCGCCGGCCTTCTTCAGCGCCAGGGCGCAGCGATAGGCGCTGTCATTGTTGGTGAACAGCGCGACCGTCTGCCCCGCCAGCACGCCGAATTCGTTGGCGTAGCGCTCCGCGGCATGGGCCAGCATCACGCCCGGGCGGTCATTGCCCGGGAATACAAGCGGCCGTTCGAAAGCGCCGGTGGCCAGCACAACCGACCGTGCGCGGATCGCCCAGTAGCGATGGCGCGGTTCGCCCTTGCCGTGTGTCTCCTTGTGATCGGTGACCCGTTCAAGGGCGGCAAGCGTATTGCTGTCGTAGTAGCCCCAGACCGTGGTGCGCGGCAGAAGCCGGACATTGTCGTAACCCTCGAGCTGGGCCACGGTTCGCCTGGCCCAGTCGGCCGCCGGCAGGTCATCGATCGTCTCGTTCGACCAGTTGGCAGAGCCGCCGAAACGCGGATCGAGTTCGGCAAGCATGACGCGCGCGCCCTGATCAGCAGCGGCCTTGGCGGCCGTCAGCCCGGCAGGGCCGGAGCCGACCACCAGCACGTCGCAAAAGGCGTTCATGCGCTCATAGCGCGCCGGGTCGGCGGCGGAACCGGCACGGCCGAGGCCGGCCGCGCGGCGGATGAAATGCTCGCAGAACATCCAGAAGCGCGTGCCCTTCAGCGGCCCGATCACCGGACCCATGAAGGTCTTGTAGTAGAAGCCGGCCGACAGGAGCTTGCCGCCGAGCTGGTTGACGGCGCTGACGTCCCAAGCCAGCGAGGGAAAACGGTTCTGGCTGACGGCGACCAACCCGTCATGAATCTCGACCATGGTCGCCGCGATGTTGGGCTCGCGAACCTCGCCCTTCAGCACCGTCACCAGCGCGTTCGGCTCTTCCACGCCTGCTGTCAGGAGGCCGCGCGGGCGGTGGTATTTGAACGAGCGCCCGTAAAGCGTGACGCCGTTGGCCAGCAGTGCCGAAGCCAGCGTATCGCCGGCATGGCCGGTGTAGGACGCGCCATCAAAGGTGAAGCGGATGGTCTTCAGCCGGTCGATGCGGCCGCCGGTCTCGGTCCGGCGCGGGCTCACGATCTGCCCTCCGCCTTGCGACGCGCGACCGGGCCGTGATCGCCGCGTGCGAAGGCGACGCTGGAAATCTCATGCGTCAGCGTGTTGCGCACGACCCTGAGATGCGCGCGGCAGCCGCCGGAATGCTGCCAGATCTCGTTGTGGTCTCCGGCCGGGTTCAGCCGGTCATAGACATAGGCGTTCCAGGCTTCGAAGTTCTGCGAGGCGGGGTCGGGACGCTCGCGGTTGCCGTCACCCTGGTAGGTGAACTCGATGACGTCGCGCGGGCCGCAATAGGGACAAGTGATCAACATCGGATATTCCTGGTGCAGCCTTGCTCGGTGAAGCCTTGCTTGGAGAGATATTGTTCAGTGCAGTCTGGGATTGGCGCCCTGGCCTTTGTCGTCGATCACCAGGCCGCGATGGAAGCGGTCGAGCGTGAAGGGGGCGTTGAGGTCATGCGGCTCGTCCTTGGCGATGGTCCAGGCAAAGCACCAGCCGGAGGCGGGCGTCGCCTTGAAGCCGCCATAGCACCAGCCGCAGTTGAGATACATGCCGGGCAGGGGCCCGGTGGTGATGATGGGCGAGCCGTCCATCGACATGTCGCAGACGCCGCCCCAGGAGCGCAGCATGCGCACGCGGGCAAGCCCCGGGAACAGCGCCAGCATCTCCCTCATCACCTCGTCGACGATGGGCAGGTTGCCGCGCTGGGCGTAGCTGTTGTAGCCGTCGATGTCGCCGCCGTAGACGAGGCCGCCCTTGTCCGATTGCGACATGTAGAAATGGCCCATGCCGAACGTGACGACCGTATCGATGAAGGGCTTCAGCGATTCGGTGACGAAGGCCTGCAGCACATGGCTCTCGATCGGCATCGTCTCGATGCCGGCAAGCTGCATCACCCGGCCGGTGCTGCCGGCCACCGCGACCGCCACCTTCTTGGCGCGGATGTCGCCGCGTGATGTGGTGACGCCGGTGATGCGGTCGCCGTCGCGCAGGAAGCCGGTGACCTCGCAATTCTCGATGATGTCGACGCCGCGCCGGTCGGCGCCGCGCGCATAGCCCCAGGCCACGGCGTCGTGGCGGGCGGTGCCGGCGCGCCGCTGCATCAGGCCGCCGACCACGGGGAAGCGTGCATCACTGGAAATATCGAGCGCGGGGATCAGGCGCTTGATTTGCGCCGGCGTCATCAGTTCGGCGTCGACGCCCAGATGGCGCATGGCGTTGCCGCGCCGTGCATAGTCGTCGAACTGGGCCGGCGTGTGCGCTAGGTTCAGGCAGCCGCGCTGCGAGAACATGACGTTGTAGTTGAGATCGTGCGACAGGTTCTCCCACAGCTTCATCGAATGCTCGTAGAAGCGGGTGTTGGCGGGCAGCAGATAGTTGGAGCGCACGGCGGTGGTGTTGCGGCCGACATTGCCGGAGCCGAGCCAGCCTTTTTCCAGCACCGCGACATTGGTGATGCCGTGTTCCTTGGCGAGATAATAGGCGGTCGACAACCCGTGGCCGCCGCCACCGATGATGATGACGTCGTAGGATGCCTTCGGGTCCGGCTTGCGCCAGGCCGGCTTCCAGTCCTTGTTTCCCTTGAGCGCGTTCGCGAGCAGCGAAAGGGCCGAGTACTCTGCCATGGATATGATGTCCGTTTCGGGCGATGCGGCAGACTATAGAGCAGGCCGCACGCGCAAAGCCAATATTGCGCCATCGCCTTTCGACTGGCCGACGCTCCGGCCACCGCCAGATCAGCGCAGGTGCGGTCGGATCAGGCGACGAGTCCGGGTGACGGGGTCCTTCGCCGGCGCGCTGTTGATGGAGCATTGAACGAAAAAACCCGCCTGTGCGGCGGGTCGTTGGCGCAACTCAGCACCATGACTGAATATCTACCATAGCTGCCTTCACCCAGTCAAGAAAAAATTCCTATCGTAAAGCTGCCGGCACAACGGGACTGGCGGTCGTCAGGTCTTTGTTGCCCCGAGTTCGGAGCCCTGGCGGTCGGATGCGACGGCTTGCCCCATGATATGGCCGTCTTTATCAAGGACAGGCAAATTCAATTGCCATTGCCGCCTTGAGTCGCCAACAAATCATGTTTTTCAAATTGCTTCGTCTCGTCTTGATGTTCGCGCTTGTCCTTGCGGCGCCGCTTTCGTTCGATGCGTCGGCGCAAGGGCTTGGCCAGGCGCCTGCCGGACTGGTCGCCGACCAGCAGAAAATCCTTCAGGACCTGACGACCAAGACCGACAATTTCGACAAGAAGATCCAGCAGGACGGTGATGACGATGCCACTCTCGTCGATATCCGCCTGCAGCTCGAGGAGCTGTCGCGGCAATCGCTGAACAGCGCGCTGGCCTTCCGCACCCGCCTTAGCGAGATCAACAGCCGGCTCGAGCAACTCGGCCCGGCACCCGCCGCCGGCCAGCCGCCGGAGCCCGATATCGTCAGCACCGAGCGCCAGGCGCTGGTCTCCGAGAAGGCCGAGATCAACGCCGTCATCGCGCAGGCGCAGACGCTGTCGATCCGCATCAGCGGGATGATCGACAAGATCGGCAACATGCGCCGCGAGCTTTTCCGCAATCTCCTGACCAAGCGCTATGTGCTGTCGGATGCACTGAGCTCGCAGGTCCTTTCCGACGCCCGCGACGAATTCGGCAATTTCTACAAGGCGGTCTCGTCCTGGCTGAGCTTCGCCTTCAGGTTCAAGTTCCAGGCCGTTCTGGCGGCAACCTTCGTGGCGCTCGGGCTGGCCCTTGTGCTTCTGGTCGGCGGCCGGCGGTTGTTTGGACGGGTGTTCGAAGCCGATCCGTCCAATGAGGACCCGTCCTATCTCAGCCGCCTGTCGGTGGCCTTCTGGTCGACATTGCTGCCGACGCTGGCGGTCGGCGCCTTTCTGGGTTCGACGATTTTCTTTTTCAACTATTACAACGTTTTGCGCGGCGATATTGGCCTCTTCCTCAATGCGCTGGCGACCGTCATTGGGGGAGTGTTCTGCGTCAACCGGCTGGCCAATGCGGCACTCGAGCCGCGTCTGCCCAACTGGCGCCTGATCCCCGTCGAAACCGGGCCGGCGCGCTGGCTGGTTCGCCTGACCACCGCCATGGCGGTGGTCATCGGCGTCAACTATTTCCTGTCGATCGTCAACGACAATATGGGCTGGCCCCTTTCGCTGACCATTGCGCGCAGTTTCGGCGCCGCGTTGATCGTCGGCGTCATTCTGATCCTGATGGCGATGCTGAGACCGTTCAAGGCGCGTGACGGAAGCTGGCGCCCGTGGCCGGCATGGCTGCGCTATACTTCGCTGGCGCTCGGGTTTTTCACCATCATCGCAGCGCTGCTCGGCTATATCGGGCTCGCCCTTTTCGTTTCGTTCCAGGTCGTCGTCACCGGCACGGCGCTCGTCACCGCTTATATCGGCTTCCTGTCGGCACAGGCGATCGGCGACGAGGGCGCCTTCGCCAATACGTCGGTCGGGCGCTGGCTGTCGGCCAATTCCAGCTACGAGGACACCGCGCTCGACCAGCTCGGCCTTGTCGTCAGCGTGGCCATCAACGTGATGATCGTGCTGGTCTTCCTGCCGCTGATCCTGTTGATGTGGGGCTTCCAACTGGGCGACGTCCAGGCCTGGGCCTACAAACTGGCGACCGGGATTAATATCGGTTCGGTGACGATTTCGGTCACCGGCATCCTGTCGGGCATCGTCGTCTTCATCATCGGCTATTTCCTGACGCGCTGGTTCCAGGGCTGGCTCGACGGTTCGGTGATGGCGCGCGGCAAGGTCGACACGGGCGTGCGCAACTCGATCCGGCTGGCCGTCGGCTATGCCGGCGTGGCACTCGCGGCACTGATCGGCATCTCGGCGGCGGGCATCGATCTGTCCAGCCTGGCGCTGGTCGCCGGCGCGCTTTCCCTCGGCATCGGCTTTGGCCTGCAGAACGTGGTGTCGAACTTCGTCTCGGGCCTGATCCTGCTGGCCGAGCGGCCGTTCAAGGTCGGCGACTGGATCGTCGCCGGCGACATCAGCGGCACCGTCAAGAAGATCAGCGTGCGCGCCACCGAGATCGAGACCTTCCAGCGGCAGTCGGTGATCCTGCCCAATTCGAACCTGATCAACAACGCCGTCGGCAACTGGACGCACCGCAACAAGCTCGGCCGCATCGACATCAAGGTCGGCGTCGCCTATGGCAGCGACGTCAAGCAGGTGCACGCCGTCCTGCTCGAGATCGCCCGCGGTCATCCGCTGGTGCTGAAGAACCCCGAACCCTTCGTGCTGTTTTCCAATTTCGGGCCTGCCGCGCTGGAATTCGAGATCCGCCTGTTCCTGGCGGATGTGATGAACGGCAACATCGTGCAGAACGATATCCGCTTCACCGTGCTGGAGACGTTCAGCGACCAGCATATCGAGATACCCTCGACGCCACGCGCGGTCGTCGAGCCCAAGCATGCGAAGGCCTGGCCGACCGACGACGACAAGATCGAGGCCGATTTCGCCGAGCAGGAACGAGCAAAGGCGGAAGCCGCGGCCGAGGCCAAACGTCTAGCCAGATCGGGACGCAAGGCGAAGAAACCTGATCCGGATTAGATCGGCGGTCGGAAGGTTTCAGGCCGTCGAAACCAATTGCGGCATGAATGCGGCATTCAGTTGCGGTTCAGCTTCCATCTCATATAAGCTCCCATGCAAAGGCGAGGATGCCTTGCGAAATGCAACAGAGGCGGTGGGAACACCGATATTGCACATGTGGAAGTCTCTCGTCGCTGCCGTCGCCTTGCTCGCCGTGAGCGGCTCGGCCCATTCCGCCAGCGCGGTCAACAAGGACGCCGAGACCCGCACGCTGATCGTGACGGAAGGCGGCAGCAAGACCGACCTGGCGTTGGCCGCCGGCGAAACCGTGGAATTCTGCCCGAATGGCTGCTTCGTCACCTTGCCCAATGGCGACCTCGAAGCCCTGACCGGCTCGGAAACGGTCGAGATCTCGGGCGGCGTCGCCCGCATCAAGTAATTTCGACGGCATGCCTTGAAAGGCCGGACATTTGTCCGGCCTTTTATTGTTTTCGGTAACAGTTGTTTAACAATGACGCCGGAAATACCGCGGCGGCAGCCGCCCACAACCGGGCGTTTTAACGTTCGTTACGCCGTCTCCCCGCTATACGTCTTGCGAAGACGCCGACAAACGGCGCGGCGGGTTCGAGGCAGGGCAGGACGACATGGACGCGCGGTCCGACGGAAACGCAATACCGCTTGCGGTCGATCTCGACGGCACGCTGATCGCGACCGACCTGCTATGGGAAGGACTGTTCATCCTTCTCAAGAAGAACCCGCTCTACATTTTCCTCGTGCCTTTCTGGGCCGCCGCCGGGCCGGCCCGGCTGAAGCAGGCCATCGCCCAGCGCGTCGATATCGATCCCGCGTCGCTGCCTTACCGCGCGCCATTGCTCGACCGCATACGGGCCGAGCATGCCGAAGGCCGCAAGATCGTGCTGGCGACAGGCACGCCGCGCAAATTCGCCGACGCCATCGCTCGCCACCTCGGTGTCTTCGACAGGGTGCTTGCGACGGACGGGGTCGACAATCTGACTTCCGGCAAGAAACGTGCCTCGCTTGTCGCGGCCTATGGCGATGGCGGCTTCGACTATGCCGGCAACAGCCGCCATGATCTCCAGGTTTTCGATGCGGCACGCAGCGCGATCGTGGTGGCGCCGGACCGCCACGCCGCGCGCTGGCAGGCGGCGCATGGCGCCGAAACCATGTCGGCGCCGAAACCGACATTGCGGACCATCGTCAAAATGCTGCGCGTGCATCAGTGGCTGAAGAATTCGCTGATCGCGGTGCCGATGGTGCTGTCGCATGAATATTTCAACGCCGGCATGATCTGGGAGTGCGTGCTGGCGTTCATCTCGTTCAGCGCGGTGGCGTCGGCCATCTATATCCTCAACGATTTCTTCGACCTGGCGCTTGACCGCAAGCATGCCACCAAGCGTCACAGGCCATTCGCCAGCGGCGCGCTCTCCATCCCGTTCGGGATCGGCGCGATCGCGGTGCTGCTGGCGATCGGCATCGGCACAGGACTGTTTCTGGCGCCCGAATTCCTCGCCGTGCTCGGCGGCTACATGGCTGTCACCACGGCTTATTCGCTGTCATTCAAGCGCATGCTGCTGGTCGACGTGCTGACGCTGGCCGGCCTCTACACGATCCGCGTTCTGGCGGGCGCGGCCGCGACCGGCGTCGAGGTCTCGTTCTGGCTGCTCGCCTTCTCGATCTTCTTCTTCCTGTCGCTGGCGCTGGTGAAGCGCTTCGTCGAATTGCGCACCACGGCCATTCCACCCGGCGAGCGCATTGCCGGGCGCGGATATCGCACCGAGGACCAGGAGATTGTCGCTCAGGCCGGCATGGCTTCGGCCTTCTCCTCGGCACTGGTGCTGGCGCTCTACATGGACAGTGTCGCGGTGCGTGAGCTCTACCCGCATCCCTGGCTGATCTGGCCGCTGCCGCCGATCGTGCTTTATCTCACCATGCGGGTCTGGATCCTGGCGCGTCGCGATGAGATGCATGACGATCCGGTCGTGTTCATCATCCGCGACTGGCGCAGCCAGATCGTGGTGCTGATCGGCGCCGTGCTGCTGGTGATTGGGGGCTGGTAGACATGGCCGGCGAGCGCTTCGACAGCTTCGGGCGCGCGACGTTGCCCGCGCCCCGCGTCATCGGCATCGATGACGCGATCGTGTTGCTGAAGGGCGGCCAGGCCAGGCAAGCCTCGCTGCTTGCTTATGGCAATGGCAGATCCTACGGCGATTCCTGCCAGAACGAGGCCGGCGCGGTCGTCGACATGCGGCCGCTGAACCGCATCCGCGCCTTCAATGCCGAGACCGGCCTTCTCGAAGCGGATGCGGGCGTGCTTTTGTCCGACATCATTGCCCACGCCGCGCCCTACGGCTTCTTCCCGGCAGTCGTTCCGGGCACGCAGTTCGTCACGCTCGGCGGCGCCATAGCCAACGACGTCCACGGCAAGAACCATCACCGGCGCGGCACGTTCGGCTGCCATGTCGAAAGCCTCACGCTGCTGCGGTCCGATGGACAGACCTACCGCTGCTCCGCCACGGACAATCCGCGGTTGTTCCGGGCGACGATCGGCGGCATGGGGCTGACAGGCCTGATCCTGTCGGCCTCGATCCGGTTGATGCGGGTGCATTCCCTCGACATCATCGAGAAGGTGACGCCGTTTCGCGACCTGGGCGAGTTCTTCGACCTGGCCGAGGCGGCGGACCAGGCCAATGAATATGCCGTCGCCTGGATCGATCAGCTCGCCGGCGGCAGGCGCAGCGGGCGCGGCCTGCTGTTCACAGGCAACCACGCCGAGCATGGCTCGCACACCGCCGCGCGTGCCGGCGGCAATTTCGCGGTGCCGTTCCAGCCGCCTTTCAATGTGCTCAGCCGGCCGTTCCTGAGCGCCTTCAATGCGGCCTACCGATGGCGGAAGGGCCGCTCTGCCGCGCCGCGCCAGGTCGGCTACCAGGACTTCTTCTTCCCGCTGGACGGTGTGCGCGATTGGAACAGGCTTTACGGTCCGAACGGGCTGTTCCAGCACCAGAGCGTTGTGCCGGAAGAAGCCGCGCGTGAAGCGGTGCCGATGCTGCTCGCGGCTGCCAGGCGGGCGGGGCAGGGCTCGTTCCTCACTGTTCTGAAACGCTTCGGCGGCGTCCGATCCCCGGCGCTGCTCTCCTTCCCGCGGCCTGGCTACACGCTGACGCTGGATTTCCCCAACAGGGGAGCCGCGACCCTGGCATTGCTGGATGAACTCGACCGCATCGCCATCGGAGCCGGCGGAGCGGTCAACCCCTACAAGGATGCGCGCATGAGTGCCGCGACCTTCGCCGCGTCCTTTCCGGAGTGGTCGCGGCTGGAGGCGCAGCGCGATCCGGCCTTCATGTCCGGCTTCTGGGCGCGCACCGCGAAAAACATCGACCTGGGAAGGCGGGGCGCCGAGGCCGCCGAATAGATAAAATTGAAATGGATCTTGGTTAGCGACTGGTTAACGAGGAGATTTACTCAAAATATCCTTGTGAGTTCACGAAATCTTTTCGGGTTTGTAATAGAAGGCGTCACGGGTGGGTGAGCAGCTATGAAATATATCGTCTTCATTCTCTTTACGGTCATGACCAATGCGGCCGCGCAGCTGATGCTGAAGCAAGGCATGATGTCGCTTGGGCCGATCTCGTTCGAAGGCGCCAACCCGCTTATCAAGCTGTTGCAGATCGTCTTCAGCCCCTGGGTGTTCCTCGGCCTGTGCACCTTCGTCATTTCCATGGCCTCGCATCTCTACGTGCTGTCCAAGGTCGAGCTTTCCTTTGCCTATCCCTTCCTTAGCCTCGCCTATGTCGCCGTCGCGGTCTTCGCCTATTTCGTCTTCCGCGAGGACCTCAACGGCTGGCGCATCGCGGGTATCGCCTGCATCTGCGTGGGCACGGTGCTGATCGCCCAAAGCGGCCGAGACCTGGGTGACCGGGGACATGACGAACAGACCGTTTCCATCACTCCCGACAAGATCGGCACCAGCGAGATCGTTCGATGAGACATGTGATTTTCGGCGGCGACGGCTTTGTCGGCCGCCACCTTGCCCCGAAGCTCGTGGCGGATGGCGAGGAGGTTGTCGTCGCCGACATCGTCAAGAGCGACCTGGCGCATTATCGCAACGTCGGCTTCATCCATTGCGACGTGACCGATCCCGCATCGGTGGCGGCGGTTGGGCTGAAGGCCGACGACATGGTCTATAATCTGTCGGCAAAGATGCTGTCGCCGATCCAGGTGCGCGCCAAGCGGCACGATTTCTTCTTTCCGGTCAATTTCCATGGCACCGAGCATATCATGCAGGCGATGGACAAGGCTGGCGCACCCAGGCTTGTCCACTACACGACCGACATGATCTACGGCCATACGGTCACCTTCCCGATGACCGAGGAGCATCCGGTCGCGCCGCTCGGCGAATATGGCTGGTCGAAGCAGAAGACGGAGGAACTGGCCGCCGAATGGCGCAAGCGCGGCATGTCGATCTCGCTGTTTCGTCCGCGCCTGATCATCGGTCCCGGCCGCCTCGGCATCCTTGAAAAACTGTTCAAGCTGATCGACTGGAACCTTCCGGTGCCGATGATCGGCTCGGGCCGGAATCCATACCAGTTCATTTCTGTTTTCGATTGTGCGGAAGCTGCCCGCGCGGCCTGGAAAGCCGGCGTACCGAACGAGGCCTATAATCTGGGTTCGCTCAACCCGCCGCCGGTAAGGAAATTGCTCGGCGACCTGATCAGGCATGCCGGTTCGAAATCGATCCTGATTCCGACGCCGGGCTGGGCGGTGAAGCGCACGCTCGACCTGCTCGACCTGATGAACCTGCCGATTATGGATCCCGAGCAATATCTGATCGCCGACGAGGAGTGCGTGCTCGACGTCTCCAAAGCGGGACGCCAACTCGGCTGGGTGCCGCAACATCGCGACGAGGACATGCTGATCGCCGCCTACAGCGAATACCGCGCCAGGAAGGCCGGCCACGCCGTCGCCACCAAACATGTGCCCGCCGAATAGCAGCCCGCCAACAGTTTCATCTGCGCACGATCCCCGATCCTGCGCGCGGACAGGAGATTGAAATGACCGTCATGGCCAAACCCGATCAGGCGAGCGCGCGCACCATGGTCAGCGCGCCGGCGCTGTCGCCAGCCACCATCGCCAAGCCTGACCTGATCAGCGTCGAGCAGGCCAAGGCGATGGACGTCGCTGCGATGACCGACCTGTTCAAGGCGCATCTCAACCCGGGCCAGCTGCATTTCATGAAGCTGCTCGGCTTCCACAAGATCAAGATCGAGCGCGCCGAGGGCATGTTCTACATCGACCAGAACGGCCGCAAGATCCTGGATTTCTTCGGCGGCTTCGGTTCGCTGGCCTTCGGCCACAACCATCCGCGCATCCTCGAAGCGCGCAAGAAATTCCAGGAGGAGAAGCGCCAGGAGATCGCCATCGCCTTCATGTCGCAATATGCGGCCGCGTTGGCCCACAACATCGCCAAATGTTCGCCCGGCGATCTCGACATGGTGTTTCTGGGCTCGTCCGGCTCGGAAGCGATGGAAGCGGCGGTAAAACTCGCCGAGCGTGCCGCCGGCCCGAAGCGGCCGAAAATCGTCTATGCCGAGAATTCCTTCCACGGCAAGACCAAGGGTGTGCTGGCGATCACCGACGGCCAGCTCTACCGCGCCGATTTCAAGGTGGCGGACAATGCGGTCCGGATTCCGTTCGCCGACATCGAAGCGGTCGAGCGCGCATTCCGCGCCGATCCCGAGATCGGCGTCATCGTGCTGGAAACCATCCAGGGCGGCGGCGGCATCATCCAGGCGCCCGCGGAATATTGGCAGAAGCTGCGCGCATTGTGCGATCAATACGGTGTGCTGTGGGTGGCCGACGAAGTGCAGTGCGGCTATGGCCGCTCCGGCCGCTTCTATGCTTTCGAACATTATGGCGTCGTTCCCGACGTGACGGCGCTCGCCAAGTCGCTCGGCGGCGGCAAGGCGGCGGTCGGCGCGATGGTCGCCAGGCGCGAGATCTATATGAAGGCCTACGGCACGCCGAAGACGGCGATGATCCATGCCATGGCGACTTTCGGCGGCATGGGCGAGGCCTGCGTCACCTCGATCGAAGCGCTCAACGTTCTCTATGACGAGGGCCTGATCGACAATGCCGCCGCTACCGGCGAGTACCTTTTGCAGCGCCTCCAGGCACTGAAGGACAAATACCCCAAGATCATCAAGGACGTCCGCGGCAAGGGGCTCATGATCGGGCTCGAGTTCCATGATTTCTCGCAGACATTGCCGACCGTGTTGCGGCCGGTGGTCAGCGTGCTTGACGACAAGCTGAAGGGTTCGCTGTCGGGCTTCATCGGCGCGCTGCTGCTGCGTGACTATGACGTGCTCGTCGCCTTCACCGAGTACAACCGCAACGTCATCCGGCTCGAGCCGCCGCTGATCTGCCAGCGCGAGCATGTCGACCGGTTCGTCGATGCTTTCGACAGCCTTTTGTCGCGCGGCATTGTGGGAATCGTGAAGGATTTCGTCAAAAGCCAGGTTCGTTGAGCCCCACGACGATGCTGACCAAGTCGCCCACTCCGCAAAACCCGCTCGACCGGCTCACAGCGGCCGGCCTGGCGTGGGGCGAGGGGACCTATGCGCGGCTGGCGGCACCCATCGGCGCGGCGGCTTTCGCGCTCTACATCCTTTTGACGGCGCTGACGGCCTGGGTGATGCCCGATGCCAATTGGGACATGCTTCCCTATCTCGCCATATCAGAGGAAGGCACATACCCCGATGCGCAGGCGCTGCATGATTATGCCTACAACGCCGTCAAGGCCGGGATCTCGGCAGGTGACTACAAGACGCTAACCGATGATGGCGGCGGCTTCCGCAGCCACATGGCGGAGAATGCCGCCGACTTCCATTCGCTGCTCGGCATGTACCGGATCAAGTTCCTCTACGCCGAGATCCTGTCGACGCTGAGCGCGGCGATGTCCCCGGTCGAAGCGATGCGGCTGGTGCAGGTGGCCTCGGTGCTGCTGTTCGGCGCGATCACGCTGCTCTGGCTGCGCTCGGAAAAGGCCTTGGCGCTGGCGCCGGTGATCGGCGCGGTGTTGATCATGGCCGATTTCGGCGATGCGGCGCGCGCCTCGACGCCGGATCTGCTGACTTCGGCGCTGCTGCTCGGCGGGCTTTACGCCTATGTCAGGGGCCGCGAGGCGGCGACGGCGATCCTGCTCTTCCTCGCCTTCATGGTGCGGCCGGACAATATTGTCTTTCTTGCCGTTTTCGCCGTTCTGCTCATCGCCTTCCGGCAGCAGGCATGGGGTGCGCTGGTCGGTTTTGCGGCGTCCTTCGTCGCCTATTTCGCCATCTCGCACTGGGCGCATCATCCTGGCTGGTGGCCGCATCTGTGGTTCTCCAGCGTCGAGCAGCACTACAACATGGACGGGTTCGAGCCGCCGTTCTCCGTCGTTGCCTATCTCAAGGCATTTGCCGCATCGCTGCTGCGCGCCGTCAACCTGAACAGCTGGGTCGGCGTCTCGGTGCTGGCGCTGGCCGGCTGGTACGCGGTCGGCCGTGCCGGCTTCCGGCTCGACCGACGCGCCGGCATTCTGTTCGCGGCGCTCGTGCTCGGCGCGCTGGCTAAATTCACCGTCTTCCCGATCCACGACACGCGCATCTATTTCCCGCATCTGGTTCCGCCATTCCTGTTGCTGGCCACCCCTTTCATGGCGCTGTGGGCGACAGTCGGCCGTGACCAGCACCGCGCCGTCTTGCATGTCATTCCCGGAGACACGCCATGAGTTCGCTGTCCAGCCTGACGCGCATCGCGCTGTCGCTTGGCCTTCCGGCCGGTTTGCTCGACCGGGGGCCGTCGCTGCGCGGCACGAAATTCCTGGCCGGGGCGGCATTGAAAGCGCGCCTCGGCGGGACAAGGCGGCCCTTCCAGATGGTCAATGTCGGCGCCTGCGACGGCGCGCTGTTCGACGACGTCACGCCCTGGCTGCATCGCATTCCAGGCGCCCGTGCCCTGCTGGTCGAGCCGATCCCCTATAACCAGAAGCGCCTGCGCGCCAATTATCCCGATACCAGCCGCTTCATCATCGAGCCGGTTGCCGTCACGAAAACAAGGGGGACGATCACCGTCCACACCTTCGATGCCGCCGCGCTCGAGGCCGGCACGCTGCCGATCGAGTTCATCGGCTGCTCCTCGGTTACCGACACCAACCTGATGTCGGGCAAGAATGCCTGGGGCGAGGATGACGTGAATTTCAACAAATTCGCGCCCTATCTCAGGGACATCGAAGTGCCGTCCGAGACCTTGCAGACATTGCTCGACCGCAACGGCATCAGCCATATCGACGCCTTCCTCGTCGATTGCGAGGGCGCAGACTGGATGGTCTTCGAGCAACTCGATCTCCAACGCTACCGTCCGGGCATGATCAAGGTCGAGGTCGGCGCACTGCCCGCTCCGGAGATCGGCCAGATCGTGGTCAAGCTCAAGACCGCCGGCTACCAGGTCGGTTTCCAGGCCGAGGACATCTGGGCCTTCGCCTGACGGCAGCGATTTTCCTGATCCAAATCGGGTCGCGACGCATTCGCGGCGTGTCGCAAACAGGCGGTAGCGCGCTCATCGTCGTCTGCATATTGTGCGCCGATCAGACGGGCGCCGACGCCGCCCGCAACAGCACCTGGAGTCGCGGGCAATGGCAGAGTTTCCGAACAAGGCGAAGGTCGTCATCATCGGCCTGGGTGGCATTGTCGGCGCGTCGATCGCCCATCACCTGATCGAACGCGGCTGGGACGACATTGTCGGTATCGACAAATCAGGCATCCCGACCGACATCGGCTCGACGGCGCACGCTTCCGACTTCTGCTACACCACCAGCCACGATTTCCTGTCCTGCTGGACGACGCTCTACTCCATCGATTTCTACGAGAAGATGGGCCATTACGCGCGCATCGGCGGCCTCGAAGTCGCGCGCGTCGGCGATGACAGCCGCATGGACGAAATCAAGCGCAAGATCGCCTCGGCCAAGGCTTTTGGCACGCGCGCCCGGCTGATCGAACCGGCCGAGATCAAGGAGAAATTCCCGCTCATCGAAGAGGCAATGGTGCAGGGCGGCCTGTGGGATCCCGACGCCGGCCTGGTCATCCCGCGCTCGCAGACGGTCGCCGGCAAGCTCGTCGACCAGGCGGAAGCCTCGGGCAAGCTCAAATCCTTCGCCAACACGCCGGCCCGGTCGCTCGTTGTCAAGGACGGCCGCATCAGCGCCGTGGTGACTGACCGCGGCACCATCGAGGCCGACTACGTCATCGTCTGCGCCGGCATCTGGGGGCGGCTGATCGCCGAGATGGTGGGCGAGGACCTGCCCGTCATGCCGATCGACCATCCGCTCACCTTCTTCGGCCCCTACAACGAGTTCGCTGGCACGGGCAAGGAGATCGGCTGGCCGCTGCTGCGCGACCAGGGCAATTCCGCCTATATGCGCGACACCGGTGATCCCAAGACCGCCGAGGGCGGGCAGATCGAGTGGGGTTACTACGAAGAGACCAATCCACGCCTTTGCCATCCGCGCGACCTGCTCGAGAAGGACCAGGCCCGGCTTTCGCCTTCGCAGCGCGACCTCGACATGGAGCAGATCCTGGCGCCGCTGGAGCGCGCCATGGAACTGACGCCGATCCTGGGCGAACTCGGCTACAACGAAAGCCATTCCTTCAACGGCCTGCTGCAGGTGACGGCGGATGGCGGTCCGTCCATGGGCGAGAGCCAGAAGGTGAGGGGGCTGTGGTATGCCGTCGCCATCTGGGTCAAGGACGGCCCCGGCATGGGCAAGCTCATCGCCGACTGGATGACGGACGGCCGCACCTCGATCGACCATCACGCCATCGACTATGCGCGCTTCTATCCGCACCAGACCAAGGAGCAGTTCATCTGGGATCGCTGCACCGAGACGGCGATGAAGGTCTACAATCCTGCCGTGCATCCGCGCGAGCCCTTCTCCAAGGGCCGCAATATCAGGCGCTCGCCGTTCTGGGAGCGCGAGAAGGAACTCGGCGGCTATTTCATGGAGCTGGGCGGCTGGGAGCGCGCGCACGGCTATGCCGCCAACGAGCATCTTCTGGAGAAATACGCCAACCGGGTGCCGGTGCGCGAGAACGAATGGGACAACCGCCATTTCTGGCGCGTGTCCAATGCCGAGCATCTGGCGATGAGCGAAGACTGCGGCATCGTCAACCTGTCGCACTTTTCGATGTATGACATCGAGGGACCCGACCACGTCGCGCTGCTGGAGTGGCTGTGCGCGGCCAAGATCGGCGGCGACAACAATATCGGCAAGGGCATCTACACCCACTTCCTCGACGAGGAAGGCATGGTGCGCGCCGACTTCACGGTCATCCGCATGGCCGACCGCTGCCGTTTGATCGATGGCGCAGACGCCGGCCCGCGCGACTTCCAGTACATGCGCCGCACCGCGCAGGATAAAGGTTTCGATGTCACCATCACCGATGTGACGGAAAAATACGTCACCATCGGCATCTGGGGCCCGAACGCGCGAGCAACCCTGCAAAAGGTGGTCGAGAATCCCGAGGGCCTTGCGCTGGAGAATTTCCCGTTCGCCGCGATCAAGCCGATCCGGATCGCCGGCAAGGACGTCACCGCCTTCCGCATCTCCTATGTCGGCGAACAGGGATGGGAACTGCACATGCGCTACGAGGACGGCCTGGCCGTCTGGGATGCGCTGCGCTCGACCGGCGTCATGCCGTTCGGCGTCGAGACCTATGCCAATACGCGGCGCATGGAAAAGAGCCTGCGTTTGCAGAATGCCGATCTGCTCACCGAGTACAACCTGCTCGAGGCCGATCTTGCCCGCCCGAAAGTCAAGGAGAACGACTTCTGCGGCAAGGCCAAGCACCTGGAATACCGCGCCCGCGAGCACCAGCCGGCGATGCTGTGCACGCTGGTGATGACCGAAAACACCGATTCCAAGGGTGTGGCGCGTTATCCGGTGGGCACGATGCCGGTGCTGGACCCCGAGACCGGCGAGACGTTGGTCGACGAACTCGGCCGCCGTTCCTTCACCACGTCGGTCGCCTACGGCCCGACCATCGGCAAGAACATCGCGCTCGCCTATCTGCCATGGGCCTATGCCCAAGAGGGCCGCAAGCTGAAGGTGGAGTATTTCGGCGAGACCTATCCGGTCGAAGTCGCTGGTGTCGGCTACAAGCCGCTCTACGATCCGGAGAATCTGAAGCCGAGAAGCTAGGCAACCTCCCAGCAGGACTCGTGAGCAAATTTTTGGATAAGCCCGGCGGCCAAGGTCGGGCTTTTCTCTTTTTCGGCTGGCGATTCTGGCTTACCCTGCGGCATGTCTGCTTTTGCTCGCGCAAGACATCTGCTTTCAGGCGCCGCCGCCCTGGCGCTGATGCTGTGGCTGGCCCCGGTGTCGCTCGCGGACGAACCCGTCGACGTCGAACTGGTGCTGGCGGTCGACGTCTCGCTGTCCATGTCGGCGGACGAGCTCGAGATCCAGCGTCGCGGCTACGCGGCTGCATTGACGCACGATCATGTGCTGCAAGCCATCGCCGCCGGCGCTTATGGCAGGATCGCCGTTACTTATGTCGAATGGGCTGGCACCAACTCGCAGCACGTCATCGTGCCGTGGACGGTGATCTCCACTCGCGCCGACGCCGAGCAGGTGGTGGCGCGGCTGTCCGCCCAGCCTCCCAACAGCGCGCGGCGCACGTCTATCTCCGGCGCGCTGGAATTCGGCGCGGACCTTTTCGCAGAAAGTGGCTTTCAAGGGACGAAGCGGGTCATCGATATTTCCGGCGACGGCCCCAACAACCAGGGCGCGCCGGTCGATATCATCCGCGACGAGGTGGTCAAGCAAGGCATCGTCATAAACGGCTTGCCGCTGATGACCCGCGGCGGTTTCACCAGCGCCTACGATGTCAACGATCTCGACCGCTATTACAGCGACTGCGTCATCGGCGGTCCCGGAGCCTTCATGGTTCCGGTCAACGACTGGACGCAGTTTCCCGAAGCTATCCGCCGCAAGCTTGTGCTTGAGCTCGCCGGCCCGGCCTCGCCGCGGTCGGTTGACCAGGCCAATCGTCCGCCGGTGGTGCTGGCGCAGGCCGAACAAACCAGCGATTGCCTGGTCGGCGAAAAGATGTGGCGCAACCGCAATTGGATGCTCGATAGCCGCTGAGAAATTCCAGAAAAAGCGCATAGCGCTTTGCCGGTACGCGCGTAACGCTTTCCCTTTGGAATTGATTGAAAAAAATAGTTAAAGCGGTTCGGCGTTTCCGTGAAATGCCGAACTGTTCCAGGCTTGCCAGTCCGGCAGAAGCAGTGGCAAACTGATCTTGCCGCGCCATCCGGCGGGCGGGGTGACGCGGTCAAACCGAGGAAACACCAGATGAGACGTCTAGCTATCCTGACTGCGGTCGCGTCCATGCTTTACGCCGACGGCGCCAGCGCCCAATACGACGATCAGGCCGCCTGCATCATGTTCGAAAATGGCAATTTTCGCGGACGGTCGATCGCGCTCGGGGCCGACGATTCGGTCAATTTTCGCGGCCGCGAGTTCTGGAACGACCGCGTGTCGTCGGTGATCGTTCGCCGAGGCTGCACTCTCGTTGCCTATGAGGATTCGCGCAGGGGAGGCCGATCGATCGAGATCAGGCGCAGGGTCCGCGATTTCGGCGGTAGCGACTGGAACGACCGAATCTCGTCCGCGGAGTGCTACTGCGACCAGTATTGACGACAAGGTCCTCGGCCTTGCCGTTTTGTGGCGGCAAGGCGAACCTTCGTCGCCGACGATGTGGGCAAACACGGCCCTGTTCATTGACAGCCGGGCGGCGTCCGTGAACATTCCCCCAGAGAAAACAAAGGGGAACTGACATGAACAGGACCATTATCCTTACGCTGGCGCTTGCCGCCGGCTTGTCCGCGCCGGCGACGGCCGCCACATCGGTCACTATCGGGATCAGCGGCTGGACCGGCTTCGCGCCGCTAACGCTCGCCAAACAGGCGGGACTCTTCGAGAAGCACGGCCTCGACGTGACCTTGAAGAAAGTGCCGCAGGCCAGCCGCCCGCTCGCCATCGCCAGCGGCGACCTGCAATGCGCCGCCACCACGGTCGAGACGTGGCAGGTGTGGAACGCCAGCGGCGTGACCACCAAGCAGATCTTCCAGCTCGACAAATCCTACGGCGCCGACGGCATCGTGGTGCGCAACGACATCAAGACCGTCGCCGACCTCAAGGGCAAGACTGTCGCGTCCTCGGCGCCGGGCACCTCGCCCTATTTCCTGCTGGCCTGGGTGCTGAACAAGAACGGCATGTCGACAAAGGATGTCACGGTCGTCAATCTCGAGCCGGACGCGGCGGCGCAGGCCTTCCTTGCCGGCCAGAACGACGCGGCCGTCACCTATGAGCCGTTCATCTCGGCCGTGCGCGACAAGGCCGACCAGGGCCACATATTGGCGACCACGCTCGACTACCCGATGGTGCTCGACACGGTCGGCTGCACGCCCGAATTCCTCAAAGCCAATCCGGACGCCGCTAAGGCGCTTGCCGACAGCTATTTCGACGCGCTCGACCTGATCAAGAAGGACCCGCAGAAATCCTACGGCATCATGGGCGCGGACGTGAAACAGTCGGCCAAGGAGTTCGAGGATTCGGCGAAGTACCTGAAATGGGCCGACCGGGCGGAGAACAAGCAGTTCTTCACCAAGGAGTTCCAGGATTTCTCCAAGACCGCCGGCGAGCTTCTGCTGCAGATGGGGCTGATCAAGGAAGCGCCTGACGTCTCCACGCTGGCCGATACCAGCGCCGTGGCGAACTGAGCGGCCGCTGTCTTGCGGCGGCGCCCCGCGCCGCCGTTTCGCTTCCACAAGGACCGTTGTAAATGCCGCGCCCCCTGCATCCGATCTCGCCGGGCACGCGAACCGTGCTCGGCATTTCCTTCTTCGTGCTGTTCGTCGTTTTCTGGGCGTGGATCACGCTTGGCGGCCACGTCAACCGCATCTTTCTCGCCGATCCGCTGTCGATGCTGCGGGATGGCTGGCGGCTGCTGGTCGAGGACCGGTTCTGGCTCGACATACTGATCACCATCTGGCGCGTCTTCGGCGGCTTCGTGCTGGCATCGGCCGTCGCCGTGCCGCTGGGCATAGCGATGGGCGCGTGGAAACCTGTCGAGGCCTTCCTGGAGCCGTTCGTCTCCTTCGCCCGCTACCTGCCGGCCTCGGCCTTCATTCCGCTGCTCATCCTTTGGGCCGGCATAGGCGAACTGGAGAAGCTGCTGGTCATCTTCGTCGGCTCCGTGTTCCAGATCATCCTGATCATCGCGGTAAAGGTCGGCTCCACGCGTCGCGATCTCGTCGAGGCGGCCTACACGCTCGGGTCCACGGACAACGGCATCGTCAAGCGTGTGATCATGCCTGCCAATGCGCCCGAGATCGCCGAGACGCTGCGGCTGGTGCTCGGCTGGGCTTGGACCTATGTCATCGTCGCCGAACTGATCGGCTCGTCGTCGGGCATCGGCTACATGATCATCAACAGCCAGTCGCGGCTGGCAACGGGGCAGATCATCTTCGGCATCATCGTCATCGGACTGATCGGCCTGTTGTCCGACCTTGCCTTCAAGGCGCTTAATCGTTGGCTCTTCCCATGGAGCCTGGCATGAGCAAGCTTCTCATCGAGGGCGTCTCGCGCACGTTCGCCGGCGTGCGCGGCGGCTCACCGGTCCAGGCGCTGATGCCTGTCGACCTGGCGGTCGCGGCCAATGATTTCATCACCATCCTGGGACCTTCGGGATGCGGGAAGTCGACGCTCTTGCGCATCGTCGCCGGGCTGGAGGCGCCGAGCGAAGGGCGCGTGCTGCTCGACGGCAAAGCGGTGATCCGGCCGGGGCCGGATCGCGGCATGGTCTTCCAGTCCTATACGCTGTTCCCATGGCTGACGGTCGCCGAAAACATCGCCTTCGGCCTGCGCGAACGCGGCATGGCCGAGCGGGAGAGGGGCGAAATCGTCGCCTCCTATATCGACCTCGTCGGGCTGAAGGGCTTCGAGAACCACTGGCCGAAGCAACTTTCCGGCGGCATGCAGCAGCGCACGGCGATCGCCAGGGCGCTGGCCAATGACCCCGCGATCCTTTTGCTGGACGAGCCGTTCGGCGCGCTCGACAACCAGACGCGCGGGCTGATGCAGGAGTTGCTGCTCGGCATCTGGGAACGGCGCAAGAAGACGGTTCTGTTCGTCACCCACGACATCGAGGAGGCGATCTTCATGGCATCGCGCGTGGTGGTGATGACGGCCAGGCCCGGCCGGATCAAGTCGGACGTCGCCATCGACCTGCCGCACCCGCGCCACTACACGCTGAAGACCAGTCCGGAATTCTCCGTGTTGAAGGCGCGGCTGACCGAGGACATCCGCGTCGAGGCGATGCGATCGACAGAGGTGCTCTGAGGCGCGCCTCTATGCCGCCAGCAGCTGCTTGCGGTCGACGCGCTCCTGCTGCGGCGAGCGGGCGTAGAGCTCGCGGTAGCATTTCGAGAAATGCGAGGCCGAGACGAAGCCGCAGGCGACCGCCACCTCGACCACCGGCATCGAGGACTGGATCAAGAGATGCCTTGCACGGTCGAGGCGGATTTCGAGGTAGTAACGGGCCGGCGAGCGTCCCATCTCGGTGCGGAACAGCCGCTCGATCTGCCGGCGCGACAGGTCGACATGGTCGGCGATCTCGATCAGCGACAGCGGCTCCGACAGATTGCCTTCCATCAGTTCGATGATGGTCAGCACTTTCGAGTTCTGTACGCCGAGCCGGGCGCGCAGCGGCAGGCGCTGGCGGTCGGTGGGGCTGCGCACACGGTCGGTCAGCACCTGTTCGCAGACGCGGTTGACGAGATTCTCGTCGAAATCGTCGCCGATTAGCTTCAGCATCATGTCGAGCGCGGCGGTGCCGCCGGCGCAGGTGTAGATGTTCTGGTCGATCTCGAACAGGTCGGCAAAGACATTGGCCTTCGGGAATGCCTCGGAGAAGCCCGGCAGGTTCTCCCAATGGATGGCGCAGCGCTTGTTGGACAATAGGCCGGCAGCGGCCAGAACATGCGCGCCGGTGCACAGGCCGCCAACGGAGACGCCGCGATTGTATTCCTCGCGCAGCCAGGCAAAGGCGGACTTGTTCTGGTAGCGCTCGACATTGGTGCCGCTGCAGACGATGGCCATGTTGGGGCGATCCGGCCCTCCCATCTTCCTGCGCTCCTCCTCCAGCGAGGTGTTGACCGCGCATTCGACACCGTTCGAAGCGCGCACCGGCTTGCCGTCGATGCTGGCGAGGCGCCATCGATAGGCCTCGTAGCCGAGCATGCGATTGGCCGAGCGCAGCGGGTCGAGCGCCGTCGCAAAGGCGATCATGGTGAAGTCGGGAATGAGAAAAAATACAAACGATCGCTTGATCGGATGCTTAACGGCGTTCACGGGAACCTCACGCAGCCATGGCGCGAACAGAATGTCGCGAATAGCATAGCGACAACAGGAAAAACCATCCTTGTCAATCGGCTAAGGAGCTTTAGCAAGATTTAATTTGCGACATGGGTCGCAAATGGGCAATCGTGTTGCGATGCCGCGCAGCCGCGGCGCCGTCCATGATGGAAGCGCCGTCAGCGGTGTGCAAACAAACGCCGCCTCGGCGGAACCGGGCGGCGTCATCTATTCAGGCAGCGCGAGGGAGCGCTGCGTGCGGGATCGGTTCAGGCGACGAAACCGAGGCGTGCGGCAGCCATGGCGCCGGTCTGGCCGGGCATGGTGTTGGCAAGGCGCTGGCGCTCGAGGGCCGTGGTCAGGTTCATTTCGCGGCGAGGGAAAAGGCGGGCAAAAAGCTTCATGTTCATCTCCAATCGGTTGCTCAGACGGGTCGCCTTCGCTTGATGGAGTGGGGCAGCTCGTTTGCTGGCGTGGATATAGGCTTGTGTAAGTAAAAACTAAATCGCAAAAGCGAAGCACTTCATATGAAAAGCGACACGCAAGGCGGGAGCCTTTGTAGGCACTCCCGGATTTTTCGTTAGCTTACAAAGCGTTAGCTCAAAACCCAGCCGCTATGCGGCTTGTTCATATGCGCCATGCAGCGGCAGCATGGCTCCGAAATTCATGTGAACGCAAATAAAACGGCAAAACAGGTCGGTAAAACAAGAAGACCTGCCCGGCGGTTTGCGCGGCAGGCCTTCAATGCATGATACACACGGTTTACTTTGCTCCAGCCCAGGATCCGACGCCGGCGCGTATGCCGGCCTTCGTGTCGGCCGCTTCAGGCCAGCCAATATCCTTCTGCAGCTCGATCGGCAGGGAGCGGATGGCGCGTTCGGTCTGGTAGCGGGCGCGGGCCGCGCTGAATTCGGTCGCAAGCCGACCGATGGATGACAGGATAGACATTTCGATCTCCTCGTGTCGGGGCGGAAGTGCCCGGCAATGCCTTACGTCAGGTCTGTATCAGCTTCATTGCATGTCGAAGGCAGGTCTGTGTCGTGATCGTTTCGTGGCTGCCTTGGCAGCATCCTGCTTCGATGGAGTTGACTATGCGCCCGAACTGATGTTCAATCAAACGAAATGGAATGATAGTTTGCATCAGAAAAATTGAAGGTCGATCGTCATGAACGCCCCACTCAATCATCCGCTGCCGCTGCTGGACCTCGACGTGCTGCGCACTTTCGTGGCGATCGCCGAAACCGGCAGCTTCACCACCGCGGCCAATGCCGTCTTCCGTACGCCCTCGGCGGTCTCCATGCAGATCAAGAAGCTGGAAGATATTCTGGGCCGCTCGGTGTTCGCGCGCGATGCGCGCTCGGTGACGCTGACCACCGACGGGGAAATGCTGCTGGGCTATGCCCGTCGTCTGCTGTCGATCAATCGCGAGGCGGTGTCCAAGTTCATCATTCCCGACATTGTCGGCGTGGTGCGGCTGGGTTCGCCGGACGATTATGGCGAGCGCGTGCTGCCGCATGTGCTGAAGCGTTTTGCGCAGTCGCATCCATCGATCGCCGTCGACGTCACCATCGACCAGAGCAGCAATCTGCGCCGGCGCATGGATGACCGGGCGCTCGACATCACGCTGCTCACCAATTCCTACAAGACCAGCGCGCTCGGCGCCGAGGTGCTGTTGACGGAGCCGATCGTCTGGGCCGGCGCCAAGGGCGGCTGCGCGCATCTGCGCGAACCCTTGCCGGTGTCGCTGTGGGAAGAGGGCTGCGCCTGGCGGGCAGGGGCGCTCGAAGCGCTGAGCCGCGAGGGCCGCAACTACCGCATCGCCTATATGAGCGCGCATACGGCCGGCCAGCGCGCCGCCATCATGTCAGATCTCGCCGTGGCGCCGCTGCCGAAGTCTTTCCTCGGCAACGACATGGTCGAGCTCTGCCCCAAGGACGGCATGCCCGATATCGGCACCTACAACCTCGCCATGGTGGTAGCGCCGGACGCCAGCGCGCCGGTCAAGGCGGTGGCCGACCACATCCGGGCGACGTTCGAAGTCTTCCGGGAAACCGGCAAGTTCTGATCAACCGGGGTACTCTGACTGGAGGCCCTGCCCCGAAGCCTCGGTGGACGGCGCTTCGAAGCCTGCTCCGGCGCCTTCAACAGGGGGTGAGGGGTTCTCGGTCAGAAACGCCACGATCCGTTCGCGCGCGCGGCGCGATTCCGGCATATCGATCAGCGGCCAGACGTGGAACATGCCTTCCTCGTGCACGAGCTCTACCTCGACGCCAGCGGCCCGTGCTTTTTGTGCGAAGATCAGATTGTCGGGCGTGAGAAGATCGCGAGAGCCCGCCAGGAGCAATGTCCTGGGTAGTACCGAGAGATCGCCATAGACGGGGCTGATATGCCAGTCAGTCGGGTCTATTCCGGCACTGTAGAGCCGGATGGCCTCCCGTCCGCCCGCGATGCCCAGCCAGGGATCGTTCCGCTCCGCCTCGAACACCTCGGGGTTTGCAAGCGAGACGTCGAGGCCGGGTGAGATCAGCACATGGCGCGACGGCAAGGGCAGGCCTTCTTCGGCAGCCATCATGGTGAGCACCACGGCCATGTTGCCGCCGGCGGAATCGCCCATGAAGATTATGTCTTCCGCCTCCGTCTCGCCGAGCATCCGGCGATAGACGTCGCCGACCATGCCGAACATGGCGTGGAAGTCATGCTCGGGCGCGATGGGATAGATGGGCACAGTAAAGGCATAGCCCAGCCGGTCGGCCATGTCGGCGATCAGGTGCCAATGATAGGGCGTGATTTCAAAGACATAGGCGCCGCCGTGCAGATAGAGAACCCGCTTGCGCTCGCCGGCCCTGGGGGCGATCTCGTAGACGGGAAAGCCGTCGACGGTGCGCGTCTCGATGTTGAAGCGCTGCTGCACTGACACCGGAGGGTGATGGTCCTCTGTCCGGCGCGCCGCAGCGATCCAGCGCTGCAGGTTTTCCGGGCTGGAAAACGCCTTCTTGCGACTGTGCCTGAGCACGAAGGATACGACGTGGCTTTTCAAACTTGGCATGCGGATACACGAACTTCGGCGGCAGCCGACTAAGAGAAGTCCCCTTCATATTTGAAGATCGTGCCCTGGTCGAAGATGTCAAGATTTACGCTGTGTGCACACGTCGCTGTGATGGGCGCCGCATTTCTCGCGGGAGGGATCAGCGCTGCGGCAGAAGGGCTGCGCGCAGGCGGTTGCTGGTGACGGCCGGAGCCCCTCGCGGGCTCCGGCGCGTGCCGAGCAGTTTGCACTTTTCGGCGAAGGTCATCAGCGCGTAAAGCCCAAAAGCAGGGCGGAAAGCGCCGCCTGCGGGTCGCTGGGCGGCGAGGCCGGCCAGCCGATGTCTTTCTGGACATGCGCCGGCAGGCTGTTCAGGGCGCGGACGGCCTTGTTCCTGGCATGGGCCTGCCTGATGGTCGCACCGTAGCGGCCGAGATTTTCGAACATCGACATTTTCATCTCCCTTGAAGAACGGCGGCGGCCGAGGATTATCTTCGGCCGCCGTTCGATGCCGGGTAAATGCGCCTGCCATGTATCGGTCGGATTTCGCGAAAACGGTGATTTGGTTTCCGGATCAGTCATTCCGGAAACATTTGCATACAAATGAAATTGCAGGGCGATTGACACCCCCGAGCGATCGCTTCTTGGCCGCGTCCAAGAGGGCGTGCCGCGATCCTACCTAGCTTGCCCGTTGACAGCAGATGGCGGATGTCTGCTATTGTGCATTGCAGCATCGGGGGTGCGGGTAAGGAGTATGGCGTGAATGACATTCACAGTATCCAATACCTTCGAGGACTCGCCGCTTCCGCGGTAGTTTGCTTTCACATCAACGAACAGTTCGGCGGTCCGTTCGCGGTCGGTGCTGCTGGCGTCGACCTGTTTTTTGTCATCAGCGGTTTCATCATGTGGGTGACCACGGCCGATCGCCCTGCCAATCCACGGCGTTTCATATGGCGTCGGATTGTTCGCATCGTGCCGCTCTATTGGATCGTCACGGTGCTGACCGCGCTGGCAATTTTCCTCAAGCCGCAATTTCTCTACGGACATGTGCTGAGCCCGGAAAATTTTTTCGGCTCGCTGGTGTTTCTTCCGATCGTGCAGGATGGGGTACTTCATCCCGTGGTGATCCAGGGCTGGACGCTGTGCTATGAAATGATGTTTTACGTCATTTTCGCCTTGGCGCTCTTTTTAGGCGAGAAGCAGCGTTTTGCCGCGCTGATCGGCGTGCTGACGGTGATGGTCGCATCGAACTTGCTGCTCAAAGGCTACCGCTTTACCTCTCCCCTCATGCTCGAGTTCGCGGCCGGCATTGTTATCGGGCGGCTGTGGATGGAGGATATTCGGCTCCGGCTTGTGCCGGCGCTGGCGCTGGTTGTTGGCGGATTTCTCCTGTTGATGACGATCCAGATGCTTGACCCCGAGCTGCCTCGTGTTCTGCGTTGGGGTATTCCGGCGACCCTGATCGTTGCCGGAGCGGTTTTTGCCGAGCGTGCCAGACCGTTCAACCCCGTGGCCCTGCTTACATTTTTTGGTAGTGCCTCGTATTCGATCTACTTGTGGCATGTGCTGGTGGTTGTCGTGGTAACTGGCATCATGCTGCGGCTTGGGGTTCCGCCAAATTGGCAGCCGGCGCCGATTGCCTTGATCAGCATCGCGCTTTCCGCGATGCTTTACCTGTCGATTGAAAAGCCGCTGACGGGCTTTCTCAACCGGTCGCGCGTCAAAAGCATGCCGTTGCTGGCTCAGCGGCCCAGCTTGCGCTTGCCATCGAATGAGGCAAACGACTGACAAGCGGCCAAGGCGCCTCGGCGTTGCATTGTGCCCTAATTTTATTCCCGGCCACGTCGCGCGGCGTGGCCTTCGCGCGAGCGCCGGCGCGGGGTGGCGTCGCCGGCGATGCCGTCTTCGCTCACCGTCTTGCGCGGCGGCAGCTTCACCGCCGCCGACAGTTTCGGGAACGGATCGACCTTGTTCGGCAACGCCATCGCATAGACGAAGTGCTCCTGGAATTTGGGCTCCAGTGCGGTCTCGATCTTCTCGATCTGGCCCACCGTCTCCTCGATCTCGCGACGATAGCCGCGATTGAGCAGCGCCATGCGCGCGCCCGCGCCGGCGGCGTTGCCGACGGCCGAGACCTTGTCGAGGTCGCAATCGGGGATCAGGCCCAGCACCATGGCGTATTTCGGATCGATGAAGGAGCCGAAGGCGCCGGCGAAGTGGATGCGGTCGACATGCTCGGTGTTCTGCTTTTCCATCAACAGCTTGGTGCCGGCATAAAGTGCTGCCTTGGCGAGTTGGATGGCGCGCACGTCGGTCTGGGTGATGGTGATCTTCGGCTCGCCTTCCTTCAGCACGTAGGAGAAGGTGCGGCCGTTGGCGACGATACGCGGCGAGCGCATGCTGAGCGATCCGTCGACGACGCCGTCTTCGGAAATGATGCCGGCCAGATACATCTCCGCGACGATCTCGATGATGCCGGAGCCGCAAATGCCGGTGACGCCGGTCGCCTGCACGCTGTCGAGGAAGCCCGGCTCGTCGGACCACAGTTCAGAGCCGATGACGCGGTATTTCGGCTCGAGCGTGTCGGGATCGATGCGCACGCGCTCGATGGCGCCGGGCGCGGCGCGCTGGCCGCCGGAGATTTCGGCGCCTTCGAAGGCCGGACCGGTGGGCGAGGAAGCAGCCACGACCCGGGCACGATTGCCGAGCACGATCTCGGCGTTGGTGCCGACGTCGACGATCAGCATCATCTCGTCCTGACGATGCGGGCCCTCCGACAGCGTCACCGCCGCGGCGTCGGCGCCGACATGGCCGGCGATGCAGGGCAGCATGTAGAGACGTGCGCCCGGGTTGAGCTTGAGACCGATATCCGAGGCCTTGATGCGCACCGCGCCCGAGACGGCGAGCGCGAAGGGCGCGCCGCCGAGCTCGGTCGGATCGATGCCGAGGAACAGATGGTGCATGATCGGATTGCCGACGAAGACGGAATCCAGGATGTCGTTGCGCTGGACACTGCCTTCCGCGCAGACCTTGTCGACGAGGCCCGAGATCGCCTCGCGCACCGCGACCGTCATGCCTTCGCGGCCATCCGGGTTCATCATCACATAGGAGACGCGGCTCATCAGATCCTCGCCGAAGCGGATCTGCGGGTTCGACGTGCCTGACGAAGCGGCGACGCGGCCCGACAGCAGCGACACCAGATGCATGGCGATGGTGGTCGAGCCGATATCGCAGGCCAGCCCATAGGCCTCGTTCTTGAGGCCGGGCCACAAAGCGATGACGCGCGCGATATCGCTGTCGGCATCCTTGTGGATGGCGGCGGTCGCGGTCCAGTTGCCCTTGCGCAAGATGCCCTGCACCTGCGGCAGCAAATAGAAATCGAATTCGAGGTTCTTGAAGTTCCAGTCCTTCATCAGCGCGATCTTGAGCCGGTCGAGATCGCCTGAAGGATTGTGCATGTCGGGTTCTTCGATTTCGACATAGCACATGCGGATTGCCGTATCGCGCGCGATCACCCTGGTGTCGGCATCCTTGCGGATGGTCTGTGCGTTGATGACCGTGTCCTGCGGCACGTCGATGACAAGGTCGCCGAGGATCTGCGCCGAGCAGGAGAGGCGGCGCCGTTCCGGCAGGCCGCGCACGCGCTCATAGCGCTCTTCCTTGGGCCCCTTGGGCGAGATGTGGTCGTTGGAGGAGACGATCTTGTGCTTGGCGAAATTGCCTTCCTGCACCTCGATCTGGCAGCGCCCGCAAGTGGCGCGCCCGCCGCACACGCTCTCGACATAGACGCCGAGCTGGCGCGCGGCATCGAGCACCGGGGTGCCGACCGGAAACCGCCCGCGTTTGCCCGACGGCATGAACAGCACGAGCGGATCGGTGATGTTGGTATGCGAATTCACGATTGCGCGCTTATCCCCTTGCCATGCGGGCTTCACGACCGCCACGACGGCGACCGCCATTGCCGCCGCCTTCGCCTGGTGCATTGACCGCCGTCGGAGCGGCGACCGCTTGGCCGCCTTCGGCCGGCTTGTAATCCTTATAGGTGCGAATCCAGTTGGTGCAATTCTCGTCGGTGCCGTTCAGAACGTTGGCGCCGCGCACGGCTTCCATTTCCTGCGGACGCACCGGGTTCATGATGGCCGATGTCATGCCGGCGCCGATCACCATCGGGATGAAGGCGGCGTTGATGCCGTGGCGGTGCGGCAGGCCGAAGGAGATGTTGGACAGGCCGCAGGTGGTGTTGACCTTCAGTTCCTCGCGCAGGCGCCGCAGCAGGGCGAACACCTGGCGGCCGGCATCGCCGAGCGCGCCGATCGGCATGACCAGCGGGTCGACGACGACGTCATGCGCCGGAATGCCGAAATCGGCGCAGCGCTGCACGATCTTCTTGGCGACGGCGAAGCGCACATCCGGATCCATCGAAATGCCGGTCTCGTCATTGGAGATGGCGACGACCGGCACGTTGTATTTCTTGATCAGCGGCAGGATGGCTTCGAGTTTTTCCTCCTCGCCGGTGACGGAGTTGACCAGCGGACGGCCCTTGGCGACCTTGAGCGCCGCCTCGATCGCGGCGGTGACCGAGGAGTCGATCGACAGCGGCAGGTCGACCAGGCCCTGGACGATCTCCAGCGTCTGTACCAGCAATGCCGGCTCGGTCGCGTTGGGGTCGACGGCGGTGACGCCGGCATTGACGTCGAGCATGGTGGCGCCGCAAGCGGCCTGTTCCAGCGCGTCCTTGATGACGGTTTCGAAATTGCCGGCGATCATCTCGGCGGCGAGCTTCTTGCGGCCGGTCGGGTTGATGCGCTCGCCAATCACGCAGAAGGGCTGGTCGAAGCCGATGATGATTTCTCGTGTCGCCGAGGCAACGATGGTCCGGGTCATGAAATCTCTCCGTCGTGATATAAAGAGTTCTTTATATCGTTATCTCTTGTCGATCAAGCGAATGGTGGTTCTCCGCGCAAGTCAATGCGCGGTCTTCACCATGTCCACCTGGGTTTCGGTAACATCGTCGTGCAGGATATGGTCGAGCCGGTCGGCGACCATCTGGTCGTCGCGGCGGATTTCGCGCTTCCACGGCTGGCGGCCCTTCAGCACGCCCGATTCATCGACGATCTCGGCGACATACTCCTCCTGGCGGTAGGCCATCACATGGACGCCTGAAACGCCTGGGATTTCCTTCACCTCGTTGATGATGTCGATGCAGAGCTGCTTGCCTTCCTTCTTCTGGTCCTGGGCGCCTTCCAGCCGCTTGATGACGATATCGGGAATATGGATTCCCGGCACGTTGGAGCGGATCCATTTGGCGGTCTTGGCCGAGGCGAGCGGTCCGACACCGCACAGGACGAACACTTTCTCCGTGTGGCCGAGATCGCGTGCCTTTTGCATGAAGGTCTTGAACATCGGTACGTCGAAACAATACTGCGTTTGGACGAACTGAGCGCCGGCGGCGATCTTCTTGCCGAGATGGATCGGGCGGAAGTCGAAGGGCGGTGCGAACGGATTGACGGCCGCGCCGAGGAACAACTGCGGCGGCGTGGTAAGCTTGCGGCCGGACAGGAACTTGCCGTTGTCCCGCATGATGCGGATGGTTTCGAGCAGCGACATGGAATCGAGGTCGAACACCGGCTTGGCGCCGGGCTGGTCGCCGGCCTGCACGCCGTCGCCGGTCAGGCACAGCATGTTGGCGACGCCCATGGCAGCCCCGCCCAGCACGTCGCCCTGGATGGCAATGCGGTTCTTGTCCCGGCAGGCGATCTGCATGATCGGTGCGTAGCCCATACGGGTCAGGAGCGCGCAGATGCCGACCGACGACATATGGCAATTGGCGCCCGACGCATCGACGGCGTTGATGGCATCGACCCAGCCGTCGAAGATCTTCGCCCTGTTGTAGACGTCTTCGGGATCGGCGCTGTCGGGCGGGTTGAGCTCGGTGGTAACCGCGAATTCACCGCGTCGCAGGACGCGTTCGAGCCGGCCGCGCGAGGTGTGGCCGGGCAAGGGGTCGAGCGGCAGATGGATGCCGGCCGGGTTCTCGTCACGCTGGCGGGCGATCATGCGGCCGCTCCGGTCGTCCCATCGGCCGCGGCTTCACGGGCCGCTGCCGCCTGCGCGGTGACGCGCAGCCAGGCGGACGTTTCGCGCAGCGACTGGTCGACCGGCTTCTGCACGGCGAGAATCCTGTCGCCGTGCTCCATGTTGCGCGCCCCCTCCCAGGCCTTGACCCAGACGCAAGGCATGTCGGGCTCCACCTCGCAATTGCCGTTGGCGCGCACGCCGCCACAGGGGCCGTTGCGCAGCTGTTTTGGGCAGTTCATCGGGCACGACATGCCGGTCGAGGACAGGATGCACTGGCCGCACATGCGGCAGTCGAACATGAAGCCCTTGACGCGCTTTTCGACAAACTTCACCGGGGCCTCGACACGGCTGTAACCGATACCTTTCCACAAGGGATGCAGCAGAAGGAACATGTCGGCGAAGCGGGCATAGAACCATTCGAGCAGGCGCGAGTGCCGGACCGACCACAATCTCACCGCGAAGGAGCGCTGCACGCGGCGCTGTGGCGACACGTCGGCCGGCTTGTAGTCGGATTTCGGTGCCGCCTTCTTGACCAGGGTCGCCTGGGTGATCGGCTGGAGAGCCGGGCTCTCCTTGGCGGGAATGGTTTCAGACATTTTCTTTGCCGCCCGCCTTCACCAGAGCGATCAGCCGCTCGCGGTCATATTTCGCGTCGATGTCCTGGAATGCCTTCTCGACCTCGGCTTCGAGGTCGTCGCCGACCGGAACCGGATCGGCCTTGCGCCATTCGGCCAGATAGTCGTCGGTGCCGCCGGCGCCGGTGCGCATGGCGCACATGTCGATCGCCTCGGTGAAGCGCAACGGCAGTTCGCGCTTGGCGTTCTGGCGGCCTTTCCTGACGATGACCTGGGCAGGGATGTCGCGCCAGTAGACGACGATCAGATCGGCCATGAATTCTCACTCCTCGATCTGCGAGCATTGCCGCATGCGCAATTGGGCCGCTTGTTATGGGACGACGCGCGCGCATTCAAAAGCGACGCATTTGGATGTCGTAAAATGAAAGGCAATCTTCAATGTCGGCCTGAGGTAGAAATCAGCAGGAATGATCGATGCTGCCATCGAAGCCATTGTGCCTCAGATCGGCAATGCGGACGATCATGCTCCGTTTGGGATCGAATGGAAGATCCTGAAAAGCGAAGTCGCGATAGAAGTCTCTTACGCCTTCGTCCAGCGGGTGTGTGATAACGCCGAAGCAGCCGATATTGCTGGAAAACCGCACCGCCGTCCTGAGCGCAAACAGGAGAAGGGAGCGCCCGCCGCCGCGTCCCTGATATTTGCGATCGACGGCCAACTGGCCGAGCAGGATTACCGGAATGGGATCAGGCCGATTACGCTGTGCCGATTTGGGCAGGTATGCGCGTTCGATATGGCCAGCGCTCAGCGCAACGTAAGCCGCTATCCCACCGGTTTCGGAATCACAGATGAGGCTCGTCCGCGACAATCCATCCTGCTGGTTGCGCCATGCATGACGGCGAAGCCAGTTGTTCAACGACTCGCGACCGCAATCGAAAGCGTCCCAGTCGTCATCCCCGGCGAGCGGACGGGGTGGCGTCAGTCCCGCCATACTGGCCTGGACGCAGCAAGCCTTTGCAGTCTGGGCTCGGTCTTTGGTGTCGATTTCGCCCAGGCCTCGAATTGTTCCCAATCGACGACGGGAATAACGACGACACGACCGCCCAAAACCTCCATCTCGGCGGCCTCAACAGCCTTGCGCCGAATGAAGTCGCTCAGATTTGTATGAGCCTGCTTGGCGGCGGCCTCGAGAATGTCACGCTCGTCCGAGGTGACGCGAACGCTGACAGGCGCCATGCTGGACATCGATAGGGCTCCATATTTTGTATGACAATAGCATACGATCGCCCGTATCGCCAGCGCTACCAGATGCCGGTTCTGAGCCCGGTCCAGAGATAGAACCAGATCGTCGGGTGGTACCACTGTTTAGATGGCAGGCTTGGATCGAACGTCACGAGTTTTCCGGCCAGAGCATCGCTGACCGCCTCGACGCAGATGTCGCGCGAAAACGCCGTTTGGCGCAGCGCATAGCTTGAGATCGTGTCGCCTGGTTTCGGCTGGCCGTATGCCTGTTTCAGCACGCCGCCCGTGTCCACGCCGGCATCGACCAGATGCACCGTGGTGCCGAAATTCGCGGAATCGCCTGATGCCAAAGCCCAGTAGCCGCCGTTCATGCCGCGATATTTCGGCGTGATGCCTGCGTGATAGTTGAGCACCGGGCAAGGCATCCTGGCCAACATGTCCTTCGACAGGAGTCGGCAGCCGTTAAGCAGGACGACGCCTGGCTGGATTCTCTGGATCGCCGCGAGACACTCCGGCCCATTGGCCGAGGCAACATGGATGATCTCCTGGCCCGGCCGCGGCTCGGTATCGAGCTTCTCCTGCGCAATCAACCGGGCGGCATGGCTGGCGTAGAGCCGCTTGCCCAGCCTGCTCAGCACCATCGTGCCGAACTGGCCGATGGCCTGCAGCCAGCCCTGGCGACGGGCACGGCCAAGCAGCAATCGCTTTTTGGATTCAGGGACTTCCAGGATCACGATGACTGGGCCGACACGATCGGCAATGGCGTTGACCATTGCCCATACGTGCTGGCCGCCTCCGGTGACAACCACGATCGGTCTCGGATTGGTTTCCGGTACTGCCATTGATCTTGCCACCCCCGGGACCAACTGCCACGGCCGGAGATTAGACGAGGCGGGTTAATCCTTGGTATGCCGGAGCCGTCAGGAAGGCTCCGCTCAGCGCTTGAACTCCATGATGTCGAGCTTCGATTCGTAATAGGGAGCGGGGAACTCGATGCGCCATTCCCCGGCGCTATTGCGGAAGGCGTAGCCGACCTGGTCGGTCCGGGGGCCGCTGCCATAGGGTTTTGCCTGATCGTTGTTGACGGAACCGGAGCCGAGATAGATCGCACGCTTTTCGCCGTCGTCGAAGAAGCGGCCCTTGGTGCGCTGCGAGCCGGTGAGCTTTTCCAGCCGCCAGCCGGAGCCGTCGTCGGTCACCCTGCATTTGAACCAGCCATAGATAACGAGCGGGCTCAGCCCGCCCACCTTGATGGTGCGGCATTGCCACTTGCCGGTGAGGTCCTTGTCGGAGAAGGCAACCAGCGGCTTGGCAAGCAAGGCGTCGAGTTGCCTGACCTCGCCAGGATTGCCCGCCTTCGCCTCGGCAAGAGCCGCCTTGCGCGTCTCGCCATATTTGTCCAGCCGCGCCTTGTCGGCGGCGGTGATCAGCTTCTGCACCTCGCCGTCGGCAAGCGCGGGCAAGGTGCAGCAGAGAAGGCCGGCAACGGCAAGCATCGGGCGAAGGGTCATCGGCATTCCTCGTCGGTGTCCGGCAGCCGACCGCTGGACGGCGCCTTTGCATGGCTTGCGCGCAATTTACCCATTCGCGGCAGGCTGTCATCCGTGCTTAACAACGAAACCACGCCGCGATCCAAATTAAGGCAATTGGCCTGGGAACAGATCAAGGCCATTCTCCAGTAGAAGGCGGCGATCCGTCCTGTCTTCGCCTTCGGAAAGGGCGATAATCGCCAATCGCCGCGCAAGAGGGCCGCAGCCCGGCCAGCGTCAGACGTCAGCCGCGGCCTTGGCCAGCCCAGCCGTCAGATCGCCATAGCCTGTCGCGCGCCGCTCATAGACGAGGCCAAGCAGTTTCGCGGCCTTTTCCGCGACCTTGTCGAGCTCCGGATCGTCGGTCTGGGCCAGGTAGATCAGCTTCTCGTAATTGCCGAAATAGTCCTTGATCAGCTCCGGATGCCTGTCGAGACCGAGCGGCTTCATGAAGAAGGCATCGAATTGGCGGCAGAGGAAATCGGTCATGTAGAAGGACATCATGTCGTCGTCGGCGACCTTCGCATAGGCATCCATGCCCTGGTAGAAGGCGAAGCAATGCGGACCGGCCATGCGTTCGACGCCATGCTTCTCGCAGACCCGATCGAGCAGGCCGCCGGTGCCGCAATCGGCGTAACCGACGAAGATGTTGCTGTAGCCTTCCGCCTTGGCCTTTTCGATGGCCTTGTCCATCGCCGGCGCGATGCGGTCCGGATAGAAATGAAACTCGGCCGGGAGGCATGTCAATTCGAGGTGATGGAGCCCGAGCTGTTCCTTGACGGCCAACACCTCGCGCGCAATCATCCCGCAGGCGATGATGAGCAGCTTGTCCGCTTGATTCTGCTTGGGTCTGGGCATCTTCATGAAACCAGCCGAGCCGGCTTTCGTTGCTGTGGGGCGATCTACCGAGAGAGGGATAAACCGTCGATGAAACTGTTACGCATTGCGCCAATCGCAATCCTGGCTTGTGCCTTGGCCCTTTCGGCCTGTGCCAACACCGTCCGCGGCGTCGGCAGGGATATCAAGTCTACCGCGAAAGCCGTTGACGATACCGTCAAGAAACCCTGACCGCCGCTCCCAACATCTGGGAACAAAAAAGCCGCGCTGCAAGGCGCGGCTTCGTTTGTTGAGCGTCCGCCTTGCCTTGTATCAGGCGGAAGCGCGCACATTGTGTTTACGCTTCATGTAGTCCTTGGCCGTCTCGACCGCCACAGCGGCGTCGCGGCAATAGGCGTCGGCGCCGACCGCCTTGCCGAATTCCTCGTTCAGCGGCGCGCCTCCGACCAGGACCACGTAGTCGTCGCGGATGCCCTTTTCCTTCATCGTGTCGATGACGACCTTCATGTAGGGCATGGTCGTGGTCAGCAGCGCCGACATGCCGATAATGTCCGGCTGGTGCTGCTCGATGGCATCGAGATATTTCTCGACCGCATTGTTGATGCCAAGATCGATGACGTCGAAGCCGGCGCCTTCCATCATCATGCCGACGAGGTTCTTGCCGATGTCGTGGATGTCGCCCTTGACGGTGCCGATCACCATCTTGCCCTGCTTGGGCGCGCCGGTGGCGGCGAGCAGCGGGCGCAGGATGAACATGCCGGCCTTCATCGCATTGGCCGACAGCAACACTTCGGGAACGAACAGGATGCCGTCGCGAAAATCCTCGCCGACGATGCGCATGCCTTCGACCAGCGCTTCCGTGAGCACCTTGTAGGGTGCCCAGCCGCGCTCGAGCAGGATGCGCGTGCCTTCCTCGATCTCTTCCTTCAGACCGTCGTAGAGATCGTCGTGCATCTGCTGCACCAACTCGTCGTCGGAAAGCTCGGAGAGGATAATCTCGTCGTCGGACATTGTTTCTCAGGCTCCTTGCTGCCGGGAACGACCATGGCAGCTTAAAATCAACGCGCCAATACCTAACCCGCAAGGGGCGGGTATCCATAGCTGATTTGCGACTTCCCGCAAAAGGAAAGCGACTGAAAAATCTATCGGTTTTCTTGTCGATTTTGCGACAGGCGTTGGCGCGGACGGGCCGTTTCGAATAGGGTGCATGGCTACGATCCGCCGGAAGCCGCGGTAGGCGGCCACAACGGTTCCGGGCCGGGCGCTAGTCAAGCCGGTCCAAATTCAGGGAAGAACGATCATGAGCGAACACGCGGCAGTGGACCAGGAAGCGTCAAACGCGCGACGTGGACGCGGCGCCAGCGGCGGAGCGGCGGCAAGGCGGGCAGCGCGGTCGGGCGGCGGTCCCGGCACCCAGCTCACCTACATCAAGCGCAAGATCAACGTCTATGAAGTGCTCGACGAGGAAGGCCTGGCGCTGATCGAGAAGAACACCGACACGGTGCTCGAAGAAATCGGCATCATCTTCCGCGACGATGCGGAGGCGTTGCAGCTGTGGAAAGAGGCGGGCGCCGACGTCAAGGGCGAGCGCGTGCATTTCCCGAAGGGGCTCTGCCGTTCGCTCTTGAAGACCGCGCCCTCCATCTACACCCAGCATGCCCGCAATTCCGAACGCTCGGTGCAGATCGGCGGCAATGCTACCGTCTTCGCCCCGGTCTACGGACCGCCCTTCGTGCGCGACCTCGACGGCGTCCGCCGTTACGCGACGATCGAGGATTTCCAGAATTTCGTGAAGCTCGCCTACATGGCGCCTTCGATCCACCATTCGGGCGGCACCGTGTGCGAGCCGGTCGACGTACCGGTCAACAAGCGCCATCTCGACATGATCTACGCGCACATCAAATATTCCGACAAGCCGTTCATGGGCTCGGTCACCGCACCGGAACGTGCTGAAGACACGGTCGCCATGGCCAAGCTGGTGTTCGGCGACGACTTCGTCGAAAACAACACGGTCCTGACCAGCCTGATCAACGCCAACTCGCCGATGGTCTTCGACGAGACCATGCTTGGCGCGCTGAAGGTCTATGCGCGCCACAACCAGGCCTGCATCGTCACGCCGTTCATCCTCGCCGGCGCGATGAGCCCGGTGACGGTGGCCGGCACGCTGACCCAGGTGCTTGCCGAGGTGCTTGCCGGCGCTTCGTTCACGCAGCTGATCCGGCCGGGCGCGCCGGTGCTGTTCGGCACGTTCGCCTCGTCGATCTCGATGCAGTCGGGCGCGCCGACCTTCGGCACGCCGGAGCCGTCGCTGGTATCCTACGGCGCCGCACAGCTCGCACGGCGCCTCGGCCTGCCGTTCCGCACCGGCGGTTCGCTCTGCGCCTCGAAAATCCCCGACGCGCAGGCAGCTTATGAAAGCGCCAACACGCTGAACTCGACCATTCTGGCCGGCACCAATTTCGTCCTCCATTCGGCCGGCTGGCTCGAGGGCGGGCTGGCGTCCTGCTACGAAAAATTCATGATGGACATCGACCAGCTCGGCATGACGCAAAAATTCTCCGAAGGCGTCGACCTGTCGGAAAACGGCCAGGCGATGGACGCCATCCGCCAAGTCGGGCCGGGCAGCCACTATCTCGGCTGCGACCACACGCAGGCGAATTTCCAGACTGCCTTCTATCGCTCCAACATCGCCGACAACAATTCCTACGAGCAGTGGCTGGCCGAAGGCGAGAAGACCGCGCCGCAGCGCGCCAACGAACTCGCCCGCCGCTGGCTGGAATCTTATGAGGCGCCGCATCTCGATCCGGCGATCGACGAAGCGCTGAAGGACTTCATCGCCAAGAAGAAGGGGTCGATGCCCGACGCCTTCACGTGAAAGGAGCCCGAGTCAGGCGGGGCTAAAGTCGCCAACATCATCCACAAGGAAGTCTGGCGGAGCGCCTTCTCCGATCCGGTCAAGAAGGGATGATTCCTTCGCGCGGCAGGATGGAGGAGATTGCGGCCGCGCTTGGCGCCGACGGCCTCATCCTGCGTGGCGGCTTCACCTTTGGGGACGGCGAGGCGGCGCCTTGTGGCCGCTCCGGTGCACCAACCAGGTCGGCGCTGCTGGTGGGACAGGCGGGGGCAGCACCCTGGCCGCATTTTCTGCGCTGGCGTGAAAAGCAGCCGCGAGCAATCGCCAATCCGCTCGACACCTGGTCCCGGCAGGTCATAGGCGCGGTCGCGGAAGAATTCGGCGCACGCGCCGTGTCGCCGTCCGACAAGCCCTATCTGCCGTTCCAGCGATGGGCGATGCGGGCCGAGGGCCTGAAGCCGTCACCGCTCGGGATCCTCATGCATCCGCGATATGGGCTTTGGCATGCCTATCGCGGCGCGCTGCTGTTCGAGGACGAGATCGCGCTCCCGGAGGCTCGCGAGGCGGTCCATCTTTGCGACACCTGTGTCGACAAACCGTGCCTGAAATCCTGTCCGGTCGATGCCTATTCCATCCAAGGCTTCGCCTACCAGGCCTGCCTGGCGCATGTGCGCGGGCCGAGTGGCGGGCCCTGTTGTGACGGCGGCTGCCTTGACCGCAACGCCTGTCCCTATGGCACAGCCTATCGCTACCCCTCAGAGGTGCAGGCCTTCCACATGGCAGCGTTCGCGGGCCGGTAAGCTCGTCGCGCTGCCGCACGAAATGTTGACTGCCAAAATCAGGCAACAGCTTGCCCTGTCGGCGTGCCCGGATATGTATCGCCCAGCAACCGAACGGAGCTGGCGATGCCGAAACAGGACCTTCAGATCAAGACCAGGGACGGTATGGCGAGGGCGGGGCTGTTCCGCCCGGCCAACGCTTCCCCGCCCAAGGCCGGCATCATCCTCTATATGGATGCCTTCGGCCCGCGCCCCGCGCTCGACGGCATGGCCGAGCGGCTGGCGGAGGAGGGCTACGCGGTTCTGGTGCCCGATCTCTTCTATCGCAACGCGCCCTACGGTCCTTTCGATGCCAAGACCGCCTTCGTCGAGGAGAGAACCAAGGTGCCGCTAATGGCGCTGATCAGCGGCACGACGCAGGAGATGACGATTGCCGACAGCGGCGCCTTCCTCGACGCACTCGCTGCCGAAGGCGTCACCGGGCCGATCGGCGTTGTCGGCTATTGCATGGGCGGCGCGCGGGCGCTGAACGCAGCCGCCTCCTATCCGGATCGCATCAGGGCGGCGGCCAGTTTCCATGGCGGCAATCTCGCCACCGACGCGGCCGACAGTCCGCACCGCAAGGCGGGGTCGGTCAAGGCACGCGTCCATGTCGGCATGGCCGGCGTCGACAGGAGTTTTCCGCCCGAACAATCAGCGCGGCTGGCCGAGGCGTTCAGGGCGGCGGAAGTCGATTACGTGCTGGAGAATTATGTCGGCATGGCGCATGGCTGGTGCGTGCCGGACCACAGCGTCTACAACGAAGATGGCGCCGAGCGGCATTGGAACCGGTTGATCACCCTGTTTTCCGAGACGCTCGGGTAAAGCCAATCTTCGAGAGGTCGGCGCCGCCCCTCATCCGCCCTTCGGGCACCTTCTCCCGTAGAACGGGGAGAAGGAAGAGGTACCAGTAAAAAAATCTTTCCCTCACCCCAAGGATTGGCCATTAGCCTTCGTCCAACAGGCAAATGATGGCGATGATGCTGGATGAGAGCGAAGCCTCCGACGCCGAACTGATCGGGCGGGCGAAGGGCGGAGACAGGGGAGCTTTCGGCGCGTTGCTCGAAAGGCACTATGACTTCGTCTATCGCGCCGCCTACCGCTGGTGCGGTCGGAAGGCGGATGCCGAAGACATCGCCCAGGAAGTCTGCGTCCGGCTCGGCAAGGCGATCCGCGACTATCGCGGCGGCAGCGCCTTCACCACGTGGCTCTATGCCATGACGCTGAACGCCGCGCGCGACATGATGCGCAAGAGCGCCCGCGAGACGGTCAAGACCGAAGCCTATGGCGTCCATGCGCTGATTTCGGGCGAGGATCCTGCCGAGAACGAGGATCCTGCCGAGGCGATGTGGGTCGCGGTGCGGCAACTGCCCGACAAGCAGCGCGACGCCGTGCTGCTGGTCTATGGCGAGGGCTTGAGCCACGCCGCCGCCGCCGAGGCGATGGCGATCTCGGAGACGACGGTTTCCTGGCACATCCATGAAGCGAAGAAACGGCTGAAGACGCTCATGCGTTCAGCCAGGGAAGTGTGACCATGGTCGACGAGAACGAACTCAAGAGGCTGCGCGACATAGTGATCCCGGCTCCCGGCGAGAGCGCGAAGGCGCGCGCCTTCGAGGCCGCCTTGCGCGCCTATGATGAGGAAAATATTTCCGCCGTCAGCCAAGGATCGGCCGGCGGCCTTCGTCTCACAGAGCGAGCACGAAAGCTCTGGAGCGAAATCATGCAAAAGAAACTCATTGCCACGCCGGCTATTGCCGGGCTCGTCGCGCTGCCGATCGCCGGATACGCCACTTTCCATATGCTGAGGGAACAGCCGTCCACTTTCGGCGGCGGCGAAAAGATCACCGAGACGCTGGCCGACAAGCCCGCCACGGTGAAGCCGCTGGCTAAACAGGCCACGGGCGATCAGGCGATCGACAAACCGCTCGCAACGAGCGCGCCTGAGAAAGACAAGAAGACCGACGCGGAAAGCCGCGACGAAACGGAGGCCTTGGCGGCGCCGAGCAAATCCGAATCGGCCGTTGCTGGAGGCCTGGCGCCGCAGAATGCGCAGGAACAGGTTGCGCCGGCGGAACCTGCGCCACCTGCGCCAACGGGCGCGTTCGCCCTGGATAGCACTGCCGCGCCTAGCACGTCGCGAGCCGCACGCATGTCCAAAATGATAGCACCGCAGCAGCCGGCCGTGGCGCCGGCGGACCAGATCGCACCACCGGAGGAAAATCGCGACCGCGTCCAGGATTTTAAGACCAATCCGGTACATTCGGCACTCGAGGACCCGGTCTCGACCTTTTCGATCGACGTCGACACCGCCTCCTATTCCTTCGTGCGCCGTTCGCTGAAGGAGGGCTTCCTGCCGCAGGCCGACACGGTGCGGGTCGAGGAGATGATCAACTACTTCCCCTATGACTGGAAGGGGCCGGATGCGGCGTCGACGCCGTTCAATTCGACCGTCAGCGTCATGCCGACGCCGTGGAACGCGCACAGCAAGCTGATGCATGTCGCCATCAAGGGTTTCGACGTCAAGCCGGCCGAGCAGCCCAAGGCCAATCTGGTGTTCCTGATCGACGTCTCGGGCTCGATGGACGAACCGGATAAATTGCCGCTGCTCAAGGCGGCATTCCGGCTGCTGGTCAGCAAGCTGAAGGCCGACGACACCATCTCGATCGTCACCTATGCCGGCGATGCCGGCACGGTGCTGATGCCGACAAAGGTTGCCGAGAAGGACAAGATCCTCAACGCCATCGACAATTTGCAGCCGGGTGGCTCGACGGCCGGCGAGGCCGGCATCAAGGAGGCCTACAAGTTGGCCGAGCAGTCCTTCATCAAGGACGGCATCAACCGCGTGATGCTCGCCACCGACGGCGACTTCAATGTCGGCCAGAGCGACGACGACGATCTCAAGCGCCTTATCGAACAAGAGCGCAAGAGCGGCGTCTTCCTGTCGGTGTTCGGTTTCGGCCGCGGCAATCTGAACGACCAGATGATGCAGACCATCGCGCAGAACGGCAACGGCACCGCCGCCTATATCGACACGCTGGCCGAGGCGGAAAAGGTGCTGGTCGAGGATGCCTCCTCGACGCTGTTCCCCATCGCCAAGGACGTGAAGATCCAGGTCGAGTTCAATCCGCAGAAGGTCTCGGAGTACAGGCTGATCGGCTATGAGACCCGCGCCTTGAACCGCGAGGATTTCAACAATGACCGCGTCGATGCCGGCGAGATCGGTTCGGGCCATTCGGTCACCGCGATCTACGAGATCACGCCCAAGGGCAGCGGCGGCGAACAGATCGAACCGCTTCGCTATGGCCAGGCCGCGGTGAACAATGGTGGCGTCGCCAATGCGGACGAATACGCCTTCGTCAAGATACGCTATAAGCTGCCCAACGAGGACCTCTCGAAGCTGATCACCACGCCGGTGACGTCGGCCAACGAGGTTGCGTCTTTCGACCAGGCCACCACCGACCAGCGTTTCTCCGTCGCGGTCGCGGCCTTCGGCCAGAAACTGCGCGACGAGGATGCGACGGCGAAGTTCGGCTATGACAGGATCATGGAGATCGCCACTGCCGCCCGGGGGGCCGACCCGTTTGGGTACAGGTCCGAGTTCCTCTCGCTTGTGCGCCTTGCCTCGGCGCTGGGCGGCAATCGGTAGTGATGACGGCCGGTTTCTTTCAGATGAGATCGTTCTGACGTGAGAAACCGAACCACGGGCGGGTGAGGCAGGCCGGCGAGGGGACATTCCTGCCGGCCTTTTCTTGCGGAATTTGCGATCCGTTAAATTGCGCGGCATTTCCGGTACCGGATCGCAATTTCCTCTTGTTACGCCGGATAGGTGTGTGGGGCTGAGGGAGCCGGAATTGCAGATCAGGACTACCGCCAACTCGACACCGCCGGCACGGGACGCTTCGGCGGCCGCCCAATCAGCCGAATCCAGGCGCATCGGCGACGATGTCGCGCAGGCGCGCCACACCGCCATGTCGGCTCTGACCAACGACCGTTTCCGCATCATGCTGGAGCAGATCACCGATCCGGTTTCATCCGGAGCGCTGATGACGATGCGCGGCGACAATGTCGTCGATCTCAAATCGGCGCAGTCGAGCTACGCTGACAACAGCGAATAATTAGAAAGCGGTGGCTTCAGGCCCGGCTGCGGCGACGCTCGCGGCGGGCCTCGCTGGTCTCGGCGGTGTCCGCCGTGGCCACCTTGTTGCGCATCGGACCGATGCGCTCGACGATCGTCTCGACGGTCGGACGATCCGCCTTGCTGTGGGCGTCGAGCGCCTTGCGCATGGCGGCCAGGTGCTGGAACGAGGTGCCGCAGCAGCCGCCGATGATTTTCGCGCCGCCGTCGACGGCAAGGCGCACATAGTCGGCCATCAGTTCGGGCGTGCCGGAATAGTGGATCTCGGTGCCGCGGAATTCGGGAATGCCGCAATTGCCCTTGACGATCACGGTCGCCTCCGGCTTCGCCTGCGTCATGTCGAGCAGCGAGGCGAGGATGTCGGAAGCGCCGACGCCGCAATTGGCGCCGACGCCGAGCGGGGCTTGCGACAAGCCATCGGCGACGCCGTGTATGTCCTTCGGCAGCAGGCCCATCATGGTGCGGCCGGCGGTGTCGAAGGAACCGGTATAGGTATAGGGCAGGCCGACGCGGATCGCCGCTTGGGCGGCGGCACGGATCTCGTCGGGCGCCGACATGGTCTCGATCCAGGCGACCTCGGCGCCGCCCTCCTTGAGGCCTTCGATCTGCTCGGCGAAGGCGTCGACCGCCTCGTCATAGGTCATGGCGCCGAGCGGCACCAGCAACTCACCGGTCGGGCCAACGGAGCCGGCGACGATCACCTTGCGCCCGGCCTTGTCGGCAACGGCGCGGGCGATCTCGGCGGCGCGCTTGTTCAGAGCGTGCACGCGGTCCTGGGCATGATGCAGCTTCAGCCGGTGACGGGTGCCGCCGAAGGAGTTGGTCAGGATGATGTCGGCGCCGGCATCGACGAAATTCTGGTGCAGGCTGGTGATGGTGTCGGGCTTGGTCTCGTTCAGCAGCTCCGGCGCCTCGCCAGCCTCCAGACCCATTGCGAACAAATTGGTGCCCGTGGCGCCGTCAGCCAAAAGCACGCCTTTTTGCGCCAGCAGCGCGTCGATCGGGTTGGTCGTCGTCATCGGATTGGCTTTCATGTTCTGAATTCGGATAAGGATATAAAGAAGTCTTTATGTCCAGTCAATGAAATAGCGACGGCGGAGTCGCAGTTGAAGGGCGCGGTTACGGGTGCCGCTGTCATGCGGAACCTGATGGAAACGACAGGCCAGCCAGATTGCGCGCGAAGCTTGCTGCCTCATGCGGGTTGACGTCGGCGGCCCGGATCAGATTGTCGAAATGCCGGGTCAAGGCCTGGACCGGCTGGGTGGCATTCAGCACGACGTACATGTCGCCGACATAGATGGCGGCGCGGTAAGGTCCGAAAATGGTGAGCGGGATCGAATAGCGCATGCGGCCGTCGTAGAGAAACAGCCGGAAAGTTGGATAGAGATCGTCAAGCAGCGTCGCCATATGGGCGAGTTGCTGCCGACGGTCGGCCTCCGGAAAGCGGTCCCAGACGCCGAGGCCGCGTGCAAAAATCTCCAGCGTGTGACGCGGCATGCAGACTTCCATGTCGGTTTCCGGGCGCCGGTTGTATTCGATGCGGTATTGGGTCTCGCTGGCCTGTGCGAGCCTGCTCCTGTTGGTGATGTTTGCCTCATAGTCGACCAGCGCGTGGGTCCGCAGAAGATCGGGGATGCCGGCCGGCACATAGCGGATCTTGGTGCCCGCGGCCTCGGCGAACCATCTGGCCAGAAGCGTGCGGTCGAAACCGTCGGGGGCTTCCTCGATCTCCAGGCTTTCGCGGATTTCACCGGTGACGCCCTCGTCCTGGCTGAGGCCGAGCAGCCAATCCAGCGACACTTTGAACTCGGCCGCGATGTTGAGCAGCGTTTCGGCCCGCGGCAAGCGCGTCGACGCGCCCGACATCAGCTGCGACAGCGCCGACCGATCGATGCCGACGGCGGTGGCGAAGGCGGACTGGTTGAGGTCGGACCTTGTCAGGAGCAACTTGAGACGCTCCCGAAAGATTGCTGACAGATCTCGTTTGTCCATCTTCCAAGTCTCCGAATCATGAGGAAAAATTTTCGCCGAGACGTCCTGACGAGGCGCTCCAGGCGTAAATGAATCCCTAGGTCTGTTTACAATCTGTAACATCTGCGGTTGAAAATGCGCAATCGCAACATTTTGTACACTTTGTCTCGTTGAGTGGAATCGTTTCTCCTGACACTATGCTGTCAGGAGCCACTGGGGTTCCGGCGACTGAGGGGCAGTGGTCGATAGCATGACTGGCAAGAGCATCAGGCGACGCAATACACCGGCCATCGAGTGGCCAACCGTAGCCCTCGCTTTCTTCTGTTACGGAGCATGGCTCGCCACCGGCCTTCTGCTCTGGCCGTCCTATCCGATCTTCGCGCTCGCTCTCCTCGGTTTCATCCTGGCACTTCAGTCGTCGATCATGCACGAAGTGCTGCACGGCCATCCGACGCGCGATGCCCTGATCAACGAGGCTTTCGTCTTCCTGCCGATCGGTCTGGTCTGGCCGTTCCGCCGCTTCAAGACGCTTCATCTGCGCCATCATGCCGACGAGCGCCTGACCGATCCGCTCGACGATCCGGAAAGCTACTACCAGGCGCTTTGGCAGCATGACGACCTGCCGCGAGCAATGAAATTCCTGCTCAGGATCAACAACACCATGGCCGGCCGGTTCTTTCTCGGTCCCTGGCTGTCCTGCATCGGCTTCTTCATCGACGACGCCAAACATATGATGGCCGGCGACAAGGCCATCCGCAAAGCCTGGCTGCTGCATGCGATCGGCCTCGCCGTCGTGGCGCCGATCGTGCAGTTCGGCTTTGGCATTCCGCTTTGGCTCTATATTCTCCCGGTGTGGCTCGGCCAGTCGCTGATCGCGATCCGCACCTTTGCCGAGCATCAATGGTCCGAGCATCCCGAAGGCCGCACGGTGATCATCGAGCGCTCGCCGCTGTCGTTCCTGTTCCTCAACAACAATTTGCACTTCGTCCACCACAAGACACCAACGGTGGCCTGGTACAGACTGCCCCAGCTGTTTCGTGAACGTCGCGAGGAATGGCTGCGGATGAACAATGGCTATGCCTATCCCAACTATTTCGCGCTGATCAGGTCCTATGCTTTCAAGGCCAAGGAGCCGATCGTGCATCCGGTGTTGCGGCGCCAGCCGGAGCCGGGCAGGGCATTCAAGCCGCGCGTCAGGGCGCGCAACATCAGCGGGCTCGGCACCGCGCCAGTCCCGGCCGAGCCGCCCAAGGAATGAAGCCCGCGACACGACGGACGGTGTCGGCTATCTCAAATCCGACGCCGCGTTTTTGTGAACCTCTCTCCAGATTTAATGGTCAGATCCCGGCATGAGCGAATTCGTTGCAGCGCTGCCGATGTATGACTGGCCGGAAGTGCGCCGCGAGGTCGACGCCCAATGGGCACTGCTGCGCGACGCCTTCCGTCAAGGGGGGATAATCCATGCGCCGGAGACCGTCATTCGCCGCAACGGCGATCTGCCGCCGGTGCCGGGCGGCATTCATAGTGCCACCGGCGTTCTGATCGCGCCCGACCCCGCGACATTGCCGCCGGACGCGCTCGATTTTCACCAGCTCTGGCTGCATCCCGCACTGCTGTTCGCGCAGACTTGCTGGGGGCCGATGGAGCTTGGCCTGGCCGGCCATGTGCAGGTTGTCGGCCAGCCGAGCTATGACGTCTACGAAGGCGGCCAGGGCGAGCTTTATTCGAGCGCGCTGGTGATGCGGGCGGACGGCAAGGCGTCGGTGCCTGCGCCTGGCAATGGCAGGCCCGTCATCCCGCTCGATCTGATCCGGGGCAAGCGCTTCACCTTCAACAGCCTCGATTCCATGTCCGGTATCATCGCGCCGACGCGCGACCTGGAGGCGTTGGGCGAAAGCCTTGATGTGTTTTCCTCGCGCAGCGAAAGCGGCGGACATCGCGCTTCGATCGTCGCCGTGGCCGAGGGCAGGGCCGATGTCGCGGCGATCGACTGCGAGAGCTGGGCGCTGGCGCAGCGCTTCGAGCCGGCGGCCAGCCAGGTGAAGGTCGTCGGCTGGACGGGCCTGCGCAAGGGCCTGCCCTTCATCACCGCGAAAGCGACGCCGGAAAAAACGGTTGCCGCGATGCGCGAGGCCCTTGCCGGCTTAGCCGAGCAGCCTCGCATCCAGCGGATAGGTTGAAAGCTTTTCGTTGCCGGTGCCGGTGACCAGGATCTGTTCCTCGATCTTGACACCCTCGCGCCCGCCGAGCCTGCCGATATAGCTCTCCACGCACAGCACCATGCCTGGCTCGATCACGCCGTCGGGCGTGTCCGATGTCCAGTCGTCGGCATGCGGCAAGGTGGGGTATTCGTCGGCCAGCCCGACGCCATGGTAGAGCACACCATAGCGGGTCGGGAAACAGTCGCCGGGCGGCACCGCCGAGCGGTCGACAAGGTCGCGGAAGGCGGTGCCCGGCTGTATCAATTCGGTGTTGTGCGCGATCTGGTCGGCGGCGATGCGGAAAAGATCGCGCTGTTCGTCGGTTGGCTTCACATCCCCGCACAGCCAGGTGCGCGACAGGTCGGCGCAGAAGCCGTAGGGGCCGATCAGGTCGGTGTCGAAGGCGACGAGATCGCCCGCCTCGATGAGGCGCGAGGAGCATTCCTGGAACCAGGGGTTGGTGCGCGGGCCGGATGCCAACAGCCGCGTCTCGATCCATTCGCCGCCGCGGGCAATGTTGCCGCGGTGCAGTTCGGCCCATAATTCATTCTCAGTGATGCCGGGCTTCAGCGCCTGTTCCATCTCGCCCATTGCCGCCTCGCAGGCGAGGATGGCGCGGCGCATGGCAAGGATCTCGTCCGGGGATTTGACCAGCCGGGCGTTCTCCATCACCGCTTCGCCATTGCCGATGGAAATGCCGCGGCGCGCAAGTTCCTCGACGCCTTCCGGATTGATGTGGTCGACCGCGATGCGGCTGTTGCCGCCGCCATGTTCCCGCACCAGATCGGCGATCCCGCCCGCCCAGCGGCGGACCTTCTGCTCGGTGAGTTCGCCGCTGTACAGATACATCCACGAGACGGCGGGGCGAACCTCGTCGACGACGCCGGAATGGTCCGACAGATGTTCGCAGGAGAAATAGTCGAACAGCACCACCGGCCCTTCGGTGGCGACGAAACAATGCCGTGTCGGGTTGTGCGCCACCCAAAGCTGCATGTTCGTGGAATCGGTCGCATAGCGGATGTTGATGGGATCGTAGAGCAGCGCGCCGGCGTAGCCCCGGCGCCTCAGCTCGGTGCGGATGCGTTCCAGCCGGTATTGGCGCATTTCGGCCAAGTCGGGGGCGGCAATGCCTGCCGCCGCCCATTCCGCTTCGGCTGTCGCGCCGTAGCCCAGCACATGCTGGTTGAGATCAGCCGCCTTCTGGCGGGAGGCCTCGCGCAGCGCCTCGATCGAGCCCGGCACAAACGGCATGATCTTGCGGTGGCGGCCGAAGCTCCCCTTTGGCGCCGCGCTGTCCATGGCGAAACCTCAGCTCCGCATCTTCTCGCCGCTCGGGTCGAACGGCGCCTCGACATTGATGCGGGCCGGACGGCGATGGCCGAGGATTTCGATCTCGAACAGGCCGGCACTTTCATCCTCGGCCAGCGCCGCCGGCACGTAGCCCTGCGCCATCGACTTCTGGATATAGTGGGCATAGCCGCCGGAGGTAACCCAACCGACCACGCGCCAGTCGCCGTCGACGATGCCGCGCACGGCGGATGCGCCTTGTGCCGCCTTGGAGCCCCGCACTTCCTTGCCGGCCGCATCGAAGCGCGGCGCGCCAAAGCCATGCGGCTTTTCCACCGTACCGTAGTCCTTGCCGACCTTGGCCCAGATCGGCTCGTCACCCATCACGTCGGCGTCGGCCGCCTCGACGATAAAGGACACGCGGCGCAGCTTCGGTCCTTCGGCCCGTTCCCTGGCGGCCGCGTCGCGGCCGATGAAGTCGTTCTTCTCCAGCTTGATGAAGCGGTCCATCGAGCCTTCGAACGGTCCGTAGATCGGCCGCAATTCGCGGAACCAGGTCGGGAAGTTCTTTTCCAGGCGCATCGAGAGCAGGGCGCGCATGCCGAAATCGACCAGCCCGAATTCTTCGCCTGCGTCCTTGATCGCCTTGTAAACCAGGCGCTGATAGGCTGGCGCCATCCAGATCTCGTAGCCGAGGTCGCCGGTATAGGTAATGCGGTTGACCATGCAGGGGGCGCCGCCGACCGCCATTTCGCGGAAATCCATGAAGCGGAAGGCCTTGGTCGAGATGTCGACATCGACCAGCTTCTGCAGGAGGTCCCGCGACTTCGGTCCGGCAATCGACAGGCCGACCAGCGTCTGGTCGAAGCGGTGGATGCGCACCTCTGACGTCCTTGGACCATCCTTCGGCAGGTGCTTTTCGAACCATCGCATGTGATATTTCTGCGCGGCCGACGAGCCCCAGATCATGAAGCGTTCTTCCGCGGCCTTGGCGATGGTGAAGTCGCCGATCAGCTTGCCGAATTCGTTGATCATCGGGGTCAGCACGATGCGGCCCGCCTTCGGCATGCGGTTGGTCATCAGCCGGTTGAGGAAATCCTCCGCCCCCGGTCCGGAGACCTCGTATTTGGCGAAGTTGGCGATTTCGGTGACGCCGACGCGCTCGCGCGTGCCGCGCACTTCCTCGCCGATCGGGCCAAAATCGTTGGAGCGGTGGAAGGAGACGATATCCTTGGGCTCCTTGCCCTTCGGCGCGAACCATAGCGGGGTCTCAAGGCCCCAGGAGTCGCCCATGACGGCGTTGTTGGCGAGCATGGTGTCGTAAAGCGGCGTCGTCTGCGCCGGGCGTGCTGCCGGCAGTTCCTCATTGGGGAAGCGGATTGAGAAGCGGCGCGAATAGTTCTCGCGCACCTTGGCGTTGGTGTAGCGCAGGCTCGCCCATTCGCCGAAGCGGGCGACGTCCATGCCCCAGACGTCGAAGCCGGGATCGCCATGCACCATCCAGTTGGACAGCGCCAGGCCGACACCGCCGCCCTGGCTGAAGCCGGCCATGACGGCGCAGGCGCACCAGAAGTTGGTCAGGCCCTGCACCGGGCCGACCAGGGGATTGCCATCCAATGCGAAAGTGAAGGGACCGTTGATGATCTGCTTGATGCCGGCCTTCTCGATGCCGGGGAAATGCTTGAAGCCGACCTCCAGCGACGGCGCGATGCGGTCGAGGTCGGGCTGCAACAGCTCGTGGCCGAAATCCCAGGGCGTGTTGACCGGCGACCACGGCTTGCACGCCTTTTCGTAAGTGCCGAGCAGGATGCCGTTGCGCTCCTGGCGGGTGTAGATCTCGCCCTTGAAATCCATCACGCCGATCATCTCGCGGCCGGTCGATTTGTTGAATTCCTCGACCTCCGGCATGGGTTCGGTCAGGAGATACATGTGCTCCATGGCGAGCACCGGCAGCTCGAGGCCGACCATGCGGCCGATCTCGCGCGCCCACAGGCCGCCGCAGTTGACGACATGCTCGGCGTGAACCGTGCCTTGTTCGGTGATGACGTTCCAGGTGCCGTCGACCTGCTGCGTCAGTTCGACGACGCGGTTGCGCAGCACGATCTCGGCGCCGAGTTTCTTCGCCGCCTTCGAGTACGCAATCGTGGTGCCGGACGGATCCAGATGGCCTTCGACCGGATCCCACATGGCGCCGACGAAATTCGTCTCGTCCATCAGCGGGAACATCGCCTTGGCCTCGGATGGCGTGATCAGCTCGGTATCCATGCCGAGGTAGCGACCCTTGGCGTGGGCAAGCCGCAGGAAGTCCATGCGCTCGGGCGAATCGGCCATCATCACGCCGCCGGTCAGGTGCAGCGAACAGGACTGGCCGGAAAGCTCCTCGATCTCCTTGTAGAGCTGCACGGTATAGGCCTGCAGCTTGGCGACGTTGGGGTCGCCGTTGAGCGTATGGAAGCCGCCCGCCGCGTGCCAGGACGAGCCGGAAGTGAGCTCCGAACGTTCGATCAGCATGATGTCGGTCCAGCCGGCCTTGGCCAGGTGATAGAGCACCGAGCAGCCGACGACGCCGCCGCCGATGACAACCGCTTTTACATGGGATTTCATGAAGATAGGTCCGTTTTTGAAGAGATTGAATCGGGTGAGTGCGGTGTGAAAACAAGGCGGAGGTCGGATGCAGCGATGTTTTCGGTCAGCCTGCCGTCGAGCGCGGCAAGGACGGTTTCACAGACGGGAGTACGATGTTTCAGGACGTCATGGCTCGAGAGGCGCAGGATCGAATAGCCTTGGGCGCGCATGAAATCGTCGCGGCGGCGGTCATAGGGACTGTCGGCGTGCTGTGAGTCGTCGATTTCAACGACCAGCCATTTTTCGCGGCAACAGAAGTCGGCGTAGTATGGTCCGATAGAGAACTGGCGTGTGAACTTGTAGCGACCAAGTCTGCGGGCTTTTAGTTCGAGCCAAAGCAGTGCTTCGGCCTGATTGTTGCCTTGCCTGAGTTTCCTGGCTCTCTGGGTTGTAACTGACTTTCGGCGACTGCGGGTTTTACGAGCGGCTTCCCCCACTCCGTCGCTGCTTCGCAGCGCCACCTCTCCCCCCTCCGGAGGGAGAGGAAGGGAGCCAGCCCGGCCAAGCTCACGCCCTTCCTCTCCCCCGTCGATCGGGGGAGAGGTGTCGAGCGCAGCTCGACGGAGTGGGGGTCGACCGTTCATCGAATCCATACGCGTGATCAGTTCATCGACAACGCAGACGATCAAAAATCGGTCGGGGCGCCGCCTTCGGCGCGGCGCTTCTGGACGAAGGCGTTGAGCTCTTCGCGGATCGCCGGGTCCATGTAGGGCTCGTCATAGGAGGCCAGCCGCTCCTTCCACACCTTGTTGGCCTTTTCGAGCGCCGTCGGCGAGCCGGCTTCGGCCCAGGTCTCGAAATTGCGCCAGTCGGACAGGATCGGCGAGTAGAAGGCGGTCTTGTAGCGATCCTGCGTGTGCTGTGTGCCGAAGAAGTGGCCACCGGGGCCGACCGACTGGATGGCGTCGAAGCCAAGCGCCTGTTCGGACAGGTCGAGCGGGGTCAAGAATTCCGCCACCATCTGCAACAGGTCGATGTCGAGGATGGTCTTCTCGTAGGAGCAGCGCAGGCCGCCTTCGAGCCAGCCGGCGGCGTGCATCATCAAATTGCCGCCGCCCTGGATGGCGCCCCACAGCGAGAACACGCTTTCATAGGCGGCCTGTGCGTCGACCGTGTTGGCGGCGCAAGTGTTGGAGGTGCGGTAGGGGATGTTATAGCGGCGGGCGAGCTGGCCGCCGACGAGCTGCGCCTTCATGTATTCGGGCGTGCCGAAGGCGGGCGCACCGGACTTCATGTCGACATTGGAGGTGAAGCCGCCATAACCGACCGGCGCGCCCTTCCTGACCATCTGAGCAAACGCGATGCCGGACAACGCCTCGGCGTTCTGCTGCACCAGCGCGCCGGCAATGGTCACCGGCGCCATGGCGCCCGACAGGGTGAACGGCGTGACGATGACGACCTGGCCCTTGCTCGACATCTGGATGATGCCTTCCATCATCGGCACGTCGAGTTTCAGCGGCGAATTGGTGTTGATGATGGTGAAAACGGACGGTTCTTCGAGCAACTGCTCGTGGCTGATGCCGCGCGCGATGCGGGTGATCTCGATGCCGTCGACATTTCGTTCCTTGCCGAGCGAATAGATGTGGAACACCTTGTCGGTCAGCGTGGCGAGGTCGCGGATGCATTCGAGGTGGCGGACGGAGGGGTGGATGTCGATCGGCTCGACCGGATAGCCGCCCGTGCAGTTCAGTATGTTGTGCATCTGCGCCAGGCGCAGGAAATTGCGATAGTCCTGCTGGTTGCCGGGCCGGCGGCCACGATCGATGTCCGAGCAATTGGGCGCCGAGGCCATCATCGAGATGATCAGGTTGTCGCCGCCGAAGCGCACATTGTGCGCGGGGTTGCGGGCATGGATAGTGAATTCAGGTGGGCAGTGCGACACCAGATCGAGGATCATGTCGCTGTCGAAGCGCACGCGCTCGCTGCCTTCGCGCACGTCGGCGCCATGTTCCTTCATAATGCGGCGGGCTTCGTCATGCAGGACGTCGACACCGATCTCCTTCAGCACCCGCAGCGAGGCCAGGTGGATCGATTCCAGCTCGTCGTCGGAAACCAGCTTGGTCGGCTGGAGCGGGATTTTCAGCTGGCGGAACGGCGGCTGCTCGAACGCGGCCGAGCCGCCTGCGCGTTTTCCGGCGCGGCCGCCGCGGCGGGCACGATCGGTTGCCAATGCCGGTTCGGCGGGTTGAAGGGCGGCGGTCATGAGGGGCCTCGTACGATGCGAAAGTGGGCGGCATAATGGACCGGCGGCTGTCCGGCCATTGCGGAGGCGGCGACCACTAGAGCGAGGGAAGCGACATGCCGGAACGGCAGCTGCGTGGTCCCGAGGCGGGCCCGCGGATAAGGGGGCGCCATTCGTTGCAGTATCGTCTTTTGCTTCTGATAAACTTGTGCGTCGAATATCTCCGGAGGGAGAGCCATGCCTGACGTCGTCAAAGTGCGTGCCGCCACCAACAACGAAGTCGCGTTCCTCTCCTGGGACCTCGACGGGATGATCCCGGGCTGCCTGGGCTTCGAGATCGTTCGCCTCTATCCCGACACCGGCGAGGAGCGTTGCCTGGCTTCCTGGGTGCCCTTCAAGGGACAGCGCAACAAGGACTGGATCCCCCAGGATACCGGCGTCTGGCCGGTGCAGAAGACATTCTGGCGCGATCTCACTGTCCGGCGGCGCCGCGACAGCCTGGATGTCAGGCCAGACGGCGAAATGATCGCCTACCGGGTGCGTCCGGTCGGCGATATGAAGGCCGGGCTCGATCCCGTGCCGGTGCGCCCGGAAAAGACCTATACCGGCCCAGCGCGGCCGCTGGGCTATCTCGGCCGGGGCGCGGTCAGTCCGCCGATCTTCCTCGGCCAGATGTTCGGCAAGGCGCGCGTCGCCTTCACAAATGGCGTGCTGTCGACGCAATGGATGTCGCGCGCGCTGGCCGAGGCCGGCATCAAGCTCGGGCAGCGCGACAAGATCAGGGCTGTGCTGCAGGACCCGACCAGCAAGATACGCGCCTACCTGCATGGCGACGTGCCTGATGTGCTGACCAGCCTGCTGAAGCGGGCCAAGGCCGAAGGCGGCACGGTCAGGCTTGCGCTCTACGAGCTTGGCGACGACGAACTGTGCGACGCAATCATTGCCGCCAGGGATGTCGTGGAGGTCATTCTTTCCAACTCGGGCAGGGATGACCAGACGAAGGCCTGGGACGCTGGCAACGCGCCTTACAGGAAGCGGCTGCACGACGCAGGCGTCGCGGTGACGGATCGCCTGTTCAACAACAACCATATCGGCCACAACAAGTTCGCCGTCTATCGCGATGCCCAGGGCAAGCCGCAATCGGTGATGACGGGCAGCACCAACTGGACCTCGACGGGCATTTGCGGGCAATCCAACAACGCCTTCATCCGCGACGACCCGGCGATGGCCGAGATATTCGACGCCTACTGGCAGCGCATGAAGGCCGACCTGTTCCCGCCGCCGGCCACGGAAAGCGCCGCCGGCCATGTCGCGCAGACGCAAGGCGTGCCGTTTCGCAGGGAAAACCACAGGCCAAACCCGCTCAACGGCGCCACGGCGGCGCTGGACGGCATGACGGTGTGGTTCTCGCCCAATGATCCCGAGCGCAACAAGAAGGACATCTCGGTGCGGCCGGTCGATCTCGAGGACCTCTTCGCCCGCATCAAGGCAGCCAAGCGCGCCGTGCTGTTCCTGGTGTTCAATCCTTCGCGGCTCGGCGACAATTCGATCGTCGACCAGGCGGTGGCGGCGGCAAGGGCCGATCCGAAGCTGATCGTGCAAGGGGCAATCAGCGATGAGACCGCCATGCCCAATTATGTCGCGCCGACCAAGGATCCGGTCACCCATAAATCAAACAGGGACGGCAAGTCGCCCTTCGTCTATCCGGAGAAGGTCTGGGAGGCGCCGAACGTTTCCATCGTGCGGGTGGCGAACCTGACCGGCGCCACGATCGCCCGCGATTTCCAGGCGGAGGTGCTGACCGTCGGCCATGCCATCGTGCACGACAAGATCGTCATCATCGATCCGATGGAGGACAACGCAACGGTCGTCACCGGCAGCCACAATCTCGGCTATAAGGCTTCCTACGAGAACGACGAGAACATGGTGATCGTCGAAGGCGACAAGACCTTCGCCGCGGCCTATGCCGTGCATATGCTCGACGTGTTCGACCACTACAAGTTCCGCGCCTGGCGCAGGACCATCGGCAAAGGCCCTTCGGATGACGATGGGCTCTCCATCGACGACAAGTGGCTGAAGCCTTACGCGCAAGGCAGGAAAGGCGCGATCGCACGGTATTTTCCATAGTGCTGCCGGCAGGTGCTGACGGCTTTTGACGCGAGCCTTCCGGTGCACGGCGCCGGCCGTTGGCGCAAGCGGATTTCGCTGTCCGGCCCTTCCTTTCCCGTGATCGAACCGGTAGCTGATGGCTTGCCGATCCGCAGGTCGGCGATTCACTCATGGAACGGCAGCATGGTCGCGACCGGCTCGAGCCAAGGCGAAGCGGCAACGCAGTGGGCAGCGCTCGCCGGCGTCACCGCAGCGCTGGCGATGTTCGGCGCCGCGCAAGGGCTGAGCTCGCCGCTGTTCACGCTGCTGATGCAGAAGCAAGGCATGTCGCCGGGCCTGATCGGCCTGTCGGCGGCGATGATGCCGGTTGGCTTGATCCTGTCTGCCTCGTTCGTGCCCGCCGCCGTGCGGCTGGTCGGCGCCCGCACGCTCGCCGTCGGCTGCTCGCTGATCGGTGCGCTGTGCTTCCTGGGCATCGGCTATCTGCAGGACTGGGTGGCGTGGTTCGTCCTCCGTTTCATCATCGGCGTGGTCATCAACCCGCTCTATATCCTCGGCGAGGTGTGGGCGCTGTCGCTGGCGCCGCCGGCGCGACGCGGCCGGGTGATGGGCGTGTTCAACACGCTGATGGGGGCCGGCTACGCGGCTGGGCCTTTCACACTGACCCTGCTCGGCACGTCGGGCTGGGCTCCCTTCAGCGTCGGCATTGGCGGGTTCGTGCTCTGCGCCGTCATTCTGCGCCTTGTCTCCTCAAAGCTCACCGGTTTCGAGGATGACGGCCAGCCAGCCGGCAGCTTTATCGGTTTTGCCCGGCTGGCGCCGGCGCTGCTGCTGGCGGTGCTGGTCTCGGCAGCGGTCCAGCAAAGCACCTATGCGCTGGTTCCGGTCTTCGGCGCCGGCTATGGCTTGCCGGAAGCCGTGCTCGCCGCTCTGGTGATGGCGTTATCCTTGGGCAATATCCTGCTGCAGATCCCGCTCGGCCTGCTCGCCGAACGCTTCGGCGGCCGCCCCATGATCCTGGCCTGTGCGGTGGCGACCACCGTTTGCGCGCTTCTGCTGCCGCTGCTGATCACGACGCCGCTGATCTGGGCGGTGCTGCTGGTGATGGGAGCGGTCGGCTATGGCGTCTACACGATGGCGTTGGTGGAACTCGGCAGCCGCTTCAAGGGCTCGCTGCTGGTCACCGGCAACGCCGCTTTCGCCTTGTTGTGGGGCGTTGGCGGCATTGTCGGTCCGCCCAGCGCCGGTCTGCTGATGCAGGCGATCGGGCCTTTGGGATTGCCGGCGGTGATCGTCGGCCTGGACGCGCTGCTGGTCGCCTTCGTGCTCTACAGATCGGCCAGCCGCAGAGGCTCCTGACAGGGTTTGGCCGGAACAAGCGTGGGTTCGGGCTTTGGGGCTTACGGCTGTCGGGTCGAAACGCTAAGCCTGCAGCCGAGAGGCGATGTGGATCATGGACCGGGTGGAACCGAAGCGCGACGATACGATGCAGTGGGCAGCGATCACCGGTGTGATCGCAACCGTGTCGGTGTTCGCCATCGCGCAGGGACTGTCCTATCCGCTCTTGAGCTTCATCCTGCAGCGGCAGGGCGTTTCGCCTGTCATGATCGGCCTGTCGGCGGCGATGACGCCGATTGGCTTCATCGTCTCGTCGCCGCTCATCCCGTCACTGGCGCGGCGGTTCGGGGCAGGGCGCACGGCGCTGACCTGCGCGGCGCTTTCGGCGGTCGTGCTGGCGCTGATCGGCTGGACACAGAACGTCTATCTCTGGTTTCCGCTGCGGTTCCTGATCGGCGCGGTGACCAATCCGCTCTATGTCTTAAGCGAAATCTGGGTGATCGCGCTGGCGCCGCCGGCCCGGCGCGGCCGCATCATGGGCGTCTATTCCACGATCATCTCGGCCGGCTTCGCCGCCGGGCCGCTTTGCCTGCTGGCCGTCGGTACGGAGGGCTGGCCGCCATTCCTGGTCGGCATTTCCGCTTTCATCTTCTGCGGCGGGTGCCTCGCCCTGGTGGTCGGGCGCCTGCCTAAGGTCGACGAAGCCGGGCATCGGCTTTCGGTGATGGGCTTCATGCCGCTCGCCTGGCTGCTTTTGTCGGCAGTAATCGTGGCTGCCGGCTTCGAGCAGGCGGTGTTGGCGCTGTTGCCCGTCTACGGCACGCATTATGGCATCGCCGAGAACCGCAATCGGCCCTGCTGTCGACGATGATCGCCGGCAACATCGCCATGCAGGTGCCGCTCGGCCTGCTGGCCGAGGGGCTGACGGCGCGCCTGGTGCGGTTCATCTGCCTGGTGCTGACGCTGCTCGGCTGTCTGCTGCTGCCGCTATTGATCGAAACGCCGCTGGTCTGGCCGATGATCTTCGTCTGGGGCGCGGTGTCCTACGGCATTTATACGATGGCGATCATCGAACTCGGCGAGCGTTTCAGCGGCTCGGCGCTAATTGCCGGCAATGCCGCTTTCTCCCTGATGTGGGGCGTCGGCGGCATCCTCGTTCCGCCGCTTGCGGGCGGCGTGATGGACGGGATCGGCGCGAGCGGCCTGCCGGTGACGCTCGGCGCGATCTGCCTGGCGCTGGCGGCTGCGACCGTCATCCGGCGGCGGATCGTGTGACGGCCTGAAGCGATCTGCCGCGATGACGCGGCTTCAACACCTTGAATCCGGCGCCCTTTGACGCGATGTAGGCAGGGCCGCCCCCCGATTTCCCGGAGACCCCCATGACCATTTCGACGACAAAGCCTGGCTTGGCGACCGATGATCCCTTTCTTTGGCTGGAGGAAAGGACGAGCAAGGAGGCGCTCGACTGGGTACATCGCCAGAACGAAGTCACGGTGGCGCAATTGCAGGGCGATCCGTCCTACCAGGCGTCGTTCGAAACCGCGCTCGATCTGATGACCGCCGAGGACAACATAGCCGTCGGCTCCGCGCTCAACGGCTACGTCTATAATTTCTGGCAGGACAAGACCAATGTGTTGGGCCTGTGGCGCCGCACGACGGTGGCTTCCTACAAGACCGACAGACCGGACTGGGAAACCATCATCGACTTCGACCAGCTCGCGGCGAAGGAGGGAGTGAAGTGGGTGTTCGGCGGCGCCAGCCGGCTCTACCCCGATTTCAACCGCTGCCTGGTTTCGATGTCGCCTGATGGCGGTGACGCCAGCGAGATGCGCGAATTCGACATCGCCGCCAAATCGTTCGTCGAGGACGGTTTTCGCGCGCCCGCTTCCAAGTCCGGTTTCGGCTGGCTCGACAAGGATACGGTGATCGTCTCGGCAGCCTTCGAAGAGGCCGACAAGACCGAATCCGGCTACCCGCGCGTCGTCAAATTGTGGACGCGCGGCACGGACCTTGAAGACGCGACGCCGATCTTCGAAGCGCAGAAGGAAGACCTCGCCGTCGGCGCCGGCCTGGAGTTCGATGGCGAGAAGCGGCATTTGTTTCTAACGCGGACGCTCAACTTCTTTGCATCGCACAGTTTCCTGCGTCTCCCGTCAGGTGAAAACAGACGCATTCCGTTGCCCGACGACGTTACCGACACGGCGCTTTTCAAGGACCAGATGGTGTTTGGCGTGCGTACGCCTTGGAGGGCGCCGGATGGCACGTCCTGCAGGCCGGACGGGCTCTATTCGTTCGATTTCGCGCATTGGATCGAGACCGGCAGTTTCGGCGTCATCGAGACCTTGCTCGCGCCGGCGCATCGCGTGTCCATCGCCACTCTTGCCAGGACGCAGGACCGCCTATTCATCAGCCTGATGGACAATGTGCGCGGCAAGGTTGTGGCCTGCGAACGCAGGGACGGCGCCTGGTCGCTGAAACCGGTCGCGTTGCCGGAAAACGGCACGGTAGGCATCAGCCATGCCGAACATTTCGGCGCCAGCGTCTCCTTCTCTTTCACCGATTTCCTGACGCCGAGCTCGATCATCTGGTCCGACGACAATGGCGAGACGCTCGCCACAGTGAAGTCGCAGCCGTCGCGATTCGATGCTTCGCAGCTCGTCTCGGAACAGTTCGAGGCGCGCTCGAAGGACGGCACGATGATTCCCTATTTCGTCGTCAGGCGGCGTGACCAGAAGGGCCCGGTGCCGACGCTGCTCTACGGCTATGGCGGCTTCGAAGTGCCTTTGCTGCCTGGCTATGCCGGCGTGCGCGGCAGGCTGTGGCTGGAGAAGGGCAATGCCTATGTGCAGGCCTGCATCCGCGGCGGGGGCGAGTTCGGCCCGGCCTGGCACCAGGCAGCGCTCAAGGGCAACCGGCAGAACGCTTTCGACGATTTCGCGGCGGTCGCGCAGGATGTCGTCAGGCGCGGCATTGCGACAGCTGCCTCGCTCAGCATCCAGGGCGGCTCGAATGGCGGCCTGCTGACGGGCGTCTCGTTGACGCAGCATCCGGAGCTGTTCGGCGCCGTCATCATCGAGGTGCCGCTGCTCGACATGCTGCGCTACACCGAATTGCCGCCCGGCGCTTCGTGGATGGCCGAATATGGCGATCCGTCGAAGCCGGAAGATGCGACCTGGCTGGCCGCCTACTCGCCTTACCAGCATGTCGAGGCCGGTGCCTATCCGCCGGTGCTGCTCACCACCTCGACCGCCGACGACCGGGTGCATCCCGGCCATGCGCGCAAGATGGCCGCCCGCCTGCAGGAGGCCGGCCACGCCGGGACGCTCTTCTTCGAAGAGACCGAGGGCGGCCATGGCGGCCGCGGCGACCGCCGGCCGCAGGCGGCACAGGCCGCGATGAAGTACGTTTTCCTGCAGAGGACGCTGGGCGGGAAGGGCTGAACCGAAAGCCTTCGGACCGGAGCGAAGGGTGGTTCACCTCGAACCTTCTTTGCTCTAAGGTGCCTTCATGGCTCCCGTGGTGACATTGGCCGGCCTTTTCGGGGTTCGGGCATTTGGGGGCGCGGTGACGCCGTCGCTGCGCACGTTGCGCGCCGAGCTTTTGCGGCTTTGCGCCCGCATAGGCTATTCGCCACCCGCCGTCCTCTGAAGAATCCGCCCCGGCGCAGCCGGATTGGTTCCAGAGGAAGATCAGATCCATGACCTATCAGAATTATTCGCTGAAGCAGCTTCAGCAGATCGACGCCGCGCATCATCTGCATCCGTTCACCGACCATAGGGAATTGCGCGAGGCCGGATCGCGCATCATCACCCACGCCAACGGTCCCTTCATCTACGATTCCGAAGGGACGGAACTGCTCGACGGCATGGCGGGGCTGTGGTGCGTCAATATCGGCTATGGCCGCGACGAACTCGCCGAGGCTGCCTATGCGCAGATGAAGGAGCTGCCTTACTACAATTCCTTCTTCAAATGCTCGACGCCGACGCCTGTGCTTCTGTCGAAGAAGCTGGCGGAGATCGCGCCGAAGAATGTCAACCAGGTGTTCTATGGCTCGTCCGGCTCGGAAGCCAACGACACTGCGCTCAGGCTCGTGCGCCACTATTGGGTGCTCGAAGGCAAGCCGCAGAAGAACCGCGTCATCTCGCGCAAGATGGCCTATCACGGCTCGACCATCGCCGGCACGTCGCTCGGCGGCATGGACGCCATGCACAAGCAGCTCAACGGGGAGGTGCCCAACATCGTCCATGTGATGACGCCGTACGCCTATGAGCTGTCGCTGCCGGGCGAGAGCGATCATGATTTCGGCCTGCGCGCGGCAAAGGCGGTCGAGGACGCCATCCTCGAAGCCGGCGCCGACAAGGTCGCCGCCTTCATTGGCGAGCCGGTGATGGGAGCTGGCGGCGTGAAGATACCGCCGGCAAGCTATTGGCCCGAGGTACAGCGCATCTGCCGCAAATACGATGTGCTGCTGATGCTGGACGAGGTCATCACCGGCTATGGCCGCACGGGCGAATGGTTTGCCGCGCAGACGCTTGGCATCCAGGCCGACACCATCACCACCGCCAAGGCGCTGACGTCGGGCTACCAGCCGCTGTCGGCGCTGCTGGTCGGCGATCGCATTGCCTCGACGCTGATCGAGAAGGGCGGCGAGTTCAATCACGGTTATACCTATTCCGGCCACCCCGTGGCTTGCGCCGTGGCGCTGAAGAACCTGGAGATCATGGAGCGGGAGGGTCTGGTCGACCGCGTCAGGAGCGACACTGGGCCCTATTTCGCCAAGGCGCTGCAAGAGCGCATCGCCGGGCACGAGCTGGTCGGCGAGGTGCGTTCGATCGGGCTGATGGGTGCGATCGAGATCGTCAAGGACAAGGCGACCAAGGAGCGGTTCCTGCCGGCTGGAAGTGCCGCGGTTACCGTGCGCGACCATGCGATCGCCAACGGCATGATGCTGCGCGCCACCGGCGACACAATGATCCTGTCACCGCCGCTGATCTGGACCCGCGATACGATCGATATGGCCTGCGAGCGTATCGGCAAGGCGCTCGACCTGGCGCAAGCGGATCTGCGCAAACGGTAAAAGAAATGGCCGGGCGTTCGTGATCGAGACGCCCGGCCGCTGGCCCCAGACAGACTGAGGGTTCCGGTCGCCGGCGCTATCGGTTACAACCCGCCAAGGCAGTTTTGCCGACGGGGAACGCGATGGCCGGACAACCGCTCAACCAGCCCGCCGAAATCCCGGCTGAGCTCGATCGCTGGAATTGGGGCGCCTTCTTCCTCAACTGGATCTGGGGCATCGGCAACTCCACCTTCATCGCCCTGCTGGCGCTGATCCCGATCGTCAACATCGTCATGATCTTCGTGCTCGGCGCGCGCGGCAGCCGCTGGGCATGGCGGAACCGGGTGTGGCGCGATGCCGAGCAGTTCCGCAGAACGCAGCGCAACTGGGCGATCGCCGGTCTTGCCGTCTGGGTGCTTAGTATCGGGGGCTGCGCGACGATGGTCGGCGGCATCCCTTTCATGATCAAAGGCAGTGACGCCTATCACATGACCATGGAGGTCGTTCGCGCCGATACCCGGGTGAAAGCTGCTATCGGCGACGACGTGATCGCCAATTTCTGGGTCGGCGGCCATCTCAACGTCAACGCAGATGGGACGGGTGACGCGCAGTTCAGCATTCCCATCCACGGCGCCAAGGGAAAGGGCACGGTGTTTTCGCATCTTGTTCGCAATGCAGGCACGTGGAGCACGCACCTGCTCGTGGTCCGGGTCGAGGGCGCCGATGCGCCGATCGTGCTGACCAATGAAGATCACGTGCCGATCCCGAACGCGGCAATCGGAATATGAGGGATGTCGGATCCTGGAACGCAAAAACCGCGCCCCACCGGGAACGCGGCTTTGCCAGATACGCTTGGCGTTTCGCTACGCAAACACTTGGCGAAACTTACGGGCTCCGGTACGCGAGACCTGATCCGGAGCGCCGGGCGGACGCGATATCCGCCTCGCAGTCCGTTTTATAGGGACATCGTTACCGCGGAGTTATCGAGAGCTTAAGCAAACCTAAATTTTGCGGTTCTCCGGCGAGGCGTACGAAAGAAAAACGAGCTTTATCAATCGCTTATTGATTGGCGCCGCGCAGAAAATTTATGATCCCGGAAAAATCGGCGCCGGCATTCCCTTGCGCGTTGAACAGGCCGTAGAGCTGTGTCGCTTCGGCGCCAAGCGGTGTCACCGCGCCCGCGGCTTGTGCGGCTTCCTGCGACAGCTTCAAATCCTTCAGCATGAGCGCGGCGGCGAAGCCGGGCTTGTAGTCGCGGTTGGCGGGCGAGGTCGGCACCGGGCCGGGCACCGGGCAATAGGTGGTCAGCGACCAGCACTGGCCTGAAGAGGTCGAGGCAACGTCGAACAGGGCCTGGTGCGCCAGGCCGAGCTTTTCGGCCAGCACGAAGGCCTCGGCGACGCCGATCATCGAAATGCCGAGAATCATGTTGTTGCAGATCTTGGCCGCCTGGCCGGCGCCGTCGCCGCCGCAATGGACGATGCGCCCGGCCATGGGCTTCAGGATCGGCTCGGCGGCGGCGAAGGCGTCGTCCGAGCCGCCGGCCATGAAAGTCAGCGTGCCGGCGGCGGCACCGCCGGTGCCGCCCGAGACCGGCGCATCAACCGACAGCAGGCCGTGCTTTGCGGCGATGGCATGCGCCTTGCGCGCCGATTCGACGTCGATGGTCGAGGAATCGATGAAAAGCGCGCCCCTATTTGCCTTGGACGCGATCTCTTCGTAGACCGACAGGACATGCTTGCCGGCGGGTAGCATGGTGATGACGACGTCCGCGTCCCTCACTGCTGCGGCGGCATCGGCCATGATGACCACACCATGCTCGCGTGCAACGGTCAGGTTTTCGGGCATGAGGTCGAAGCCATTCACCGTGTGGCCTGCCTTGACCAGGTTTGCCGCCATTGGATTGCCCATATTCCCAAGGCCGATGAAGGCGATTGTGGTCATTGTGTCTCTCCCGGAGTTTGCACGCTTCAGCGACCGATCAACGCGCGGGCGATGATGACGCGCATGATCTCGTTGGTGCCTTCGAGGATCTGATGCACACGCAGGTCGCGCACCAGTTTCTCGATGCCGTAATCGTGCAGGTAACCGTAGCCGCCGAGCAGCTGCAGCGCATCGTTGGCGACGTTGAAACCGGTGTCGGTGACGAAGCGCTTGGCCATTGCCGACCATTTCGAGGCATCCGGTGCCTTGCGGTCGAGCTTGGAAGCGGCGGCATAAAGAAAGATGCGCGCCGCCTGCAACTCGGTTTCCATATCGGCCAGCCGGAACTGCAGCGCCTGGAACTGGTTGATCCTGGAGCCGAATGCCTTGCGCTCGGCGGTGTAGGACAGCGCCTTGTCGAGCGCCGACTGGGCCCCGCCAAGCGAACAGGCGGCAATGTTCAGCCGGCCGCCATCGAGCCCGGCCATGGCGATGCCGAAGCCGGCGCCTTCGCCTGACAAAAGGTTTTCGGCCGGCACCTTGCAATCCTCGAAAATGACCTGGCGGGTCGACTGCATATGCCAGCCCATCTTGTGCTCATTGGCGCCGAAGGAGAGTCCCGGCGCATCTTTCGGCACGACGATGGTGGAAATGCCTTTCGGTCCCTCGGCGCCGGTGCGCACCATGACGGCATAGATATCGCTGTCGCCGGCGCCGGAAATGAACTGCTTGGCGCCGTTCAGCACGTAGTCGCCGCCGCTCTTCACCGCCCGCGTCTTCAGGGCAGCGGCGTCCGAGCCGGAACCCGGCTCGGTCAGGCAATAGCTCGCCAGCCATTCCATGGAGGTGAGCTTCGGCAGGAAGCGCCGGCGCTGGCCGTCGTCGCCGAAACGGTCGATCATCGAGGCCACCATATTGTGGATCGAGATGAAGGAGGAAAAGGCAGGGTCGGCGTGGGACAGCGCTTCGAAGATCAGCACGGCGTCGAGCCGGCCAAGGGCGGAGCCGCCGACATCGTCCCTGACACAGATGCCGCCGAGGCCCAGCGGGCCGGTCTCGCGGATCACGTCGGCGGGGAAATGCTTGTTGCGGTCCCAGTCTAGCGCGTTCGGCGCGACGCGATCGGCGGCGAAGGCCTGAGCCATCTCCTGGATGGCACGCTGGTCCTCGTTGAGTTCGAACTGACTGGTGCTCGCATCGACCGCGGCGTCCATGGCGTGCTCCCTATATGCTGGCCAGCTGGCTCGCTGGCCTGTCGTTTTTGGCTTTGCGCGCGCACCAATCTAGACCAATGATGCCGCCGCGCAACCCGAGCCGCCGCGGAGCGGCTGTGCGTCAATGCATGTCCGGAGCAAGATGTGACGACAAAATTCGATGAGCTGCTAGAGCGGTTCCACGCCTATCTCGCTTCCGTGGATGACTTCCTGGTGCAGGATGCAGTGGCGCGCATAGGGTGGGATATGCCCGCCCGCGAGCTTGAACCGCACCCACTCGGCTGCCTGCGCCATCTCGATCGCGCCGCCGAATTGACGCCGGCGCGGACCAAGCAGCTGGTGCAATTTCTGGCGCAGGAGCGCGGCGAATTGCGCTGGGGCCAGACCTACGGCGAGTCGGATTTCGGCAAGGCGTTCATCGACAATTATGGCTGGCTCGAAGTATTCGGCACCCGCGGCCACTTCGCCAACGACGAGGTCGCCGCCGGCGTGCTGATCCTTGGGCCTGGTATCGTCTATCCCGACCACCATCATGTCGCCGAGGAGATCTATATCCCGCTGACCAGCGGCACCGAGTGGCGAATGGGCGAGGACAGCTTTCACAAGAGAGAGGCCGGCGAGGTCATCCACCACGCTTCTAAGGTCAATCACGCCATGCGCACCGGCAAGGAGCCGTTGCTGGCGCTCTATATCTGGCGCGGCGGGCCGCTGGCGCAGAAATCCACGATCACCGGGACCGCGACGCAGGGCAGGGGCTGAGCCATGGCTAAAGCCATTATGCTGCAAGGCACGGGTTCGGATGTCGGCAAGACCGTGCTGGTCGCCGGGCTGTGCCGCGCCGCGAAAAAGCGTGGGCTGAAGGTGCGTCCGTTCAAGCCGCAGAACATGTCGAACAATGCCGCCGTTGCCGATATTCCCGGCGACAACAGGGCTGGCGGCGGCGAGATCGGCCGCGCGCAATGGCTGCAGGCGATCGCCTGCGGCGTGCAGCCATCGGTTCACATGAACCCCGTGCTGCTCAAGCCGCAGACCGATGTCGGTGCGCAGGTCATCGTGCAAGGCAAGGTGTTCGGCGAGGCGCGGGCGCGCGACTACCAGGCGCTGAAGGGCCGGCTGATGGACGCGGTGCTGGACTCCTGGGGCAAGGTCGGCGAGGGCGCCGATCTCGTCATCGTCGAGGGCGCGGGCTCACCGGCCGAGATCAATCTCAGAAGCCGCGACATCGCCAATATGGGCTTTGCGACGCGTGCCGACGTGCCTGTCGTGCTGGTCGGCGACATCGACCGCGGCGGCGTCATCGCCTCGGTCGCGGGCACGCATCTGATCCTGCCGGAGGAAGACCGGCGCATGATCGTCGGCTACCTCATCAACAAGTTCCGCGGCGACGTCTCGCTGTTCGACGACGGCATCAAGGCGATCGAAGGGTTCACCGGCTGGCGCTGCTTCGGCGTCGTGCCGTGGCTGAAGGCGGCAGCGCGGCTGCCCTCGGAGGATTCGGTGGTGCTGGAACGGCTTGCCTCCGGGGAGTCGCGTGCGCTGAAGGTGGCGGTGCCGATGCTTGACCGCATCGCCAATTTCGACGATCTCGACCCGCTCAAGGCCGAGCCGCAGGTGGAAGTGGTATTCGTGCAGCCTGGAAAGCCGTTGCCGCAGGATGCGGGACTGGTGGTCATTCCCGGCTCGAAGTCGACGATCGGGGATCTGCTGAAATTTCGCGAAAATGGCTGGGACCGTGATCTTCTCGCCCATCGCAGGCGCGGCGGCCATGTCGTCGGCATTTGCGGCGGCTTCCAGATGCTTGGCCGCATCGTGCGCGATCCCGACGGCATCGAGGGCAGCGTCACCGAAGCGGAAGGGCTTGGCCTGCTCGACATCGAAACAGTGATGGAACCGGAAAAGACGGTGCGCAACGTCAGCGCCCGCTCGGTGCCGTTCGACCTGCCGCTCGAAGGCTACGAGATCCATCTCGGCCGCACCACCGGCCCGGACATGCTGCGGCCGTCGGCGATCATCAATGGCGCCGAGGACGGTGCGGTCTCGGCGGATGGCAAGGTGGTCGGAACCTATATGCACGGGCTGTTTGGCGCCGACGCCTTTCGAGGGAGGTTCCTCGAAAGCCTCGGCGTCAAGGGCGGCGGCATCGACTATCGCGCCGAGGTCGAGAGGGCTCTCGACGAGGTCGCGGCCCAGTTGGAGAGCCATCTTGACTGCGACGCGATCTTTTCGCTGGCGCGGTAGCTAGCTGCTCTTTTCTCCCGCCTTCGGCCAATAGGTGCCGAAGGACCAGACATTGCCCTCCGGGTCGCGGCAGATGAACTCGCGACTGCCATAGTCGCGGTCGGTCAATTCCTGGAGGATCGTGGCGCCTGCCTTCTTCGCCTTGGCGTAGGCGGCGTCTGCGTCGTCGACGGTGATGTAGATTGACTTGCCGCCGCCTGTGCCGGGTTCGCCAACCATTTTGCCGTAGTCGTCGTCGCGCGCGCTGCCGAGCATGATCATCGAGGAGCCGAAGACCAGTTCGGCATGGTGCACGACATCGCCTTCGCCGTAGCGAGCACGGATGCTGAAGCCGAAGGCTTCGCACAGCCAGCGGATCATTTTTGCGGCGTTCCTGTAACGCAAGGCGGGGTAGAGGCGGGGGGCTTCAGCGGGCATGGCAACTTCCTTCATTCGAGCTCATCGATGAACCCAGTCTGAGCGACAGCCGTTCCGGCGTCTTGAAGAAATGTTACCCGGGACTTCAGGCCTGTGCCGAACCCTCGATCGCGGTCGGTGTCTCGCCGGCAAGGTCGCGGAACTCACGCACCAGATGCGCCTGGTCGGCATAGCCGCAATCGGCCGCGATGTCGGCCCAATCGCAGGCTTGCTGCCTCGACAGGCCAAGCGCGCGGTTGAAGCGGACGATGCGCGACAGCGTTTTCGGGCCGATGCCGGTCGCGTCCGCGAATTTCCCCGCCAGATGCTTGCGGCTCCAGCCCAGCCTGTCGGCCAGTGACGAGACGCGCACGCGGCCGCCGGAGGCGAGGATCCTGTCATAGGCCCAGGCAACCCCGGCCTGCGTTTCCGGCGCATCGGCCAGCCGGGCGGCGACGAACATCTCGACAAGGGCAAAACGTTTGCTCCGGTCCGCCGCGTTGCCAAGCCGCTCGCGCAAGGCGACGCCTTCGATGCCGAGCACATCGTCCAGGCTGACCATGCGGTCGGTCAACCCGCTCATCGGCTGGCCAAAGAATCGGCGTGCGCCAAGCGGGGTGAAATTGACCTGGACGCAGCAGGCGCCGCCGAAGGATTCGATCATCACGGGTCCGGCATAGAGGCCGGCGGCGAAACTGGCGAAGCGATCATTGTCGCCGGGCGGCTTGCCAAGGCCGATGGCGAAAGGTTCGGCGAAGCTGATGACCAGAGGCACGGTAAGGGAGGCATATTCGACATTGCGGTAATGGCCGGGCGCCGTTTCGCGATAACCGCAAATGTCTGACACAATGCCCGCGAGGGCAGGGCTGGGAAGGCGCCGCCGCATCTCGAACCGCCCGGGGACTGACCGGTCCTGTTCCTCCTGACATGGCATCTCGATTGGCATCGACAGGACTCTAGCAGAGCCCGGACCCGAATCAAAAGCGCCCCGCTTTTGGCCGGGCGCTCCGAATTGCCTGAGATTTGAATGTCAGGCGCCGCGCATCAGGCAGCCGCCGGCACGCACGAGGTAAGCAATGGGCACGGTCCACACCGACGCGAGTGGATGAACGAAAGAGGCCGAGGGCGGCGAGAATGCCGATGAGGCGATGACAAGGGAGATGATGAAAACAATCTCGGTAGGTGCGCTGAGATTCATGTGCGGGTCCTCTCCTCGACATGATTCGAACAGCGGCATTCCATCAGGCGCGCGGGTCACACACCAATCAGGACGCGCAGCGGGTTCGCCGGGTCGGCCAGGAGCTTCGCCGCCAGAGCGACGCAGACGATGACAAGCAGCGGCTTGATCAGCCTGGCGCCGATGCGCATGGCCAGGCTGGCGCCGAGGCGGGCGCCGAGGAACTGGGCGACGCCCATCATCAGGCCGATCTTCCAGGAGATGACACCGACCGCGGCGAAGACGACGAAGCCGCCGATGTTGGAGGCGAAGTTGAGCAGCTTGGTGTGGGCCGTCGCCTTGAGTACGCCGTAGCCGGCAAGCGCGACGAAGGCCAGCATGTAGAAGGACCCGGCACCCGGCCCGAACAGGCCGTCGTAAAAGCCGATGGCCGGCACCAGCGTTATCCCGAACAGGAAGGGCGTCATACGTTCGGCGCGGTCAACGTCGGTCATGTTGGGCTTCAGGGCGAAATAGAGCGCGATGGCGATCAGCACCAGCGGCAGAAGCGCCCGCAGCAGATCGCCGGGCACGACCGTTGCCAGCAAGGCGCCGACGGCACCGCCGGCAAGCGCCAGCAGCGCAGAAGGCAGTTGCCGGCGAAGGTCGACATGGCCTTTCGCGGCATAGTGGATGGTCGCAGATCCCGAGCCGAACATGCCCTGCAGCTTGTTGGTTCCCAGCGCCTCGACCGGCGAGAAGCCGGCCAGCAGCAGTGCGGGAATAGTGATCAGCCCACCGCCGCCGGCAATCGAGTCGACAAAGCCCGCGGCAAAACCGGCGAAGGCGAGCATGGCGACGGATTCTAAGGTGAAGTCGATCATCAGGGAGAAATCAAGCCAGAGATGCTCCGGCTTCGATCACGAACACCCCGTTTGCGCAAGACCGATTTCACGCTACTTCTATCCAAGCGCGTCGCGCCTGGATTTCGCGTTGTGCTGTCATTATCCCAAAACCGCTGCGCTTTTTTGGGCTACATGGATTAGAGGAATCGGCAAAGGGGCTCCCGATGGCATTCGAACTGCTCGACCAGATACGCTCGATCTTCGATGGCGACCCCGGGGTGCGCAAGGTGGCGGACGACCCCGTGTTGTCGGCGGAACTTCTGATGCTGTTCCGCATGATCCTGGCTGACGGAACGGTCAGCGAGAGCGAGATGGTTGCCTTCCGGCGCATCTGCAAGGATGCCTTCGGCATTCCGGAAACCAGCATCGACGCCGTCATCGAATATCTCAACGAATTCGGCTACGAAACCAATGGCTCACAGGCCATCGCGCTGTTCCGCGACCTCGATGTCGAGCGGCGCAAGCAACTGGCGCAGCATATGGCCGAGATCGCCAAGGCGGACGCGCAATTGGCCGAGACCGAGGTGCGCCTGCTGCGCCGCACGCTCGACCTGCTCGACATCAGCCCGGTCGACGTGGTGAAATCTGAGCAGTAGGTTGATGGGATCCCAGCCGGGCCGGCTGTCTACGGCAGCCTCCGGCATTTGCGGCCTTTCACTCACACGGCGGATTCGCTTCGCGAACCGATCGCTCACCCCTGCTCCTGCATACGGCGTGCAATTGCCCTGTGCAGGTCCGGCGCTGCGGCGACAAGCGCCTTGGCCGCCTCGGATTGCGGGTGATCCAGCACCTCGCTCGTCCGGCCACGCTCGACGATCTGGCCGTCATGCATGACCAGCACTTCGTCCGTTATGGCGCGGGCGACGGTGAGTTCGTGGGTGATGAAGAGATAGGCGATGCCGAGTTTCTGGTTGAGCTCGGCGAACAGGTCGAGGATCTGAGCGCGGATCGAAACATCGAGCGCCGAAACCGGCTCGTCGGCGACGACCAGTTTTGGGCGGGTGATGATGGCGCGGGCGATCGACAGGCGCTGGCGCTGGCCGCCGGAAAATTCGTGCGGATACTTTTCCATGTCGTGCTGGTCGAGGCCGACCTCGTGCAGCGCCTGCGCCACCATCTCGCGGCGCTCGGCGCGCCCCGGTTTCCTGTCCAGCACGTGCAGCGGCTCGGCGACCAGTTTCTCGACCTTCTGGCGCGGATCGAACGAGCCATAGGGGTCCTGGAACACCACCTGCATGTCGCGCCGCGCCGGCTTCAGGTCCGCCTCGCTCTTGCCGGTGAGGGGCTCGCCGCGAAAGCGGATGGTCCCCGAACTCGGCCGGTCCAGCGCCAGGATCATGCGCGCCAAGGTGGACTTGCCGCAGCCGGAGCGGCCGACCAGCGCCACCGATTGGCCCGGCGCCATCGACAGCGACACGCCGTCGACGGCGCGGATATCAGGCGCGCGCCGGAACAGCGAGGTGCGCCGGCCTGGATAGTCGCGCGTCACGCCCTCCACCTCGAGCAAGGGCCGGGCTGCCGAGGCGCCATGCGGCCGGGCGCGGGCCGGCACGTGCATCGAGGCCAGCGCCAACTGGCGGGTATAGGGGTGGAGCTGTTCAGAGAGCGTGCGGGCCGTATCGCCGGCTTCCATGACTTCGCCCCGACGAAGAATGGTGATGCGATCCGCCATCTCGGTGACCACGGCGAGGTCATGCGAGATCAGGAGCAGGCCCATGCCGCTCTCCGCGACAAGGTCGCGCAAGAGGGTGAGGATTTGCGCCTGCAGCACCACGTCGAGCGCCGTGGTCGGCTCGTCGGCGATCAGCAGCTTCGGCTTCAGCGCGCAGGCCATGGCAATGACGACGCGCTGGCGCTGGCCGCCGGACAGTTCGTGCGGATAGCGCGACAGCGGGAATTTTGCCGACGGCAAGCCAACCCGGTCGAGCGTTTTTCGCGCCCGCTCTTCCGCCTCGGCGCGGCTCGCCTTGGCATGCCAGCGTATACCTTCGGCGACCTGCTCGCCGATGGTCTTGAGCGGGTTCAGCGCGGTCATCGGCTCCTGGAACACCATGCCGATATCGTCGCCGCGCAGGGCGCACATCTGATCCTCGCTTGCCGCGAGGATGTCGATGCCGTCGAAGGTGATGCGCCCGCTGGCACGCGCGGCATATGGCAAGAGCCGCATGACGCTCAGAGCCGTCATCGATTTGCCGGAGCCGGATTCGCCGACCAGCCCCATTACCTCGCCGGGCGCGATGGAGAACTCGATGCTCCGGAGGATCGGCGTGTCGCCGATCGCCAGCGACAGATTGTCGATTTCCAGCAGGCTCATCGTTGCCGCCGCGATTTCGGATCGAGGATGTCGGCGATGCCGTCGCCCAAAAGGTTCAGCCCAAGCACGGTGATCACGATCGCCATGCCGGGAAAGATCGCCATCCAGGGCGCCACCACCATGCGGGTCTGGGCGTCGAACAGCATGCGGCCCCAGCTCGGCATTGGCGGTTGGGCGCCAAGGCCCAGATAGGAAAGCCCGGCCTCGGCCAATATGCCGAGCGCGAACTGGATAGTGCCTTGCACCAGGAGCAAGGTGGCGATGTTGGGCAGCACATGTTCGATGGTGATCAGCGCCTTGCCCTTGCCCGCGGCGCGGGCGGCGAGGATGAATTCGCGCGGCCAGATCGCCAAGGCGCCGGCGCGGGCGACGCGAGCAAAGACAGGGATGTTGAAGATGCCGATGGCGATGATGGCATTAACGGCGCCGGGGCCGAAGATGGCGGTGATCATGATGGCCGACAAAAGCGCAGGGAAGGCGAAGACCAGATCGTTAATGCGCATCAGCGCCTCGTCGATGAGGCCGCCGCGCGCCGCCGCAAAAGCACCGAGCGGCACGCCGACGCCCATGCCGATGCCCACCGCGACCAGCGCCACGGCGATCGAATTGCGGGCGCCGACCATGATCATCGACAGGATGTCACGGCCGAAATGGTCGGTGCCGAACCAGTGCATCCAGGACGGCGCCAGGGTCTTGTCGGATATGACCAGCCGGGTCACGTCGTAGGGCGTCCAGACATAGGAGAGGATCGCCACCGCCGCCACGAACAATGTGACGGCGAAGCCGGCAAGAAACGAGCGGTTACCGAACGCCTTGACGAGGATGCCGCCCAGCGTCTCTTCGGGGATGTCGGGATGCAACATCATTGCCGGCTTCTGAGCCGCGGATCGACGACGGCATAAGAGAGGTCGACGACGAGGTTGACGGCGATGACCGCGGCGACCAGCAGCATGACGACGCTTTCCACGACGATCAGGTCACGCTGGGTGATCGCCTGGAACACCAGCCGGCCGAGGCCGGGCAGGTAGAAGACGTTCTCGATGATGATGGTGCCGGCGAGCAGGAAGGCGAATTGCAGGCCAAGAATGGTCAGCACCGGGATCATGGCGTTGCGCAGCGCGTGCCGCCACAAGACCACGCGGTAAGGCAGGCCCTTGGCGCGGGCGGTGCGGATATAGTCCTCGTTCAGCACCTCGATCAGCGCCGAACGGGTAACGCGTGCCAGGATCGCGGCCTGCGGCAGCGCGAGCGCCACAGCCGGCAGCAGCAGCGATTTCAGCGCCGGCCAGGCACCAGCCCCCCAGCCAGGAAAGCCGCCGGCCGGAACCAGCCGCAACCAGACGGCGAAGAGATAGATCAGCATCAGCGCGAACCAGAAATTGGGAATGGCGACGCCGAGCTGCGCGGCGCCCATCGCCGCTGTGTCACCCATCCGCCCGCGATGGTTCGCTGAAAACAGGCCGACCGGGATGGCGATGAGGGTGGATAGGGCGAGCGCAATCAGCGCCAGCGGCAGTGAGACGACGAGACGCTCGCGCACGAGATCGATGACCGGCACCGAATAGGTGTAGGAGCGGCCGAAATCCAGGCTGAGCAGGCCGCCGGCCCAGTGCAGGTAGCGCCAGGGCAAGGGCGCGTCGAGGCCCATCTGGTTGCGCAGCAGCTCGACCTGGTCGGCGCTGGCATTCATGCCCAGCATCAGCCGCGCCGGGTCGCCGGGCAGGATCTCCAGCACCGCGAAGACGACCATGGAGGCCAGCGCCAACGTGGCGGCGGCGATCGCGAGACGCCTGAGGAGGTAGGCGGTCATCGCTTGATCGGCCAACAGTCGAAATCGGCGCCGCCCCTCATCGCCCTGCCGGGCACTTCTCCCCCTATAGTGACGGGGAGAAGGACGCCTTCGCAAAGGATTTCGCCAATCTTCAGCGTTGCAGAAAGGGTGCCGAGGTTGCGGCCAGCCCCCTTCTCCCCGTCACTATAGGGGGAGAAGTGCCCGGCAGGGCGATGAGGGGCGGCGCAAACCTGAAGCGATCGTCCTGCGGCTCGGGTCAGGCAGCTTGGCAGGGCAGAGGGGGGTGCGGAGCGCAAGCGTCGCCTCTTGGCCAACGGCTTCACTCGTTCCACTTCACCTTGGTGAGATCATTGGCCTGGATCGGCGCGTTTTCCCACAGGCCCTGCAGCTTGGCGTCCCAGACGCCGACCTTGGGCAGTTCGTAGAGGAAGCCGACCACGGCGTCGTCGGCCAAGATCTTCTGTGCCTGCCCCAGCAATTCCTTGCGCTTGGCTTCGTCGGAGGTGACGTCCAGATCGGCGATCACCTTGTCGAAGGCCGGATTGTCGTAGTTGAAGTAATAATCCTTACGCGCATAGATACCGATGTCGTTGGGCTCGGTATGGGAGACGATGGTCAGGTCGTAGTCCTTCTGGGTGAACACCTGGTCCAGCCACTGCGCCCATTCGACCGGAATGATCTCGAGGTTGATGCCGACGTCACGGAGCTGCGAGGCAATGATCTCGCCGCCGAGCCTGGCATAGGTGGGCGGCGGAAGCTTCAGCGTCGCCTTGAAACCGTTCTCCAGGCCTGCTTCCTTCAAGAGTTCCTTGGCCTTGGCGACATCGTGCGGATAGCGGCCGGTGAGGTCGACGTAGTCCTTGTTGGCCGGCGACATATGCGAGCCGATCGGCAGGCCGAGGCCGGCCGAGGCACCGTCGATGATCGCCTTGCGATCGAGCGCGTAGGAGATCGCCTGCCTGACCAGCAATTTGTCGAAGGGCGGCTTCTTGTTGTTGATCGACAGGATGGTTTCGCCTTCGGTCGAACCGATCACCACCTTGAAACGCGGATCGTCCTTGACCTGCGCGAGACTGTCGGGATCGAAGAATGGGAACGCCTGGATATCGCCGGAAAGCAATGCCGGTACGCTAGCAGCGGCATCGGGCACGATGCGGAACTCGACTTTGTCGAGGTAAGCCGGCGTGCCCCAATAGCTGTCGGATTTCACCAGCGTGATCGAGGATCCCTTGGCCCAGCTCTGGAATTTGAACGGGCCGGTCCCGACCGGCTTTTCCTTGTTGGCGTCAGCGGATTTCGGCGAGACGATGACAGCATCGCCCCAGCCCATATTGTAGAGGAAGGATCCCTGCGGGTTCTTCAACGTCACCTTGACCGTTGCCGGGTCGACCACGTCGACCATATCGATGGCTGCGAACAGGGCTTTTTGCGCATTGACCGAATTGTCGGCGCGGGCGCGGTCGAGCGAGAATTTCACGTCGTCGGCGCTGAAGCCGGCGCCATCGTGGAATTTCACGCCGGTGTGCAGCTTGAAGGTGTAGGTCTTGCCGTCGTCGGAGATGGTCCAGCTTTCAGCCAAATCCGGCAGGACCTCGCCATTTGGCCCGATGCGGGTCAAGCCTTCGAACACGTTGGCGTAGAGAACCTCGTCGATTGCCGCGGCCGCGCCGGCGGTCGGATCGAGATGTGGCGGTTCGAGCGGGATGCCGATGACCAGATCGGTTCGCGCCGCCAGCGCGGGAGTGCCGACGGCCAGCGCCAGGACGGCCGCGGCCAGGATGGTTTTCCACAATTTCATCGTGCTACTCCCCGTGTGGTCAAACATGCGCTCAAACCGGGCGAATAGAAGCGTGATTTCGCACGGGAGTAAATTGCGTTTCGTGCCGCGCGGCGGCGTAGCCGGGAATGTTTTTCTCCGGACGGCCGCGTCGACCGTTGGCTCTTGCCCGTGCGGCGCTATCGGGCGCCGCGCAGCAGCACGTTGAGCCCGAACGCCATCACCTTGGCCGATTCCACCATATCCGAGATGCCGACCCATTCGTCAGGCCGGTGGGCGAGATCGAGAATGCCCGGGCCATAGGCGATGCAATCATAGACATGGCCGATGCGGGCAATGTGCTTCTGGTCGTAGGTGCCCGGTGAAATGACGTAGTCGGGCTCGCGATCGAAGATCGCGTGGACGCCTTGCGCGATTGCCTTGACGACCGGAGCGTCGCGTTCGGTCATCAGCGGCAGCACCTCCATCAGGTCACGGATCTCGTAGTCGAACTTTTGCCGATCGCGCTTCAGCCGCTCGAGAATGCCGATCACCTCGCCCTTGACCGTGGCGAGATCCTCTTCGAGCAGGAAGCGGCGGTCGATGGTCAGCCGGCAGGAATCGGGCACGTTGGGCGAGGGCAGGCCGGGCCGGAAATCCTCGGTCTGGCCGCCATGGATGGAGTTGATGTTCATGGTCGAACGCTTCGCCCCTTCGGGCACGACCGGCATGCGCGTCATCTTGCGGTCGAGCGCGGGGAACAATTCGTCCTCGAAGGCCTGCAGCACGGCGCCCATATGGCGCACCGCATTGTCGCCGAGGAACGGCATCGAGCCATGCGCGATTTCGCCCTTGGTCTCGATCTCGGCCCACCAGACGCCGCGATGGCCAAGGCAGATGCGGTCCTTGTTCAACGGTTCGGGAATGATGACGTGGTCGACCCTGGGTTTCGAGAAATAGCCGAGCCTCGCCAGATGCGCGACACCGCCGAAGCCGCCGGATTCCTCGTCGACCGTGCCTGATATCTCGATAGCACCGGGAAAATCGGGAAATACCTCCATGAAGGCTTCGGCCGCGATGATCGAGGAAGCCAGGCCGCCCTTCATGTCGCAGGCGCCGCGGCCGTAGACCTTGCCGTCCCTGACGATGCCGGCGAAGGGATCGACGGTCCAGCCGTCGCCGGCCTCGACGACATCGATATGCGAGTTGAAATGGACGCAGGCGCCAGGCGAGCGCCCATCGAAGCGAGCGACGACGTTGACGCGCGGGTAGCGGTCGGTGTCGCCGGGCGTGCCCTCGGCACGGATGAACTCGGTTTCGAAGCCGCTCTTCTTCAGCCGCGCGGCAAGAAATTCGGCGCATGGCCGGTACGCTTCGCCGGGCGGGTTGATGGTGGGAAAGCGGATCAGCTCGGCGGTCAGCGCGACGAGATCGTCACGCCGGTCATCGATCGCTTGGAAGAGTCGCTCGTTCATGGCCCGAGTTGAGCAGCGATCGGCGTCGTTTTGCAAGTCCGCTGGCAATTAGGCCGTTGCGGCGTGTCGTTACGGCAACTCTTGCGGGAATTCGTTCAAATTCGCTGCTTTGGATTGGCGAATTGGTCAAGGGTATATGTTATGCCGTTCACCTGTCATTAAAGAGATGAAAAACGACGTGAAGGCAGGCAAGGGGCAATCAAAGGGGTTTGATCGCATGAAAAAGACAGTTCTCATGGCAGCAGCACTTGTCACGATGCTGTTCGGTGCTTCGGTGCAGAGCTGGGCAGCCAGCCTCATTGCAAATATAGACGTGTCGTCGCAGACGATGACGGTCAGGTACGGCCAGGAGGTCTACCGGTGGAGCGTGTCCACGGCTCGGTCCGGCTACTTCACGCCGCGCGGCACCTACCGGCCGCAGCGAACGGCCCGGATGTGGTATTCGCGCAAATACGACATGTCGCCGATGCCTTATTCCGTGTTCTTCCACGGCGGCTATGCCATCCACGGAACGGGCGCGGTGAGGCAGCTCGGCCGACCGGCGTCGCATGGCTGCGTGCGGCTGCATACGGCCAATGCGGCGGCTTTCTACTCGATGGTGCGAGAAGTCGGCTTCGGCAACACGCGCATCGTCGTGAGGAACTGACTGCTAAGCCGGCCACTGTGTCGGAGGCGCATCGGACGGCTCCAGACTACGCGCTTCGGGTCTTTGCCTTGCGTCGCTTGCGGCTGATGTCCCATCTCTTGTGGAACCACATCCACTGGCCGGGATCCTCGCGCACCCAGCGCTCGACCACGTCGTTGAGAAGCTGGGTGGTGGCGCGCACGTCGACACTGCCATCGGCGGTGCGGGGCAATGTCAGCTTCTCTTCTATCTCGAGCCTGAAGCGATTGCCCGGCAGCCTGACGCAGCGCGCCGGGTAGACGTCGCAATCATAATGACGGGCAAGTGTGCCGAGCACGCGATTGCTCTGGCAGGGGCGGCCGAAGAATGTCGTTTCCAGGCCGCCCGTGAACTTCTGGTCGACAAGGACCCCGATATTGCCGCCGTTTTCCAATACCGAGGCGAGCGCGAACGAGGCGCCCGCCATCGAGGGCAGCAACGATCCCATGGTCGCGCGGCGCGTCGAGAGGATGTAGTCAGCCAGGTACGGATTGTTGGGCGGGCGAAACAGCGCGGTGATATTCATGCCGAAAGTAGCCGCCGCCACCGGCAGCAATTCAAAATTGCCGAGATGTCCGGTGAAGACGATGTGCGGCTTCTTTTCGGCCGCGATCTCGACGAAATGGTCTACTCCCCTGACCTCGACACGGCCGGGACTGGTGGCGGCTGGATCGTAGTCGAACAAGGCGTCGAGAAAGATGTATTCGGCGGCCAGACGCGCCATGTTGCCCCACATGTCGGAGGCGATGACCTGGATCTCGGCTTCGCTCTTGTGCGGATAGGCCTTGCGCAGATTGTCGACGGCCACATTATGGCGTCCGACCCATGGACCGATGCGGCGGGCGACGCGGTCGGCGAAATTCAGCGCGCTGTCGGGCGGCAGCAGGCGCAGCACCGAGATGATGATCATCGCAATGCGCGCGACCAGCCAGTGCTCGAACCGGCGCAATTGCCGGCCGTAGCGGAACATCAGGTCGCGGCGAAGCTTCTTCAACACAGAAGTCAGGGCCTAGACGACGCGTAGGATGATCTTGCCAAAGACGTCGCGGCCTTCCATGCGCTTCAGCGCGGCGTCGATGTCGTCGAAGCCGACTTCGGTATCGATGACGGGTGCGACCTGTCCCGCCGCCATCTTCTGCATGGCGTTAGCCATGTTCTCCATGCGGCAGCCGAAGGAGCCGAGCAGCTTCAACTGCTGCTGGAAGAGCTGCATCAGATTGACCTGCGCCGACACGCCGGACGTCGAGCCGCAGGTGACGAGTCGGCCACCGCGCTTCAGGCACAGCATCGAGCCGGCAAAAGTGTCGGCGCCGACATGTTCGAAGACGACGTCGACGCCCTTCTTCTTGGTCAGCTTGCGCACGACGCCCTCGAACCGGTCGTCACGGTAGTTGATGACATGATCGGCGCCGAGCGCCTTGGCCTTGTCTATCTTGTCGTTCGAGCCGACCGTGGTGATGACCGTGCAGCCCATCCGCTTCGCCAGCTGGATGGCGGCCGAGCCGATGCCGGATCCGCCGGCATGGACTAGGATCGTCTCGCCGGGCTCGAGCCTGGCATTGTCGAACAGCATGTGTTCGACGGTGCCGAAAGTGACGGGGGCGACAGCCGCGCCGATCTCGCTCACGCCTGGAGGGACGGGGACCAGCAGGCGCGCCGGCAGGTTGATCTTCTCCTGCGCGAAGCCGTCGAGGTGGAAGCCATGAACGCCCGAGACGTGTTCGCAAAGATTGTCGCGGCCTTCGCGGCAGGCACGGCAAAGGCCGCAGGTGCGCGCGCCGTAGATCGAGACCAACTGTCCCGGCAGCAGGCCGGAAACGCCGGGACCGACGGTCTCGACCTCGCCGGAGGCTTCCGCGCCGACGACCAGCGGCAGCTTGCGCTTGGCGAAAGCCATGCCGCGCCAGCCCCAGACGTCAATGTGGTTCAGCGCCACTGCCTTGATGCGCAGCGTCACCTCGCCGAGCGCGGGCGGCGGCGGGGGCGGCAGGTCCACCGTTTCAAGACGGCGGTCCTCGATAAGTTGCAGTGCGCGCATGGAGCCTGTCGGTTCTGTTCTAGCGGAAGTGGCTCGCTTAGACCGGTTCCCGCGCCATGACAAGGCAAGTGTTCTGGCCGCCAAAGCCGAAGGAGTTCGAAAGCACGGTGCCAACCTGCGCATTGCGCTTCTTGTTGGGCACGACATCGAGCACGATCGCCGGATCGGGATTGTCGTAGTTGATGGTCGGCGGAATGACGCCTTCGCGCATTGTCATCAGGGAAAATGCCGCTTCCACCGCGCCGGCGGCGGACAGCGTATGGCCGATCATCGACTTGTTGGACGAGATCGGCATCGAGCCGATCCGTTCGCCGAACACCGTCGACAGCGACAGGTGCTCCATCTTGTCATTTTCCGGCGTCGAGGTGCCGTGCGCGTTGACATAGTCGATCTCGTCCTCGCCCAGGCCGGCATCGGCGAGGGCGGCGCGCACCGCCGCGATCGCCGGCGAACCATCCGGCTTGGAGCGGGTGCGGTGGAAATCGTCCGCCTTTTCGCCGCAGCCGCGCAGAATGCCCAGAACGCTCGCTCCACGGGCGAGCGCTGCCTCCAGCGATTCCAGCACCAGAGCGCCGGAACCTTCGGCCAGCACGAAGCCGTCGCGGTCCTTGGAGAAGGGCTTGGAAGCCTTTTCCGGGATGTCGTTGTGGGTCGAAAGCGCCGACAGCAGCGAAAAACGGATCAGCGCCTCGGCGGTCGCCGAGCCGTCCGCGCCGATCGACAGCGCCCGGTCGCATTCGCCTCTGCGGATTGCCTCGACCCCAAGCTGGATGGCCGTGGCGCCGGAGGCGCAAGCGGTCGACAGCGTGATCGGCAGGCCGCGCGTGCCGAAACGGTCGGCGAGCCGGTCGGCGATCGACCCGAACTGCGTGGTCTCGAAAGTATCGAGCTCCTTCAGGCCGCGCGCCACCCGAAGCAGCCTTTCGGCACCGCCGTCGTGCTTGTCGGAATTATAGAGCGCGAACCGCTCATGCCAGTCGAGTTCGACCGGCGGCGAGGCCAGAAACAGCGGTCCGCCGAAGTCGCTGGAATTGAGGCCGGCTTCGGCAACGGCTTCCTGCGCGGCCGTCTCCGCCAGTTCGTATGTGAGGGGGCTGGCGCCCTTCGAGCTCGACGCAAGGAAATCGACCATGCCGGAAATGCGGGTGTTGAGGTGGTCGACAGGGAAGCGGGTGATCGGGTGGATGCCCGATCTGCCCGAGGTCAGCGCCGTCCAGTTGTCTGATTTGCCGGCTCCAAGGGAAGTAACCACGCCGATGCCTGTGACGGCAACGATCGGCCTGCCCATGTGATCTCTGAGATTGGCCATCCGGAAGCCCTAACCTTTGTCGTTGTATGTGGCTGGCCGCTCTATGCGGCGTTGACCAGCGCCATGCCCTCGAATTGGTGGTAGCCGATCGCCGTTGCAAGGACGCTTCTTGGAATGCCTTCGAACGGTTTCTCGGCAGCGGCATCGAAAACGGGGTAGGCGGCCTTACGGTCGACGGCGAGCGCCGCCAGCGCCACGGCGAAGGGAAACTGCGCTTCCTTCATGTGGCCGGTCAGCGTCGCGAAGCCACGCGCCGCGATCGCGGGATTGGCGTCGAATGCCGACTTCTCGGCGGAGGTAGCCGCGTGAGCGCCTGAGGCGCCAGACATGGTCAGCAAGCCGCCATTCGGCACGGCGGTCTTCTTGAGCAGCGCGGCGATCTCGGAATCGAGCTCGCCCTGCCGCCGCCTGGCACGGCCGGAGACGACCGGGCCGAGCTCGGCATAGATCTTGCGCCCCCGGCTTGCCGCGTGTTCGCGCTGCTCCAGCACCAGGAAAGCGCCGCCGGATCCCGACACCACGCCGCCACCTTCGGCGCCTTGCCGCTGCCAGACGGGCTTCCAGGCGCCGCGATGCAGGTAGCCGGCAAGCTCATAGCCGAGCAACATATCGGAATGTTCGGTCTGGAAGGCGCCGCCCACCAGTATATGCGTCGACTGGCCGGAACGAATGCGCGCGGCAGCCGTCTCGACGGCGGCTACGCCGGCGCCTTCCTCGCCCATGAAGGTCCTGGACGATCCCGTCACCTTGTGGACGATGGAGATGTTGCCGGCGAGCAGATTGGAAAGCTGTGCCAGGAACAGGGTGGGGCGCAGTTCGGTGGTGAGCTTCTCGTTGAGCAGCACGTCACGGTCGTTGCGGCTTTCCGAGGCGGCCAGGATGGCGGCATCGACCGCTTCGTCGCGCTCGCCGCCGCCGGCGGCCACGACCATGTCCATGGTCGTGCAGAGCTCGTCATTGCCCTTGATGCCGGCATCGTCCAGCGCAAGACCCGCGGCATAGGTGCCGAGCCTCTGCCAGGTTTCCATCTGGCGCTGGTCGCCGCGCTTGGCGATCTGCAGGTTCCAGTCGATCTCCGGCAGCGGATGGACGGTGTAGGGCGCGAAACGCTCGGCTTCGAGCACCGGCTTCTGATCCGGCTGAGTGAGCTTGCGCCAGTGTTCATCCGGGCCCTCTCCCAACGAGGAGACAAGGCCAATGCCGGTGATGACGACGTCGCGGGGGCTCATGGATGATCGGGTACGGATCAGGCGGTCTTGGCGGCGACCAGTGCGTCGATCTTGGCGCACAGGTTCTTCATGACAAAGTAATCGTCCGTCGAGGCCTTGCCGTCATTGACTTCCTGGGTCCACTTTTCCAGCGGCACCTTGATGCCGAATTCCTTGTCGATGGCGAAGACGATGTCGAGGAAATCGAGGCTGTCGATGCCGAGATCGTCGATCGTGTGGCTCTCGGGCGTGATGGTGTCGATATCGATCTCGCTGGTGTCGGCAATGATCTTGGCGACTTTGTCGAACGTGGTGGACAAGGGCTTTTCCTTCGGTTGCGGGCGGAATCTGTCCGCATCTTGTTTGGGCGCTGTCTAATCGGTTTTTCCCGGCAGGAAAAGGCCTGATACGCCGGGCGCAGATGGGTAGCGTGCCCAAGAAACGCAAGACGGGCCGCCGGTCAACCCGGCGCCCCCTCCATGGCTGGCGACCGCGGATGATGTTGGCCTCATTGTCGCGGCCCTAGCGCGGCATCTTTTTTGGGTGGTATTTTGGCAACATTACCTCTGTCGCAAGTCCTCATCGACGCGTGGCTGCTCGCGGATGCGCCGGTCGGCCCCGATTTAGAACGTAACCCGGCCGAGCACACGCAGACCGTCGCCCTGCGGCTCGACGACAACGGCTTCGCCCTCGCGCGGCGAGACGCCGGTCAACGCAGCGATATTTTCCAGATGAGTGACCATGACCAGGTTGTCAGAGCCGGAATAGGCGCGGATTTCCTTCATGATCGCGGCGATCTGGGCCGCCTTTTGCGCCGCGTCGCCCTTCAGCAGGTCGAGCGGCGCGAAAGGCTCCGGCTCGGTCTCGAAGGCGATGCGCGCGGTGTCGAGGCAGCGGCAATAGCGGCTGGACAGCACGCGCTCGATCGGCGCGGCGCGGGCGGCAAGCAAGGCGCCGATCTTGCTCGACTGCTGCTTGCCGCGTGCGGACAGATTGACCTGGGTGGCGCAGCTGTCGATATCAAAATTGGCGGGATCGGTGGTGCCGGTGACCATGGCATGGCGCAAAAGCACGACATGGCCGCCATCGCGCAGCAGCGCCCAGCCGGCATCCGTCGCATGCGCTGCAGCCGGAACGCCAAACAGGAACAACGCCAAGGCAAATCGGATCATCGTAATCCTTCCAGAAGCCGGGTACCGGCCACCCGCATATAGGGATCGGAAAGCAGGTACAAAGACAAGCGAAAGGCCTGCGGTCTCCGCGGTCTCACTTCTCCTTCGTCATCCGCTGCTTCACCAGATCGGTCTTCCGGTCGTGAGCGGGATGGGAAAAGTCCAGCCGTCTTCGGCGATGCCCCGCTTGGCAGAACAAATTCGGGGTCGAAGAAATTCGGGCGCGATTGCACCGCGACCTTGGCTCGCCTATCCCTGGAAAAATGTCTCCGCTTACCGAAACCGTCCTTTTCGTCTTCAGCCTCGTGGCGCTCGGCTACCTCGCCGGGTTCACCGGTTATATGAAGCCGGCGAGCGGCGAGGGGATATCCGATTTCGCGGTCAGCGTTGCGATGCCGCTGCTGTTGTTCCAGACGATGGTGAATGCCGATTTCCACGGGGTGGCACCGTGGTCGCTATGGGGGGCCTATTTCGCGGCGGTGGCAATCACCTGGGCCGCCGGCCATGTCGTTACCACGCGGATATTCGGACGCGACGCACGCGCGGGTGTCGTCGGCGGGGTGTCGTCGGCCTATTCCAATGTTGTCCTGCTCGGCGCGCCGTTCATTCTCGGCATATTCGGGCGGGATGGATTCGAGGTGCTGTCGCTTCTGGTTTCCGTGCATCTGCCTGTCATGATGATGGCTTCGATCGTGCTGTTCGAGATGTTCGGCCGCGGCGGCGGCGAGCATGTGCATCCCGTGCGCGTCGTCCGGAATTTCCTGAGGCGGCTGTTCATCAATCCGCTGATCATCGGCATTCTTTTGGGTCTCGCATGGCGCTTCAGCGGCATCCCGCTGCCCGAACTGGTCATGCGGCTGGTGGACGCGCTGGCCGGCACCGCCGGGCCGGTGGCGCTGTTCGCCATGGGGCTCAGCCTGCGCCGCTTCGGCATATCAGGCAATGTCCGCCCGGCGCTGGCGCTATCAACGCTGAAGCTGTTCCTGATGCCGGCGCTGGTTCTGATCTTCGTCTGGTTGCTCGGCCTGCCGCCCTTGACCGCCAAGGTAGCGGTCGTGGTGGCGGCGCTGCCATCCGGCATCAATTCCTATCTCATTGCCGTGCAGTTCAACACAGGCCAGGCGCTGGCTTCGAACCAGATGACCATCGCGACCGCGAGCGCGGTCGTCACCACTGCTTTCTGGCTCGCGGTGAGCGTGCACGTGTTCGGCTGACATGAATAAGACCGGGGTCTGAGCCGCTCGGCGTGAATCCGGTGACGCGATGTCTCAGCGGTGAAATCAAACCTCGGCTCTCGCCTTGCACTGGCATAACCCCTATATGCCATCTTGCGATTGCTTGCGGGGCTTTCCCTAGGATAAGAGCAATGGCCCCAGCGCCGATGCGCTAATCGAAGACATCCAGATAGCGGCCCGTCAGTGCGCCGAACGGAGGCTAGACCATGCTTCAGAAAACCAGCCATTTCATGCGCCAGGCCAATCTCATCAACGGCGAATGGGTGCAGGCCGACAGCGGCCAGACGGTCGACGTCACCAATCCGGCAACCGGCCTCAAGATCGGCACCGTGCCCAAGGCAGGCAAGGTCGAGACCCGCCGCGCCATCGAAGCCGCCGACGAAGCTTTCAAGACCTGGCGCAAGACCACCGCGCTCGAGCGCTCGAAGCTGCTGCGCAAGCTGCACGATGCCATGATGGACAATCAGGACGTTCTGGCGGAGCTCCTGACCATTGAACAGGGCAAGTCGCTGTTCGAATCGAAGGGCGAGATCGGCTCGGCCGCCTCCTACATCCTGTGGTTCGCCGAGGAGGGCCGCCGCACCTATGGCGATGTCGTGCCGTCGCCATGGGCGGACCGCCGCATCCTGGTCACCAAGGAACCGGTCGGCGTCATCGCCGCCATCACGCCGTGGAATTTCCCGTCCTCGATGCTGGCCCGCAAGCTCGGCCCGGCACTCGCCGCGGGTTGCACCGCCGTGGTCAAGCCCGCCTCGCAGACGCCTTACTCCGGTCTCGCCTGGGGCGCGCTGGCCGAGGAAGTCGGCTTCCCCAAGGGCGTAATCAACATCCTGACCGGTGCGGCCGGCGAAATTGGCGATGAGATCTGCGCCAATCCGCTGGTCAAGAAGATCACTTTTACCGGCTCGACCGAGGTCGGCAAGATCCTGATCCAGAAGTCGTCCGTCACCGTGAAGAAGGTGTCGATGGAGCTCGGCGGCAATGCGCCGTTCATCGTCTTCGACGACGCCGACATCGACCGCGCCGTCGCCGGTGCGATCACGGCCAAGTACCGCAATTCGGGCCAGACCTGCGTCTGTACTAACCGCTTCCTTGTCCAGGCCGGCGTCTATGACCGGTTCGTCGAGAAACTGGCGGCCGCCAGCGACAAGCTGAAGGTCGGCTCCGGGCTGGAGGAGGGCGTGCAGCAGGGACCGCTGATCGACGAGAAAGCGGTGGAGAAGGTCGAGGAACTGATCGCCGACGCGACTTCGAAGGGCGGCAAGATCGTCGCCGGCGGCAAGCGCCATGCGCTCGGCGGCTCGTTCTTCCAGCCGACCGTCATCGCCGATGCGACGCCCAAGATGCGCTTCATGAAGGAAGAGATATTCGGGCCGGTGGCGCCCGTCTTCAGGTTCGAGACAGAGGAAGAAGCGATTGCGCTTGCCAATGACACCGAATTCGGCCTCGCCTGCTATTTCTACACCGGCGATCTCGGCCGCGCCTTCCGCGTCATGGAAGGGCTGAAATATGGCATGGTCGGCGTCAATGAAGGCCTGATCACCACGCCGGAAGCACCGTTCGGCGGCGTCAAGGAGTCCGGGCTCGGCAAGGAAGGCGGACATCAGGGTATCGAGGATTACCTCGACACCAAATATGTCTGCATCGGCGGCCTCGGCCTCTGATAGACTGTCGCCGGGACAGGCAGGCCTGTGATCTGCCTGTCCCGGCTACGAAACGGGCCGTCTGGATCAACTGACGTTTGCGGGCATGGCAATGAAGGACGGCGAGGTTTTCGGCACCACCCAGGCGGGCGAACCGGTTCGCCGCTTCACGATCAGAGGCGGCGGGCTTAGCGCCAATATCCTCGGGCTCGGCGCGATCATCCAGGACCTGCGCCTAGCCGGCCACGACGCGCCTCTCGTGCTCGGCTATGACAATCTATCATCCTATGAAACCGACACGGCTTTCTTCGGCGCGGTCGTCGGCCGCTATGCCAACCGCATCCGCGACGGCCGTTTCACCATCGCCGGCAAGCGCTACCAGACCGAGCGCAATTTTCTCGACAAGCACACGCTGCATGGAGGCTCGCAAGGCTTTTTCCATCGGCCGTGGACGGTTTCGCTGCACGGGCGGGACTTCGTCACGCTGACGCTGCACGATCCCGACGGCACGATGGGCTTTCCCGGGGCACTCGACGTCACCTGCACCTACCGGCTGAAGATCCCCGGTACGCTCAGCGTTGAAATATCAGCGACGTGCGAGGAGCCGACGCTGTGCAATCTCACGCAGCATTCCTACTTCAACCTCGATGATGGCGGGACGGGCGACATCCTCGATCACCTGATGATGCTCAATGCCGGCGCCTATCTGCCGGTGGATGGCGAAATGATTCCGACGGGCACGGTGAAGCCTGTCGACGGCACGCCCTTCGATTTCCGCCAGGCGCGGCCGCTGCGCATGGAGACCGAAGGCGAGCAGCTTGCCTACGACCAGAATTTCTGCCTCGCCTCGGCGCGTGGGCCGCTCAAGCTGGCGGCGTGGGTGCAAGGAGCGAACTCCGGCGTCGAGATGGAACTGTGGACCACGGAGCCCGGCGTCCAGCTCTATACCGGCCAGTATGTGACGCCGCGCACGGGGCTGGAAGGGCGAAACCACAAAGCTTTCTGCGGTTTCTGCCTGGAGCCGCAAATATGGCCGGACGCGCCGAACCGGCCGTATTTCCCGCAGGCGACGCTGTGGCCGGGTGCGATCTACCATCACGTGACGGAATATCGGTTCCGGCTGCCCTGACCCTCAATCCGTTTCGAATGCCGCACGCAACGTCTCGAATGGCGCCAATGCGCCGCGAACCTGCACCACGCTGGCCGCGACACGGTGCGCGCGCTTTGTAGCCTCCGCAGGGGTGTGTCCGGCGAGACGCGCGGCGAGATAGCCGCCGTTGAAGGAATCGCCCGCGCCCGTGGTGTCGACGGGCGTGGCCACATGGATCGCCTGAACGTCCCGCAGCGTCCCGTTCTCGACGATCAGCGCCGGCTGTTCCCCGTTCTTGACCACGACTTCGCCGACCAGTTGCCCGAGCCGCCCAGCCGTTGCCTGTGGCGCTTCATCGCCGAACAGCATCTGCTCGTCCGGGAAAGTCGGCAATGCGATGTCGGTGACGGCGAGCGCCTCCAGGATCGCGGCTTGCGCCTCCTCGCGATCGCGCCACAGCCGTGGCCGGTAGTTGGGATCGAAGGCGATCAGCGACCCCGCGGATCGCGCCTCGGCCACGGCCGATAGCAACGTGGCGCGCGCAGCGGAGTCCAGAATTCCCAAAGTGATTCCGGAAAAGTAGACAAGCGCCTGCTTTTCAAGGCTTTTTGCCAACGCAGCCGGATTGGAGGCAAGCTGCCTGGCAGCCGCATCGCCGCGCCAATAGGTGAAGGAGCGTTCCGCGCCGGTCAGCGTGATGGCATAGAGGCCGGGCCGCGCCCCCGGGATAACAGGGCTTTCGCCAATGCCGATGCCATTGTCCGCGAAGAAGCCGATCTGGTCTTGCGAGAAAGGATCGTCTCCGAAAGCCGAGACGTAGGTCGCTGGCCTTCCACTCAGCGCATGCAGGGCCCACAGCGTGTTGAACGTATCGCCGGCAAATCCCATGCGCCAGTTCGAACCTGTTTGGCCCGAAAGCTCGATCATGCATTCGCCGATCGAGGCGACACCTTTGCCGATCATGATCCATCCCCTGTTACGATGCTGCTGTAGCTTTTTGGAGAGTAGAGCGCCATGCTTGGCAAGGGCGGTTTTTTCCGTCACCTGCGATTCCAACAGGTTTGGCGGGATGCGATCGGTGCGGCAAAACGTTATCCCCTGAAGAGGAACCGGCTTGGCTTCGATATGGCGTTATCTTTTGGCGGGTCTTGGTCTGGCAGCCTTGCTGGCTGGCATCCTGGCAGTGGTCTATCTGACCGCACCGCGAACCGCGCAGGTTGCCGGCCCGGATATCTCCCGAACCAAAAAGACCGAGAACGGATTGTTCATGGCGAGCTTCGCGCCGGAACGCGGCGTCGTCCGTCAAGGCGAACTGGAAGCCTGGCTGTTGACGTTGAAGACGATAGCCGGGACGCCGGTGGAAGGGGCCGCGATCGCGGTATCGGGAGGCATGCCGCAGCACCGCCACGGCCTGCCGACCAGCCCGCAAGCGACGGACTATCTCGGCGACGGGCGCTATCGCATCGAAGGCGTGAAATTCACCATGAGCGGCTGGTGGCAGCTGCATTTTGCCATCTCCGCGACGGCTGGGTCGGATACGGTCGTCTTCAACGTCGTGCTGTGAGCCGCAGATGAGGCGTCTTGCGCGCTTTTTCGTCTTGATGGCGATGGCCGTCCTTGCCGGCTGCGGCAAGCCGGACTTTTCCGATGCCGAGAAGAAGACCATCGCCTCGCTGGCGCTGTCGAGGCTGCCGGCGCTGAAACCCGACACCACCAACCGGTTCGCCGATGTCCCGGCCGCCGCTGCCCTTGGCTCGACGCTGTTCTTTGACGCCAGCATGAGCCGCGACGGCACGGTGTCCTGCTCGACCTGCCACAAGATCGACAGGCAGTTTCAGGACGGCCTGCCGCAGGCGGTTGGCGTCGGCCGCACGAACCGGCGTACCATGCCGCTCGCCGGCATCGCGCGCGATCCCTGGTTTTTCTGGGACGGACGGCGCGACAGCCTGTGGGCGCAGGCGCTGACGCCGCTGGAGAACCCCCTGGAGCAGGCGGGAAACCGCGCCGCCTATGCGCATTACATCAAGGCGCGCTTCGGCGACCGCTATGAGCGCATCTTCGGCCCGCTGCCCGATCTGTCCGACATACCAGCCAATGCCAGTCCGCTCGGCAGCGATGCCGAGAAGGCTGCATGGCGCGCCATGAGCGACCAGCAGCGTGACGCGATAAACGGGGTGTTCGCCAACATCGGCAAAGCAATCGCTGCCTTCGAACGCTCGATCGAGCCGCCGCAGGCCCGCTTCGACCGGTTCGCGCTGGACCTGGCGACCGGCGCCGAGCCGAAAGGCGACGCCGCCTTCTCCCGGGAGGAAATCCTCGGCCTGAAACTGTTCATCGGCAAGGCCAATTGCGTGACCTGCCACAATGGGCCGCGCTTCACCGACAATGGGTTCCACAACACCGGCGTGCCGCCGGTCAACGGGCTGCCGCCGGATCGCGGCCGCGTCGACGCGGTACGCCAAGTTCAAGCCGACCCGTTCAACTGCTTCGGCGCCTATCGCGATGGCGATGTCGGCGCCTGCGGCGAATTGCGGTTCATGGTCAAGGATGCGCCGGAATTGGTGCGCGCCTACAAGACGCCTTCGCTTCGCGGCGCGGCGACGCGGCCGCCCTACATGCACGCCGGTCAGTTTGCGTCGCTCGACGAGGTGGTGGCGCATTATGCCAAGGCTGCCCCCAGTGTGGAGGGGACATCCGAAATTCATCCGCTGGCGCTGTCGGACCGCGAGCGCGCGGCGCTGGTGGCGTTTTTGAAGACCTTGGCGGAATGAACTATCGATCCTTCACAGTCTCCATCGCCACGAAGGTCGAGGTCTGGGCGACATGGGGCAGGGCGGAGATGCGCTCGCCCAGCACGCGGCGATAGGCGGCGATGTCGCGGGTGCGGACCTTCAGCAGATAATCGAAGCTCGACGCCATCATGTGGCACTGTTCGATCTCCGGAACGGCTTGGACAGAGCGGTTGAAAGCGTCCAGCGCGGCGGACCGGGTGTCGGACAGTTTCACCTGGACGAAGGCGACATGGCCTTCGCCCATGCGCTCGCGATCGATAATCGCCTGGTAGCCCCTGATATAGCCGTCCTTCTCCAGCCGCTTCACCCGCGCCTGCACCGGCGTCTTGGACAGGCCGACCTTGGCGGCGAGCTCCGACATGGAAAGCCTGCCGTCGCTTGCCAGCGCCGACAGGATGTTCCTGTCGATGCGGTCCAATTGGTCTTCCCTCATCGAAAAATGCAGCCTTCTTCGGGTAGTTTGCGGTGATATGATAGATCGATCGAACTGCAATGTCGATTTCTTCAGACCGCCTGAAAATCGGGACTTGTGCTAGCTTGCGCCATTCGGTCCGGTGACCGCCGGCCCGCTCCCTTGTGCTTGCCAGTAGGACCCGCCATGCCAGCGCTCGACGCCATCCGCCAGCAAATCCGCGCCAACTATCTGCCCGACGAGGATCAGGCCGTGAAGCGGCTGGCCGAGGCGAGCGGCCTCTCGGCGGAGGACCGCCGGGCGATCTCTGCTCGTGCCGCCGATCTGGTGCGGGCGGTGCGCGGCTCGTCCGATCCGCGGCTGATGGAGGTTTTCCTGTCCGCCTATGGCCTCTCCACCAAGGAAGGCGTGGCGCTGATGTGCCTGGCCGAGGCGCTGCTGCGCGTGCCCGATACCGAGACGATGGACGACCTGATCGCCGACAAGATCGCGCCGCACGACTGGTCGGCGCATTCGGGCGGCTCGAGCTCCATCTTCGTCAATGCCTCGACCTGGGCGCTGATGCTGACCGGCCGCGTGCTCGACGAAGGCGAGGGCGGCATCGAAGGCACGCTGCGCGCCATGGTGCGCCGGCTGGGCGAGCCCGTCATCCGCAAGGCGGTGGCGGCGGCGATGCGCGAGATGGGCGAGCAGTTTGTGCTCGGCCGCACCATCGCCGAAGCGGTGAAGCGCGGCCGGCCGATGACACAGAAGGGTTATCTCTATTCCTTCGACATGCTGGGCGAGGCAGCCCGCACCGAGGCCGATGCGCTGCGTTACCACAAGGCCTACGCCGACGCCATCTCGTCACTCGATGCCGGTTCAAACGGGCCTGATATCCGCCACAACCACGGCATCTCGGTGAAGCTCTCGGCGCTGCATCCGCGCTACGAGGAAGCGCAGAAGGAAGAGATGCTGCCTGTCATGGCCGAGCGGCTCCTTTCGCTGGCGCTCGCGGCGCGCCATTCGCGCATGGGCCTCAATATCGATGCCGAGGAGGCCGATCGCCTCGACCTCTCGCTCGACGTCATCGAGCGCGTGCTTGCCGAGCCGGAGCTTGCAGGCTGGAACGGCTTTGGCGTCGTCGTCCAGGCCTATGGTCCGCGCGCTGCCTTCGTCATCGACTGGCTCTATGCGCTTGCCACGAAATACGATCGCACCATCATGGTGCGGCTGGTCAAGGGTGCCTATTGGGATACCGAGATCAAGCGGGCGCAGACGCTGGGGCTCGCCGGCTACCCCGTCTTCACCCGCAAGGTCAACACCGACGTTTCTTATCTCGCTTGCGCGAGAAAGCTTTTGTCGATGACCGATCGCATCTATCCGCAATTCGCCACCCACAATGCCCACACTGTCGCCGCCATCCTGTCGATGACGAAGAACCGTGAGAGCTTCGAGTTCCAGCGCCTGCACGGGATGGGCGAGGCGTTGCACGAGACGGTGCGTAAGGCCGAAGGCACGCGCTGCCGCATCTACGCGCCTGTCGGCGCGCATTCCGACCTGCTCGCCTATCTGGTGCGCCGGCTGCTGGAGAACGGCGCCAATTCATCTTTCGTCCACCAACTCACCGACGAGGATGTCGAGCCCGAAGACATCGCGCGCGACCCGCTAGAAGCGGTCGAGAGCCAAGGCCCCGCCGCCAATCCCGCGATCCCCCGGCCTGCCGTCATCTTCGGTGCAAGCCGCCGCAACTCGAAAGGGTTCGACATCACCGATCCGGTGACGTTGGCAGCGATCGACAAGGAGAGGACAGCCTTCGCGGGCCCTAACCGCTGGCACGCCAAGCCTATCACGCGCGCGGCCGGCTATGGCGAGCAACGCCCGGTCGTCAATCCCGCCAGGCCTTCGGAAGTGGTGGGCATGGTCAGCGAAGCCACCGCCAAGCAGGCGGCAACCGCCGTGCGCATCGCCGTCGAAGCGCAGCCAGCCTGGGCAAAGCGTCCGGTTGCCGAGCGCGCGGCCATCCTCAATCGCGCCGCCGATCTCTACGAGGCCAATGCCATCGAATTCTTCGCGCTGGCCACGCGCGAGGCCGGCAAATCGCTGGCCGACGGTGTCGCCGAAGTGCGCGAAGCCGTGGATTTCCTGCGCTACTACGCCACCGAGGCGAGGAATGCCGAGGCGGGCACCGAGGCGCGCGGCGTCATTGTCTGCATCTCGCCGTGGAATTTCCCCCTCGCCATCTTCACCGGCCAGATCGCGGCAGCGCTCGTCACCGGCAATTCGGTGATTGCAAAGCCCGCCGAGCAGACGCCGCTGATCGCCTTCCGGGCCGTCGAAATGCTGCGCGAGGCCGGCGTGCCGGAAGACGTTATCCAGCTTCTGCCGGGCGACGGCCCGTCGGTCGGCGGACCGCTGACATCAGATCCGCGCATTGCCGGCGTCTGCTTCACCGGCTCGACCGACGTCGCCAAGCTGATCGAGAAGCAACTGGCCGAGACAGCCGCGCCCGATGCCATGCTGATCGCCGAGACGGGCGGGCTGAATGCCATGATCGTCGATTCCACCGCGCTGCCCGAGCAGGCGGTGCGCGATATCCTCGCCTCCGCCTTCCAGAGTGCGGGCCAGCGCTGTTCGGCGCTGCGCGTCCTCTATGTGCAGAAGGATGTCGAGAAGAAGATGCTGGAGATGCTGAAGGGCGCCATGGAGGCGCTCAAGGTCGGCGATCCCTGGGCTATCTCGACGGATGTCGGTCCCGTCATCGACGACGAGGCGCAGGGTTCGATCCGCGATTACTGCACGACGATGGGTTTGCAGGGACGGCTGATCGCCAAGCTCGAAGCACCCAGGGATGGCCGCTTCGTCGCGCCGCATGTGTTTCGGGTCAAGGGTATCGAGGAGATGGAGCGCGAAGTGTTCGGGCCGGTGCTCCATGTCGCCAGTTTCGACGCCGATGAGATCGATGCGGTGATCGCCGCCATCAACCGCAAGGGCTACGGCCTGACGTTCGGTCTGCACACCCGCATCGAGGGTCGCGTCCAGCATTTCGTCGACGGGATCCATGCCGGCAACATCTATGTCAACCGCAACCAGATCGGCGCGGTCGTCGGCTCGCAGCCGTTCGGCGGCGAGGGGCTGTCCGGCACCGGGCCCAAAGCCGGCGGACCGCATTATCTCCGGCGCTTTCGCAAGGGACCGGAGGCAGGCACGCCTGTTGGCGACGGCCACAAGGTGACGGCGACCGAACTCGCCGACAATCTGCCCGATCCCGCGCTTGGCGGCTGGTCGACGCGGCCGGACCGCATCGCCATCCTGCGCAAGCACCTGCGAGGCAAAGGTGCCGCGGCGATCGGTGCCGCCGCCGCAATCGATTTCGGCCAGGTCGACCTGCCCGGGCCGACCGGCGAGGCCAATACACTGTCATTGGCGCCGCGCGGCCGGGTGCTGTGCTTGGGACCGGACGGCGACACGCTGCTTGCGCAGACGATCCAGGCGCTCGCCGCCGGCAACGCGGTGCTGGCGGTGGCGCCAGGCGCGCCGGCGGCGCTTTCGGCGCTGACCGGCAAGGGCCTGCCGCTGGCGGCGATCGACGGCCGCCCCGATCCGGTTGAGGCGCGTTCGTTACGCGTCGACGTCGTCGCCTTCTCGGGGACGCCGGAGGCGGCGCGCATCGTGCGCAAGGTGATCGCCGAACGCTCAGGGCCGATCGTGCCGCTGGTCAGCGAAGTGCTCAACCCCGCGGCCTATGCGCATGAGCGGGCCGTCTGCGTCGACACGACCGCGGCGGGCGGCAATGCCAGCCTGCTTGCTGCCACTTAAGGACGCCTTTCCGGCGGGCGAGGTCGTTTCAGGCGCCCTCGACGACCGAAAAACCCTCGAACTGGGGATGGCCGAGATAATGGACCTTCGTCGTGCCGACATTCCTGTGGGCCGCGCGAAAATTCTCCGACTTGGTCCAGGCGACGAAATCGTCGTGGCTTGCCCAGACCGTGTGTGAGGCAAACAGCGTATAGCCTTCGGTCTCGTTGACTGGGCCGCGCAGCAGATGGAACTCCCGGAAGCCCTTCATTTCCGCAAGGCTGGAATCACGGTTTTTCCACACGGCCTCGAAATCGGCTTCCGAGCCGTTCTGCACCTTGAAGCGGTTCATGGCGATGTACATGAAGTTCCTTTCGATTTCCTGGACTGAGACGGGTGGTTCCCGATTGGTACGTTCAGAAAGGCCTGCTTGCGTGCCGCAGGCATGCCGCACGCAGCCCCACGCCGTGCTCAGACCCCGAAGGCGATGCCGGTCTTGGCATCTGTCTTGAGTTTTCGCATGCAGGTGTTCGGCTCGACGCCGGTGCCGACGCATTCGGTCGCGCTGTTGATCAGCACGCGGCTGACCTTGGCGCAGTTGGTGCCAGCGAGATCGAAGCGCGTCACCTTCGTCTTGCCGGCCGGCAGGTCCTTGAAATCGAGCACGGTCAGGCGGTCGACGACGCCGGCGTCGTTGAACAGGGCGATCTCGAACGCCGCCCTGGAAAGGTCGGCGCCGAGATTGTTGGTGACCACGAAGGTCAGGCGGCAGCCCTTTTCGGAGGGTTGCGCGCCATTGAGTTCGAGGGCAAGAGCAGGCGCCGGCGCGGACTCTTGTGCCCACGCCGGAACCGCTGCAAGCGACATCGCCAGCGCCGAGGTCAGCAGACGAAGGGATGCCGTCAAGTTCGTCATCATCATCCTCCAAATCGCATCGTTGCCGCCAGCTTCAGCGTTATGCCCGGTTCATAGACCGCGACCGTGGTGCTACCGTTCAACGGATTGGCGTATTTGACATCGAACAGATTGTCGGCGCGGAAATCAACCTTCAGACTGTCGGTCGCCTGGTAGCTGGCGAAAGCGTTGACCAGCGTATAGTCCTCGGCGATCGGGTTACCCTTGGGCTTGCCATTGTACTGCACCTCGCCGCCGACAGTGAGTTTGTCCTCGAGGAAGCGCAGGCCGAGCTGCGCGGTGACCTGCGCGGACGGTATCGTGGCAAGGTCCGCCCGATCGCCTTCGTAGGATATGGTGTGACCATTGATGATGGAGGCGGAAAGTCCGGCGTAGCCCCATGCTGCATCATAAACGCCTTCCATCTCGAAGCCGTTGATCTTTGCCTTGGCGAAGTTCTGGTACTGGAAGCAGATCGGAATGCCCGGCCCCAAGGGGCAGCCACTGGTCGGATCAAAGGCCGACAGCGTAACGCCGTCAATATAATCGTCGACGTCGTTGTTGAAATAGGCTGCCTTCAGCCGAAACGCGTCGCCGGACTCGAGAACGTCGTTCTGCTTGTAATTGACACCGAATTCGACGGTCTTACCGGTTTCGGGCTTTAAATTGGGATTGGGCAGGAACGGGAAGCTGACACCCGCCGGATGGTTGCCGCTGATCAGGGTTTCGGTCAGCGAAGGCGACCGGTAGCCCTCCGCGTAGGTGCCGTAGAATTGCAGGCCGGCAAGGCCGGCGCTTTCGAAAGGCGAGACGCCGACGGTGACGCGCGGCGACAGGCGGTCGCCCGACGTTTCGTGCGTGTCGTCCTCGAGGCTGTAATTGTCATAGCGCAGCCCGGCAATGACTTCGAGCCAATCCCAGCTGAGCTTGTCCTGGACGTAGGCGCCAGAAACGTTGCGCTTGCCGGAAGGCGTGTAGAAGCTGTCGCCGCCTGCCGTGCCGCCAGTCTCGACGTCGTCATTCACCCAGTCGCCGCCATAGGTCAGTTCATGCGCGAGGCCGCCTGTCTCGAATCGCGACGTGTTCCAGATGTCGATGGCGGCTGTGCCGACATCGAAGGTCGACGTCGAACCTGCCGGCAACATCACGGGAAGGCCGGTGACGGGATCGAAGCGGCGCTGCGGAACATGGCCGGTCAGGTCGAGATTGGTCTTGTTGTAGGAGGTGTTGACGTGGAGGTCGAGCCAGCTCCTGTCTTCGTCCGTGACATTGTAGCGAGCCGTGAAGGTGTTCGATTTCAGGTCGACGTCATTGACCGGCATGCCGCCGCTGATCTCGTTCCAGCCGTCGCTCGAACCGACCCAGCCGAGCTTCAGTTCGCTATTGTCGCTCGGGCGGATCGTGGTCTTTAGCAATCCGCTCAATACGTCGAAGCCGGTGCCCTTGACGGTGTCGCCGTCGCCATCCTTGTAGTCGTCATAGTTGCGGTAGACGATATTGCCCAGCGCATCCAAATTGTCGTTAAAGCGATAGGCGCCGGATGCGCTGGTGGTCCAGCCCTTGCCGTTGCTCTCGTACCGTCCGGTGACGGAACCAGCCCATGTCTCGTCCGGCTTGAGGATGTCCTGGGCGTCCTTGGTGTCGAAGAAGACCACGCCGCCTATCGCGCCCGAGCCATAGGTGTTGGCGACCGGACCACGGATGACGTCGACGGATTTGATAAGCTCGGGGTCAACGTAGAAGGTCGATTGGGTGCCATGGTCGGAACGCTGGAAGTTCTGCCGCGCGCCGTCGACGATGATCGCGACGCGGCCGAAATCCTGCAGGCCGCGGATATTGACGCTGGTGCTGACGCGCCTGGCATCGGCCTGCGCCGCGACGCCGGGCACGCCGAACAGCATTTCGTTCGGCGTCGTCGCCATGCGGCGATCGAGCTGTTCCTGGTCGATATGGCTGGCCGAGGCCAGCAATCGGATGGCCGTTTCTCCGGTGCGGCTGATGACCAGAACCTTGTCGAGCAGCGTTGCGCCCGCTGGCGCCGGCTTTTCCCCCTCAGCCTGCTTCGATTGATCGGCCTGCTCTCCCGCCGCCTGTGCTGATTGCTGAGCGTTGGCAGGTGGCACGAACAAGGCAATCGCCGCCACGCCCGCCAGCAAAGCCGCTGCACCGTTCGGCCCCGACCAGCCGCGCCGTTCCCAAATCGCTAACCCCATGTGCCCCAACTCCAAAGTTTCCAGGTTCGATGCGGGCTGGCCTGGGGCTGGCTGGCATTTGTGATCGTATTCGCGTCTTAAATCTTGACTAATTTAATCCGGTATTGCACTGACTAGTAAACATGATTATTCAAGTCAAGAATGAATCGGATTACGCAAAACGCCTAGCCAGACGCCCGGCACAGGAAAGGAACCGATCCACATGAACACGCACAATCCCAACGACTTCCGCTATCGCATCCGCCGTTCCGACGATGCCTCCGCCCGCTTCGACGGCGTTCCGCTGGCGGTGCGGACGCTGTCGAGCAACACGCTGTTCCAAGGTGAGCACGAGATCGGCATCGAGCATCACGGCGCGCTCTACCGGCTCAAGATCACCCGTCAGGGCAAGCTCATCCTCAACAAGTAAGCGTAAGGCAGCAGGACAATGGACCAGCGCGTAAAACCCACCCCGCACGAAATCCGGCGGGCGCGGACGGATAATCCGAAAACGCGCGAGCGCGATCTGGCCGCACAGCTTGGCATTTCGGAGGCTGAGTTGGTGGCCGCGCATTGCGGCGACGGTGTCGTTCGCGTCGAGCCACGCGTCAACGATCTTCTGACCGGCCTCGAAGCCGTCGGCGAGGTGATGGCGCTCACCCGCAACGAAAGCGCCGTGCATGAAAAGATCGGCGCCTACGACAAGGTCGTCACCGGCAATCACAATGCCATGGTGCTGGGCGAGAACATCGACCTGCGCATTTTCCCGAAAATATGGGCGCACGGCTTTGCCGTGGAAAAACGCGACGGCGACGACATCCGCCGCAGCCTGCAATTCTTCGACGCGGCGGGCGAGGCGGTGCACAAGGTGCATCTGCGGCCGGGGTCAAACCTCTATGCCTATCAGAAACTGGTCGCTTCGCTGGAATCGCCGAACCAGGAGCCACTGGTCGCCATTTCGGGGCCAGCCGCCGAGAACGAAGGCGAGGCGGTGACAACGACCGCGAATCTCGACGATCTGCGCGATCGCTGGAGCCGGCTGACCGACGTGCATCAGTTCTTCGGCATGCTGAAGACGTTGAAGCTCAGCCGCCGCCAGGCGGTGCGCATGGTGGGCCAGGACTATGCATGGCTGCTCGACAATGATGCGGTGAGAGCCATGTTCAATCGTGCCGCCGAGGGCGAGATGCCGATCATGTGCTTTGTGGGAAACCGCGGCTGTATCCAAATCCATTCCGGTCCGGTCAAGTCGATCAAGCCAATGGGGCCATGGATCAATGTGCTGGACGAGACCTTCCATCTGCACCTGCGCACCGACCACATTCATGAGGTCTGGGCCGTGCGCAAGCCGACCAAGGACGGCCATGTTACGTCGCTGGAGGTCTACGACGCCGGCGGCAACATGATCATCCAGTTCTTCGGCAAGCGCCATGAAGGAGAGGGTGAGCGCGACGACTGGCGCTTCCTGGCCGAGAACCTGCCGCGCATTCCAAGCCCGACCGCAGCCTGAGGAAACGATGATGGGTCTTCTCACCGGATTGACGGTTGTGCGCGGATCGATGCTTGGCCCGATGCTCGGTCTTTCCCTTGCCTTCGGCGCACCGCAGCCGGCCAACGCCGGCGACGGTGTCTCCGTCTTCGCCGATCCCACCAGGATCGCGTCCATCGGCGGCTCGATCACCGAGATCGTCTATGCGCTCGGCGAGGAAAAGCATCTTGTGGCGCGCGATTCCACCAGCCGCTATCCGAAAGCAGCTCTCGACCTGCCAGATGTCGGCTACATGCGCCAGCTGTCGCCGGAGGGTGTGCTGTCGGTCAACCCTTCGGGCATGCTGGCGCTGCACGGCAGCGGCCCCAAGGAGGCGCTCGACGTGCTGAAGAAGACGAGCATCCCCTTCATCGAAGTGCCTGACCGGTACGACCGTGAAGGCATCCTCGAAAAGGTCCGCGTGGTCGGCAAGGCGCTCGGCGCCGACGCCAAGGCCGAAGCGCTGGCCAGGGAGATCGATGCCAAGCTGCAGACGGCGGAAAAGCAGACGGCCTCGATCAAGAAGCGCAAGCGCGTGCTGTTCGTGCTGTCGATGCAGGGCGGCAAGATCATGGCGGCCGGCAGCGATACCGCGGCCAACGGCATCATCAAGCTGGCCGGCGGCGTCAACGCGATCGAAGGCTTCTCCGGCTACAAGCAACTGTCAGACGAGGCTGTTGTCACCGCCAGGCCGGACGCGATCCTGATGATGAGCAATGCCGGGCCGCCGGTATCGGACGATGAACTGTTCGGCAACGCGTCGATCGCCTCGACGCCGGCCGGAACCGCGCGCAAGCTGATCCGCATCGACGGCGGCTATCTGCTCGGCTTCGGACCACGCACGGCCGACGCCGTCCACGACCTCGCCGCCGCGCTCTATGGCACGCAGATTACGGACTGAGCGGCATGGTCGACCAGTCGATCGCCGGGCCGGCGGAGAGGAAGATGGCCAGCGACGGTGACCGTTCCGGGCGCGCCCGTCTGGTCATCGCGCTCGCCTGCGTCGTGCTTGCGGCAGCGGTATTGCTGTCGCTGACCTCCGGCGCCTCGGATGCCTCCGCCGTCAAGGTCGTCGGCGACTGGCTGTTCGGCGCAGCGCCTGGCGACGTGGCGATGAGCGCGCGAGATCGCCTCATCGTCTATGACATAAGGCTGCCGCGCGTCGTGCTCGGCGTGCTGATCGGGGCTGCGCTCGCGGTCTCCGGCGCGGTCATGCAGGGGCTGTTCCGCAATCCGCTTGCCGACCCCGGCCTTATCGGTGTTTCGGCGGGCTCCAGCCTCGGCGCGGTGGCCGTCATCGTGCTCGGCACGACCGTGCTGTCGCCGGTGACCGCCTCGTTCGGCGCGCTGACCCTTCCTCTGGCGGCCTTCGGCGGCGGGTTGTCGGTGACGTTGCTGCTCTACAGGGTCGCGACGCGACAGGGCCGCACATCCGTCGCCACCATGCTGCTTGCCGGCCTGGCGCTGGCCGCACTTGCCATGGCGCTGACCGGTATCCTGATCTTCATGGCCGACGACCGGCAACTGCGCGACCTGACCTTCTGGCAACTCGGCTCGCTGGCCGGTGCGACATGGCAGAAGATCGGCTCTGTCGGCCCGGTCATCGTGCTTTCGCTGGCGGCGATGCCGTTCCTGGCTCGCGGCCTTAATGCGCTGGCGCTGGGCGAGGCGACCGCCGGCCATCTCGGCATTCCGGTGCAGCGGCTTAAGTACACGGCCATCGTCGGCGTCTCGGCGGCGGTCGGCGCCTCCGTCGCCGTCAGCGGCGGCATCGGTTTCATCGGCATCGTGGTGCCGCATCTGCTGCGCCTGCTGATCGGCCCCGACAATCGCTATCTGCTGCCGGCCTCGGCGCTGCTCGGCGCCTCGCTGCTGCTTTTGGCCGACGCGGTCGCGCGCACCATCGTGGCGCCCGCCGAACTGCCGATCGGCATCGTCACGGCGATCGCCGGGGCGCCGTTCTTCCTCTGGATCCTGCTGCGCAAGCGCGGCGTCATCGACCTGTAGGGGTGTTTCATGATCGAAGCGCGCGATGTTTCGGTGGCGATCGGCAGGAAAGGCATTGTCGCCGGCGTCGATTTCGAGGTCAGGCCGGGTGAGATTTCGGCCATTGTCGGCCCCAATGGGTCCGGCAAGACGACCTTCCTCAAGGCGCTGTCGGGGGAACTCGCGCATACCGGCCGGATTGCCATCAACGGCCGCGAGCTCTCGACGATAACGCCAGTCGAGGCGGCGACGCTGCGCGCGGTGCTGCCGCAGGCGACGACCTTGTCGTTTCCCTTTACCGTGCGCGAGATTGTCAGGCTCGGCCTTGTCGGAGGCCGCTCGGGTGTGCTGCCGGGCGAGGACGAACGCCTGCCGGAACGGGCGCTGGCGCGTGTCGACCTCGACGGTTTCGCCGGCCGCTTCTATCAGGAGCTTTCCGGCGGCGAGCAGCAGCGCGTTCAACTCGCCCGCGTGCTGTGCCAGGTCTGGGCGCCGGTGCTCGACGGCAAGCCGCGCTATCTGTTCCTGGACGAGCCGGTGTCCAGCCTCGACATCAAGCACCAGCTGATCATCATGAACATTGCTCGCGACTTCGCCAGAAGGGGCGGCGGCGTGGTTGCCATCCTGCACGACCTCAACCTGACGGCGATGTATGCCGACCGGATTTTCGTCATGCACCGCGGCCGGCTTGCCGCCACCGGTTCGCCGCAGGATGTGCTGAGCGACGATCTGATCGAAAGGGTATTCGGTTGCCGCTTAAGGGTTGGAGTCCTGCCAGCCGGCAATATGCCGTTCGTGCTGCCTCAATCAGCGGCCTAGATTCTGGCAGCGGCCTAGATTCTGGACGTTCGCCGCAGGTCCAGCCTGCGGCAAACCGGATCAGGCCGCCGGTGCGCGGCGCTCCAGCAGGTCAATGCCGAGCAGGTTGCGCACGTTCGGACGCGCCGCCACGAGATCGGCGATCGTATAGCGGGCAAGGACCGCGAAGAAGGCGTTGAGCGCCTCGCGCAACGCGGAATTCAGCGCGCAACTGTCGACCAGAGGGCATTCCGCGGCGTCGTTCTCGAAGCACTCGGCCATGGCGAAGCTTTCCTCCGTCACGCGCACGACGTCGAACAGGTTGATCGATTCCGCGGCACGGCCAAGCCTGACGCCGCCATTGCGGCCACGCACCGTCTCGACAAGGCCATTCTCGACCAGTGGCTGGAGGATCTTGAACAGGAAAAGCTCCGACACCGAATAGGCGGCGGCGATCTCGGGGATGCGGCTCAGCCGATCGGTATTGGCCGCGCAATACATCAGGATGCGCATGGCGTAATTGGTCTGGCGGGTAAGTCGCATCTTGTCCTCACAAAGCGCCGGCGAGCTGCGATCACGCCAGATTTTGAACTTTGCTGGTGCGGCTTTGCTCCGAGCTTTCGGATTCGCCACACTGGCCTCGGCGGAATATGGCCTATACCTTGGAATAATTCCAGACTAGCTTCGCCTAATAGCTGAATATTCCCGTCAACTTTGTGTGCGCAAGGCGGCAAGACGCGGGCCGAATCGGCTGTCACGCGCATTTTCTCGGCGAAACACCAGAGCGGTCCAGTGATCGGCAGAATGGCCGACCGCCCTAACTCTTTGTTTTCACGCAATTCCCTGGGGAAAGCGCTAGGCGCTTTTCCAGGGAACAGCGTTACACACCTTTCCTGGAATGCTCTAAATAGATCAGAGATCGACGAGGAGCGGCTCTGACATGTCACAATCAGCCACGGCCCTGGCTTCCGGCGGATATGATGCCGACGCGCATGCCAAGATTGTAATGCTGCGGCGGACCAAATTCGTCGCCACGGCGGCACTTGCGCTTTGCGTCGCCGTGTTCGCCCTGGCCAAGTCCTTCGAGAGCACCTATCCCTGGCTCGGCTTCGTCGCCGCTTTTGCCGAGGCGGCGACCATTGGCGGCCTGGCCGACTGGTATGCGGTGGTCGCGCTGTTCAAGCGGCCTCTCGGTCTGCCGATCCCGCACACCGCGATCATTCCCGAGAACCAGAACCGTATCGCCGATAATCTCGGCCGTTTCATCGAAGCCAATTTCCTTGCCCCCGAGCCGGTGCGCGAAAAGTTGGCCGAGGTCGATTTCTCGGCGCTCGTAGCCGACTGGCTGGCCGATTCCGAACGTGCCGCGGGCCTGTCGCGTTTCGTCGTGCGCCTGGTTCCGCAGACGCTTGCCGCCGTCGAGCAATCGGGGCTGCGCGGCTTCGTCACCAGCCGGATGCTGGAGCAGATCGAAAAAGTGCCGCTGGCGCCGTTGGCGGCCGAATTGCTCTCGGCCCTGACCGACGATCGCCGTCACCAGAGGCTGTTCGATGAGTTCATCAAGGTGATCGGCCAGTTCCTCAACGATGAACAGGCGCTGACGACCATGCGCGAAAAGATCCGCGAGGAACTGCCGTCGCTGTTCAACCTGTTCAGGGCCGACGCCTATCTCCTGAAGAAGATCGTTGCCTCGGCCGGTTCGCTGCTCGACGAGATGAGAGCCGATCCCGACCACCCGATGCGCACCGAATTCGACCGTTTCGCGCAAGCCTTCGTCGAGCGGCTGAGAACGTCGAAGCAATATGCAAGGCGCGCCGAGAAGCTGAAGCGCGATTTCCTCGCCAGGCCGGAAGTCAAGGCGCTGGCCGGCGACATGTGGGAAAGCCTCAGGCTGTTCATCGAGCAGGATGCCAAGGCGCCGCGATCGATGATCCGCGCGCATCTTGCCAACATGTTCGTCGAGGTCGGCCGGCATCTGGCCGGAGACGCCAAGATCAGGGCCGACATGAACCAGGGATTCGTGGTGGCGCTGTCCTCTTTCGTCGAGAGCCAGAAGAGCGGCGTATCGAAATTCATCGCAGACCAGGTCAAGCGCTGGGACCTGGCGCAGCTGACGCGGCTGATCGAGATGAATATCGGCCGGGACCTGCAATATATCCGCTTCAACGGCATGATCATCGGCGGTCTGGCCGGCATCGCGCTTTACACCGCGGAGCGGCTGTTTCTCGTCAATTGACGGGCGCACGCCATGCTCTATTCTCATGGGCGGGCATCAGCAGTCGCGGCAACAGGGGAGCAGATGAGCATGGCCAAACAACCGGATTCCGATTCCTTCACGGACATGTTCGGCCGGTTCGGCCGTGACCTGAAACTGCCCAATGTCGATGTCGAGGCGATCCTCGCGCACCACCGCAAGAACCTTGAAGCACTGGAGAAATCGGCGCGGGCAAGTGCCGCCGGCGCGTCGTCGCTGTTCTCCAGGCAACGCGAGATGCTGCAGGACACGCTGCGCGAAATTGCCGACATGACGCAAGGCTACAGAGCGCCCGGCACGCCGCAGGACCTGATGGCCAAACAGACTGAGTTCGCCAGGAAATCCTTCGAGACTACGTTGAAGAATGCCAGCGAAGTGGCCGAGCTGGTCAGGAAATCCGGCACCGAATCGGTCGACATCCTGCGCATGCGCATCAAAGAGGCGATGGAGGAAATCCGCGCCGGCTACGAGAAGAAGTAGCTTGCGTGACAAAGACCGGTTGCCTGCCAACCCTGCGCCAGGCGAAGTTTGTTCGGATGCTCTTCATCGGCCGCTATGCCTTTACACCATGGGTACCCTCAAATGCCAAGGCCGGGCGAACACGGCTTGACGTAGAGTGATGCCAGGATTCGCATCGATCCCAAGGGGACCGAATCATGCAGGGCGAATTGACAGAGGCCGCCGGTTCGTGGTCCGGAAGCGTTGGAAGCTATCGGGAAAACAGGAATGACCGAAAAACGGCCTAAGACGCCGCCGACCTACGAGCAGTTGAGGACGATGTCCGGGCAGGAGCTTGGCGTCTCGGAATGGACGACAGTCGACCAGAACCGTATCAACCAGTTCGCCGAATGCACCGGCGATCATCAATGGATCCATGTCGACCCCGAACGGGCGCGGCGGCAAAGCCCGTTCCGCACGACGATCGCCCATGGCTATCTGACGCTGTCGATCATCGGCGCGCTGGCGCTCGGCATGGGAATCGTGCCCGAGAACACGCAGGCCGCCTTCAACTACGGCTTCGACAAGGTGCGTTTCCTGGCGCCGGTCAAGGTGGGCGCACGCATCCGGCTGCGCACCACGCTGCTGTCCATGGAGGACAGGGGGCCGGGCCAATACCTGATGAAGGCCGCCAACACCGTCGAGATCGAGGGCGAGGAAAAGCCGGCGCTGACGGCCGAGACGCTGGTCATGCTCTATGAGCGCCGCAAGCGGGCAGGGGCCTGAGCGGCATTCGCCCAAGCCCCCTGAATTGATCTTCGTCAGGCATTCTCCGCCCGCCGGCTCGGCAAAAGGCTGAGCGCCAGCGCCGCCACCGCCAGTGCCGTTGCCGTCTGGAAGGTCACCTGCATTCCGCTGGCCGCCGCCGCTGACGTCAGCATGCCTTGGCCGCCGGCTTCACGTCCTCCGGCCGATGCGGCGGCGAATATGGCGCCCATGACGGAGGCGCCCGTAATGAGGCCAAGGTTGCGCGAGAGATTGAGCAGGCCGGAGATGACGCCGCGTTGACCGGCGCCGACGCTGCGCATGACGGCGGCGTTGTTCGCTGTCTGGAACAGGGCATAACCGAAGCAGGTCACGGTGATGGGGACGACATAGCTGGCGATGCCGAGTGTCGTTATCGCCAGGGACAGGAGGAACGTGCCCGTGGCAAGGCCGAGCAGGCCCGCGACCATCATCCTTTTGGCTCCGAAGCGATCGGCAAGGCGTCCGGCGAGCAACGCCGACAGCGCCGAAACCAGCGGGCCTGTCGAGAGCACCAGTCCGACGTTTGCCGCGTCCAGTCCGAGCCCGCGCGAGAGATAGAACGGCGCAACCACCAAGGTAGCCATCATCACGGTGGCGACGATCAGATTCATGGCCAGGCTGGCGCTCAGCGAGAGATCACGGAAGGCGGAAAGCTCGACCAATGGGTTTTTCGCCATACTTTGCGCCGTGGCGAACAGGAAGATGCCGATGCCAGCCGCGACCAGCAGGCCGATGTTGATGAGCCCGAAACTGCCTCTACCCAGCGTCATCGCCAGCGCGTAGGCCGCCAATGTCAGGGCCAGCAGGCCCGTGCCCAAACCATCGAAGCCGGCTTGACCGGTCCACGCCGTCCGGTTGCCGGCAGGCAAAGCACGCCAGGCCATTGCAAAGGTCAGGATGCCGAGCGGCACGTTGACCAGGAAAATCGAACGCCAGCCGAGAGCGGCGATCAGCAGGCCGCCTATGGAAGGGCCGAGCGTGGTGCCGATGGCCGACATGGCGCCGAGCAGGCCCATGGCGCTGCCGGTCCTGGCCTTGCTCACCGTCTCGGCGACAACGGCCAATGTCAGCGCCATCATCAGCGCCGCGCCAAGCCCTTGCACCGCCCGCGCCGCGATCAGCAGCCACAAAGCCGGCGAGAGGCCGCAGAGCACCGACGCCGATGTGAACAGCGCGATGCCGAAAAGCAGCAGCGGCCGCCGGCCGAGCATGTCGGCGAGGCGCCCGGCACTGACGATCAGGATGGTGATGGCGAGCAGATAGGCAATCACGACCCATTGCACCTGTTGGAACGAGGCATCGAATGCCTGCATCAGCGAGGGAAGGCCGACGCCGGCGATGCTGGTGCCGAGCGACGACAGCAGCGTGGCCAGCGACAGGCTCGCCAGCGCCCATCCAGCCGATGGGATTTTCTGTGCGACCGATGCGTGCTCGTTGCGATGTTGCTCAGTGACTGCCACGGCGATCTCCCTTTGTCGGCTTCGGGTAGAAGCTTCGAAGATCTAATCGTTTGCAGGATGTGGCGGAACGCGCAGCATTTGCATTCTATTCGTGCGTTGCACGCCACATCAGCGGATTTCGTGCTAGGATCGAACCATGTCGCCGCCCGATCTCAACCTGCTCGTCGCCCTCGATGTCCTGCTGGACGAAGGCAGCGTGGCGCGTGCGGCGACGCGATTACGGCTCAGCCCCTCGGCGATGAGCCGCACGCTGGCGCGCCTGCGCGCGGCGACGGGAGATCCGCTGCTGGTGCGGGCCGGTCGCGGCCTTGTTCCAACACCACGCGCGCAGGAACTGCGCCAGCAGGTCGGTCGTGTGGTTCAGGATGCGGAAACGCTGCTGCGCCCGGCGAGGCTGCTTGATCTGCCGGGCCTGGAGAGGACCTTCACGCTGCGCACCAATGAAAGCTTCGTCGAGGAGTTCGGGCCGCGCCTGATCGCCCGGATCCAGGCCGATGCGCCGGGCGTGCGGCTGCGTTTCGCGCCGAAGTCGGACAAGGACATGGCGTCACTGCGCGAAGCGGCGATCGACCTGGAAGTAGGCGTGGCCGGCGAGACCGGGCCGGAGGTGCGCATCCAGGCGCTTTTTCGCGACCGTTTCGTCTGCGCGGTGCGCAGCGGCCATCCGCTCGGCCAGGGCGCGATGACGCCGGAACGCTATGCGGCTGGCCGCCACATCAATGTTTCGCGGCGGGGCCGCGAAAGGGGGCCGATCGACGAGGCCTTGAGTCGGCTCGGATTGCAACGAATGGTCGTGTGCATGGCTTCCGGTTTTTCGGCCGCGCTCGCGATGGCGCGCGCCTCGGAGCTGATCGCCAGCGTGCCCGAGCGGCATACGCAAGGCGCGCGCGTCGGCATGCAGACTTTTTCCCTGCCGGTCGACATTCCGGCGGTCACCATTTCCATGCTCTGGCATCCGCGGCTCGATGCCGATCCGGCGCAGCGCTGGCTGCGGAGTTGTGTGCGCGACATTTGCGTGAAGTCCTGATCGCGCAAGCCGCGCCGCAGCCGTCAGCGCGGCATGGCTGCCTCCAGCACCTTGAAAATCCGCTCGTCTTCGCATTGTGCAACGTTGAAGCGCAGGAATCGGCTGGCTGATCGCGACAGGCTGAACGCGTTCCCGGGCGCCAGCACGACATTGGCCGCAAGCGCGCGGCGGGCAATCTCGGCTGCGTCCACTGCATCCGGCAGGCTGCACCAGAGGAACAGACCGGCGGGCTGCTCGATCCAGGGCGTGATCCCGATCGCCTTCAGCCGAGCGCCTGTCTCGATCATGGCGCGTGAGAGCCGGGCGCGCAGCAGGTCCATGTGCTTGCGATAGCTGCCATCCCTGAGCAGGGTCAGCACCAATTCGGCCGCGAGCCGCCCGCCGCCGAAGGTGGTGGCGATCTTGAGGTCGGCCAGCCCTTCCATCCAGTCACGGGGCGCGGCGATGAAGCCGCAGCGTATCGAGGCCGAAAGCGTCTTGGAGAAACTGCCGATATGGACGACACGCTCGAGACCGTCGAAAGCCGCGAGCCTTGGGGCAGGAGCGTGTTCGAAATCGGCGAAGATGTCGTCCTCGACGATGGTCAGGTCCGATTGATCGGCGAGCTTGAGCAGCCGGCGCGCGGTGACCGGCGACAGGATCGCGCCGGTCGGGTTGTGGATGGCGGAGTTGGTGATGTAGAGGCGCGGCCGATGCTCGGCCAGCGCCTGCGCGAACAAGTCGATATCCGGTCCCGATGGCGTATAGGGGACGCTGACGACCTTGGCCTGATGGGCACGCAACAGTGCGTGGAAATTGAAATAGCAGGGATCGTCCACCAGCACTGTATCGCCGGGTTCGAGCAGGAACCGGCACAGGAGGTCGATGGCCTGCGTGCCCGATTCCGTCAGCATGATCTGTTCGGGGGAAGCCTCGATGCCATGCGTGGCCATGCGCCGCGCCAGCAATTGGCGCAGCGGCGGCAGCCCGAGCGGCGTGCCGTAGTCGGCAAGGGCCACATCATCGGCGCGCGCCACGGTGCGCAGCGCGCGACGTAGCGCTGCCTGCGGCATCCACGAGGCGGGCAGCCAGCCGCAGCCGGGCTTCAGCATCTCATCGCCCGCTTCCAGCGACTGCCGCGAAACCCAGAGCGGATCGACGGCGCGATCGAGTCGGGGGCCGATCTCGGCGAGCGACAGCGGCGCCAGCGATCCGGCGGCATAAAAGCCGGAGCCTGGCCGGGAACGGATCGCGCCTTCCGCCGCCAGGCGTTCATAGGCCTCGACCACTGTCGATTTGGAAACCTGCATGGATTTGGCGAAGGCGCGGATAGAGGGCAATCGGGCGCCGGGCGTGAGGCTGCGCGCGGCAATTCGCTGGCGGATGGTGGCCATGACGCCTTCGACAAGGGTTCCGCTGTTGTCGAATCTCGCTGATACGTTCATCTGTACCTTCCGGCAAACCATTACAGTTTTGTTGAATTGTACTGCATTGTCTCTGGTGACGCCATGGGTATGGGCCCGATAGAGGGCGCAACGGATGGAGTGCCTGCAATGGACAAGACGACGAGCGGCTGGGTGAGCGGATTCATCGGCGTGTTGATTTTCAGCGGCTCCTTGCCGGCAACGCGCGTGGCGGTGATGGATCTCGATCCGACATTCCTGACGTCGGCGCGCGCGGTGATAGCAGCTTTGCTTGGCCTCGCGCTGCTGCTCGTCTTCCGCGAGAAGCGCCCGGAACGTCATGACCTGATGTCGCTTGTCATCGTCGCGTTGGGTGTGGTGGTCGGCTTTCCCTTGCTGACAGCCTTGGCGCTGAAGCATGTCACCTCTGCTCATTCCATCATCTTCGTCGGCTTGCTGCCGCTGGCGACCGCGATCTTCGGCGTGCTGCGCGGGGGCGAGAGGCCGAGACCGGCCTTCTGGCTGTTCTCATGCCTCGGCAGCGCGTTGGTGGGTGGGTTTGCCCTTGCGCAAGGCATGACGGCCTCACCCGTTGGCGACGCACTGATGCTTGCCGCCATCATCGTGTGCGGCCTGGGCTACGCAGAAGGCGCCGCGCTGTCGCGCAGGCTGGGCGGCTGGCAGGTGATCTGCTGGGCGCTGGTGCTGTCACTGCCGGTCATGCTGGTGCTGACCGTGGTCACCCTGCCACCGTCCTTCGCCACGGTCGGGACCAATGCATGGATCGGGCTTGCCTATGTCTCGCTGTTCAGCATGCTGATCGGCTTCGTGTTCTGGTATCGCGGCCTCGCGCAAGGCGGCATCGCCGCCGTGGGGCAGTTGCAACTGCTGCAGCCCTTCTTTGGCCTCGCCCTGGCGGCGTCCCTGCTGCATGAACAGGTCAGCCCCCTGATGGTCGTCATCACGCTCGGCGTGGTGCTGTGCGTATTCGGCGCCAAAAAGTTTGCCAGGCGGGATTTGCCACGGCCCGCAACCGGCGCCGCTGGCTAAAACTTCGTCACCACACCGATGCCGATGCCTTCGAAGCCGCCCATCGCCATCAGGGCGGCGGGCGCTTCCTCAAGGCTGATCTTCTTTCCGACCAGAAGCTCGGGTTTCAGCTTGCCGGTGCGGATCATCTCCATCATCGCGGGGTAGCGGTAGGCCTGCATGCCGTGGCTGCCGAGGATTTCGAGTTCGAACGCGATCACCTTGTCCATCGGCACCTGCGGGCGGGCGTGATCGCCCAGCATCAGGCCGACCTGCACATGGCGCCCGCGCCGGCGCAGATTGGCGATCGAATTGAACGAGGTCGTGGGATGACCGAGTGCATCCATGGACATATGCACGCCGCCATTGGTGATCTGCTTGACCGCCTTGACGACGTTCGGGGTCGTCGCCGCGTTGATGGTCGCCACCGCGCCGATCTTCCTGGCGAAGTCCAGCTTCTCTTCGGTGAGGTCGATGGCGATGACATTGGCACCCATGGCGCTGGCGATCATGATCGCCGACAGGCCGACACCGCCGCAGCCATGCACCGCCACCCATTCGCCCGGCGTCACCCGGCCCTGATCGACGATGGCGCGGAACGAGGTGACGAAGCGGCAGCCGAGGCTGGCGGCAGTGGCGAATTCCATTTCGTCGGGCAGGCGCACGAGGTTGGTGTCGGCGTGCTCGATGGCGACATATTCGGCGAACGAGCCCCAGGCGTTGAAGCCCGGCTGGGACTGGTGCTCGCAGACCTGGTGATTGCCGGACGTGCATTCGAAACAATGGCCGCAGCCGACGGCGAACGGGACGGTGACGCGCTCGCCAGCCTTCCAGCGGGTCACCTGCTTGCCGGCGGCTACCACGACGCCGGCCAGCTCGTGACCGGGGACATGCGGCAAGCGGATATCGGCGTCATGGCCCATCCAGCCGTGCCAATCGCTGCGGCACAGGCCTGTCGCCTCGACCTTGATGACGACGCCGTCCGGCGCCGGCTTCGGATCGGGAACGGTCTGGATCGTCGGCGCCTCGCCGAATTTTTCGAAGACGACGGCTTTCATCGGCAACTCCACCTTGCGCGCACTTCGGGAAACGATAGCCGATTCCCTGGCCGGTCAAGCGGAAATCGATTCCGCCAGACAAGCCGGCCGTTTGGGCATACGCCGATGGCGACGCTGCGCGTCGCCGAAAAGGTTACTCGGCATCGATCTGGTTTTGCGGCGCGGCGTTCTGAAAGGCCGGCAGGGCCATGCAAGCGGCGTTGATGCGCGAGATCGTCGGGTAGGGCGCCATATCGACGCCGAAACGGGCATTGCTGGTGACTTGTGCCGCCAGGCAGATATCGGCCAGCCCCGGCGTGTCGCCGTGGCAGAAGGTGCCGGTCTCGGGCGAAGCCATCAACAGGTCTTCGAGTGGCTTGAAACCCTCTTTGACCCAGTGCCGGAACCACTTGGCGACATCCTCGTCGCCGGCGCCGAACAGGGTTCGCAGCGCGGTCAGGATACGCAGATTGTTCACCGGATGGATATCGCAGGCAATCATCTGCGCCAGCATCCTGACACGGGCGCGCCCAACTGCGTCCTTCGGCAGCAGAGGCGGTTCGGGCGTCGTCTCGTCGAGAAATTCGATGATCGCCAGCGATTGCGTCAGCAGGGTGCCGTCGCCCAGGATCAGCGCCGGCACCAGGCCCTGCGGGTTGACCGCGAGATAGGCCGGTTCGAGATGCTCGCCATGGCGCAGGTGATGCGGCACGTAGTCATAGGTCAGCCCCTTCATCTCCAGCGCAATCCGCACCCTGTAGGAGGTGGAGGAGCGGTAGTAGTTGTGAAGGACGATGTCGCTCATGCACTCACCGATTTGGCTGGCCGATGGTCACTTCGATCGTGCCGATGCCGTCGACGCCGCCGGTCATCGTCTCCCCAGGGTTGACCGCGCCGACGCCGGCCGGCGTGCCGGTGAAGATGAGGTCGCCTGGCTGCAATTCCATGCCTTCGCTGCAGATCGAGACGATGTCGGAGATCGGCCAGATCAACTCGGCGAGGTCGGCGTCCTGCCGGACCTTGCCGTCGACGGCCAGCCAGATACGGCCTTGGCTCGGATGGCCGGATTTTTGCGCGGGAACCAGAGGACCGCACGGCGCGGAGCGGTCGAAAGCCTTCGACCAGTCCCAGGGCCGCGCCGCTTTCTTGGCTTCGTCCTGGAGATCGCGGCGGGTGAGGTCGATGCCGACGGCATAGCCCCAGACATGATCCAGCGCCTGGGCGCGCGGGATGCGGAAGCCCGGCTTGCCGATCGCGGCCACCAGTTCGATCTCATGGTGCAGGTTGGTCGTCAGCGGCGGGTAGGGGATCGTGGCGCCGGAGTCGGCCACCGCATCGGCGGGCTTGGTGAAGAAGAAGGGTGGATCGCGCTCGTCATTGCCGAACTCCCTGATATGCGCGGCGTAGTTGCGCCCGACGCAAAAGATGCGGCGCACCGCAAATCGTTCGTTCGAGCCGGCCACCGCGACCGAGGGCGTTGGCGGAGCGGGGAGGACAAAGGCGGTCATGGTCTGTCTCTGCTGTTGGATGTCGGGGTCGCGGGCACCTTCGGCCGAATTAAGGGGTCGGGCAAGGCGTCGCTTTTCATAAAGCATTGGCTTGCCGGCCCGTATAAGGAATCCGGAGTTTCCATCACTTTCGCGGCGATGCATCCTCCGTTGGGATAGACTATTTGCCAATAAGTCGGCCATGGTCGCGGGATTATGCTGCGGCCGGCAAACCGAAACGAGCCACATGACAGCAGCCACTGACAGCGCCCGGTTCCTGATCATCGACGATCATCCGCTGTTTCGCGAGGCGCTGCACAGCGCCGTGCAGATGGCCTATCCCGAGGTCGACACGGTGGAGGCGCGCTCGATCGCCGAGGCACTCGACCTGCTGGCCGGGACAAAGCCGTTCGACCTTGCCCTGCTCGATCTCAGCATGCCCGGGGTGCACGGCTTCGAGGGGTTGCTGCAGCTTCGGACCCGCTATCCGCGCCTGCCCGTGGTCATCGTGTCCGGTTACGAGGAGCCCAAGATCATCTCCGAGGCGCTGTCCTACGGTGCTGCCGGCTTCATCCCGAAATCGGCGCGCAAGAGCGATCTGGCCAACGCTATACGCTCGGTTATGGAAGGCGCCATCTATGTTCCGGAAAGTTATGAGGGCCGCCCGCCCGACGCCGACAGCACCGACCGCGCCGACATGGTGCAGCGCCTTTCGACATTGACGCCGCAGCAGTTGCGCGTGTTGCAGATGCTGCGCCAGGGCCTGCTCAACAAGCAGATCGCCTATGAGCTGCAAGTGGGCGAGACCACGGTCAAGGCGCACGTTTCGGAGATCCTGCGCAAGCTCAACGTCTACAGCCGCACGCAAGCGGTGATCGAGGTTTCGAAGCTTGATAATGCGGAGCTTTTCAGGGATCAGGCGGGGTTTTGAGGGGCAGGTCTAAGCCAGCAGATGTGCCAGCAGCGCCCTTAGTTGCGCGGGCTTGAGCGGCTTGCGCATCAACTCGATGCCGCCGGCCCGCGCCGCCTTGGCGACGGCTTCGGAACTGTCGGCGGTGACGATCAGCGCCGGCACCGCGCGGCCGAGATAGCGGCGGACCTTCGATATGGTGGCGGTGCCGAGATCGCCGCCGTCGAGATGCTGGTCGGCTATGACGATGTCGGGCACCCAGTCCGTGTCGCCGAGCATGTCGAGCGCGTCGTCGGTCGAGGTCGCGGCGCGCACCAGGCATTGCCAGCGTTCGAGCAACGAGGTCATCGCCTGCAGCACCTCGACATCGTTCTCGACCAGCAGAACCTTGGTGCCGAACAAGCCATAGCCGCGCGGCCGCTCCAGGCTTGCAGCGCTGGCGACGGCGTCCGCCGTGGCACCGATGCCGACGGGGACATCGATGTGAAAAATCGTGCCGCGACCGACCTTCGAGGAAAACGTCACGGGATGGCCGAGCGCGCCGGCGATGCGCCGCACGATGGCCAGCCCAAGGCCGAGGCCGCCGCCGGCGAGTTCGGCATTGGCAGGCATGATGCCGCGATGAAATTCCTCGAACACCGCCTCGCGCTGGTCGTCGGGAATGCCGCAGCCGGTGTCGGCGACATCGATGCGGATGGCATCGCCGCGGTGCCTGGTGCCGACAAGGACACCGCCCGAGCGGGTGTAGCCCAGCGCATTGGAGAGGATGTTCTGCAGGATGCGGCGCAGCAGCGTGCGATCGGAGCGAACCACGGCGTTGACGGCGCGGAATTTCAGCGACAGGCCTTTCAGTTCGGCCACAGGCTGGAAATCCGACCGCAGCGACGAGAACAGCGCCTCCAGGCTGACGTCGCCAATGTCGGGCTGGACCACACCCGCATCGAGCTTGGAGATGTCGAGCAGCGTGCGCAGCAGGTCCTCCATCGTCTCCAGCGAGCGCTCGACCTGCCGTACCAGTTTCCGGCCCTCGTCGCTGGTCTGCACTTCGGCAAGGGCGGAGACGGACAGATGCGCCGCATTCAACGGCTGCAGCACGTCGTGGCTGGCCGCCGCGAGAAAGCGGGTCTTGGACAGGTTCGCCTGCTCGGCATTTTCCTTGGCGGCGCTGAGGTCGATGTTCGATTGTTCCAGCCGCCGCAAGGTCGAGTGCAGTTCCTCGGTGCGGGCGCGTACCCTGCTTTCCAGTGAGATCGCGGTCTGGAACAGCGAGAAGGCGTTGCCTTGCTGGTCCATCGAGCGCTCGACGCGGCTGACCAGCGCAGCGTTGATCTTCTTCAGCCTGTCGGGATCGTCTATGTCCTTGAGGGGCACGGCAGCGCTCACTCGGCGGCCGGGCGCTCGCCGAAGGCGATGCCGGTGAAGGTCTGGTTGAGATGCATCGACCGGTATTGTTCGCCATAGGTGCCGAAGCCGATGACGTTGTTGACCCGGTAGAGTTCGGAAATCTCGCGAAAGACCTGGCGGTTGCGCGCATCCAGCCGGCGCAGGACACAGTCGAAGCCGATGATCATGTCGATGCCGCCAAGCCTCGCCTCGACGTCGAGCAGAGCCGCGCGGGTCGATTCCACCATGTCCTTGGGTTGGGCGATCGACAGCACGACACCATCGTCGATGGCGCAGAAGAACGACAGCGAGCCGTCCGCATGCATCTTCTGGATGGAGCGGCAGTAATATTCACCGCCTACCTTCACCACCACCGGATGCGAGGCGAAGCTCAGCGGTGTCAGCGTCTGCGCGACGATGCCGACCGAAGCGGCATATTCCTCGGCCGCATTGGTGGCATTGAACTCGCGCACGATGCGGTGATCGGGATCGGACGCGGTGACCACCAGCTTTTCGTCGGTGGGAACGAAATTGTCGGTCTTGAAGACATGGAAAGGGATTTCCGTGGCGACCAGCACGATGATGGCGCTGTCGGAGGTGACCTTGCCGTTGGAGATCAGGCTCGTCGTCTCGAATTTCAGGTCGTCACCGGCGGAACCGCCGAGCAGCGGAATGTCGTCGAGGCCCCAATGGATGGCTGAACTCACAGCTTCCTCGGCATAGGACAGTCCGTCGATGAAACAGAGCGCGAAGGTGTTCCCAGCCCGCTCGCCGCCGATGCGCCCATGCAGCGTGCGTCGCAGATCCTCGACATCACCAGTGACCCTGTCCAAGCCCGATGACGACAGGTTGTCGACCGTGGTGCTGACCGCGGTAAACGACGCCGAAGGGAGCAGCATGGCGAGGATATGGCCCTCCTCGAGGCCCTGCGGCGTGATTTCGCCGGCGGTCGAGCAGCCGGCGTAGTGTAGCGCCGGCGCATGGGCCGCGATTGCGCGCGAAAGGGCGCCGGCCTCGACAAGGCGCTGGGAAAAGAACAACAGGGCGAAGCCGGCCTCGATGGCGGCCGCCTCCGCCGCCACCGCGCGTGCGAAGACGTCCGGGTCGGGCTCGTCCGTGGTCAGCGCCGACAAACCGCATGCGTAGCGCGTCCGTGAAACGGTCAGCGACGTTCTCCCGCATTTCCTCCGACGCTGCCTGTGCACGGCTGTTTATGTGCTTCTTGCGCGCCAACGTCGAAAGCCATTGTTGCCGCCAATCGGCATTTTGGCAATGGGGCGAGGGCAATGCGTGTTTCGCCCTGCCATGGCCGAAAGTACAATGATCCGGCTTTGCGCTGCGCTGTTTTTTACGGCTTGTGCGGTGTACGAATAACGCATGGCCGAAGCCAACACCGCGTCGGCAGCGTGATGACCAAGGTGATACCCAGGGAGGATTCATGTCGGACGTTTCGTTGATGGTGAACGGAAAACAGGTCCGCGGTGCGGCCGAGGACCGGACGCTGCTGGTTCACTTCTTGCGGGAGAATCTCGGTCTCACCGGTACCCATGTCGGTTGCGACACCTCGCAATGCGGCGCCTGCGTCGTCCATGTCGACGGCAAGGCGGTGAAATCCTGCACGATGCTCGCGGTGCAGGCGTCCGGATCGAGCGTGGTGACGATCGAGGGGCTTGCCAATGGTGCCGACCTGCATCCCGTGCAGACGGCGTTCAAGGAGCATCACGGACTGCAATGCGGCTTCTGCACGCCGGGCATGATCATGACGGCGACCGACATGATCAAGCGCCACCCCGAAGGCCTCGACGAAGCGACGGTGCGCGCAGAGCTCGAGGGCAACATCTGTCGCTGCACCGGCTACCACAACATCGTCAAGGCGATCCTCGCCGCATCGGAGGGGATGAGCGGCAAGGTCAGGCAAGCGGCGTGAGAAAAGTTGAGTAGTGAGTAGTCGGTACGAACCGGCGCCGATCTCCACCACTCACTACTTCCTACTCACTATTTCGGGAGGAATTTCTGATGGGCATTGAAGGTGTTGGCGCTAGCGTGGCGCGCAAAGAAGACAAGCGGTTCATCACCGGCGCCGGTCGCTATGTCGACGACATGGTGGTGCCCGGCATGAAGCATGCGGCCTTCGTGCGCAGCCCGCACGCGCATGCCCAGATCGTGAAGATCGACGTCGACAAGGCTCAAGCCATGCCGGGCGTCATCGGCGTGCTGACCGGCAAGGAGCTGAAGGCCGATGGTATCGGCAATCTCATCTGCGGCTGGATGATCCATTCCAAGGACGGCTCCCCGATGAAGATGGGAGCCTGGTCTCCGCTGGCGTTCGACAAGGTTCGCTATGTCGGCGATGCAGTCGTCGTCGTGGTCGCCGACACCAAGGGGCAGGCGCGCGACGCCGCCGAAGCGGTCGAGATCACCTACAATGAACTCGAGGCGGTGGTGGATGCGACGAAGGCGCTCGAAAAGGGCGCTCCGCAACTCCATCCGGAAGCCGAAAACAATCTGATCTTCGACTGGGAGATCGGCGACGCCAAGGCGACCGACGCGGCGATCAAGGCGGCTTCCCACGTCACCCGCATGAAAATCGTCAACAACCGGCTGGTGCCCAACGCCATGGAGCCGCGGGCAGCGCTGGGCCACTACGACAGGGCAGAAGACCACTATACCTGCTGGACGACCTCGCAAAACCCGCATGTCGCCCGGCTGGTGATGAGCGCCTTCTACAACATCGCGCCGGAAAACAAATTGCGCGTCATCGCGCCCGATGTCGGCGGCGGTTTCGGCTCCAAGATCTATATCTATCCCGAAGAGATCGTCTGCCTGTGGGCGTCCAAGAAAACCGGCGTGCCGGTGAAATGGGTGGCCGACCGCACCGAGAGCTTCCTCTCCGATGCGCATGGCCGCGATCATGTCTCGACAGTGGAAATGGCCTTCGACAAGAACAACAGGATCACCGGTCTCAAGGTCGACACGTTGGCCAATCTCGGCGCCTACATGTCGCTGTTCTCGTCCTGCGTGCCGACCTATCTCTACGCGACGCTGCTGTCGGGCCAGTACGATATCCCGGCGATCCACGCCAATGTCCGCACGGTCTACACCAACACGGCACCGGTCGATGCCTATAGGGGGGCAGGGCGGCCCGAAGCCACCTATCTCATCGAGCGCACGATGGAGACCGCGGCGCGGGAACTCGGCGTCTCGCCGGCGGAGCTTCGGCGGACCAACTTCATCACCACGTTTCCGCACCAGACGCCGGTCATCATGAACTATGACGCCGGCGACTATGGCGCCTCGCTCGACGCGGCGATGGAGGCCGCCGACTATGCCGGCTTTGCCGGACGCAAGGCGGAGGCCGCCAGGAACGGCAAGCTGCGCGGCATCGGCATGAGCTGCTACATCGAAGCATGCGGCCTGGCGCCGTCGGCCGCGGTGGGCTCGCTCGGCGCCGGCGTCGGCCTTTGGGAATCGGCCGAGGTGCGCGTCAATGCCGCCGGCACCATCGAGGTGCTGACCGGCTCGCACAGCCATGGCCAGGGCCATGAGACGACCTTCGCGCAACTGGTCAACGAACGGTTTGGGGTGCCGATCGACAGCGTCTCGATCGTCCATGGCGACACTGACAAGGTGCAGATGGGTATGGGTACCTACGGCTCGCGCTCGGGCGCGGTCGGAATGTCGGCGATTGCCAAGGCGCTGGACAAGGTCGAGGCCAAGGCCAAGAAGATCGCGGCGCACCTGCTCGAGGCCGACGAGGGCGACATCGTCATCGAGAACGGCACGCTGAAGGTCGCCGGCACCGACAAAAACGTGCCGTGGTTCCAGATGGCGCTGGCGGCCTATACCGCTCATAATTTGCCCGGTGGCATGGAGCCGGGATTGAAGGAGACGGCGTTTTACGACCCGTCCAATTTCACCTTTCCGGCCGGCTGCTACATCTGCGAGGTCGAGATCGATCCGGAGACCGGAACGACCGAGATTATCCAGTTCGTCGCGGCCGACGATTTCGGCAACATCATCAACCCGATGATCGTCGAGGGCCAGGTGCATGGCGGCATCGCGCAGGGCATCGGCCAGGCACTGCTCGAAGGCGCCCACTATGATGCCGACGGCCAGCTTCTGACAGCGAGCTACATGGACTATACCATGCCGCGTGCGGATGACCTGCCTTCGTTCAAGGTCTCGACCTCGAACACGCCGTGTCCGGGCAATCCGCTCGGCATCAAGGGCTGCGGCGAGGCCGGCGCTATCGGCTCGCCGCCGGCGGTGATCAACGCCATCACCGACGCCATAGGAATCTCTGACATCGCCATGCCGGCTTCGCCGTCTACGGTGTGGGCCGCGATCCGTGCGGCGAAGCATTGAAAAGCGAATAGCGAATAGGGAGTAGCGAGTAGGGGAAAAGCGTGATGCGAAGGGAAGGTCCTATTCGCTACTCGCTATTCCCTATTCGCTCTTTCCCAAAGGGAGAGAGACAATGTACGCAGTCAATTACCACCGCGCCGCCTCAGTCGCCGATGCCGCGAAGCTCGTCACGGGCGGCGACGCCAAGTTGCTGTCGGGCGGCATGACCCTGATCCCGGCCATGAAGACGCGGCTGGCGGCCCCCTCCGATGTCGTCGACCTGTCGCGGATCAAGGAGTTGCAAGGGGTGACAGTGTCCGGCAGGACGGTCACGATCGGCGCCGCCACCACGCATTTCGATGTTGCCAGCGACGACAGGTTGAAACAGGCCTGCCCGGCGCTCGCGCATCTGGCATCGCTGATCGGCGATCCGGCAGTGCGCTATAGGGGCACGATCGGCGGCTCGATCGCCAACAACGACCCTGCGGCCGATTATCCAGCGGCCATGCTGGCGCTAAATGCCACCATCATTACCAACACGCGCCAGATCGCGGCCGACAAGTTCTTCACAGGCCTGTTCGAGACGGCGCTGGAGGACGGCGAAATCCTCACGGCCGTCACCTTCACCGCACCGGCAAAGGCAGCCTATAAAAAATTCCGCAATCCGGCCTCCCGCTACGCCATTGTCGGCGTGTTCGTGGCCAAGGGTGAGGACGGCGTCAGGGTGGCCGTGACCGGGGCCGGCGACGATGGCGTCTTCCGCTCGAAGGAGATCGAGGCCGCGCTCGCGAAGGACTTCGTGGCTTCGGCGCTCGACGGCGTCAAGGTGCCGGCGACCAAGCTGATGAGCGATATCCACGCTTCCGCCGACTACCGTGCCAATCTGGTCGCGGTCATGGCTAAGCGCGCGGTGGCCGCCGCCAACGCCTGATTCCTTCCTGCTCCTGTCAGGCAGGAGAGGGACTTCTCGCCCCTTTTCCGCAGATGGGCGCATTGTGGCAATCTCGCACTTGCACAAAGCGATATTGCACTGCACTATGCCGGCGATCAAACGCGAGCCGGGTTCGGAGTGTTCATCACGACCTGCGACCCTATTCGCATGTTTCAATGCGAAGGGAGCGGCATGACCGACATCTCCGCGACGCATGTTGTGCCGCCAAGATCCGTCGCCGACAGATCCGCCAGGACAAGACTGGCCTATCTCGACGGCTGGCGCGGACTTTCGATCGCGCTGGTGCTCATTGGCCATTTCTTTCCCGTTGCAGGGATCAATCTCGGCGTACTGGGCGTCGAATTCTTCTTCGTGCTCAGCGGCCGGCTGATGGCCGAGATCCTGTTCGTCGAGCGCTACCCGCTGAAGAAATTCTTCAAGCGCCGCTTCTCCCGCATCTATCCCGCGCTGCTGGTGTTCGTGATCGTTTCGATGATTGCGCTGTCGGGCACGTTCGTCGCCTTCAAATGGAAGGCGGCGCTGACGGCGCTGACATTCACCTACAACTATGCCGGAATTCTCGTGAACCGCGCCGGCGCGCTCGACCACATCTGGTCGCTCTGTGTCGAAGAGCATGCCTACATCATCCTGGCAGCGATCAGCGCACTTGTCGCAAGCCGTAGCCGCGTCATCCCGCTGCTCCTGGTGCTGGCGGTGCTGGCCATGGCAAACGGTGCGGTTTCGTACTGGTTCCTGCACATGGACTACGAGACCACATACTGGCGCACCGACGTGCATATTGCGTCGATCCTGCTGTCGGCCGCCATCTGCCTGCTGAAGACCGACGGCAAGCTGCCGGCCCTGTTGAAGGGCCCTTATGTGGCGGTGGCGGCGGCCATCTCGGCGGTGCTTCTGTTCATGGACCCGGTACCAACCCCGATCCACTATCTGGTCGCCGTGCCGCTCCTGGCGCTTGCCGTCAACGCTCTCGATTTCAGCACGAGATTGTTTTCTGGACTGCTGTCGTCCTGGCCTATGGCGACGTTGGGTCTATGGTCCTATTCGCTCTATCTGTGGCAGCAGCCATTCTACAAATTCGTCTATGAGCGAGGCAGCGACCCATGGCTGATGCTGGCTGGGGTCTTTGCCTGCGCGCTCTGCAGCTATTATGTCATCGAGCGGCCGTCGCGTGAGTGGCTGAACCGCAACTGGTGAGTGACGCCGCAGTGTCCCTCCCTTGCGTTGCCTAGCGGCCAAGGTCAGCCTCGCTCGATGCCGCCTGTCCGGCAGCTTGTTTGGTAAGTTCGTCCTAATATAGCCAGGGGTGACCTGGCGATCTGCTTGCCGGATAGCCCAATGTCCTTAGACATTGGTATTATGGCAGTTATTCCTTGTTGTCCCGCCCCGTGCTCCGCCTAGTTTATTCGAATCGGAGCATTGCATGGGAGGATGGAATGGCAACGACCAGGGAAAACGCTGGCGGCTGGCTCGACCGCTCGCGCACGATCGCCGAGCCCGGTTTCAGCAGATGGATGGTGCCGCCGGCGGCGTTGTGCATTCATCTTTGCATCGGTCAGGCCTACGCGTTCAGCGTCTTTAACCTGCCGATGTCGAAACTGATCGGTATCACCGATTCGGCGCCCGACGACTGGAAGCTGACCGGACTCGGCTGGATTTTTTCGATCGCGATCCTGTTTCTTGGCCTCGCGGCAGCCTTCGGCGGCGGTTGGCTGGATCGCGTCGGCCCGCGCAAGGCGATGGTCGCGGCCGCCTGCTGTTTCGGCGGCGGTTTCATCGTGTCGGCGCTCGGCGTCACCTTGCATCAACTGTGGATCATCTATCTCGGCTACGGCGTCCTGGGCGGCATCGGCCTCGGGCTCGGTTACATCTCGCCGGTCAAGACGCTGATCACCTGGTTTCCCGACCGGCCGGGCATGGCGACCGGCATGGCGATCATGGGGTTTGGCGGCGGAGCCTTCATCGCTTCGCCGCTTTCGGTCTATCTGCTGAAGCTGTTTTCGACCCCGCAGCATATCGGTGTCGCCGAAACCTTCATCGTGCTGGGCATTGTCTACTTCATCTTCATGCTGATCGGCGCTGTCATCGTCAGGGTGCCGCCCGATGGCTGGCGTCCGGCCGGCTGGACGCCGCCGACGACACAAAACACGATGGTGACAACCGCCAACGTCCATCTCGACGACGCGTTGAAGACACCGCAGTTCTGGCTGTTGTGGGGCGTGCTGTGCCTCAACGTGACGGCCGGCATCGGCGTCCTCGGCCAAGCCTCCGCCATGAGCCAGGAGATGTTCCCGGGACGCATCACGCCGGCCGCCGCCGCCGGCTTCGTCGGCCTGCTATCGATCTTCAACATGCTCGGCCGCTTCTTCTGGGCGTCGACCAGCGACTATATCGGCCGCAAGACGACCTACGCGGTCTTCTTCGTGCTGGGCGTGATCCTTTATGCAGTGGTGCCGTGGACGGGCCAGTCGGGCAACGTGTTCCTGTTCGTGCTGTTCTATGGCGTCATCTTGAGCATGTATGGCGGCGGCTTTTCCACCATTCCGGCCTATCTGCGCGATGTCTTCGGCGTGCGGTATGTCGGTGCCATCCATGGCCGCCTGCTGACGGCGTGGTCAGTGGCGGGCGTGCTGGGGCCGGTCCTGGTCAACTACATCAGGCAGTACCAGATCGATGCAGGAGTAGCGAAGGCCGATGCCTACACGGTCACCATGTACATCATGGCCGGCCTGCTCGTCGTCGGTTTCCTGCTCAACCTGATGATGCGGCCGGTGGATGCACGGTTCCACATGAAGGCCGAACCGGCTGCAGCGTAAGGAGAGTGATCATGGCGCAAGACAACAGCAATTCTGTCAAATTGGTCCTTGCCTGGCTGCTGGTCGGCATCCCGCTGTTGTGGGGGTTCTGGACGACGCTGGTCAGTGCAGCGGCGTTGTTCCAGTAGTGGCAGAGACCTGGAAAGGAGCAGCGCTCAGGCGATGATCCGCCTGACGTAGTAGCGCACCGCCTTCTTGCCGCCATGGATCACCGCGTCGCCGACCTCGGTGAAGCCGAGCGCTGCATGGAAGGCGTCCGAAGCCGGGTTGGGCGGGTCGGCATTGACCTCGCATGTGACCAGTGCATGGCCGGCGCGCGTGGCGTGCTCGAACAGGTCTTGGTAGAGCAGGCGGGCATGGCCGCGGCCACGAGCTTGCGCCGCCACCACGACGCGATCGACATAGACGAAGCGCTCGTAGCGTTCGCGAAACCAGAGAAAATTCGGACTGTCGTACCGAGCCCCTTGATCGAAGGTCATGATGAAGGCTTCGAGCGCGCCGATGCGGCGCGCATAGAACGCCTCGCCAAGCAGGAAAGACAGGCGCTCGGGCTCAAGCCACGACAATTCGGCGGCATGCTCGTTGTTGAGCGCGAGTATGGCCGCTTCGTCGCTTTGCCTGACACGGCTGATCGGGGAGAGGGCGGTCATGCCTTGGCCGCCGCGATCGTCGCTGCCACAAGCGGCGTATCGGTGAGCGTATTGCGATACTCGCGGTAGAGATCGGAGCCGCCCATGCCGACCTTGGGATTGCGGTAGCGCATGGCGCTGGGCACGTCCTTAAGGACGGCGAAATGCATTTCGGACAGTCCGGTCCTTTGCCGCACCTCGGCAATGTTGCCGAGATCGAGCCCGCCGCAGCCGAGAATGACGATGCGGTCGCCCCCCTGTCGCACCAGGTCCGCCAACAGCGACAGGCCCTCCATCGCCGTGTCGCGTTGGCCGCTGGTCAGCACGCGGCCGACCTTGCAACGGATCAGCGCTTCCAAAGCCTCGGCCGGGTCGCGCGTCATGTCGAAAGCGCGGTGACACGTGACGTTAAGGCCGCCGGCGGCCTCCGTCAGTTCGCTCATGCGGCGCTCGTCGATGGTGCCTTCGGCGGTGAGGCAGCCGAACACCACGCCGGGCACGCCGAGGTCGCGCAGGGCGGCTACGTCGGCCAGCATCGAACGGTACTCGGTTTCGCTGTAGAGAAAATCGCCGCCACGCGGCCGCACCATGACATGGAACGGCACAATCGCCTGGTCGAGCGCGGCGCGCACGGTTCCCAAGCTCGGCGTGATGCCGCCTTCGACGAGGCTGGCGCACAGTTCGACCCTGTCGGCGCCGCCGGCCTGTGCGGCCAGAAGGCCATCAATGCCCTCGACACAGATTTCGATCAGCGGCGGGCGGGCTTCTTCAGTCAAGGTGTGATCCTGTCCATGATGTTGTGAGAAGCCCGTAGCACCCGCGCGGCGGGCGCGAAAGCAGGAACGGCACGGCGCATTGGACCAGGGGGCATTTCCCTGCTTGACAGTCTTATAACTACATGGTTATGAGTTAACCCATAGCCATCGAGTTATTGATCGCGAGCGGTGGCTCGACGACGACTAAGAGGAGCACGGCATGACACAGACCAAATCGATCGTCGTTGAACGACTGATTCCGCATTCGGCGGAGAAGATCTGGCGTGCGCTGACGGTGCCCGAACTCGTCGCAGAATGGCTCATGCAGAATGACTTCGCGCCGCAAGAGGGGCACCGCTTCACCTTCCGCGCTTCACCGGTACCGGGCTGGTCCGGGGTGACGAACTGCGTCGTGCTGAAAGTCGAGGCGCCACGCCTGCTTGCCTATAGCTGGGGCGACGGAAGCGAATCCGACAGCGGACTGAAAACCGTGGTGACCTGGTCGCTCACGCCTGAGGGCGCGGCGACCCGGGTGCGGATGGAGCACTCGGGGTTCCGGCCGGCCGATGAGCGTGGATATGTCGGCATGGGAAGCGGCTGGCCGCGTATTCTTGAGCGACTTGAGCAGGTGGCTGCGAAGCAAGGCTGAGCCGACTCTCCTCGACCAACCGGTCGCCATGGCCGGCGAACCACAACAAGTCTCCCGGATGCGCCGCTTCCGGGCATGGCAAACCGCGCCATGTTCAAAGGTTTCAAACGGAGAAAGACCATGGAAGCCAGGCTCAAGAACCCCGTGATGCTCATCCCCGGCGCCCTGCAGGCGCTGCTGGCGCTGGACAAGTCGACCGAGGCGGCCGATTTGCCCTATGTGACGCGCAAGCTCGTCCATCTGCGCGCCAGCCAGATCAATGGCTGCTCGGTTTGCGTCGACATGCATGCGCGCGAACTCAAGAAGGCTGGCGAGAAGGACGAACGCATCTTTGCCTTGTCGGCCTGGCGGGAGACGCCGTACTTCACCGATGCCGAACGCGCCGCGCTTGCCCTTGCCGAAGCCGGCACAAGGCTGGCCGACAGAACGAATGCCGTGACGGACGAGGTATGGGACGAGGCCGCCCGGCACTATGACGAAAAGGCGCTTGCCGGGCTCGTCATCCAGATCGCCGTGATCAACGCCTTCAACCGGCTGAACGCCACGACACGCCAAATGGTCGGCGCCTGGGGCTAAGGCCGCGCGAAGGCGAGCCGTGCCACGGTGCAATGGCGGCTGGACTCGCGGTGCACCAAACCTGCTTGCCTAGCCCGGCCGGGTCGCGGCCGGCGGCAATTCGAACAGTTTGGCGCCATTTTCCTCGCCGCGTTCGACATAGCCGATGGTGCGAAACCATTTTGCGATTTCCGGTCCCGTGAGCCAACTGCGGGAGTGAATAGGGAGATTGCCGGCGAGCGCCTGGATCTGCCTGATATGCCGCCTGCAGAAACGCACGGTCGCGGCCCTGAAAAAGCCCTCGCGCGCCGCGAACAGCGTGTCCGCGGCGTCGCCATGCTCGTGCCAGGCGACGATTGCTACGGTCCCGTCGCTGTCGACAAGGGCATGGGCGCGGCCCTCCTTCAGGTTCATCATCAGATTGTCGTAGGCGACCTTGCTGTCCTTGCCCGCGGCGATGTATTCGTCGGACATCCGCTTGGACAAATGGCGAAACACGTCTTCCAGATCGCCGACCGTCGCTGTTCGTGCTCTCATTTCTGCTCCTTGAGCCCCGGCAGGGAGTTTGCTCCAGGAAAAGGCATTCACCAAGCAAAGGGATTTCGCGAAAAACCCAACGGGGGGAATCCGGTTCCGCCGGTAAGGCGGGCAACCGGCGTAGCATCGTCAGCCCGGTCGTGCGGAACCGGATGTGAAGAGCTGGGCCAACGCTTAACGCGGCGCGCTCCCGTGGCGAGACAGTTCGAGGAGCCGGAGCAGCGGTGGCTTACTGGCGCAAAACCGTGTTCTTGGTGCCTTCCTCGACCTGGTCGATCACCAGCAGCTTGACCGGGCCTTCACCGATATTGGTGGCCTGATGCCACTGCCCGATCATCTCGATGATGAAATCGCCAGTCTTGTAGGTGTTGCTGTTGCCGGTCTCGACATTGGTGACCTTCAACGTGCCGGCCTCGACATAGGCGTAGCGCGGGAACGGATGCTTGTGCACCGGCAAGGTCGCGCCCGGCGCTATGTCGTAGGTCGACACCAGCACCTGCACGTTCTTCTGCGGCAGCGTGATCGGCTGGCCGGAAGCGGTGGTCGTGCGCGAGGCGAGGGGTGTCACGACGACGGGTGTGCCGCTGCTGTCCAGCGCATGAGCGCCGGTCGCGAACGCCGCAGCCGCCAGCAGCAATGCCGATGCCAGGACTTTTCGCATGATTCCTCCCCAAACCGCCGCATCTATCGCGCCGCGAAGGCCGGTGCGCAAGCATGTCCCTGACGAATCTGATTGGACTCGCTGGCCTGGACGTGGCGGGCGACGTGTCAAATCGCTGCGGTAAGCTGGATCTCGACACGGATCTCGGGCAAGGCGAAGCTCGCCCCGACCGTGGCGCGTGCCGGGGGCTCCACGCCGTCGAGCCATGTGACCCAAGCCTTGTTCATCGCGTCGAAGTCTTCGACATCCCTCAACCAGATCTGCGCGAACAGCAGCTTCGATCTATCCGAACCGACGCTCGCCAGAAGGCGATCCGCCTTTTCCAATATCTCCTTCGTCTGGTCAGACGTGCCGGTTTTCTTGTCATCGGCCGTCAAGCCCGAGAGATAGGCCGTGCCGTTGTGAACGACGATACGGCTAAGCCGTTCGTTCTTGTCGAATCGTTCGATGTTCCCCATGGCGGAGGCCCCTGGTTGCGTTGGTCAAAAGCAGGCCGCCGTACGCAATCCAGCGGTCTGCTGAGCGGGATCAGACGTGCGCGACAGCGGAGCGCTGGGCGTGGGCCTGGAAGAAGCGTTGCGGACGAAACGTTTCCATTTCGTCATGGATTTTGCCGCGCACGACTTCGTCGGCGACCACCTTGCCCAATTGCGGGCCGATGGTCACACCACTGTGCGTTACGGCCATGTAGTGGCCGACGATATCCGGCATGGCGCCGGCACAGGTGTAGCCGTCCTCCGGGAACGGCCGGACCGTCGTGCGAATGGCTTCCACACCTGCGTCGCGGAGCGAAGACAGGACCTTGGTCGCCGCATCCAGGAGCGTCGCCGCCTCGTTCCCGGCAGGGCTGAGCACCTCCGGCTTCTCCAGGGTCATGTCCACCGAGACCTTATGGATCATGATGCGGCCCGCTCCGTCGGGACGGATATCCAGATCGTCGGCATGCAGCTGGCTGCGGAGCGTCAAGGCCACCGGCGGGGTGAAGGCGAGCACGCCTATGGTCGAGGAAAGTGGAATACCCTGGGCATCGCCGAGCCTCTCACTAGACCAGCCGCCGGTGCAGCTCACGACGGCATCCGCAGGGTGTCGGTCTCCGTTCGCCGTCCGAACTGCCCGTACGCGCCCGCTTTCGGTCTCGATCTCGGTCACGCGGGAACCGAGTCTGACCTGTGCTCCCCAGCGCTCCTTCGCCGCCCGCAAAAGCCAGGCCGAGTAGAGCACCGGATCGACCCAGCCTTCTTCCGGATAGTAGGAGATTGGACAATCGCCGAAGGCAGAGACATCGATATCGGGCTCCATCTCGGCGACGCGCTTCTTCTCGATCCACTCGACGCCGTAGCCCCATTCCTTCATCTGCCTGAAGTTCTCGAAATAATCGTCCATCGACTCCGGCACTGTTCGCCAATCGAAACTGCCGGTCTGGGTGAACCAGGGAGCGACGCCGAAGTCGCGCTTGAGTTCAAGATGGGCGCGCATTCCCGAGACGTTCAGATCGAAATACGGCCGGGGCTGCTTGGTCGTCGCATTTGTCCAGGCAAAGCTTACCGCCGACGTGCCGCCTGCTATCCGTCCGGCCTCCAGCACGACGACGCTTGCTCCCGCCTTGGCGCATTCATAGGCGGCGGAACTGCCGACGATACCGGAACCAATGACCACGACACGCATAAAGATGACCTCCAAAAATTCCCGGGCTAATGACGTCATCCGATACGAGTAATCTCTGAAAGACGAATCGATGCAAATGCCGCTATATCGTTGAGAGATGTTGCTGGAGTTCTTGACAGTACTGCTGACGCCGCTCTTCTTAATTCGATCGGCGCCTGCGATGTGTTTGCAACCCCGCACAACATCCTCGGATGCCTGAAAACATTGCAATGGGTGCCAACTGCGGTCAATTGAACTGGTCGCTGCCGTTCATGGCCAAAAGTTATGAACCAATGTCCCAGCCATCTGCGGCTGCCCAGGTCGGCCCATTAGCCCGCACGGGCAACTTCTCGTGCGAAGTTATCAAATTCGGGCGCAACCGTTTGCGAGAGCAATGCTACGCTTATCGGCGCATCGGGGATCGCGGAATGGAAGAGACTGCACGGTGAGTGGCGAGCCGGAATTCCTCCTGATCGACAAGAACGCGATCCGGGACATTTTGAGCCTATCCCTGGCTCTTGAAGCGACCGAGGCCGCACTGCGCAAAACATCGAGCGGCATGGCGCGCCAGCAGATCAGGCGCACACTTGAGCTGCCGGGTGCGGCCGGGAGTTGTCTGTCGCTTATGTATGCTGCGCTGGATGACCGGCCGCTGTTCGGGGGGAAGGTGCTTTCCGTGTTTCCTGACAATTTCGCGCATGGGTTCGCGTCTCATCGCGGCGGTGTCTTCCTGTTCGACAAGGATCATGGACGGCCTGTAGCCTTGATCGACGGGGGAGAGCTTACGGCTTGGCGGACCGCGGCGGCCAGTGCTGTCGCGACGAGGGCACTTTCGCGCGAAGACAGCACCACGCTGACACTGTTCGGATATGGCGAGCAAGCGCGCCGGCATGTCGCGGCTATTGCGGACGTCCGGCCGATCCATGCGATCCATGTTTGGGGTCGCGACTTTGCAAAGGCGCAGCACTTCGCCGAGGAGCAGTCAGCCGCCGGATTCCAGGCGAAGGCACATCGCGACCCTGGCGAGGCCGTTCGCGAGGCCGACATCATCTGCACCACGACATCTTCCGAAAAGCCGGTGCTGTGCGGCGAATGGCTTCCGCCTGGTGTCCATATCAATGCGGTCGGGGCGAGCGTCGCTTCATGCCGCGAGCTCGACCTCGACTGTGTGCGCAGAGCGCAGATCTGGGTCGACTACCTGCCTATGGCGCTGACGGCCGCGGGAGAACTGATCGAGGCGATTGAAACCGGCGTGATCGGCGTCGATCATATCCGTGGCGAGGTCGGCGACGTGCTGGCAGGTGCGAAACCCGGCCGCACTGGCGACGATCAGATCACGCTTTTCCGGTCTCTCGGCGTTCCCGCGCAAGACATCGAGCTTGCCAATCTTGTCTATATCTCCGCCCGCAACGCCGGACTCGGCACCTCAATTGATTTCAGGTTGTGATGCCATGCTGAGCTGCCAACGAGATCTCTTCTCCATTCCCCGCGAGACAGCTTATCTGGATGTCGCATACATGTCTCCGATCCCGACCGCCGCCGTCGCGGCCGGCGAGGCCGGCGTCAGGGTGAAAGCCGAACCCTGGAAAATGACCATCGCCTCTTATTACGACGAGGTGGAAGAGGCGCGGCAGCTCGCCGCATCAATGGTGGGCGCCGATGCCGATGAGATCGCCATTGTGGCCGCCACCAGCTATGGCATGGCTATCGCAGCCGCCAACGTTTTGGTTGCGGCAGGTTCGGCCATCCTTCTGATGGAGAACGAACACACCTCGCACAGATATGTCTGGTATGACCTCGCGCAACGCGCCGGCGCCTGCGTTGATATCGTCCCGCAACCAGCCGACGGCGACTGGACCAGCGCGATCGTATCGGCAATCCAAGACTCGAGCCGTCCCATCGCGGTCGTTGCGGGGACGCTGGTGCATTGGTTCGAGGGCGTGGCGATCGACCTGGAGGCGGTGGCCGCCGCCACACGGGCAGCGGGCGCCAGTCTTGTCGTTGACGGAACCCAGTGGGTTGGCGCGATACCCTTCGATGTCCGGCGCGTCCGACCGGACTTTCTCGTCTTTGCCACCTACAAGTTCCTTCTGGGGCCATATCGCCTCGCATTCCTTTACGCCGACCGGCGTTGGCACACAGAGGGGCGCACTCTGGAGCATCATTCATGGAACCGGATGGGCGGGGACAAATCGGACTTCTACAAGGTGGCCGTGGCCGAGTTTCTTCCCGGCGCGCGGCGGTTCGACATGGGGGAACGCTCCGATTTCGCGGTCCTGCCCATCGCAATCGCCGCAATGAAGCTCATCCGCGGCTGGACCGTCGGGCGCGTGTTTGAGCGCCTGCGTCACCTTAATGAGCTTGTCTGGGCGCAGGCGGAAAGCAGAGGGCTGCCGGTCGCGCGTCCGCGACACCCAACGCCCCATATCGCGATCCTCGACATAGGGGGCCGTCTCGCGCCGAATGCGGCACAAGAGCTGAAGCGGGCTGACGTGCACGTCACGCTGCGCGGCACGAAGATGCGCGTGTCGCCGCATGTCTACAATGACGAAGCCGATATCGGCCGCCTGTTCGAATGCCTGCCGCTCCGCTAGAGGCTTTCAGCGGTGAATGAAAACAGTTCTGTCGGCCTGGCGGCGAGGACCCAGGGCGGTGATTCCTGCCTCTACGCCGTTCATAAAGCTTCGCGTCGTCTGGATAAGATGCTCGGTGAAGGCGTCCGCCGCCGTCGATGCAATGACACCCCAAGGCCGGTAGACGCTGAGGTTCAGATCGAGACGTGGCCGGAAATCCCTGATCTCGATCGGCAGGTCGCGTGCCAGCCACGCCGAAAGCCTGTCGACGACGCTCACGCCCGCCCCGGACGCGACAAGGGCGATGCACGCACTGGACAGACTGGCCTCTATCTTCAACAGACGTCCCACTCCGCGTTCTTCGCACAAGGCATCGAGCTGCTGCCGCATCGGATCAGCGGAGCCCATCGAGATGAAGTCGAGACCGTCGAGATCTTCTGCCTGCACCACGTCGAGCTCGGCCAGACGGTGACCCGCCGGCATGACGCAAACCGGTGGGGTCGCTGTCAGCGCTCGCCTGACGATTGAAGAATTCTCGTCCGATGCCGTTACGCCTATTCCGATGTCGAGCTGATTGCGGCTCGCCCGCTGCACCACCGTGGCGGAGCTGCGGATATCCAGGGAAATCGACACGGATGGATGCTGTTTTGAGAAGCTCGTGATGATGGATGGCAGCAGCGTGGACCCGAAGGCCGGGAGCGCGCAGATATTCAACCTGCCACTTCGTAGCTCGCGTATCTCCCTCGCGGCGCGCGAGATGCCGCGCGCGGACTCGAAAACGCGCTTCACCTCGGCATAGAGCATGTGCGCTTCAGGAGTGGGGATCAGCCGCTGCCGGCTTTTCCTGAACAGCTGGAAATCCGCCTTCTCGCTGAGTTGCTGGAGCATCTTGCTGACAGCCGGCTGCGTGATGTCAAGTGCGTCGGCCGCCTTGGTGGTCGTTCCATGCAGCATGACCGAAGCGAAGACCTCGATCTCGCGAGGCGTAAACTCTGCCTCCTTCGTGACGGTGTCCTTTTCGCCAAATTTCATGCCCGCTTACCTTGCCAGGCAGCTGGATCGCTGTGCCGAAACAGCGAGCTGCGAACGCCAAGATTAATGGGAAGGGTCGGATGTTCCAAGAGGCGCGCGAAGGAAGTTTATTCCTGGAGGTTATGAACTTTCAGCGATTTGGCGGAACTGATTTCAGTTGCTTGTCAACATTTCGGCGAGATCGAGCAAACCGGCGTCCTGACCCGGACCTGCGGCCAGTTGCACCGACACCGGAAGCCCGTCAGGAACCGGCAAAGGAATAGCCAACGCCGGCATGCCAAGCATATTTGCCCAGCGGCGGAAGCGGCCGCCGGCCAGTCCCCACGGCACCATTTCCCCATTCACCTCGGTAAGTTCGTCGGAAAGCCGCGGCGCCGATCCAGGCGCCGTAGGAATGGCAAAAGCGTCCAGGCCCGCGATTTTCTCCAGAAACCGGCCTCGCACGCCGTTACGGATTTCGATGGCGCTATCATAGGCGCCGGCATGGATGCGAATGCCGCCCTGCAGGAATGAGTGAACCGCGTCGCCGACCATGTCCGGCTTCTGCTCGATTGCATTGCGGTAGATTCGCGCGAACTCACATTGGAGGATTGTCAGTCCCGCGGCAACGAACGCCTCCCTGTCGTCGAAGGTGATCTCGACCGTGCGCACTTCAGGACGATCGAGCATGGTAGCCAACGCGATATCGACTGACGTGTCGACGTGAGCGCCAAGCAGTTCGGGGCAGATGCCGATCGTGATGCCCGTTGTCGTTTTGCTGCCCCCGCTTGCCGACGGGGCGAGCCGTTTTCCGGCAAGCGCCTCGGTCACCAGGCGAACGTCCCTGACCGAGCGTGCAAGAACGCCGACGCAGTCCAGCGAAGGCGCTATGCTCATGACGCCCTGTACGGCGATCAGATCATTCGTCGGCTTGTAACCGAACAAGCCGGTTGCAGCAGCCGGGGATCGGTTTGACCCGCCGCTGTCCGTGCCAACCGCTGCCAGGCAAAAACCGGCCGCGACCGCTGCGGCCGACCCGCTGCTCGTGCCACCTGTCCCACGGTCCGGATCAAGCGGGTTGGCGACCTTGCCGAACCAAGGGTTGTCATGACCGCCGACGCACAGTTCGTGCAGGTTCGTCTTGCCGATGATGATGGCGCCGGCCGCCTGAAGATTGGCAATGCATGTTGCCGTTTCCGTCGCGACGTGGTCCCGAAACAACCGGGAGCCAGCCGTTGTCGGCCAATCCTCGACATCGATAACGTCTTTGACCGCGATCGGCACGCCATGCAGCGGACCGCGCCTGTGACCGGATCTGATTTCGCGCGTGGCCTGAAGCGCGGCGTCCAGGGCATCAGCTTCGGCCACGAATATCATCGCCTTGATGTGTTCATTCAGTTCCTGGATGCGATCGAGGCAACCCTCCATGATTTCCACGGGCGACAGGCCGGCAGCGATCTTTTCGCTCATCTCCTCGATGGACCGGCAAGGGCTGCTATTCATGTGACGACCTTAGAGCGAACGGGCCGCGGGCCGACTGCATTGCGGCCGGCCATCCCGGAACCGGCCGACGATGCCACATCAGAAATTTGGTGAACAGTCGCGAGCTTATTCCCGTGGACGCGGGACTATCGCTGAAAACTCATAGTCGCGATCAATGGCGGCGTCGTGAACCGTTCAATTCAGCCCTGTCCTCGCACGCGCGAATCAACGAGCGGCGATCGTTTGCCGGTCGCCGGACTGCGTCACTCGAAGGGGCTATCGCTGTCATAACTATTGGTGATGAACCGCACGGCAGGGGGCATTAGATCGAGATCATTTGAACTGTTAGCGTTTTCAAACACCGCCCTGAAAGAAGGTCGACTGAGCCGAATGGCCAAGTTCGCATCGCCGACATCCGAACCAGTCCACGATGCTCGATGCTGCCGGCTGGCCACGGGCCGACGTCGAAAGATCGGCAGATGCCCGGCTACCAGCATCATCATTGCGGAAGATACAAATCCACATAAACAAAAAGGGGAACAATCATGAAAAAGCTTGCACTCGCCTTGTCACTGATCGTGGCGGTATTTGGCGCCGCCAATTCATCGTCGGCGGCCGACGATGTCATCCGTTTCGGTGTCGCCGCGGAGCCATACCCGCCTTTCTCCGTCAAGGATGCCAGCGGCACCTGGCAGGGCTGGGAAATCGACCTGATGAATGCCGTTTGCAAAGAGATGAAGGCGAAATGTGAGATCGTCGATATCGCCTGGGACGGCATCATTCCCGCGCTGTTGGCCAAGAAGTTCGACGTCATCTGGAGCTCGATGTCGATCACGGACAAGCGCAAGGAGGTGATCGATTTCACCGACAAGTACTACTATTCGCCCAACGTGCTTGTCGGCGCCAAGGCGGATACGCGGCAGTTCGACGTGACCAAGCCGGAGACATTCAAGGGGATTGCGGTCGCGGCACAGAGTGCCAGCCTGCAGGCGACCTACATGCAGGATAAGTTCAACGGCATTGCCGAAGTGAAGATCTATCCAACACTCGATGACGAAATCGCGGACATCCAGGCCGGACGCGTGGATCTCATGGCTGCGGCAGGCATCCAGATCCAGGATTTCTTGAAGAAGCCGGAGGGCCAAGCTTATGAAATCAAGGTGACGCTGCCGCATGAGAAAATGTTTGGATACGGCGACGGCGGCGGCCTGCGCAAGGAAGACACCGCTCTGAGGGACCGCCTCAATGCAGCACTCAAGGCGGTGCGCGCCAGCGGCGAGTACGAGACGATCACCAAGCGCTATTTCGATTTCAACATTTACGGCGATTGATCATCTGGTTCAGGCCCGGGGGACGGCCGGCCCGGGGCGGCCGTCGCCATCTTCATTGAACTGGAACGCGCTGTATGAACTCGACCGTGTCTTGGGCAACCCTGCTCAGCTTCGGGGACAAGGGCTGGGGCGACGAATTGCTTCTTGGCGCTTGCCTGAGCCTTGGAATTTCGATCAGCGCCTATCTCGTGGGCCTGACCCTCGGCCTCATGGGTGCGGTGGCCAAGATCTCGAAGAACCGCGTGGCGGTCTCCGCAGCCGTTGCCTATACGACAATCATCCGGTCCGTACCGGACATTCTCATCATATTCCTCGTCTACTATACCGCGACGGACGCGTTGCGCTGGGCCGTGAGCCTGGCGGGATTGACTTCCGAATTCCAGGTCAATGGGTTTGTCGCCGCGACCCTGTCGCTTGGGATCGTTCAAGGCGGCTACAGCACGGAGGTCCTGCGCGGCGCGATCGTGGCCATCCCGCGAGGTCAGGTCGAGGCAGCCCATGCACTCGGTCTGACACGGCGCCAGACCTTCTTCCTGGTCACCGTGCCGCAAATGGTCCCCCTGGCCTTGCCGGGGCTTGGCAATTTGTGGCTGGTCGTCTTGAAGGAAAGCTCACTGGTCAGCCTGATCGGTTTTACCGAGCTCGTTCTCGCCGGCAAGATGGCTGCCGGCGCGACGCGCGATTACTTCATGTTCTATTGCGCGATCGCGTTCGTGTTCCTCGCCATGTCCGGCATATCGGCGATGCTTTTCCATGCCCTCGAAACAGCCACCGTCCGTGGCGGGAGGCGGGGCTAGCGTGACTGAGTTTGGAGCCTACCTTGCCAATCAGCTTCTGGCCGGCGTCCAGGTCACCATAATCCTGTTCCTCGGCTGTGCGGTGGTCGGCAATTTGCTTGCCATCCCGGTTGCACTGGCCCGGCTATCCAACAGCAAATGGCTGCGATATCCAGCGGTTGCGTTTATCCTCGCGTTCCGGGGGACCCCGCTCCTGGTCCAGCTTTACCTCTGCTACTTCGGTATCGGCCAAATTCTCTCGGGGATCCCCTCGATCCGCTACAGCCCGCTCTGGCCCATTTTGCGAGGCGCGGACTTCTATGCGTTTTTTACCCTTTCCCTGAACACCGCGGCCTACTGTGGCGAGATTTGGAGAGGGGCGATACAGGCCATTCCAGAAGGGCAGCGTGAGGCCGGCCAATCGCTTGGCCTGTCGAAAACACGGATCATGATTTCCGTCCTTCTCCCGCAGGCTTTCAGGTTGGCTTTGCCGGCGATCGGCGGCCAGAATATCCTGCTTTTGAAGGGGACCGCACTGGCGTCGACGATCACGGTGTTCGAACTCATGGGTGCGGCGAACCTCGTTCGCGCGCAGACATTTCGGGTCTACGAGCCTCTGTTCGCCGCCGCGCTAGGATATTTCCTGCTGGCGGCATTGATCACTATCGGCTTTGGTTTCTTCGAGAGACGGCTTGCTCGACGACATTGAGCGGAACGGATCGGCATATCGAGCCGCTGCGTGGAAGGCGACGTGATCTTCAGGCCACGCCGAATTCGCCATAGGATCGCGCCGCTTCGATGACCTCGCCAAATCCCATTTGCCAGCAGCGGCTATTTCGTCGCGGAACTGATCCCACGCTGTCGGGGCAGTTGGCGCGCTTGACCGCGTCGGACAAAAAACTTCTCGGCCTCTGCATGAACCGCAGGGTATTTCTTTAGCGCCTCCTGGTAAGTGGCACCAAGCGGGCACGAGGTGTTCTCGCGTGCCCAAAATGGTCCAAAGTTCTCCAGGGATTTTGCGCCTGTAGCCCCATCCGGCCTTGCCGCGCTTCTGAATGTGGTTCACGCCGATCGTCATAGCCCAGTGTACCCCGCAGTGTACCTCTGGGAGGCGGAAACCCTTGCAGTGCTTGGGTTTAAAGACATTTCTGGATTAAGTGGCTCCCCGGGCCGGATTCGAACCAGCGACCAACCGGTTAACAGCCGGTTGCTCTACCACTGAGCTACCGGGGAACAGAGGCTCTCATGCGAGTGGCGCAGCCTATAGCAAACCCTTTTCGGCTTTGCAAAGAACCATTTCGCATTTTTCCGAGACTTTTTCGCTCAGGCGTTTCTCGCAATCGGCGGCGTTCGTCCTCATATTAGCCGTCTTGCGAGGGCGCGGAACCGAATGCGCGGTCGCGGCTTTCGTCAAGTGACATCCTCAAACCACCAGACGGACCAGCCATTCGAGATGACGGCAGCAGAAGAAAACCAGGCACCGGCGCGAAAGATATCGGTCTTCGGGCGCAAGTTCACCATGCCGCGTTCGCGCGGCCTCAGGATTGCAATCGGCGTGCTTTTGACGATTGGCGGCATTCTGGGGTTCTTGCCGATTCTCGGTTTCTGGATGGTGCCGCTCGGACTTTTGGTGCTCTCCTACGAATTCGCCATGGTGCGCCGCCATCGGCGCCGGTTCGTCGTCTGGTGGGAACGGCGGCGCCGGCCGGATTGATCGGCCACGCCGGGGACCTTGCCCGGCTTCGTCGCGGCGGCCTTTGGGGCCCGAATCAAATCGCAGCGCTATCCTGCGTTCCAGTGCTCGCCTCCTCCGGGGCGTCCTGCTGGCCTGCTCTCAGATCCTCGCTGATTTCCTTCAGGACGGCGGAAGCCGAGGCAAGGCGCGCGCGGTCGCGCGGTGAAAGCCGGCCGGTGCCTTCTATCTTGAGGCAATCCATGGCGTAGCGCACCAGCTCCTCGCACCCCAGCAGCGGCGAGCTGTCCGCGTTGTTGGTCGACTCGTCCGGTTTGGCCAGCTGCATGGCGCAGTCCTCCTCGGCCTCAACGCAGCCCGGTGCGCGGAGTTTCTCCCGATCCTCCGCCATGCTTAACGGCTTGCTAACGCAGCTCGAACCGCCCCGTCTCGCATTTAGGGCGGGGTGCGAGGACTGGCGCAGGCGAAACCGTCGCGAATGCATTGTCGCCGCTTGACGGCTTTTTCGCCGCAACCTATTGGAACCGAGTGGAACGCCGGGAGTAACGAGGCCTCGTGGCGGAGTGGTTACGCAGAGGACTGCAAATCCTTGCACCCCGGTTCGATTCCGGGCGAGGCCTCCAATCTCCGGGCTCCCGCGCGTCAGCGCAGGGAGCTCGCCGTTCCCGTCTAAATGAACCGCGATGTGGCGCGGCAAGCGGATTGGTTGGGACATGAGCGCTGATTTCTCCGAGCTTCGCGTCAAGATGGTCGATGGCCAGATCCGCACCACCGACGTGACCAGCACGCCGCTGCTCGACGCCATGCTTTCCGTGCCCCGCGAGCTTTTCGTCGACGAACGCCAGCGCAATCTCGCCTACATCGACGAAGACATCCGCATCGCGGACGGCCCCGGCGGCGCGCGATATCTGATGGAGCCTTCGCCGTTGGCCAAGCTGATGCAACTGGCCGAGATCAGTCAGGCTGATTCGGTCCTCGATGTCGGCTGCGGCACCGGCTATGCCTCGGCCATCCTGTCGCGACTGGCGGGCTCCGTGGTGGCGCTTGAAAGTGATTCGGCGCTGGCCGAAACCGCAAAGTCGGTGCTCTCATCGCTGGGCTGCGGCAATGTGACCGTGGTCCAGGGCCCGCTGCCGCAGGGATATGCCGCCAAGGCGCCCTACGATGTCGTCTTCGTCGGCGGCAGCGTCGGCAAAGTGCCGGCGGCGCTGCTCGACCAGCTCGCCGAAGGCGGCCGCCTCGTCGCGGTCGAAGGGCAGGGCAATTCCGGCGTGGCGCGGCTTTTTTTCAAAGCAGGGGGGGTTGTAACCGGTAGACGGGCATTTAATGCGGCAATTAAGCCACTACCCGGGTTCGAACGTGAGCATGCTTTCGAATTCTGAATGATTTGGCCTTGCAGCAGAGGCTTTGTCATGGTCGCTTGCATTTGAACAATCGTTGCTGATCCCAATGGGGGCACTTTGGGCCGAGCGACAGGGAACATTCTGACACGCCGCTCCGGTTCTCTAAGGAGAAGCCGGTGCGGCGTGGTTCCCATGGAAAACGAATGAGGGTTTAATGGTGCCGTCTCTACGCAAGTCACTTTTCACCGCCGTCCTCGTTTCGGCGACCGCGCTTTCCCCGCTGGCCGCCTCGGCCGAAACCATCTCCGGCGCGCTTGCAAAGGCCTATCAATACAATTCCTCGCTGAATGCCTCCCGAGCCGGCGTACGCGTCACCGACGAGAGCGTGGCCATCGCCAAGTCCGGCTGGCGCCCGACCATCACCGGGACGGCCGACACGAATTATGTGAATACCCGTGCCAGCGGCGCCAACGTCAAGACGGGGTCGGCCAGTGTGGGCATCGTCATAAACCAGAACCTGTTCGACGGCTTCCAGACGAGAAACAATGTGGCGGCAGCCGAATCGCGGGTCAAGGCATCCGTCGAAAGCCTGCGCAACACCGAGGAGAACACGCTGTTGAGCGCGGCCACGGCCTATATGGACGTGATTCGCGACCGGCAGATCGCGGTGCTGACGGAGCAGAATCTGCAGTTCCTGACCGAGCAGGCGCGCGCCGCGCGCTCACGGTTCGAGGTCGGCGAAGGCACGCGCACCGACGTTGCGCAGGCCGATGCGTCGCGCGCTTCCGCCGTGGCGTCGCTCAGCGCCGCCCGCGCGCAGGCGCTGGCAAGTGCGGCGAGCTATCACCAGATCGTCGGTGACGAGCCGGGCAAGCTCAGGCCTGCCTCGCCATTGGCCAGGCTGCTGCCGCCGAGCCTCGATTCGGCGATAGCCATCGCCTCGGCCGAGCATCCGGCGATCCTCGCCACCCAGCATCTGGTCGATGCGGCCGCGTTTTCGGTGAAGTCGTCCGAGGGCGCATTGCTGCCGCAGCTTTCCGCATCGGCCGGCATTTCGGAGGATTATCTGCATCGCAATCCCGACCTCCAGGGGAGCAACGGCGGTTCGACCTCGGCCAACATCGGTGCGACACTGACGATCCCGATCTATTCGGGCGGCCGCACCTCGGCGGTCGTGCGACAGAACAAGGAATCGCTTGGCGAGGCCCGCATCCAGGTCGACGTCAGCCGCGACCAGGTGCGCCAGGCCGTCGCCTCGGCGTGGTCGCAATACACCGCCGCGCAGCAGAGCGTCGCTGCCAACAGGCAGGTGATCGACGCCGCTCAACTGGCGCTGAACGGTGTCATCGAGGAACGCAATGTCGGCCAGCGCACCACGCTGGATGTGCTCAACGCGCAGGCCACCGTCATCACCGCCAAGATCAACCAGGCAAATTCCGAGCACGACGTTGTGGTGGCGAGTTATGCCATCCTGTCGGCGATCGGCCGCCTCTCGGCCGAGCGCCTTGCGCTGCAGGCGACGAAGTACAGGCCTGAAGAGCACTACAATGCCGTCAAGGACAAGTGGATCGGCCTGCGCACGCCGGATGGCCGCTAAACTCCACAGATTCGAGTAGTTCTCTCGAAGCGGCCCGGCGTTCGATCGAAACGCGGGGCCGCTTCATTGTTTGCGCAACTGCGCCGGCAACTCGTCACATGCTTTTCGACGAATTGCGCTAATCTGTTGAAATCCCACATGTCCCCAGAATGGGGATTCTCGTACGGCGCTCCGTCGGTTACGCTGTCGCCATGATTCGAATCCGGCTTTTACCGGAGCGGAAGTCTGTAACAGGTCACAAGGGCGGCGGATGTGACGATGGCAACGGCAAGCAGCGCACAGCGCGAACCTTCCATGGAAGAGATACTGGCTTCCATCAGGAGGATCATCGAGGACAGCGACAGCGGCCGCAAGCAGCCGGACGATGCCGATGACTTGCGGCAGGATCTGAAGCCGGCGGCGGGCGCTGCTCCCGACGTCGATGCGCTCCGCGCCGAATTGCATGCCGCTCCCGAGGTCAGGAAGCCGGTCACGCTGGCGGAGGTGCAGGCACAGACATCGGCGGCCGAACCAACGGTCGCGCGCATGGAAGCGCCGGAGCGAACCGATCCCGTGGCACCAAGGGCGTCGATGACGCTTGCCGAGGTGAGCGCCCGGATCGCCGCCGAGCCGCTGCCCGCCGAAAGGACCGACAGGCCCGCGACGCCCGAGGCCGGTGCGGCAAGCGATGCCATCGTCGCCGATTGGCGCCGCGAGATCGCAGCGGTCGGCGAGCAGGCGAAGGCGATACCAGGCATTCGCAAGCCGGTTGTTCAGCCCGAAGCGCCGGTGGACGAGCCGATGCCGGAGCCGGCGTTCGAGCGGACCCCTTCGATCGCCGCCCCGGCGAGCACCGACGAGGCGCGCAAGGCGGCGGATGAAACGCCTGCGGCCCGTCCGGCAATCCTTTCCGAGCATACGGGCCGGCAGGTCGCCGCGGCCTTTGGCGAACTCTCCGACGCCTTTGCCAGCCGCAGCAAGAAGACATTCGACGAGATGGCCGAGGAGATGCTGCGGCCGATGCTGCAGGACTGGCTGGACAACAACCTGCCAACGCTGGTCGAGCGCCTGGTGCGCGAGGAGATCGAGCGCGTGGCGCGCGGCGCGTAATGATTTTCCCGGGTCGCCTTAGGTGGCTAGTTGGACACCGCTGCGCCTTCACCCTGGCGCAGCACGGTAATCTCAGGATCGGCACGTCGAAGGAGGCGGTGGCCGCAATAATAGCTCCGATGATGGCGATTGCCACGACCACGCCGCTCCACGCTTCATATAGGCCCGACCCAAGCATAGAGCCCGCCAACCTCATTGTTCGAACATATCTCGGCAGTCTTTCGGGTCTTCTCCGGGTTGGACTAGGCCCATGCGGGCCAAATAGGTTTCGAGCTTCGCGGTTCGGTCTGCATCAAGAATCGCCATCACACCGATATATCCGTCCGGCCGGATCAGCACACACTCGCCCGGTGCCAGTGCATAAGCATCGCGAAGGTGTCCCCAGGCATCGATGACATCGCCTTGCGGGCCGATGTGGTGGACATGCAGCCCCTTGAGTGGCCCAACCGTCTCTCTCCCGGCTTGATGAACAAGCAGTGTCCAATGCGGCCCTTGCAGCAATTGGAACAGTCGCCATGGTTGCCCCGCCGCGCCCCTGATTTGGGCATCCGGCGCGCGGTCCCCCGCGTGCGGGCCGCTGCTGCGTTCGGCCATTTCCCTGGAGAGCGGCGATTCCGGATAGGCGATATCGAGCTGGCGCACCTCGCGGCCGCGGTGCATTCCACCCTGTTTCTGGGTGTCGAGCAGCCGGGTCGAAAGGCCGAGAACCGATTCTGCGACCGGACGTCGTTCCTGCTCATAGGTGTCGAGCAGGCAATCATCCGCGCCGTCGAGGACGGCGGCAAGTTTCCAGCCCAGATTATAGGCATCCTGCACGCTGGTGTTCAGGCCCTGGCCGCCGGTTGGCGGATGGATATGAGCTGCATCGCCAACGAGGAATACCCGATCGACCCGGTAGCGATCGGCAAGCCGGGCGTTCATCAGGTAGGCCGACGCCCAGGCGACCGAATCCACCCGCACGTCGCCGCGGCCGGTCCGCTCATTAATCAAGCGCCCCAGCTGTTCTGCTGAGAGGTCCACTTCGCCGTCCAGCAGAATGGGTGCCTGAATCTGGAAGAGATCGGTTCCGGCGAGCGGGCAAATCGCGACCATTCGCTCCATGTCACCGTCGTTGAACTGGTGCCACGCATCGCGGTCCAGCCCGGTCAACAGCACATCCGCCACGACCGCACGCACGCCCAGCGTCTTGCCGGGGAAATTCAAGCCGAGCGCGCCGCGCACGAAGCTGTGCCCGCCGTCCGCCCCGACAAGATAGCGTGCGCGAACGGTTTGCTCGCCATTCGGCCCCGCAAGACGTGCCATGACACCGTTCTCACCTTGCTCGAACCCAACCAACTCACATCCGTACTCGACCCTATGGCCTAGTTCTGCCAGCCGCTCTCGCATGATCCGCTCGGTGAGGAATTGCGGAATCATTAGCGCGATGGCGTAAGGCTCTGCCGGCGTCGGATCGGGGCGCTCGCCGGTGTCCTTTTCGATATAGCTGCCGTCATCGCCATACACGCGCATCGGCGGATAGACGCCGCCTGCGGCAACGACCCTGTCGAGAATGCCAAGATCTTCGAAAATCTCCTGTGTCCTCGGCTGGATGCCCTTGCCGCGCGAGCCACGGAAGGGTTCGCTCATCTTCTCAATGAGCTGGAAGGATATACCGCGCCGTGCAAGCTCGATCCCCAGCGTCAGGCCAGCCGCTCCCGCGCCGCAGATGAGCACATCTGCCGCAAAACCGTTTGTCATGTCGATCTCCTTGTGTGTAAAATGCACATAATGGAGAGTCGGAGTGCTGTCAATGAAAAGCGTGAAAAATACACATATTGGGAGTCATCAGATTCGTGAACTCCACGGAGCGCTGATCGAGATTGCCAGCCTTATGAACCGGCCTCAGCGCGATGAGCAGATGGTAAAGGAGGCCGGAATTGCGCTCGACCGCGCACTGTTTCCTCTGCTGGTCGGGATAGAGCGGCTTGGGCCGATAGGGATAGTGGACCTCGCCGACCGGGCTGGCCGCGATTACACCACTGTCAGCCGTCAGGTGGCGAAGCTCGAAAGCCTTGGCCTGGCCGTGCGCCGGCAGAGCGAGACAGACCGCCGCGTGAATGAGGCTGTCGTCACGCCAAAGGGCAAGGCGATGACGGACAAGATCGACGCAGCACGAGAGAGAAACGCTCGCGCCGTTTTCGAAAGCTGGGACGCACACGACATCGACGAACTCGTGCGGCTCATGCGCAAGTTCGCCGAAGCTTTGAAAGAAAAACCAGAGGACTCCAGCGCGTCCTGAGACGTCGCACTATTCCTCGTTTCGTACGACCCGAGCTGGCATTTGGGATTGGGCGGCGTAGGCGTGCAATGCCTCTCCGGCTGGAGCCGGTGACAGTGCCGACGCCACCAGGGATTGTCGCATACGGGACAGACACTATCTGAACGGTGATCCTCTTTCTGTTGTGCCGGTTGCCGAGGCGGCCCCTACGGTTGACTCGGTCAAAGCCTTCCGATTTACACCGGACCAGCAAAAATCCGACAGCGCGGACCATTTTCCCATGCTTGAAAAGACCTACGACGCCAAAACCGTCGAACCGAAGATTGCCAAGGTGTGGGAAGAGGCCGACGCGTTTCGCGCCGGCGCCGGCGCCGAGGAGGGGGCCGAGGCCTTCACCATCGTCATCCCGCCGCCCAACGTCACCGGCTCGCTGCATATGGGCCACGCGCTCAACAACACGTTGCAGGATATTCTTGTTCGCTTCGAGCGCATGCGCGGCAAGAACGTGCTGTGGCAGCCGGGCATGGACCATGCCGGCATCGCCACGCAGATGGTGGTCGAGCGGCAGTTGATGGAAAAGCAGATCCATCGCCGCGACCTCACCCGTGAACAGTTCATCGAGAAAGTGTGGGAGTGGAAAGCCGAATCCGGGGGCGCGATCCTCAACCAGCTGAAGCGGCTCGGCGCCTCGGCCGACTGGTCGCGCGAACGCTTCACCATGGACGAAGGCCTGTCCAAGGCCGTGCTCGAAGTGTTCGTCACGCTCTACAAGGAAGGCCTGATCTACAAGGACAAGCGCCTTGTGAACTGGGATCCCAAGCTGCTCACCGCGATCTCCGATCTCGAGGTCGAGCAGCAGGAGGTCAACGGCAATCTCTGGCACTTCCGCTATCCCGTCGAAGGCGTGGCTTTCGATCCGGAAAACCCGAAGACCTTCATCATCGTGGCGACGACGCGCCCCGAGACGATGCTGGGCGATACGGCCGTCGCCGTGCATCCGGACGACGAGCGCTTCCGGCACCTGGTCGGCAAGAATGTCGTCCTGCCGATCGTCGGCCGCAAGATTCCCGTGGTGGCGGATGAGTATTCCGACCCCGAGAAGGGCTCTGGCGCGGTCAAGATAACGCCGGCGCATGACTTCAACGACTTCGAGGTCGGCAAGCGCCACAAGCTGCCGGCGATCAATATCCTCACCGTCGAGGCGGCGGTAAACCTCAGGGACAACGAGGATTTCCTCGCCGGGCTCGAGGTGACGCCGGAGCGCCAAGCCGTCTGGGATGAGCTCAACGGCCTTGACCGCTTTGTCGCGCGCAAGAGGATCGTCGAATTGATGGAAGAAGGCGGCTTCCTCGACAAGGTGGAGCCGCATCGCCACGCCGTGCCGCATGGTGATCGCGGCGGCGTGCCGATCGAGCCGTTCCTGACCGAGCAGTGGTATGCAAACGCCGCCGAACTGGCCAAGCCGGCGATCGCCTCGGTGCGCGAGGGGCGTACCAAGATCATACCCGCGAATTGGGAAAAGACGTACTTCCAGTGGATGGAGAACATTGAACCCTGGTGCATCTCGCGCCAGCTTTGGTGGGGCCACCAGATTCCGGCATGGTATGGGCCGGACGGGCGCGTCTTCGTCGAGAAGACGGAGGAAGAGGCGCTGAGTGCCGCGATCGAATATTATCTGGCGCTCGAAGGACCCTGGAAGGCCTGGGTCGAGGACAAGCTCGAGAATTTCCAGCCGGGCGAAATCCTGACCCGTGACGAGGACGTGCTCGATACCTGGTTTTCCTCGGCGCTGTGGCCGTTCTCGACGCTGGGCTGGCCGGATGAGACGCCGGAGCTGAAAACCTACTACCAGACCGACGTGCTGGTGACCGGCTTCGACCTGATCTTCTTCTGGGTCGCGCGCATGATGATGATGGGCCTGCACTTCATGGACGAGGAGCCGTTCCACACCGTCTACATGCACGCGCTGGTGCGCGACAAGAACGGGCAGAAGATGTCGAAGTCGAAAGGCAATGTCGTCGACCCGCTCGACCTCATCGACGAATATGGCGCCGACGCGCTGCGCTTCACGCTGACGGTGATGGCGGCGCAGGGGCGTGACGTGAAGCTCGACCCGGCGCGCATTGCCGGCTACCGCAATTTCGGCACCAAGCTTTGGAACGCGACGCGCTTCGCCGAGATGAACGAAGTCGCGCGCAACGACGATTTCTGGCTGAACGACGCCAAGCTGGCGGTCAACCGCTGGATCCTGACCGAGCTGACGCGCGCCGCGCGAGAGGTCACGGACGGCATCACCTCATATCGCTTCAACGAGGCGGCGGGGGCGGCCTACCGCTTCGTCTGGAACCTGTTCTGCGACTGGTATCTGGAGCTGCTGAAGCCGGTGTTCATGGGCACGGACGAGGCGGCCAAGACCGAAAGCCGCGCCTGCGTCGCCTTCGTGCTCGACGAAATCTACAAGCTCCTGCATCCGATGATGCCGTTCATGACCGAGGAACTTTGGGCGCAGACCGCGGGCGAGGGCAAGGAGCGCGCTTCGCTGCTTTGCCATGCCGCGTGGCCGTCGCCGGATTTCGAGGACGCTGAAGCGGCCGCCGACATCAACTGGCTGGTTGATCTCGTCTCCGGCATTCGTTCCGTGCGTTCGGAAATGAACGTGCCGCCGGCAGCCATCGCGCCGCTGATGGTGATCGGAGCCAACACGCTTACCCGCGAACGGCTGGGGCGCCACGCCGCCGCGATCAAGCGGCTGGCGCGCGTCGGCGACATCTCGCAGGTTGACGCCGCACCCAAGGGCTCGGCGCAGATCGTGCTCAACGAGGCAACGGTCTGCCTGCCGCTCGGCAGCCTGATCGATCTCGCCGCCGAGGCCGCGCGCTTGCAGAAAGAACTGGCCAAGGTGACCGAGGAGATCGCACGCCTGCACAAGAAGCTGTCGAACGAAAGATTCGTCGCCAGCGCGCCGGCCGAGATCGTGGAAGCCGAGCGTGAAAAGCTGGCCGAATACCGCGAGGCGCAGGGCAAGCTTTCGGTGGCGCTGGCCAGGGTTCGCGAAGCGGGTTGAGGGCAGATTCGGGAGACTTTAGGGCCCTCTAAAATGGGGTGGCTTTTTGCCTCGAAACCGGCATTCCGCAGCGTTAATGTTGACGTAAACGGAAGTTTTCGCCCCATTGTTGCCATAATGTAACAATGGGGCATTCGACTGCTCAAAACTGATTATTTTTGGCCTTTTTGGCCGATTTTCTCCCGTTTTTCTGAGTGAGACACGCCCGGCGAACCGTTTTTCTGCCTCGCTGCGCTGGTCTGCATTTTGTCCGGAATGCGTCCGGTGGACATGTACATGTACGCCCCAAGAATTCGTTGTTGCACCGTTAACCCGAATTGGTTCTAGCTGGATGCACTGACTATTCGGGGAGGACATCCATGAACAATCTGCGTTTGAAAGCACTGCTGGGGGCAGGGTGCTTTTCGCTGGCTTTGCTGGGGACGGCAATGAGCTCGGCACATGCCGGCGGCCTGGAACGTGGCGGCTACGATATCGACCTGCTGTTTGATCCGGCGCCGTTCGCGACGGACGCGGAAGCGACCTATGTGATGCCGGACCGTAAGTACGAGAATGCGCGTGGTCCCGGCGGAGCCAATCTCGGCCTTGGTACCTCGGCCGACGGAGCCGAGGGCTATTGGGTACCGCGCATAGGAATGAAGGCCCAGGTTGTGCAGGGCGTCGACTGCATGGTCGATTATTCGCAGCCTTGGGGCGCGCATACCGCACCAGGTATGTGGAACGGAGCGCTTTCTAACGTCGAGACTGATATCAAGAGCAACAATTACGCCGGCACCTGTTCCTACAAGTTTGATGCTGGCAAGGGCCAGCTCCGCTTTATCGGCGGGTTGTTCTATCAGGACATTTCAGGCTTCAAGGAAAGCTTGGTCGGTTTTACTCCCCTCGGACAACCGCTGCTTGGTCGTGTCGATCTGGAGGCTAACGGTTGGGGCTGGCGCGCCGGCGTTGCCTACGAAATCCCTGATATCGCGCTCCGCGCCAGCTTGGTCTACAATTCGAAGGTCAAGCTAGACAACATTTCGGGCACACTCACCTTACCAGCTATTCTTGGAGGTTCTCGGCCGATCTATGGCGCAGAGGAGTCGATGCCCGATTCGCTGGAACTGAAACTGCAGTCCGGTATTGCGCCTGACTGGCTGGCCTTCGGCTCAATCAAGTGGGTCAACTGGAGCGTGCTGCAGAGCGTTCCGATCTGTCCAACAATTGCGCCTGGGGCGGCTTGCTTCACGAACGGCCCGGGTCAGGTGACGTCGCTCGACCTGATGTATCGTGACGGCTGGACCGTTTCAGGTGGTATCGGCCACAAGTTCAATGATCAATGGAGTGCCGCCGGTCAATTGACCTGGGATCGTGGCACCTCGCATGGCTATGGTGCGCAGACCGATACGTGGACCCTGGGCGGCGGCGTCGCCTATACGCCGCAGCCCAACATCGAAGTGCGGCTCGCTGGAGCGGTCGGCGTTTTGACCAGCGGCCACTCGGGGACATTGGCTGGTGAGAACGGCTATGTTGCAGGCGAGGATGCCAGCTATGATTTCGGGAATGATCTGATCACGGCGATCTCTGGTGGTGTGAAGATCAAGTTCTAAGTCTCTGTAAAATCAAATGAAAGGCCGGGCAATGCCCGGCCTTTTTCGTTCCGGGGCTGTGGCCGAGCCTGTCGGCCCCAGGGCTGCGTTGCAGATAAACCGCACCAGCTCCGCCTCGTGTCGTTGTGATGTTTTGGCAACACTTTCTGAACAACCCCTGCGCTAGAAGTCAGGCCGACGAAATTGCCCATTTCCCGCCATAAACCCGGCGCACCTCGATCTTGTCTCGGGACACGCGCCAAAAGGCTCGGCGATGGGAGCAGGCCGCACCGCCCTCTTGCGAGGAAGATGTGGGGCAAGGAAGAGTATGGACGCCAAAGTCATCTCCAAGGCTAAGCTCCCCAGCCGCTATGTGACCGTCGGTCCGGCGCGTGCGCCGCATCGCTCCTATCTCTATGCCATGGGCCTGTCGGCGGCCGAGATCGCACAGCCGCTGGTCGGCGTCGCCTCCTGCTGGAACGAAGCGGCGCCCTGCAACATTTCGCTGATGCGCCAGGCGCAAGTGGTCAAGAAGGGCGTCGCGGCCGCCAACGGCACGCCGCGCGAATTCTGCACCATCACCGTCACCGACGGCATCGCCATGGGCCACCAGGGCATGAAGTCGTCGCTGGTGTCGCGCGAGGTCATCGCCGATTCGGTCGAGCTCACCATGCGCGGCCATTGCTACGACGCGCTGGTCGGGCTCGCCGGCTGCGACAAGTCGCTGCCCGGCATGATGATGGCCATGGTGCGGCTCAACGTGCCGTCGATCTTCATCTATGGCGGCTCAATCCTGCCCGGCAGCTACCGCGGCCGCCAGATCACCGTGCAGGATGTGTTCGAAGCGGTCGGCCAGCACTCGGTCGGCACGATCGGCGATGCCGAACTGCTTGAAATCGAGCAGGCCGCCTGTCCCTCGGCCGGCTCCTGCGGCGCCCAGTTCACCGCCAACACGATGGCGACCGTGGCCGAGGCGATCGGTCTGGCACTGCCCTATTCCTGCGGCGCGCCGGCGCCTTATGAAATGCGCGATCGTTTCAACTTCGCCTCCGGCGAAAAGATCATGGAACTGATCGCCAGGAACATCCGGCCGCGCGACATCGTCACGCTGAAAGCACTGGAGAACGCGGCGACGGTGGTTTCGGCCACCGGCGGCTCGACCAATGCGGCGCTGCATTTGCCGGCCATAGCGCATGAGGCCGGCATCAAGTTCGACCTGTTCGATGTCGCCCGGATTTTCGAGAAGACGCCATACATCGCCGACCTCAAGCCCGGCGGCAAATATGTCGCCAAGGACATGTTCGAGGCCGGCGGCATTCCGCTGTTGATGAAGACGCTGCTCGACCACGGCTACCTGCATGGCGATTGCCTGACGGTCACTGGCCGCACTTTGGCCGAAAATATGGAGCATATTGCCTGGAATGAACACCAGGATGTGGTCCGCCCGGCCGACAGACCTATTACCCAAACCGGCGGTGTCGTGGGCTTGAAGGGAAACCTTGCCCCCGAAGGCGCGATCGTGAAGGTCGCGGGCATGACGGAGTTGAAGTTCTCCGGCCCGGCGCGCTGCTTCGATTCGGAAGAGGAATGTTTCGAAGCGGTGACGCATCGCAACTACCGGGAAGGCGAAGTTCTCGTCATCCGCTACGAAGGGCCGCGCGGCGGACCGGGCATGCGCGAGATGCTGTCGACGACGGCGGCACTCTACGGCCAGGGCATGGGTGGCAAGGTGGCGCTGATCACAGACGGCCGTTTCTCGGGCGCGACGCGCGGCTTCTGCATCGGCCATGTCGGGCCGGAGGCAGCCGTTGGCGGTCCGATCGGCCTCATCCGGGACGGCGATGTGATCTCTATAGATGCCGTGAACGGCACGATCGATGTGGCGTTGTCCGATAGGGAACTGGCTGCGAGGGCAAAGAGTTGGAAGGCGCGCACGACCGACTATCAGTCCGGCGCGATATGGAAATACGCACAGACGGTAGGTTCCGCCCGCGACGGCGCAGTCACCCATCCGGGCGGTGCGAAAGAAACACACTGCTATGCGGACATCTGAGTTGTTGAAGTCAACACCAGAGTTGTTGAGGTCGTCTGTCCTTCCGGCACTGGTCGCGTTAGCGATCTTTGGCGCCGTCGGCCAGGCCATGGCCTTCGACGACAAGGTGTTCGACGACAAGACCGGCGTGAAGCCGCAGTCGAGCCCCTGGGCGGTGTTCCAGTTCGGTTTCTCCGCCTACAAGAACGGCCACAAGGAACAGGCCGCGGAGGCCTATAAATACGCCGCCGAGAACGGCCAGATCGGCGCTACCTGGAAGCTTGCCCGCATGTATGCCGAGGGTGACGGCGTGGCGCGCGACGATTACGAGGCGTTCAAGTTCTTCTCGGAGATCGTCGATCAGGACGTCGAGCCCGGCTCACCGGAAGAAAGCTACGTTTCCGACGCGCTGGTGGCGCTGGGCGACTATTTGCGCAAGGGCATTCCCGGCAGCCCGGTGACCGAGAACGAAGTGGCGGCCCAGGAATATTACATGCGCGCCGCCGCCAACTACCGCAACCCGAATGCCCAGTTCGAGATGGGGCAGATGTTCCTGAAGGGCGAGGGCGGCGTGAAGGCCAGCGTCAAGCAGGCCGGGCGCTGGTTCCAGCTCGCCGCCGAAAAAGGCCATGCCGGCGCGCAGGCGACGCTTGGCCATCTGTTGTTCCAGAGCGGCAAGATCGTGCGCGGCCTGGCGATGATGACGGCAGCACTCGAACGTGCGGCGCCCGCCGACCAGCCCTGGATCCGCGGCATGCAGGAGGAGGCCTTTGCCGCCGCCGGCGAAGCCGACCGCCGCACAGCGATCTCGCTCGCTGACGACATCCTGACCAAGGGCAACAGCGCCGATCAGTAAGGATGATCTCCCCACGAGGAGATCGCTAATCCGACATTAATTCTCGGTCGGCTCCGCCGGCACCATGCTGGGAGCCGGCGCCGAGATCGGCGTCATCCGCCGGTGCGGCGCCAGCGTGTCTTGCGGGCAGCTGTCCCCGACTTTCGTCCATGAGGTGTTGTTGAGCACCATTTCGCAGCGGGCGAGGTGGCTCTTGTCGGCGATCGTCAGACAGGCGACCTGGCCGACCGGGTAGGATTTTCCATTGGCAAGACATTCCTCGGCGGCGAAAGCCGCCGCAGGGACGGCGACAGCGAATGCCAGGCCGATCGGACAAAGGACAAGTCGTATGGTCATGGGAACCCCAGCCGCCATGATGATCTCCCATCATGCGCCTGATTGTGGCGATACGAGGTCCAGCGCGGGCTCGGGGTCTCCCTCAGGCCGGCAGCAAATCGAGATCGATGGCCACCGGCACGTGGTCGGACGGTTTTTCCCAGGCGCGCACATGCTTTTCGATCGAGGCCGATGAAAACCGGTTGGCGGCCTCCGGCGACAGCAGCAGGTGGTCGATGCGGATGCCGTTGTTCTTCTGCCAGGCGCCGGCCTGGTAGTCCCAGAAGGTGAAGGTGTCGCCCGCATCGGTGACCGAACGCACTGCTTCGGTGAAGCCGAGATTCTTCAGCCTGCGGAACGCCTGCCGCGTCTGCGGCTGGAACAGCGCATCATTCAGCCAGTTCTCCGGGAACTTCGCGTCGACAGGTTCGGGAATGACGTTGTAGTCACCGGCCAGCACCAGGGCTTCCTCCAGCCTCAGCCGCTCCTCGGCCCAGCGCTCCAGCCGTGCCATCCAGGACAGCTTGTAGGAGAATTTCCTCTCGTCATCGATCGGATTGCCGTTCGGCAGATAGAGCGAGGCGACACGCAGCGCGCCCTTGTCGGTCGAGAACACACCTTCGATGAAGCGCGCGTGCTCGTCGGCGTCGTCGCCGGGCAGACCTCTGATGACCTCGTCGAAGCGCAATTTCGACAGCAGGGCGACGCCATTGAAACCCTTCTGGCCGTGGGTTTCCACATTGTAGCCAAGCGCCTCGATCTCGGCGCGCGGGAACTGCTCGTCGACCGTCTTGATCTCCTGCAGGCAGACGATGTCGGGGGCGCTTTCGGTCAGCCAATGGGTGAGATTGCCGATGCGGGCGCGAATGCCGTTGATGTTCCAGGTGACGATCTTCATGGCGGCCTCAATGTTCTTCCGGGGCAAGACGTTCGACCAGGCCGATCGTATTGCCTGCGGGATCCTTTAGAAAGGCCATCCACTCGCTTTCCCCCGCCGGACCGAACTGGCCCTCGGTGTCGCGATGAACAAGCGTTGGAGGCGCGGTGAAGGGAACGCCCGCAGCTTTCGCGCCGGCGTGGAAATCCTCGAGACCTGATATGTCGAGATAGACGGTTCCGGCCGGAATGCCGTCGGTGAACAGCAGCCGCACGCTGCCGGCCATGATAAAGGCGATGCCCGGCGGATCGTAACGCACATGCACGCTCATCCCGAGCACGTCGCACCAGAAGGCCAGGGTCGCGTCGAGGTCTCGCCCGGCCGAGAGCGCGACCTGACGAACCGCGCCAATGGCAGGCATTGTTCCTAAATGGAGAAGCTTGTGCCGCAGCCGCAGGAGGCGACCGCATTCGGGTTGCGGATCTGGAACGACTGGCCCATCAGGTCGTCGACGAAATCAATCACCGACCCGCCCATATAGACCAGCGACAGATCATCGATCAGAACCGTGGCGCCGTCCTTCTCGATGGCGACATCGTCGTCGTTGCGCGCGTCGACCAGATCGAACTTGTAGGAAAAGCCGGAGCAGCCGCCGCCTTCGACGGAAACGCGCAACGCCGTCTTGCCGGCCTCGTCCGACACAATCTTGGCGATCCGCCTTGCGGCGGCATCGGTCATCTCGACATTCATGGCGGTCTTGGCATCCGCGCCCATGGGCGTCACCTTGCTTTCGGTTTCACATGATAGGTATGAAGCGCGAAGGGCCAAGTCAACCGGCCAAGTCAACCGGCCATAGTCTGGCGGCCAAAGTCAGGCGGCCAAAGTCAGGCGGCATCGACCATGACCAACGAGTTGGGCGACATCGGATTCGGCTATAGGCCCCGCGCGATTTATGCCAGCGATCCGGCGCGCTCGCGCGGGCGCCTGTTCGAAGAGGTCGAAAGCCCGACCCGTACGCCGTTCCAGCGCGACCGCGACCGCATCATCCATTCCACCGCGTTCCGCCGGCTGAAACACAAGACGCAGGTCTTCATCGCCCATGAAGGCGATCATTACCGCACCCGGCTGACCCATTCGATCGAGGTGGCGCAGATCGCACGCGCTCTGGCGCGGGCGCTGCGCGGCGACGAGGATCTGGGCGAAGCGGTGGCGCTGGTGCATGATTTCGGCCACACGCCCTTCGGCCACACCGGCGAGGACGCCCTCAACGAGAAGATGGCTGATTGGGGCGGCTTCGACCACAACGCGCAATCGCTGCGCATCGTGACAAGGCTGGAAGCGCGCTATGCCGAGTTTGACGGACTGAACCTGACCTGGGAAACGTTGGAAGGCCTGGTCAAGCACAATGGTCCGCTGACCGATGCCAACGGCAAGGGCCTGAAGGGTCCGGTGCCGCAGGCGATCCGCGACTATTCGGAACTGCACGACCTCGAGCTCGACCGGTTCGCCGGCATAGAGGCGCAGTGTGCTGCGATCGCCGACGATATCGCCTACAACACGCACGACATCGACGACGGCCTGAGGGCGGGGCTGCTGACGCTGGACATGCTGAAGGCCGTCTCGCTGCCGGGGACCATCCTGGAGGGGGTGCGCGCGCGCTATCCCAATCTCGACGAGGTGCGCACCGGCCACGAGCTGATGCGGCGCCAGATCACCGCCATGGTCGAGGACGTGATCAGGTCGACCACCGCCAACCTGGAACGCACCGGGCCGCGGAGCGCCGATGCGGTGAGGGCGGCGGGCGAGACGATGGTGACCTTTTCCGCCGAAATGGCCGTCGCAGAGAAAGAGCTGAAGGCCTTTCTCTACAAGCACCTCTACCGACACAAGGAAGTCATGCGCGTGCGCGCCGATGCGGAGCGGATCGTCAGGGACCTGTTCGACGTCTATTTCGCCGACCCGCGCGCTATGCCGGACGGCTGGCGCGAGGGGCTCGACCGGGCCGAGGATCGCATCAAGGCGCGCAGCGTGGCCGACTTCCTGGCGGGGATGACCGACACCTACGCGCTGAAGGAACACCGGCGTTTGTTTGACGATACGCCGGATTTGAGCTAGGGCGGGCTCGATTTTGCCGGCCAACAAGCCGGATTCCCTGCAAAGCCGCCAGAGTCATACCCATGAACATCTTCGCCGACTTCACCGCGCGAATCATAAAAGCCGTCGAGACGCTTGATCTGAAAGACAATGACGGCGTTTCGCCCGACCTGTCGCGCATCGCCGTCGAGCCGCCGCGCGATGCCAGCCATGGCGACCTCGCGACCAATGCGGCGATGGTGCTGGCCAAGCCCACCGGCCAGAGCCCGCGGGCGCTGGCTGAGCGCCTGGCGCTCGCGCTGCGGGACGACAAGGATATCGCGGCCGCCGAGGTTGCTGGCCCGGGCTTCGTCAATTTGCGGCTCAAGGACGGTTTCTGGCAGGCACATCTCACGACGCTTCTGGGCGAGGGCCGCAATTACGGCCGCTCCAGCATCGGCGGCGGCAGGAAGGCCAATGTCGAATATGTATCGGCCAACCCGACGGGGCCAATGCATGTCGGCCATTGCCGTGGCGCCGTCGTTGGCGATGCGCTTGCCAATCTGATGGCCTTTGCCGGTTACGACGTGACCAAGGAATATGTCATCAACGACGCCGGCTCGCAGATCGACGTTCTCGGCCGCTCGGTGATGCTGCGTTATCGCGAGGCGCTTGGCGACGAGGTCGGCGAGATTCCGGCCGGGCTCTATCCAGGCGACTATCTGGTCCCGGTCGGGCAGGCGCTGGCCAAGGAGTTCGGCCGGTCCTTGCTGCAGATGCCGGACGAAGAGGCGCTCGCCATCGTCAAGGACCGCACCATCGACGCGATGATGGCGATGATCCGCGAGGATCTGGCGCTGCTCAACGTGCATCATGACGTGTTCTTCTCCGAGCGCACGCTGCACGCCGACAATGCCAGGAAGATCCGCTCGGCGATCAACGACCTGACGCTGAAGGGCCATATCTACAAGGGCAAGCTGCCGCCGCCCAAGGGCGAGAGGCCGGACGACTGGGAAGATCGCGAACAGACCCTGTTCCGTTCGACGGCGGTCGGCGACGACATGGACCGGGCGCTGGTCAAGTCGGATGGTTCGTTCACCTATTTCGCCGCCGACGTCGCCTATCTCAAGGACAAGGTCGATCGCGGCTTCGTCGAACTGATCTACGTGCTCGGCGCCGATCATGGCGGCTACGTCAAGCGGCTGGAAGCGCTGGCGCGGGCGATCGCCGGCGACGAGGTGAAGCTCACGGTTCTTCTGTGCAACCTGGTAAAGCTGTTTCGCGATGGCGAGCCGGTGCGCATGTCCAAGCGGTCCGGCGATTTCGTGACGCTGCGCGAGGTTGTGGAGGAAGTCGGCCGCGACCCCATCCGCTTCATGATGCTCTATCGCAAGAACGATGCGCCGCTCGATTTCGACTTCGCCAAGGTGACCGAGCAGTCCAAGGACAATCCGGTGTTCTATGTGCAGTACGCTTCGGCGCGCTGCCATTCGGTATTCCGGCAGGCGAGCGAGCAGTTGGGAGAGGCCAATTTCGATCGCAACAGTCTGGCGGCTGCCGTGGCGTTGCTGACCGACGAAGGCGAGATCGGCCTGATCAGGAAACTCGCTGAATATCCACGGTTGATCGAGTCGGCGGCACTTGCGCTCGAGCCGCATCGGCTGGCATTCTACCTCTACGATCTGGCCTCAAGCTTCCACGGGCACTGGAACCGCGGCACCGATAATCCGGACTTACGTTTTGTTAAGGTTAACAACCGACAATTGACGCATGCCAGACTAGGGCTGGTGCAGGCTGTTTCGGATGTCTTGACGTCCGGCCTGACGCTGATCGGCGCCGCGGCGCCCACCGAAATGCGTTAGGTTTGACTAAAAAACCTGTCACCTTTTGCCCACATTGCGCTGGTAAGGGCCAACCCTGCGCGACGTCCATGGCGTCCGAATGAGTGCGAGTTCGGGAACAATAATGGCAGACAGAACCCAGCTGAGAATAGCCGACAACAACGACATCGCCAACGATGATCCGTTCGCGGAACTGACCAGGATCATGGGGTTCGACCCGCGCCAGCCGGTCAAGCCACAGGCGCCCGCCCAACCGAAAGCCGCCGCTGATCAGCAGGCGCAGGAGGTCGATTTCGACATCGATCTCGAAAAGGAGTTGATGGGCGACTTCGACTTTGCCGAAGGCAACGCCGCGACGGTCGCCGATGTTGATGAGCCGGCGTTCGACGCCGCCGCTACCGACGGCATGGATGACGAACTCGCCATGGCGTTCGACGACATGCAGCTCGACGATGAGCATGGTGCCGACGACGCTGTTGCCGAGGCCGCGCCAACCGTCGATGCCGCTTTCGATACGGATTTCGACGATGCGGTAGCCAGCTCTCTCGATGGCGTTTCGCCGCTCGATGACGATCTGCCCATGGCGGACGAGCTTGCGGCATCGCTCGATCAGGACTTCCGGCTTGATGACGCGACCGATGCGGCCGAGCCCGCCTTGGCCGCCGAAGTGGCGGAGCCTGTCGCGGAGCCTACCGTCGACCATGAATTCGACGATGGTTTTGCCCTTTCGCTCGAAGACGAACTGATGCTCGATGGTCACGTGGCGGAGCAGCAGCCTGAAGCGGCCGCGGCTCCGGTCGAGCCTCCCGTCGAGGCGGCGCTGAACGCGAACCATGCGGTTTCCGAAGAGGATTTTGGCGATCGCTTTGATGACGCCACGGCTTTCGACGACGGGCTGGCGGATATCGATTTCGATCTGGCTGCCGATCACTCGGTCGCGACCGATGCGCCCGTGGCTGCGGAGACGGATGCGCTTGACGCGCATGACGTGACCGCCGAGACGGCAGATGCGCACGAAATGGAGGACGTGTTCGCCGAGGCGACGGATGCGGAAGGCGAGGCGGCAGACCTGGCCGCCGATGAGCCGCTGGACGATGCTTTCGAGCAGGATTTCAACGACGCGCTTGCCGAAGCGACGGACGAGCCGGCCGCTGAGCCTGTGGCTGCCCCCGTTCATCCGGCCGCCCCGGCTATGGCCGAACCGGTGCATGCCGCCGCCGACGAGCGTAGCCTTGAAGACGAGTTGAACGCGCTGTTGGGCGCCATGAGCGCGCGCCCGGCGCCGGTGGCCAAGGAGGAGGTCGCGGTTCAGCAGCCTGTCGCCGCGACCGCGAAACCCGACGAAGAACCGACGGCCGGTGACCTCGACTGGAACCTGGACGAACCTGCGGCGACGCAGCAGCATCAGGCGGTCTCGACCGCTGACGTCGATCTTGACGATCTCATGCTCGATGAGCTTCAGGACCAGAACCTCGGCGCGCATGCCACTGTCTCTGAAGACGATGATTTCGAAGCGGAACTCGCCGCAAGCATCGACCTGGCTGAAGGAATCGACCGGGATGAAGACCTCGCCGCGGATTCCGCCGCGCCGGAAACTTTCCGCGACGATCCCCTCGATTGGCTGACGACGCAGTCCACTCCGCCCGAGCCGGCCCGCTCGTGGAGCCGGGTTACGCCGGTCCCGCAGCCGCAACAGGCGAGTTTTACCGCCCAGCCGATGGCTTCGGCGGCCCCCATGGCGGCGCCGGCTGCCGCGATCCCGACCTATCGTGCGGCCGAGCCTGCCGCTTATGCGGCGCCGGCCGCCGCGCAGCGCGAGCAGTCCGCGTTCGATGACGAGATGCCTGACGTCGAGACCGTCGATGTGCCGGAGCGCGTCGTGGCGCTTCAGGATGATCTCGACATTCCGGAATTGCACTTCGAAGAGGACGAGCCGGCCGCGCCCGGCTACGACGATCTCGACGCCGAATTCTCCAATCTGCTGACCGAGATGAATACAGTGGATGTCGCTGCGGCTCCCGCAAACGCCAGCGCGCCCTATGCCGACGACTCCTACAATCCCGGCTTCAAGTCGGGATACGATGCCTTTGAACAGGGCTATGAGGCTCTCAAGCCGGGCTATGAGACGCTCAAGCCGGGCTATGAGGGGCTCAAGCCGGGCTATCAGCCCGAGGCGCGCACCTACGCGGCACGGCCAGCGGAAATGTCTGCCCGCGCGACAGCGCCGGCGGGTTATGCCGACGCCACCAATGGCTTCGACGTCGACGACTTGCCCGGCAGCCAGCCGGTTTCACAGGCCGACGATTTTGCCGTCGACGAGCTCGACTACGATCCCGAGCTGGACGAGGCGATGTCGGTTCCTGGTCTCGCCGAACGCGAGGCCGGCGGGTCGCCGCGCAGGCGCGGCCTGCTCATCGCCGCCATTGTCGGTGCAGTCGTTGTCACCGGAGGCCTCGGCGCCTTCGCGCTGTCTCCGGGCGGCCAGGGCAGCGGTGACGCCCCGGTCCTGGTCAAGGCGGACAATGCACCGATCAAGGTCAAGCCGGAAAACCCGGGCGGCGCCGTGGTGCCGAACCAGGACAACAAGGTCTATGACGCGGTCGCCAAGGGCGCCAAGCCCGCCGAGCCGGTCCAGCAGAAGCTCGTCACCAATGTCGAGGAACCGGTCGATGTGGCGGCGAAAGATCCGGCTCGCGCCGTCGATCTCTCGCCCGACCAGACCGCAGCCGACGCGACCGACGGCGACGGCGGCGATGCTCCAACCGCCGTTGCGGCGCCAGCCGATAACGCCGCGCCCGCAGCCAAGTCCGAGGACCGCATCGCGCAGGTCCTCCAGGATGCCGACAAGGGAACGAATCCCGACGTCGTCGCCGTGGCGCCGCGCAAGGTTAGGACCATGGTGGTCAAATCGGACGGGTCGCTGGTGCCGCGTGAGGATCCGGCGCCCGCCGCACCGAAAGTGGCTGCCGTGGAGCCGGTCGATCCGGCGCCGCAACATGTCGCGCCGTCGGCTCAGGCTGATGCTGACCAGACCGGCACGGTGGCGCCGGACGCCGCGCAGGCGGCCGATGAGCCAGCCCTGAAACCGGTGGCCGAGCCCAAGGCGGAAGCCAAGGCCCAGTCGGCCAACACGCCGGCCAAGGTCCCGGTCGCGCCGCAGCGCCCGTCCGACCAGCCGGTCGACGTGGTCGGCGAGGTCAAGCCCGATCAAGTTGCCTCCATCAGTCCCGCGGCGCCCTCGACCGGCGGCGGTTCGTGGTCGATGCAGATCGCCTCGCAGCCGACGGTCGAAAGCGCGCAGTCGACCTATCAGGATCTGCAGCGTCGCTATGGTGGCGTGCTTTCCGGCCGCACCGCCAACATCGTCAAGGCGGAGATCGCCGGCAAGGGGACTTTCTACCGCGTCCGCGTGCCCGCGCAGTCGCGCAACGATGCTATCAATCTGTGCACCAGCTACAAGGCTGCCGGCGGCAACTGCTTCGTGTCGAGGTAGTCATTCACCTCCCGTGTCGGAGGAGAGCAGTTTGAAAACCGGCGCGGCCTCAACGCCGCGCCGTTTTCTTTTTGCACTTTTCGACGTGATTCCCTTTGGCCGCGGAAGATTCTAGACTCGTCGGCATGACCGAATCAAAATCCATGATCCTCGGCTGTGCCGGGAAATCGCTCACCCGCGAAGAAATCAGTTTCTATCGCAATGAATGCCCGTGGGCCTTCATCCTGTTTGCCCGCAACATCAGCGAGACCGAGCAGATCCGCGATCTGGTCGCCGAGATGCGCGACTGCATCGGACGGCCGGACGCGCTGGTGTTCATCGACCAGGAGGGCGGCAGAGTGCAGCGGCTGCGGCCGCCTCTGGCGCCGAACTATCCAGCCGGCGGCGCGCTCGGTGCGCTGTGGCGCGACGACCATGACGCCGGAGCCCGCGCCGCCTGGCTGATGGCGCGGTTGCACGCTTTCGACCTTCTGCGCTACGGCATCACGGCGGATTGCCTGCCGGTGCTCGACGTGCCGATCGAAGGGGCGAGCGACGTCATCGGCGCGCGCGCCTATGGCAAGGAGCCGCGCCCGGTCATCGAACTCGGTCGCGCCGCGGCGGAAGGCCTGATGTCTGGCGGCGTGCTGCCGGTCATGAAGCATATTCCCGGCCATGGCCGGGCTTTCGCGGACACGCATTTCGAACTGCCTGTCGTCGACGCTTCGATAGGCGAGCTGCAGCGGCACGATTTTGCGCCGTTCAGGGAACTCAACCACCTGCCGATGGCCATGACCGCGCATGTCGTCTACAGCGCGATCGATCCGAAAAACCCGGCAACCACCTCCGGCAAGGTCATCGACGAGATCATTCGCCGCGAGATCGGCTTCGATGGGCTGCTGATGAGCGACGACACCTCGATGAAGGCACTTTCTGGGGATTTCCCGACAAAGGCGGCCTCGATCCTTGCGGCCGGCTGCGATCTGGTCCTTCACTGCAACGGCGTTTTCGAGGAGATGGCGGGCATCGCATCGCGAACCAAAGGGCTTGAGGGCAAGTCGCTTGAGCGCGCAAACCGGGCAATGACCTATATAGAAAAACGCGACGCGGCTGAAGAAACCGAGATACGCGCCGAATTCGCCACCTATTTCGATGCGGTGGCCTGACAGAGGGAAGAACGGGACGTGGCGGAAGCATTGGAAAGCAAGGCCGGGAAGGCCGCACCGATGGACCGCCTGTGGGCCGAAAGCGATGATACCCGGCTGACCGGCGATCCGTCGCTGGTCGTCGACGTCGCAGGATTCGAAGGCCCGCTCGATCTTCTGCTGCATCTTGCCCGCAACCAGAAGGTCGATCTCGCGCGCATTTCCATCCTGGCGCTGGCCGAGCAGTATTTGGCCTTCGTCGAGACGGCGAGGGCACTGAGACTTGAGCTCGCCGCGGACTATCTGGTGATGGCGGCGTGGCTCGCCTTCCTCAAATCGAAGCTTTTGATCCCGAAGCAGCCGGGCGAGGAAGGCGAAAGCGGCGAGGAACTGGCGGCGGTGCTGCAATTCCGGCTCAAGCGGCTGGAAGCCATGCGCGATGCATCGGCGCGGCTGGTCAACCGGAACCGGCTCGGCCGCGACGTGTTCGCGCGCGGCATGCCGGAAATGGTCATCATCGAGAAGCGCAATGCCTATTCGGCGTCGCTCTACGATCTGCTCACCGCCTATGCCCAGCAGCGCCAGAAGCAGGCAATCACCAATGTCACGATCGCCAGGCGCGGCGTCTGGTCGCTCAAGGACGCCCGCGATATCCTGACAAGGCTGATCGGCTCGCTGCAGGACTGGACGGCGCTCGACAGTTTTCTCGTCCGATATCTGTCCAGCCCGGAAGAGCGGCGCACCGCGATCGCCAGCTCGTTCGCGGCGACACTGGAACTCGTGCGCGAGGGCAAGATGGATGTGCGGCAGGACGAGGTGTTCGCGCCGATCTATCTGCGCGACCACCGCGCACCGGCAATCAAGGCAGTCGAGGTGGCATCATGAGCGAACGCGCCAACGCTTCGGTTGTCCCGTTCAAGATGGACAACGAACCGGAGGAGGGCGAGATCGACCAGGCTTCGGTTCAGAATCCGGCCCAGAATCCGGCGCAGAATCCCGCCGAGCGGCTGCATATGGCGGAGGCGGTGCGCATGGCCGAGGCGATCGTTTTCGCCAGTGCCGAGCCCGTCAGCGAAAAGCAGTTGGCCGCGCGCCTTCCCGATGGCATCAACATCGCGCTCGCGATGGCCGAGCTGCAGCAGATCTATGCGCGGCGCGGCGTCAACCTGGTGCGGGTCGGCGATGCCTGGGCGTTTCGCACCGCCGGCGATCTCGCCTTCCTGATGAGCCGCGACACCGTCCAGCAGCGCAAGCTGTCGCGCGCGGCGCTCGAAGTGCTGGCGATCATCGCCTATCACCAGCCGGTGACGCGCGCCGAGATCGAGGACATCAGAGGCGTCGAAACCTCGAAGGGCACGCTGGATACGCTCTTGGAGACGGAATGGGTACGCATGCGCGGCAGGCGCAAAACGCCCGGCCGTCCCGTGACCTATGGCACCACCGAAACCTTCCTCGACCATTTCGCGCTCGAGGAAATCCGCGATCTCCCCGGCATGGAGGAGTTGAAGGGTGCCGGCCTGCTTTCGGGCCGCATGCCTTCGAATTTCTCCATTCCGCAGCCGCCGGCGGACCCGGATGTACTGACCGAGGACGAGGATCCGCTGACGGATATCGATCTCGAGGAACTCGGCCTGCTGACGCCGCGCGTCACGGAAGATTGACCGCAAGCCTCTGTTCCTGGAGGCTTTCCCGGGCTAGATGCGCCGATTGGTAGCGGACCGCATTGCGGAAAATGCGTGACATCCGACACCCTTTCATAAACTCTGTCGCGGTTGTGTTTGAATCCCAACGCGAAAACGCATAGATCATCGCCAGGGAAACCATTCGAGAGAGAGTTGCTATGGGTTCATTTTCGATTTGGCACTGGATGATCGTGCTGGTCATCGTGCTTCTGGTGTTCGGCCGCGGCAAGATACCCGAGCTGATGGGCGACATGGCCAAGGGTATCAAGAGCTTCAAGAAGGGCATGGCCGACGACGACGTTGCCGACGACAAGCGTACCGTCGAACATCGCGCCGACGAAACCGTTTCGGCAGCGAAGGAAAAGGCCAGCAAGAGCTGAGCCAAGGGTTGTTGCTTTTGTGTGTGTCGTTGTCCCAGAACCGCTTCGCACTTTTGGGCGGCATGCATTAGTCGGAACGGATAGCCATGTTTGAAGTCGGCTGGACCGAAATGCTGGTGATCGCGATCGTTATGATCGTGGTCGTCGGGCCGAAGGATTTGCCCAACATGCTGCGCACCTTCGGCCGCACGACGGCGAAGCTGCGTGCCATGGCGGCCGATTTCCAGAAGCAGTTCAACGAGGCGCTGAAGGAAGCGGAGCTCGACGACGTCAAGAAATCGGTCGACGAGCTAAGGGGGCTCAGCCCGGTTGCCGAGATCAGGAAACAGCTCAATCCGTTCGAGCAGGCGGCCGCCGATGTGCGTTCCGGCGTCGACGCGGCGATGAAGCCGAAGCCGGCCGTCGATACGGCAGCGCCCGCCGGCTCGGTATCGCAGGCGGCCGAACCGTTGAAGAACGGCGCGACCACCATGCCGGGGGCCAATGAACCCGATACCGCGCCGGCCGCGCCGATCTTCCCAGTCATGACCGATGAATCGGTGGTGGCGTCCTCAGCGCCGACAGAGCTGGCGCCAAAGACACCTGCGGCAGGGAAAGCGGCCAAGCCCGCCAAGGCTTCGGCGAGCGGCGCGAAAGCTTCCACGCCTGCGAAAGCGGCGACCGCCAAACCCGCGCCAGCACCCAAAGCGCCGGCGAAGCCCGTGGCGGCGTCAAAGGCTGCCAAACCGGCAGCAGCCAAGGCGGCGACGACCAAGGCCGAGGCGAAACCGGCTCCAGCGAAGAAGTCAGTGGCCAAAAAGACGGCGGGAGCCGCCAAGTGAGCGTTTCGGACAAGGAAAAGGACGAGATCGAGAAATCCTCGGCGCCGCTGATGGAGCATCTCATCGAGTTGCGCCGCCGGCTGATCTGGTCGCTCGGCGGCTTCTTCGCCGCGTTCCTGGTCTGCTTTTTCTTCGCCAAGAAGCTGTTCAACCTACTTGTCGTGCCATTCAAATGGGCGACGCAATGGGCGGGGCTCGACCCGCACAAGGTCGAGCTGATCTATACCGCACCGCAGGAATTCTTCTTCACGCAGGTCAAGCTCGCCATGTTCGGCGGCATGGTGATCGCCTTTCCGCTGATCGCCACGCAGATCTACAAGTTCATCGCGCCCGGCCTCTACAAGAACGAACGCAACGCCTTCCTGCCGTTCCTGATCGCGTCGCCAATCCTGTTCCTGATGGGCGCCTCGCTGGTCTATTTCTTCTTCACGCCGATGGTGATGTGGTTTTTCCTCGCCATGCAGCAGTCGGGCACCAACGACCAGGTGCAGATTTCGCTGCTGCCGAAGGTGTCGGAATATCTCAGCCTGATCATGACGCTGATCTTCTCCTTCGGCCTGGTATTCCAACTGCCGGTGGTGACCAGCCTGATGACGCGCGTCGGCATGCTGTCATCCAAGGCGCTGGCCGAGAAGCGCAAATGGGCGATCGTCATCGCCTTCGTCGTCGCGGCGGTGCTGACGCCGCCCGACCCGATGAGCCAGATCGGCCTCGCCATCCCGACCATCCTGCTCTACGAGGTCGCCATCTGGTCGGCGCGGATGATTGAACGCAGCCAGGAGCGCGAGCGCCTGGCGCGGGAGAAGCAGCAATCCGAGGAAGAGGTGGCGGAAAAGCCGGCAGACGCATCCTCCACATAGGGCAGGCGCGTCGCCCCTGCGGGCTGCCGGCCTCGGAATCGGTGCGCGGCCCGGTGCCGATAGGAATTTTTTCTTGACTTGGTGCCCGCCGCTATGGTACATATTCGGTTATGGTGCTGATTTGCGCCAACGACCTGCCGCCGAGGCGGGTTTTTTATTTCTGGACTGTCGCGCTATCCCTCACCACTCGAAAGCGGGCTCGCGGCCCCTGCCGTCAGCAAGCCCGATCTTGCATCGATCAGAGATGCGGTTTACCCCCTCTGGCCTGAAACGCATCGCGAAACCGACGATGCGTTTCAGGCTATATTCTTGAGCATATCGTAGCGCAAACCGCCGCGCGCTTTGGCGGCAAGCTACCGCAGGAGCTTTCAGACCATGCTTGACATCAAATGGATTCGCGACAACCCGAAGGCCCTTGTCGAGGCGCTGGTCAAGCGCTCCTGGTCGGTCGAGGAAGCGCAGTCCACCGTCGATGACCTGATCGCCAGGGACGAGGCGCGGCGCGAACATGTTACCGAGCTGCAGACCAAGCAGGAACGCCGCAACGCCGCCTCGAAAGAGATCGGCAATGCCATGCGTTCGGGCGATGCCGCCCTTGCCGAAAAACTGAAAGCCGAAGTCGGCGAGATAAAAACCTTCATCCAGAACGGCGAGGCGCGCGAGCGCGAGCTCGACAAGGCGCTGAACGACGCGCTGGCGGTGTTGCCCAACGTGCCGTTCGACGATGTGCCGGTCGGCAAGGACGAACATGACAACGTGGTCAAGCATATCGTCGGCAAGGTGCCTACCCGCCCGAACTGGGTGAAGGAGCATTTCGAGATCGGTGAAGCGCTCGGCATGATGGATTTCGAGCGCGCCGCGAAACTTTCCGGCTCGCGCTTCACCGTGCTGAAGAGCGGGCTGGCGCGGATGGAACGCGCCATCGGCCAGTTCATGCTCGACCTGCACACGACCGAGCATGGCTATGAGGAAGTCATCCCGCCGCTGATGGTCAAGGACGATGTTCTTTTCGGCACCAACCAGCTGCCGAAATTCGAGGAGGATCTGTTCTTCACCCCGCATGGGGACGGCAGGCTTGGCCTCATCCCCACCGCCGAAGTGCCGCTGACCAACCTCGTGCGCGAGGAGATCACCGCGCATGAGAAACTGCCGCTGCGCTATACGGCGCTGACGCCGTGCTTCCGCTCGGAGGCCGGCTCGGCAGGGCGCGACACGCGCGGCATGCTGCGCCAGCACCAATTCTACAAGGTCGAGTTGGTGTCGATCACCGATCAGGAGTCGTCGCTCGCCGAGCATGAGCGGATGACCGAGTGTGCCGAGGAAGTGCTGAAGCGGCTCGAATTGCCGTTCCGCACCATGGTGCTGTGCACCGGCGACATGGGTTTTGGCGCGCGAAAAACCTATGACATCGAGGTGTGGCTGCCCGGCCAGAACGCCTATCGCGAGATCTCGTCCTGCTCTGTCTGCGGCGATTTCCAGGCCAGGCGCATGGACGCTCGCTACAAGGACAAGGACGGCAAGGGCAACCGCTTCGTCCATACGCTGAACGGCTCGGGCACCGCTGTCGGGCGCGCACTTATCGCCGTCATCGAAAACTACCAGAACGAGGATGGCAGCGTAACCATTCCTGAAGTGCTGCGGCCTTACATGGGCGGGCTGGAAAAGATCGAATCGAAATAATGCGTATTCTCCTGACCAATGACGACGGCATTCATGCCGAGGGCCTGGCGTCGCTCGAGCGCGTCGCGCGCACATTGTCCGACGATGTCTGGGTGGTGGCGCCGGAGCAGGACCAGTCCGGCTATGCGCACTCGCTGTCGATCTCGGAGCCGCTGCGGCTGAGGAAAATCGGCGAGAAGCACTTTGCCGTGCGCGGCACGCCGACCGACTGCGTCATCATGGGCGTGAAGAAGATCCTGCCCGGCGCGCCCGACCTGATCCTGTCGGGCATCAATTCCGGCGCCAACATCGCTGACGACGTCACCTATTCGGGAACCGTCGCCGGCGCGATGGAGGGCGCGTTGCTCGGCATACGCTCGATCGCGCTCAGCCAGGGCTACAGCACTGTCGGCGAGGACCGCGTCGTTCCCTACGAGACCACCGAGGCGCTGGCGCCGGCGCTGCTCAAGAAACTCGTCGCGACGCCGCTGCCGGACGGCGTGCTGCTCAACGTCAATTTTCCGAACTGCCTGCCTGAAGAGGTCGCCGGCACGGTGGTCACCTCGCAGGGCAAGCTCGTACACAGCCTGTGGGTCGAGGAACGCCGCGACGGGCGCGGGCTGCCGTACTACTGGCTGCGCTTCGGCCGCGAGCCGGTCGAGGGCAAGCAAGGCACCGACCTTTTTGCCCTGCGCAATCGCCTGGTATCGGTGACGCCGTTGCAACTCGACCTCACAGCGCATGAGATACGTGACCAGCTGAGCAAGGCCCTTGCATGAACCTGCCAATCGATGACCGAGAAGGATTTGCCGCCTTCCTGCTGCGCCTGCGCGGCAGGGGGACCGTGCCGAAAGCGCTGATCGCGGCTTTCGAGGCGACGCCGCGGCGCGGCTTCCTGGCCGCCCAGTTCCATTCCATCGCCTGGTCGGACCGCATGCTGCCGATCGAATGCGGCGAAGCGATCGAGGGCGCGGACATGCAGGCGGCGGTGATCGCCGCACTCGCCATCGAAGTCGGGAATCGCGTGCTCGAGATCGGTACCGGCTCCGGTTATACGGCAGCGGTGATGTCGCGCCTGTCAGGCCGGGTTGTCACCATCGACCGCTACAAGACGCTGGTCGAACAGGCGCGGCAGCGCTTCGAGGCGCTCGGCATCGGCAACGTCATCGCGCGCCAGGTGGATGGTTCCTCCGGTTTGGCCGCAGAAGGCCCGTTCGACCGGATCGTCGCCTGGGCCGCCTTCGACAGCCTGCCGCGTTTCCTGCTCGACCAGTTGTCGAGCGGCGGCATCGTGATCGCGCCGATCGGACCGGAGGAGGGCGAGCAGGTGCTGGCCAAGCTCACCAAGGTCGGCAGCCGTTTCGAGCGCGAGGATATCGGCCTCGTGCGCCTGCAGCCGGTATTGCGCAGCCTGGCGGCCGTTATCTAGGGATTGTCCATGTCAGCCGGCCTGCAACGGCGGCTGCGCGTGCCTCTATATGGGCAGTCTGGGCGGCCTCAAATATTTTAAGAAATTTTGCGTCTGATTCTAAGGGGTTAACCGACCAGTAACATTAACGCGCTTTAATCCTGTCCAGTTGGTGCAGAGTTTGTGCGGGTTAGTGCGATGCAACTCAGTGTTTTGAAGGCAAACAGTCGCAATTTGGCGCGGGGCTGCGCTGTTCTCATGATCGCGGGTGCCGCGGCTGGGTGCAGCTCGCAAGTGTCGCGGTTCAACGGCGTCGACGACGTCTTCACCTCCTCGACAAACAATCAGCGCGCCATCATCAACAAGCAGGATGCCGTGCAGCAGCCCTATCCGGGGGATGTCGCGGCCGCGCCGCTCGATGGCAGCCACACGCAGTCGGTCAGCCGCTCCAGCCTCGAACCGGTGTCGACGCGGCCGCTGCCGCCACCGGTCGCCCAGGCGCAGCCCGCTCCCGCGCTGGCACCCGCCGCCAATCCGGTGCGTGTTGCATCGGCGCCCGCTCTGGTGCGCCCGGCACCGCATGTCGACCGGACGGCGACCGGCACGGTTGCTCCCGCGGCCAAGCCCTTCAAGGATGCCCAGCCCGACGCCAAGGCAGCCGGCACGGCGCATGCCACCGAAATCGTCGTCAGGGACGGTGAAACGATCTCCGGGCTGGCGCAGCACTACAAGGTGCCGGCCGACGTGATCATGAAGGTCAACGCGCTGAGCGCGACCAAGGGGCTGAAGACCGGCCAGAAGATCATCATTCCGGCCTACGCCTATTCCAGCAAGGCCGAGCCCAGGGTTGCCGACGCCAAGCCAGCCAACGGCAAGCGCGACTTGCCGGCCACCGCGCCGGAAAAGGTCGCCGTGCTGCCGCAGCAGCCGAAGCTCAAGGAGGGCAAGCCGGCCGCGCAGGTCGATGCTTCGGCCGCGGCGAACAAGCCCAAGGACAACAAGCCCGCGCCGCAAATTGCCGCCGCCGCGCCCAAGGCCGGCGCCGGTGCCTATACGGTGCAGTCGGGCGATACGCTTTCCTCGATCGCCAGGAAGACCGGTGTCGGCGTTGTCGCCATCAAGCAGGCAAACGGCATGCAGGACGGCTTGCTGAAGATCGGCCAGACGCTGAAGGTGCCGGCCGGCGGAACGGCCACGGTGGCCGCCGCAAAGCCTGCGGCGGTAGACCCGGTGACGACAGCCACGACGCAGCCGACGGCCAAGACGACGCCGTCGCAAACGCTGGCTTCCTACACGCCGCCGAAGAAAGACGCCAAGGTCATCCAGCAGGCCGAGGATGACGACGCTGTGGCGCCGGACGCCACCGGCATAGGCAAGATGCGCTGGCCGGTGCGCGGCCGCGTCATTTCCGGCTTCGGTTCCGGCAAGGACGGCGTCGACATCGCCGTGCCGGCAGGCACGCCGGTCAAGGCGGCCGAGAATGGCGTCGTCATCTATGCCGGCGACGGCCTCAAGGAATTCGGCAATACGGTGCTGGTGCGGCACGAGAATGGCCTGGTCACCGTCTACGGTCACGCCAGCTCGATCGAGGTCCAGCGCGGCCAGAAGGTCAAGCGCGGCCAGGAGATCGCGCTGTCGGGCATGAGCGGCACGACGGACTCGCCGAAGCTGCATTTCGAAGTGCGCAAGAACTCGGCCCCGGTCGATCCCTCCGGCTATCTCGAATAGTCGGGGCTATTTCGAATAGAATAAAAAAAGCGATTTGCGGGCCGCCTGACCTCCAGTCCGGCCCGCCGGCTCAGCCCGCCCCGCAAGGAGCGGGCTTTTTCAGTTGGTTGCTGGATGCACGTCGTTGTTTTCATGCATGTCTAACCAGGATCAAATTTTGAGTGACATGCTGAACCAAAGAGCAGCCCTCAACCGCGCTAATGGCGCGGGGACACATCACGCCAAATAGCTTTTGGGAGTCTAGACGTTTGCCATTGGCGGGCGCCTGAGCAGCGCCCGGAACCGTCGTGCGCACCACGTCTCCGGTGCCGCAGTCGCTCCCTTGGCGGGGATCGGCGCAAGAGCCGTATTGCGACTCGCGTTATCGAAAATGGTTTATCTGCATTTTAACTAATGTAGAGGAAAGTCATTCTCGACGCTCTGCAAGGAGAGTGGAATGATTGAATCTGTCGAAGAGGATGAACTTCCGTCCGCCAGCCCAACGCATCGCTGGCAATCGCATGTACGAGCAACTGCTTTAATCGTTGCGCCGGTCATTTCGATCGCAAGTGCCGCTTTGGCCGGCTATTTCTCCTATGCGGTGATCAATACCAAGCCGCCCACAGACATGTCCGAGCTGGCCATTTCCATCCTGAAATCAGGTGATGCTTCACCAGAAATGCAGGCCTGGGCGACCGATACACTCGGGATACAAACCGATATTCCCATGGTTCTGGGAAGCATAAAGCCTGTGCGGGAATGAACACGATATAGAAACCGGCGTCCCCGGACGGGTCGGCCACGAAACTTTTGTGGCCGGCTCCTGCCGTCACTCGGTGAGCCGCGCCTAATCCTTCAACGGCTTGCCGAGCCGGCCTGCGAGGTCCTGCGTGAACTGCCAGGCGACGCGGCCCGAGCGGCTGCCGCGTGTCGTCGCCCATTCCAGCGCCTCGGCGCGCAACTGCCCGGGGTCGATGTCGAGCCCATGATGGCTGGCGTAGCCGTTGACCATTTCGAGATATTCGTCCTGCGAACATTTGTGGAAGCCGAGCCACAAGCCGAAGCGATCGGAGAGCGAAACCTTCTCCTCGACCGCCTCGGACGGATTGATGGCGGTGGAGCGCTCATTGTCGATCATGTCTCGCGGCAGAAGATGGCGGCGGTTCGACGTGGCGTAGAAAATGACATTGGCCGGGCGGCCTTCGACGCCGCCTTCGAGTGCTGCCTTCAACGATTTGTAGGAGGTATCGTCATGGTCGAAGGAGAGGTCGTCGCAAAACAGGATGAAGCGGTAAGGCGCGGCTTTCAGCAGCGTCATCAGCTTCGGCAGCGTATCGATGTCCTCGCGATGGATCTCTATCAGCTTGAGCGGGCGGTCGAGTTTCGGCGAGGCGTTGATTGCTGCATGCACGGCCTTGACCAGCGACGATTTGCCCATGCCGCGCGCGCCCCACAAAAGCACGTTGTTGGCGGCATAGCCGAAGGCGAAGCGTTCTGTGTTGTCGACGAGGATGTCGCGCACACGGTCGACGCCGCGGATCAGGCCGATGTCGACGCGGTTCACCTTGCGCACCGGCTCCAGGTAACCCGGATCCGCCTGCCAGACGAAGCAATCGGCTCCGCCAAGGTCGGTTTCGGGCACAGGCGGCGGGGCGAGGCGGCTGACCGCCTCGATCAGGCGGTCGAGTTTCTGGTTCAATGCGTCGATGCTGGTATCGGTCATCTCAGGTCTTTTGCTCTGGTTCCGCGAGGGAAGGTGTGGCCGGGTTCGATCCCGACGGTTTCGAAACTCGCTGCAACCGTTTGTTACAGCGCGATCTTTTGCGAAAACCCGCTCGCGCTTTTCGCGGTCATGCTCTAACACGGGTGAACAGGCCGGAAAAGCAGCCGATTTGCCCGGCCACGCAGTTGCATTGGCAACTTTACCGACTATATTCCGGCCAAATTTCGCGGGGCTGCCAAATCCACTGAACCGTTTGGCGGCTGTTTTCAAAATTCAGGAGTACCTCGATGTTCGTGACACCGGCATATGCCCAAGGCATTGGGGCTTCTCCCGACATGTTCATCAGCATTTTGCCGTTCGTCCTGATCTTCGTGATCATGTATTTTCTCATCATCCGGCCGCAGCGCACGCAGCTGAAGAAGCGCGGCGAGATGCTGGCGGCCGTGCGCCGCGGCGACACGGTCGTCACCGGCGGCGGCTTCGTCGGCAAGGTGACCAAGGTGATCGACGACCATGAGCTCGAGATCGACCTCGGTGGCGGCACGAAGGTGACGGCGTTGCGCTCGACGATCGCCGACGTGCGCGTCAAGGGCGAGCCGGTAGCGAACCAGAACGCCAAGAAATAACCAAATTCCAGGCGGAGCGATCCGCGGACGGGGCCCTGACAAGCGACGGCATATGTCTCATTTTTGGCGCCTGAAGATGATGCTGACGTGGCTTGCCGTAGCCACGATGACCGTCTTCGACACGTCCAACCTTTTCGCCGCCAGTCCGCATGCCATGCGGCCCGAGCGGCCTGCCGACAGTCCGGCAGTCGTTCGAGCAGGGCAAGACGGTTCGCATCTCCTGCTCCATCTGGTGGTGGCGGATGTGATCGACGGCCGGCTGAAGATTGCGCGTGGCGATGTCCGGGCGCTTCTGATGGAGGCCAGGATCGGCTACACGGGGCTTGCTGTGTCGGGCAGGACCTTGCAGGTGCGCATCACGAATCCGGCTCAGCTTGAGGCGGCAAAGACAGCGCTCAAGACGGTAACGGATGTTGCCCCGGACAGCCGCGTTCAGGAAATGACGCTGGATTCCAAAGCCGGCTTGCTCAAATTCACGCTGACGGATGCGGGTTTGAAGTATCAGACCTCTAACGCGATTTCTCAGTCGATTAAGGTCATCAAAAATCGTCTCCAAGATCTGCGTGTCGCCGGCACGGTGGCCCAACCAGCGGACCAAGACGGCATACTTGTTCAGACGTCAGACATCGCCGATCGGCAAACGCTGGAAAAAATTCTCACCCGGCCTGGTCGCCTGAGCTTCCATTTGGTTGACCTTTCGATGCCGGTGAACGATGCGATCAGCGGTTCCCCGCCTGTTGGCTCGCTGGTGGTGTATACGCAGGACGATCCGCCGGTTCCTTACCTGGTCGAGAATCGGGTCATCCTCTCGGATAAGGACGTGCTCGACGCCCGCCCAACTTACAGTGGGCAGCAAAATGACGAACCGGTTGTCGTGTTCCGGTTTGGCGCCAAAGGCGCGGCACGGTTCAAACAGGTTACAACGCAAAATGTGGGCAAGCCATTGGCTGTGATCCTGGATGACCACGTGATTTCAGCACCTGTCATTCGCGAGCCCATCGATGGTGGTTACGGTCAAGTCTCGGGCAATTTCACGGTCCGGGAAGCCAACACCATCGCCATGCTGTTGCGAACCGGCCCATTGCCGGCAAGATTGACAATCGCTGAAGAAGCACGATAGGGCCGGCCGTGCTCAGAATGAGAAACGGGCCCGCGAACCGAACCGATGGCGGAATGCTGCCGCTTGTACGCCTGAACGGATAAGAACTGATGCTTTATTTCTCGCGCTTCAAGATGATCCTGATCTGGCTGGCCGTGGCCGCCACAGTGGTCCTCGCCGCGCCCAATCTCATTCCCGCAAGCACGCTGGCGCAGCTTCCGAGCTGGGTGCCCAAGCGGCAGATGACGCTCGGCCTCGACCTGCAGGGCGGCTCGCACATCCTGCTCCAGATGGATCAGAACGATCTGGTCAAGGCGCAGCTGGAGACGACGCGTGACGAGATCAGGACGCTGCTGCGCGAGGCCAAGATCGGCTATACCGGCCTGGCGGGCACGGGCAGGACCGTACAGGTCCGCATACAGGACCCGAACCAGCTCGATGCGGCCAAGACGGCACTGAAGCCGCTGACCGATCCGGTCGCCGCAAGCCTGTTCACCGGCGGGTCCGTCCAGGAGATGGCGCTGGATGATTCCGAGCCCGGCCTGCTCAAATTCACCGTCACCGACGCCGGCATAAAATATCGCACCTCGGCTGCGTTGGCACAGTCGATCGAAGTCGTCGAACGCCGCGTCAATGAACTCGGCACCACCGAACCGATCGTGCAGCGGCAGGGCGATGACCGCATCCTGGTGCAGGTGCCCGGTTTGCAGGACCCGCAAAGGCTGAAGGAAATCATCGGCCAGACCGCCAAGCTGACCTTCCAGATGGTGGACCAGTCTATGCCGGTGCAGGATGCGCTGAAGGGCCGTCCGCCGGCCGGTTCATCGATCCTCTATTCGCAGGACGATCCGCCGGTTCCCTACCTGATCGAAAACCGCGTCATCGTTTCCGGCGAAGACCTCTCCAAAGCGACCGCAACCTACAACTCGCAGACCAACGAGCCGGTGGTTTCCTTCACCTTCAACTCGCGCGGCGCGACACGGTTCGGGCAGGCGACATCGCAGAATGTCGGCAAGCTGTTCGCCATCATCCTCGACAACCAGGTGATTTCGGCGCCGCAGATCCGCGAGCCGATCCTGGGCGGCAGCGGCCAGATCTCAGGCAATTTCACGGCCGAGAGCGCCAATGACCTCGCGGTCCTGCTGCGCGCAGGCGCGCTGCCGGCAAAGCTGACCGTGATCGAGGAGCGCACGGTGGGTCCGGGCCTCGGCCAGGATTCGATCCATGCCGGCAAGGTCGCCGGCATCATCGGCTCTATCCTTGTCGTCGCCTTCATGTTCGTCGCCTACGGCTTCCTCGGCTTCCTCGCCAACATCGCGCTGGCGGTGCACGTGGCGATGATCGTCGGACTGCTATCGCTGCTTGGCGCGACACTGACCTTGCCAGGCATTGCCGGTATCGTGCTGACCATCGGCATGGCCGTCGATTCCAACGTGCTGATTTATGAGCGCATCCGCGAGGAGCGGCGCGCCGGACGCTCGGTGATCCAGGCGATCGACACCGGCTTCTCGAAGGCGCTGGCGACGATCGTCGATTCCAACGTCACCTCGCTGATCGCGACCGTGGTGCTGTTCTATCTCGGAACGGGGCCGGTGAAGGGCTTTGCCATCACCTACGCCATCGGCATCCTGACCACGGTGTTCACCGCTTTCACCTTTACCCGGCTGCTGGTGTCCATTTGGCTGCGCCGCGCGCGCCCGAAGGAATTGCCGCGGGCGCCGGTAACCTTCATTCCGCCCGGCACGAAGATCCCGTTCATGGGCATCCGCCGCTGGACCTTCGCGCTGTCGAGCCTGCTGTCGGTCCTGTCGGTGGTGCTGTTCATGACCGTCGACATCAATTACGGCATCGATTTCAAGGGCGGATCGCTGATCGAGGTGAAGTCCAAGAGCGGCAATGCCGATCTTGCCGACATCAGAGCCAGGCTCTCGGAACTGAATATCGGCGAAGTGCAGGTGCAGCAGTTCGGCGAGCCGAATGACGTGCTGATCCGTGTCGGCACGCAGGACGGCGGCGAGAATGCCGAGCAGACCGTCATCGACAAGGTTCGTGGCGAGTTGCAGGACAATTACGATTTCCGCCGCGTCGAGGTGGTGGGACCGACCGTGTCAGGAGAACTGGCCAAGCAAGGCACGATCGCCATGCTGGTCGCGCTGGTGGGTATCCTGATCTATGTCTGGTTCCGCTTCGAATGGCAGTTCGCGGTCGGCGCCATCGTGGCGACGGTCCATGACGTGGTCATGACCATAGGCTTCTTCGTTATAACCGGGCTGGAGTTCAACCAATCGTCGCTGGCGGCGATCCTGACCATCATCGGCTACTCGCTGAACGACACGATCGTGGTCTATGACCGCGTTCGCGAGGATCTCAGGAAATACAAGAAGATGCCGCTGCCGCAGCTCCTCAACAACGCCATCAACGAGACGCTGTCGCGAACGACGCTGACCTCGGTGACGACGATCCTGGCGCTCCTGGCACTGGTGCTGTTCGGCGGCGAGGTGATCCGCTCGTTCACGATGGCAATGCTGTTCGGCGTCATCTTCGGCACCTATTCGTCGATCTTCATCGCCGCGCCGCTGCTGATCCTATTCAAGCTGCGGCCGCAGGCCACGAGTTCGGACGAGGAAAAGCCGGTCGGCGGCGGCAAGGCGGTCGCGACCTGACGCGCGACCCGAAGGGCGGATCGGCAGGGATGGCCAAAGGTATCGTCATCCGCGAGGCGCATTTCCCCGGCCGCGCCCCTATCGAGGCGTATGGCAATGGCGGCTTCCGCTTCGCCGACATGTCGCATCGCGGTTCGCTTCTGTGCCTGCCGTCGGGTATCCATGGCTGGGAGCCGGCGGACCCATCTGCGCTGACGGTGGCGGATTTCGAACGGCTGCTGGCCCAGGCCGAGAAGATCGAAATCCTGCTGGTCGGCACGGGCAAGGATTTACGACCCTTGCCGGCGGGGCTTCGCGCCGCCTTGAAGACCGCGGGCATAGCCGCCGACCCGATGGCGACCGGTGCAGCGGTGCGGACATATAATGTCCTGCTCGCAGAGGATCGCGCGGTAGCCGCCGCGCTGATCGCCGTTGACTGACGTGGACCAAAAGGGCGAAATCGTCATGGGCGCCGTGCGCGCCGCCGACCATGACCGCTATCTCAGCGCGCTCTACGCGCCGACGGACAAGCGCGAAGCGCTGTTTTCGCTCTACGCCTTCAATGCCGAAATCGCGGGCATTCGGGATCGCATCCGCGAGGCCTTGCCGGGCGAGGTGCGGTTGCAATGGTGGCGCGATGTCATCGCAGCCGAAGGGTCCGAGACGGGCCATCCGATCGCGGATGTGCTGAAGGCCACGATTTCCAGGTACGGCCTGCCGAAACAGGCATTCGAGAATATGCTCGAGGCCCGGATCTTCGACCTCTATGACGACCCGATGCCGTCGCGAACCGATCTCGAAGGCTATTGCGGCGAAACGGCAGCCGCGCTTATTCAACTGGCGGCAATGGTGCTGGATCCAGGAGTGGCGCCACGTTTCGCCGAACTGGCCGGTAGGGCCGGTTGCGCGCAGGCGATTACGGGACTGTTGCTCCTGCTGCCGCTGCACCGCAGTCGCGGACAGTGTTTTGTTCCGGCCGATATCCTGGCCGCGGCGGGTTCGTCTCCGGAGGAATTCGTCACCGACGATGGTGGACCAGGTGCGCAGCGCGCCGTCGCCGCCATGATCGCGCTGGCGCGGGAGCATCTCTCGGTCTTCGAGAAAGGCGCATCGGATTTGCCGGCTTCACTGCGCCCGGCCTTTCTGCCGCTGGTCCTGTCGCGAGCCTACCTGACGAAAATGGAACGCGGTTCGCCGCTCGACGGCACGGTGCGACTCTCGACCATGCGCCGCCACTGGCTCATGCTGCGTCGCGCCATGGTGGGCTGGCCAGCAGTTTGACGTAAACGTCAATTGTGTTAAGGGATCGCTCAACCGGAACTGTTGCCAAGACAACAGGCCGGCTGGAGGAGATGCCTGTCCATGAGCCTGCCCGTGCTGGTCGTGATCGTCGTATTCGGCATCGCGTTGTCGGTCGCCGCCGTTCATTTCACCGGCGGCAGCCGCAAGGCCAGACTGGCCGATGCAGAGCAGGCGCGAGAGCGTTTTGCCGAGGATTTTCCGGATGAACCGGCGGCCGCCATCCACCTCACATCCGATGGCCGAACCGCGTTCCTGGAACTCGGGCGAGGGCGCCTTGGCATCGTCCATGCCATTGGAGATCGTTTCCTGACGCGGATCGTCACGCCGCGCGATGTATTGGCACGCAGCGAAGATGATGTCGGCACGATTGTGCTGCGCCTTGCCGATTTCACCTGGAAAGGCGGTCACTTCACCTTCGCTAACGCTGCCGACGCGCACGCTGTGCTAAGAGTTCTTCAGCCGCAGCATCCTAGTTCGACCAAGGAGGCCGCGTGATGGGCGACTACAATTTCCCGCAGGTTACCCAGCTCGCCATCCCGTTCTTCGTTGCCGCCATCCTGATCGAGCTGTGGCTGGTGCGCACCGGCCGGGCCAAGGGCTCGTTCGAGACGCACGACACGCTGACCAGCCTGATGATGGGCACCGGCAATGTCGTCGCCGGGCTGCTGCTCGGCGTCGTCTCCTACTGGGCGCTGCTGTGGCTCTGGCAGTTCCGTTTCTTCAACCTCGGCCTGTCGATCTGGGTGTTCCTGGCGGCCTTCCTGCTCGATGATTTGCGCTACTACATCTACCACCGCATCGCGCATCGGGTGCGCTGGGTGTGGGCCGAGCACGTCAACCACCATTCCAGCCAGCACTACAATCTGTCGACGGCACTCAGGCAGAGCTGGACGGGCCTGTTCACCTTCATGTTCGTGCTGCAGGCGCCGCTGGTGCTGCTCGGCTTCCATCCGGCGGTGATTGCCTTCACCTTCGGCTTCAACCTTATCTGGCAGTTCTGGATCCACACCGAGACGATCGGCAAGATGTGGGGCTGGTTCGAATTCGTCTTCAACACGCCCTCGCACCACCGCGTCCACCACGCCACCAATCCGCGCTACCTTGACGCCAACTACGCCGGCACGTTGATCATCTGGGACCGCATGTTCGCCACCTTCGTCGAAGAGTTGGAAGAGGACCGCCCGCGCTACGGCATCGTGAAAAATCTTGGCACCTTCAATCCGCTGAAAGTGGCTTTCCACGAATGGATCGGCATGTTCAGGGATGCCTTCGCACCTGATCTGACCCTGAGCGACCGCCTGAACTACCTGATCAAGCCGCCCGGCTGGAGCCATGACGGCTCGCGCGAAACCTCCGAGAGCCTGAAAGCAGCCTATGTCAGGCGAAATCCGGGTGAGGCCGGGAAGCCCGGGCTGCGACCGACGCGTGCCGAGCCGGCCGAGTAGTTATTTCGTAGCCCTTTCTAGGAAAGGCCACTCGATCCGCCATCTCGCATCAATGTCTCGTAGTCGCGGCCACTGTAGAAGATGTTGACGACGCGAATGATGTCGCTCTCGATTATAGGCTATGACGGCGGAGTGCTCGAACGGAACGGTTCGCAGTCCCGGCACGATGTCGTCGCGCAGGCGACCGCCACGAGGTGCGTTGCCGATGTTTTGACAATGGTCTTCAATTCGAAGCACGAATCTCAGCGCCGCGTTGGGGCTTCCGCCCGACTCAACTATGTATCTGAAAATGTTGGTAAGATCGTCTTTGGCACTTTCGCGATACTCGACCTCAAGCCGCCGAATCATCAATGCGGCTCGAATATTGTTCAGCGAATTTCTTAAGCTGCTCGCGAACCTCTTTTCCGGAAAGGTTCGGCCTTGTGTCCTCAATCGAAGATTTTACCCGCGCCCTGATCGACGCCATGCGCTCGGCATGCTCTTCCTCTTCGCGCTGGAAAGCGCGGAGCGCGGCGCGAATGACTTCGCTTGCCGAGCCGAAGGAACCGTCCTCGACTTTTTCGCGGATCATGCGCGCCATGGCCGGCGTGACGGTGACGGACAGTTTCTCGGCTGTTTCCATGCAGTGACTCCCACTAGGCGAGTGGGATAGTATCCTACTTCCGCGGCAAGGCCAGTCAGTAAGGCTATTCCGCCGCTTGAGCTTGCGCCGGCAGTCCCAGCCATCGCCGGCAATCACCCAGCGCACGCGACGTGATCGCATGCCGCTTGGCGACCGTCTTGTCCTTGCCGCGCAGGCGTTTGCCTTCGATCTTCACCGCCTCGACAGGCGGGAACAGGCCGAAATTGACGTTCATCGGCTGGAAAGAGCGCTTTCCCGGCTCGTCGTCTGAAACGATGTGTCCGCCGGTGATGTGGTTGAGCAGCGCTCCGAACGCCGTGGTGAGTGGCGGCAGCGACGGCGCGTGGCCGAGCCGCTCGGCAGCGGCGAAGCGGCCGGCGAGCAGGCCGATGGCGGCGCTTTCAACATAGCCTTCGCAACCGGTGATCTGGCCGGCGAAACGCAGGCCCGGGCGCGACTTCAGCTGCAGCGAGGCGTCGAGCAAGGTCGGCGAGTTGATGTAGGTGTTGCGATGGAGGCCGCCGAGGCGGGCGAATTCGGCGTTCTCCAGACCAGGAATCGTGCGGAAAATGCGCACCTGCTCGGCATGCTTCAATTTGGTCTGAAAGCCGACCATGTTGTAGAGCGTGCCCAGCGCATTGTCCTGCCGCAGTTGCACGACGGCGTAGGCCTTGACAGTCGGATTGTGCGCATTGGTGAGGCCCATCGGCTTCATCGGCCCGTAGCGCAGCGTCTCGACGCCACGCTCGGCCATTATCTCGATCGGCAGGCAGCCGTCGAAATAGGGCGTGCCTTCCCATTGCTTGAATTCTGTTTTCTGGCCCTCCACCAGTGCCTGCACGAAGGCAAGATACTGGTCCTTGTCCAAGGGACAGTTGATGTAGTCCTTGCCGGTGCCGCCGGGCCCGACCTTGTCGTAGCGGGACTGGAACCAGCAGGTGTCCATGTCAATCGTGTCGAAAGGGATGATCGGCGCGATCGCATCGAAGAAGGCGAGCGCATCGGCGCCCGTCGCTTCGGCAATCGACTGTGCGAGCGAGGGCGCGGTCAGCGGGCCGGTGGCGATGATGGCCTGATCCCATTCGACCGGCGGCAAGCCGGGTACCTCCTCGCGCTGGATGGAGATCAGCGGATGTGCCTCGATCCTGGCCGTCACCGCGTCGGAAAATCCGTCGCGGTCCACGGCCAGCGCCCCGCCGGCCGGCACCTGGTTGGCGTCGCCGGCGCTCATGATCAGCGAGCCGGCCAGCCGCATTTCGGCATGCAAAAGACCGACGGCGTTGTTCTCGGCGTCGTCGGAGCGGAAAGAATTGGAGCAAACGAGTTCGGCCAAGCCGTCGGTCTTGTGCGCCTCTGTGCCGCGAACGGGCCGCATTTCGTGCAGCACAACGGGAACGCCGGCTTGGGCTGCCTGCCATGCTGCTTCGGATCCGGCGAGGCCACCGCCGATGATGTGAATAGGTTTTTTGCTCATGAGCGCCGGAATAATCGCTTGGCGGGACGATTGCAATTGCCGCACCTGGAACATGCCGCGGCGGCGAAGGCGAAGGCTGCCCTGAAAACAACAACACCCGCCGGGGGAGGAGGTCCGGCGGGTGTTGTTTTGGGGGTCGACCCTCGGGAGGAGGTGAAGGCCGACCGTATTCGTCATCGCCGGGGAGGAGGTCGGCTTTGACGAAATTCCTTTCGCCGTTTGAAAAGGGGCGAAGCCTCTGGAGCAAAATTCGTTTTGCTCCGGGGAAACAACGCCCGCCGCGGGAGGAGGTGCGGCGGGCGCCGTTTGGGTGGCCAACCTTCGGGAGGAGGTGAAGGTCGGGCCTATCCGTCATCGCCGGGGAGGAGGTCGGCTTTGACGAAATTCTTTTCGCCATTTCGAAGAGGGGCGAAGCCTCTGGAGCAAAATTCGTTTTGCTCCCGGGAAACAACGCCCGCCGCGGGAGGAGGTGCGGCGGGCGCCGTTTTGGTGGTCAACCCTTGGGAGGAGGTAAGGGGTGACCGTATTCGTCAGGATCGGGGAGGAGGTCGACCCTGGCGAAATTCCGTTGTTAGATCGCCTGGCGGGCGATGATCTTGATTTCGTCGCGGACGATGCCGAGATCATGCAGCTGGCGGTTGGAAAGGCGACCCAGCTCGGTAACCGTCTCGCGATAAACGCGCCAGTTACGATAGTTGCGGATCAGGTTCATTGTCATGCTCTTCTCAAAACTGGTTCGGACCATTCGCGGTCCGAAGGATTAGACCGCCTTGCGAGCGACGTAAGGAATGTCGCTGCGGCTGATGCCGAGGTCGGTCAGTTCACGGTTGCTCAGGCGGCTCAGCTCGGAAACGGTGTCCCGGTAGCGGCGCCAGTTGCGGTAGTTGCGGATCAGGTTCATGGTATTTCTCGTTTCGTCTTTTCTTGCGGATCATTCCGTTTGTGTACAAACCATAAATAGGCGGGCCCATATCGATTTAAAAGCGCTATGGCTGCATGGCAGCAATGCAAATTGTGCAATGCAACATTAACAGGCCTTCGCGGACCTGACACAAAGAAGCCAGAATCAGAAAGTGCCGTGACGTCAACGGTTTGGCAGCTCCAGCTGAAAAACCGACCAAGCAGCAGGGGGAAGCATGGCGGGCTACGCGACACGGGTCAGGTCGGACATTGCGCGATGGCTTGAGGCCGGGCTGATCGACGCCCCGACGGCCGATGCATTGCGGCGCGACGTCGAGATCAACGCGCGCCAGTCGTTGAGCTTCGGTTCGATCCTGGCGATGATGGCGGCGCTGCTGTTCGGCGCGGCCATCCTGATCTTCGTTGCCGCCAACTGGGAAGCCATCCCGCGGCTGGCGCGCGTTGCCGCGCTCTTTGCCGTCATCCTTGGCGGCTATGTCGGCGGTGCGGTGCTGAAAACCCGCGACCACGCGGCGATCGGCGAGGCGTTGTGGATCGTGGCGGCGGCGGCTTTCGGCGGTTCGATCGCGCTGATCGGCCAGATGTACCATCTGTCGGGCGACGAGGCCTCGGCCTTGATCGCCTGGGGCGCCGGCACCGCATTGGCGGCGGTGGCGCTGCGGTCCAACCCGCTGACCGTCGCCGCGGTCGGCATCGCCGACGCCTGGCTGTTCCTGAAAGGGTTCGACTATTTCAATCGCAGCGAATTTCCGCATCTCTTCCTCGTCATGGCGGCTGTGCTGTTTGCCGTCTCGTTCTGGACCCGCAGCCAGGCGGCGCGGCACCTGATCATCCTGTCGCTGCTCTTCTATCTTGTGCTGGTCGCCGTGGATCACGAGACGCTGCCTGTGGCGATCCCGCTGGTCATCGTATCGGTATTGTTGTTCGTGGCTTCCCTCTTCGCGCCGGAACCGGTAGACCGGATCGTGCAGCTTGGCGGCCGCTTGCCGCTGCATGCTCTGCTTGGCTTCCTCACCGGACTGGCCATCATCCAGTTCGAACTGGCCGGCGAAAGCAGCTACGACAGAGGCTTCGCCATTGCTTCGGTCGTCGCGCTGGCCGGCATTGTCGCCGCCATTGTGCTCGCGGGGCGCGAGAGCCGTGGCCTGCGCTGGCTTGCCTATCTCGGCTTCGCCTTCGAACTCGCCATGATCTATGTCGTGACCCTGCAGTCGATGCTCGACACCGCCGGCTTCTTCCTTGCCGCGGCGGTGCTGCTTGGCATCCTGGCGATCGTCATCATCCGCGTGGAGAAACGCATGAAGGATCCGGCCACCGGAGGAGCCACGGCATGATGACCGGAAAGAGGCTCGTTATCTTGGCGCTGGTGCTGGCGCTCGTCCAGATCGGCTTCCTGGGTTGGATCATCGCCGAACGGGCGGCGATCCTGCGCAGCGGCAAGGAAGTGCTGCTGAAGATCGAGCCTGTCGATCCGCGCGACCTGCTGCGCGGCGACTATATCATCCTCGGCTACGACATCTCGCGCATACCGGTGAAGATGATCGCCAACATCCCGGCCGGAAAACTTTCCAGCGACGACACCTCGATCGTCGTCCGTCTGAAGAAGAACGCCGACGGCTACTGGACGCCGAGCGCCGCGTGGTTCGGCGCGGCGCCGACACCGACCGGCGCCGACGAGGCCGACATTCGCGGTCATGTCGCCGGAGGCTGGGATCTTCGCGGCGAGGGACTGACGATCGCGCCGGATTACGGCATCGAACGGTTCTACCTGCCGGAAGGCGAGGGGATGGCAATTCAGAACGACATGCGGGTACGCCCGTTCGGGATCCGTCTTGCACTGGCCAGCGACGGCACCGCCCAGATCAAGGCGCTGGTGGACGGCGACAAGACGCTGTTTCAGGAGCCTCTATATTAAGGTGTGCAGGGGTGGGCTGCCATCCATAGCTTGAACGGGGAGGGCGGTGCGGCCTCGAAGGCTCAAGCCTTGGAAGCTTACGTCTAATCGACCTCAGGGGCGTCCTTTACGGCGCTAGCGTCTCGCCACTGGATTGTGTTGCGTGGTAGGTATATTCTCGACGCTGGCGGTGGCATTCAGAAAGATGGAAAGCCCATGGCGACCGGGTACTTGGATCACCAGTTGGAGTGTCCTTTTTGCGGCACGATAAGGCTGCGGATTCCTGCCGATGCCGAACCTTCGACGGGCATCCGGTGCGACGACTGCGGTCAGTATCTTGGCACATGGGACGAATTGCAGGATGATTTCCAGCGCCAAGGCGGTAACGATGGCATCTTCCGCCTCGACAAGGGACGTATCAAGAAGCTCGCCTAGGCAGTGTCCTGATTTCCTGCCAGCGCCTGTGCGCTAGTGGACTATCCGATGCCATGCCGGCAGTGGTGCGCGTGAAGGGACTCGAACCCCCAAGCCTTGCGGCGGCAGGACCTAAACCTGCTGTGTCTACCAGTTCCACCACACGCGCCTCGGGCGGGCTGTAGCAGAGCCTCGGCGGCCTTGTCGAGGTCTTGGGAGTGAGGTGGAATACCGCATCGTCCTTTGAATATCGCGGCAGCCGCCAGCCGCGACCTGAGGGTCTGGCAATTCCGTCACGCCCGCACGGTCTGGCGATCCCATTAGCCATCATTCTGTCAATGTCAGGGCCGAAATGATGGTTATTCGCCTAAACGCGAAGATGGTTGAAAATTGGCCTCGCCTGTGACAAAAGGCGTGTCGAATGTGACGGGACGCGACGATCCGCTTCTGCAAAATGTGATAAGAAGTAGGAAAAACAAAGACTTATTCACATTTTGGAACGCAGTTTGGAAGAGTTTGAGCCGTATTTCAGGTCAAATCGCCAGGTTCCGTACCAAAAGCCATTCCCGGCAAGATTATACCGGCAGGCTGTGAACGGCAGAGAGCCGTTTGGCAGCCTCATTGGTGAAAACAAAGGTTTTACGATGCAGGTCACCGAAACACTCAATTCCGGTCTCAAGCGCGAGATCAAGATCACCGTGCCGGCTGGTGACATGGAAGCCAAGCTGATGGCGCGGCTGACGGACGCCAGGAACAAGGTTCGCATCAACGGCTTCCGTCCCGGCAAGGTGCCGGTGCAGCACCTGCGCAAGGTCTATGGCAAGTCGTTCATGGCCGAAGTGGTCAACGAGATCCTCAACGATTCGACCCGGTCGATCATTTCGGGCCGCGGCGAAAAAGCCGCCATGCAGCCCGAAGTCATCATGACCGAGGATGAGAAGGAAGCCGAGAAGATCCTGGCCGGCGGCGCCGACTTCGAATTCCGCCTTAACTACGAGATCATCCCGCCCATCGAGATCAAGGATTTTTCCGACATCAAGGTGACGCGCCAGGTGTTCGACGTCCCTGACGCGGAGATTGACGAGCAGGTCAAGCGCGTCGCCGAATCGGCGCGCAGCTACGAGCCGAAGACCGGCAAGGCGGCCGAAGGCGACCGCGTCACGATCGACTATGTCGGCAAGATCGACGGCGAGGCCTTTGCCGGCGGCGCCGGCACGGATCAGCCGCTGGTGCTTGGCTCCAAGGAATTCATTCCGGGCTTCGAGGATCAGCTCATCGGCGCCAAGGCCGGCGATGAAAAGCAGGTCACCGTGACCTTCCCGGAAAACTACCAGGCGGCGCATCTGGCCGGCAAGGAAGCGACTTTCGACGTCACGGTCAAAGAAGTGTCCAAGCCGGGCGAACTCGAAATCAACGATGAGACCGCCAAGAACCTCGGCCTGGAATCGCTGGAGCGCCTGCGCGATGTGGTGCGTGGCCAGATCGAGAGCCAGTTCGGCTCGATGACGCGCCAGAAGGTCAAGCGCCAGCTGCTCGACCAGCTTGACGCGGCTTACTCGTTCGAGGCGCCTTCGAGGCTTGTCGAGGCCGAGTTCAATAACATCTGGGCGCAGGTCAACCGCGATCTGGAAGCGGCCGGCCGCACCTTCGCCGATGAAGAGACGACCGAGGAAGAAGCGCGCGCCGAATATATGCGGCTCGCCGAGCGCCGCGTGCGCCTTGGTCTTGTGCTGGCCGAGATCGGCGAGAAGGCCGGGGTCACCGTGTCGGACGAGGAATTGCAGCGCGGTCTGTTCGAGCAGGTTCGTCGCTTCCCGGCCAACCAGCAGCAGGAAGCCTTCGAGTTCTACCGCAACAATCCCGAGGCGCTGAATGCGCTGCGCGCGCCGATGTTCGAGGAGAAGGTGGTCGATCACCTGCTCGGGCAGATCTCGGTCACCGACGTCAAGGTCAGCAAGGAAGAGCTGATGGCCGACGACGAGGAAGCCGAGACCGCGACCAAGGCGAAGCCGGCGAAGAAGGCCGCGTCGAAGAAGACTGAAGACAAGAAGAGCGATGACGCGGAAGAGCCGAAGAAGAAGGCAGCGCCGAAGAAAAAGGCCGCCAAGGACGCCGAGTAAATCCCGAGTTGATGGAACTGACGAAGGCCGCCCCTCGAGGCGGCCTTTTTCGTTGCGAAACTGCAACAGCCAATCCGTTTCGCGGACGGTGACCATTGTCGATACCAAGCATTGATCACTATCTGCGCTCTTGCTGCAAACCACAGGGTTGTTGGAGGGGCGGTTGAGCCTATTCTTCGAAACGCGACGCGTCGTGGCCTTGGCGATCGTCCTGGCCTTTGCCTGCGATTTCGCCCAGGCCGATGCCGGCACCTGGCGCATCGGCACGGACGATGACGGCCTCGTCACGGCTTCGGTTCATGCCACCAACAAGCTGATCACCGGCGGTGGCGCCCTGAGCTATAGCCCGATCCTGACCATCGCCTGCCGCCCGGAAAGCCAACCGCGCTGGACCGAATGGCTGCAATTGAACGACACCGTCTCGGCCAATCGCAAGATCACCATGTCGGTCACCGTCGACGGCGACAACAAGTTCGACGAGAGCTGGTTGGTCGGCCCGCGCGGCCGCATGCTGGTGCGCGATGGCGCCGACGGGATAAAGCGCCTTGCCGCCGCGAACCGGCTCCAGCTTTCGTGGCGCTTCGGGCTGCTGTCGGGGCGGGGCCACGCCGATTTCGATCTGACCGGATTTGATGAAGCGGTCAGCCAGCTCGCCGGCAGCTGCAACACTGCTATGCCTTGATCCGCTGCGGACAACCTAAACCTTTGTAGGTCGACCTCTTCTACCTGCCGGCCAGATTCCGTGGTATATAGAGGCCGCAATTTCATATGGGAGAAGTGGACAATCTGTTCTGCCGTACAAGGCGCTTCGCTGGCGATGCTGGCTTATACCAGATCGTCTCAGGCGCATTTGACGATCAGGGAGGAAAAAGTCATGCGCTTAGCCGCATTTTTCGCCGTCGTGTTTGTTGCAACCTTCGTCGCCAATCCATCGCAGGCTCAGGATACTGCGGCTGGCGAGAAGGTCTTCACCAAATGCAAGGCCTGCCACATTGCGGACGAGGACAAGAACAAGATCGGTCCATCGCTGCACGGCGTCATCGGCCGCACTGCCGGTACGCATCCCGGTTTCAAATATTCCGACGCCATGATTGCGGCCGGCAAATCCGGCGTCAAATGGGACGAACCAACACTGATGACCTATCTTCACGATCCCAAGGCTATGGTCAAAGGCACCAAGATGGCGTTTCCCGGCCTCAAGAACGATGCAGACGTGACCAACGTCATCGCCTATTTGAAAACGTTCTCCAAGTGACTTTCTCCTCCGCCATGCGTCTATCCTCTCGTTCGCCGTGATCTCGTCCGAACCCGAAGGGGCCGCGTAAGCAAAAACCGGGTTTCAATTTCGCTCACGCGTGCCTTCGGTTCGGGATCATGGCCTAGGTTTCTTGCTTCCATCGGTCTGAGATGTCGACTAGGGAAAGCCGCCTCAAGGATATCGTCATCCGCCTTCCGGAAGCGACGGCGGGTGATTTCTTCGCGCTTTTAAAACCGCGGGTCATGGCGCTTGCCGTATTCACTGCTTTCGTGGGCCTAATGACGGCGCCTGGCCCGACGAATCCGGTCATCGCGGTGATCGCCATCAGTGCGATTGCGATGGGAGCAGGCGCGGCCGGGGCGCTCAACATGTGGTACGACGCGGACATAGATGCGTTGATGTCTCGCACGTCCAAGCGGCCAATCCCGTCGGGCCGCGTCGCGCCAGGCGAAGCCCTCGGCTTCGGTCTGGTGCTTTCCGCACTTTCGGTGACGGTGCTCGGCGTGCTGGTGGGGTGGCTTGCCGCATCGCTGCTAGCATTCACCATCTTCTTCTACGTCGTCATCTATACCATCTGGCTGAAACGCTCGACACCGCAGAACATCGTCATAGGTGGCGCGGCAGGCGCTCTTCCTCCGGTGATCGGGTGGGCTGCTGCCACCGGCGCCATCGGCATTGAAAGCATCATTCTGTTCCTGATCATTTTCCTCTGGACACCACCGCATTTCTGGGCGCTAGCCCTGTTCAAGGTCGGAGAGTACGCCGCGGCGGGCATCCCCATGATGCCGAACGTGGCTGGCCAACCCTCGACCAGAAAGCAAATCTTGGCCTATTCGCTGGTTCTGGCGCCAATCGGCGTGCTTCCCTGGGCCTTTGGATTCGCGAGCGGATATTACGGGACTGTCTCGACCGTCTTGGGTGCGGGATTCGTCTGGCGCGCCTGCAAGGTGCTCACCATCCCCGACAAGGAGATGAAGCAAGCAAAGGCGTTGTTTTCTTATTCGATTTTCTATCTGTTCGCGATCTTTGCAACGTTACTTGCCGACACTACTGTAATGCGTACGATCGCATCAGCCGGCCATTGATGCCGGCGCAAAACATTACGTCGGCAGTGCGCAAAAACCCAGCAGCAGCAGAACAACGACGCCAAGGCCGAGTATGAGAACTGTCCTTCCGTCCATGACCCTTCACCTTCGACTTGAGGAGAATATCGAAGAAAGGCGTCCAGAGCTAGCCAGGCGGCCGGGCCTTCTTACCCAACCTTCTTACAAAGCGCGACAAGTCGCTCGCATGAGAGTATATTGATCCTGGTGCAGGTCGCGGTTTGCGTGGCCAGTCATGCAGAACGGCAGCACCGTGAAACCGCGGCCTTACCAGACCTGTCTGGAGGAATGGTCATGGCAAGCTTTCACGTCATAGCAGGCGCCAGCGAGACGCTGGAGCACACCAGAATTCGCAAGATCGGTGTCACCGACCTTTTCGATGCGCTCAGGCGCGGCGTCGACGATTTCATGGTCAAACCGTCGCACATCATTTTTCTCTGCCTGATCTACCCGCTTGCAGGGGTCGTGCTTGCAGTCTGGACATCGGGCAATAACACGCTCCCATTGTTGTTTCCGCTCGTGTCCGGATTTGCGCTAATTGGTCCATTCGCCGCAATCGGCCTCTATGAGATCAGCCGGCGACGGGAAGCCGGGCTAGACGCCTCATGGAGGGCCGCCTTCGAGGTCAGGAATTCTCCGGCGCTGCCAGCCATCGCCGCGGTTGCGATCATGCTGCTTGCAATCTTCATCGCCTGGCTTTTGACTGCGCAGGCGTTTTACCAACACCTGTTCGGCCCGGCCCCACCGCAATCCTTATCCAGCTTCATCAATGACATATTCGCCACAGGACGCGGCTGGACGCTCATCATCCTGGGGCACGCCATCGGCTTCGTCTTCGCTGCGATCGTGCTGTGCACGACGGTCGTCGCCTTCCCGTTGTTGCTCGAGCGAGATGTCGGCGCCTATGAAGCCATCCACACCTCGGTGCGCGTGGTGCTGGCGAACCCGATCGTGATGGCGGTATGGGGCCTGATTGTCGCCGTCGCCCTGATCATCGGCACGCTGCCAGTATTCGCGGGGTTGGCGGTCGTGCTGCCGATCCTCGGTCACGCTACCTGGCATGTCTACCGCAAGGTCGTGGAACCGCCGCCGACGGCCGGACCGGCGCCTCGATGAACTCCCTGCCGCGCCGGCAAGGACCGGTGCGTGCAGGTTGATCAGAGCCCTTTCCGGCTTCAGTAAGCCGGATGGCTGAAGCGGGCCTGGTGGGCGCCCATAGTCAGGTTACGGAAATCCTTGCCGCTGACACGCACCAGCGTCCTGTGATCGCCGCCCTCGAAATAGATATCGGCGGCACCGCCAAGGCTTTCGTCAAGGACTACCGGCACATCGTAGGCCGCGCCGATCGGCGGAATGGCGCCGGTATCGCAATCGCCAAAGAGCGAAACCGCTTCATCTTCGGTGGCGAGTCCAAGATTCTTGTCCATGACCTTCTGCAACGCGCCGAGCTCGATCCTATGTGTGCTGGGGACCACGGCCAGCGCATAACCCAGATCGTGGTGAACGAGCACCGATTTGGCCATTATGCTGCCGGGCACGTGCGCGGCTATAGCGGCCTGCCTGCTTGTGGCCGTGCGATGATGCGCGACAGTGTCGTAGGAAATCCCTTTCCGGTCGATATAGTCCTTCAGTTTGTTTGCGATTGTTATTTTGGGCGTCCCTTGCTGAGTTCGCGACGCAGGTCAAAACGCGGCAATCATTTCGCTTCCGTCGTTTCGGTATGAATAAAGATGGCCCAACCGTCGATTGTTTCAAGGCGAGGGTGGCGGCACCGGACCGCCCGCAGCATCGTCGGAATCCTGATCGGCCATCGACAAGGTCTGAACTCCGATTTGGCGTCAGGGCCCAGCCCCGAAAAACGCCATCCGGGTGAGAAGCGTGTAATCCGCTTCAAAGACCATCATCGCCACGAATACCAACACCAGCACGGGCGGCAGGATGATTGCGTATGTCAGCGCCAGCCGTTCCCAGGCCATGTGCATGAAAATGGCGACGATGAGCCCTGCCTTGAGGATCATGAAGATCAGGATCAGCGACCATCTGAGATAGCCGTGCAGACCGAAATAATCGATCAGATAGGAGCAGGTGCTGAGAATGAACAGCCATGCCCAGACCACCAGATAAAGCTTGATCGGGTGCTCCTGATGAACTTCTGCCGGGGGGGCGCCGGTCGTCGCCGCGTCATGAGCAGCGTGCAGCGTGTGTTGCCCGAGGCCGTTTGCGGTTGCTTCAGCCATATCTGCCTCTCACCAGAGATAGAAGAACGCGAAAATGAAGACCCAGACCAGGTCGACGAAATGCCAGTAGAGTCCCATGATCTCGACGTTCTCGTAGCGGCCCCTGCGGCTGGTAAAGAAGCCGGGCCGCCCAAAGTCAAAATCTCCACGCCACACCTTTCGCGCCACGATGATCAGGAAGATCACCCCGATTGTCACATGCGTGCCGTGGAAGCCGGTGATCATGAAAAAGGTTGACCCGAACTGGGCAGCGCCCCAGGGATTGCCCCAGGGCCGCACGCCTTCGGTGATCAGCTTGGTCCATTCGAAGGCTTGCATACCGACAAAGGTCGCACCGAGTGCTGCGGTCAGAAGCATCAGGATTGCCGTTTTGCGGCGGTCGCGGCGATAGCCGAAATTGACCGCCATGGCCATGGTTCCGCTGCTTGAGATCAGCACGAAAGTCATGATGGCAATAAGGATCAGCGGAATATCCGAGCCGCCGATACGAAGCGCAAAGACCTCGCTGGGATTGGGCCACGGCACGCGTGTCGAAATGCGCGCGGTCATATAGGAGAGCAGAAAGCAGCCGAAGATGAAGGTGTCGCTGAGCAGGAAGATCCACATCATGGCCTTGCCCCATGACACGTTCTTGAACGCCCGCTGATCCGAGGACCAGTCGGCGGCGATGCCTTGCCAGCCTGCGGGCCGCGGCTCTGTCTGAGCGATATGCGTGAGTGTCTCTGCCATCCGCCCGTTCCTCCTACGTCAGTAACCCCCGGCAAATATCGATGAAAGTCGCGGCCCAGCCGGCCAGAAGCGCGAAGATGGCAAGCCAGACGAAAAGCAGGAAATGCCAATACATGGCGCACAGCTCGACGCTGAGGCGAAGCCGCGCCGGCCTTGCCCCGTTCCAAGCGCCGACGGTTGTTCTGCCCAGGCCCACCAGTCCGCCCAGTATGTGCAGGCCATGCATTCCGGTAAGCAGGTAGAAGAAACTGTTGGCCGGATTGGAAGCCAGAAAGTAGCCATCGGCAGACAGCTCGCGCCAAGCCATAAACTGTCCAATCAGGAAGGAGAGCGCCGTGAACCCGGCGGTGGCAAGGCCGAGCTTAACCATGTCCATTTGACCCTTACGCGCCGCGAGCGAGGCGCATTGCAGCGCAATGCTGCTGAGGACCAGCATGCCGGTGTTGAACCAGAGCAGCCGCGGCAGCGGCAGCGCCTGCCAGTCCGACAGCGCCATGCGCATGAAGTAGGCGCTGGTGATCAGCGCGAACAGACAGCCGACGACCGCCAGGAAGACGCCGAGGCCGATCTTGGCGGTCGGTAGCGCCGATCCTTCCATACCAACAAAATCCCCGGCCATACCTTGCTCGAGCCATGGCTTGGTCATCAGCCGCTGGTGAGAAAGCCACCATCCGGCAAAACCGGCGATCACGAGCATGAAGACCAGAATGACGCTCATGCCGGCTCCTTGGAGGGACCGAAGGAGCCCGGTACGTTTTGCGGGATAAAGTCCTCCTTGGCGCCCGGTACGCTGTAGTCATAGGCCCAGCGATAGACGATCGGTAGGTCTTTGCCGAAATTGCCATGGGCCGGTGGTGTTTGCGGCGTCTGCCATTCGAGGGTCGTGGCCCGCCACGGGTTGCCGCCGGCCTCGCGGCCATGACGGATGCTCCAGATCAGATTGAACAGGAACACAATCTGGGCAAAGCCGACGATGAACGCCATGATGCTGATGAACGAGTTCAGATGGTGGGCCGATTCTGTCATCACCGTCATATCGGTCAGTTCATTGTAACGCCTGGGCACGCCCATCAGTCCGAGGTAGTGCATGGGAAAGAAAATCAGGTAGGCGCCGAGGAAGGTGACCCAGAAATGGAACCGGCCCAGCGCCTCGTTCAGCATCCGGCCGGTGACCTTCGGATACCAGTGGTAGATCGCACCGAAGATCACGATGATCGGCGCGACCCCCATGACCATATGGAAATGGGCAACGACGAACATCGTGTCCGACAGCGGGACGTCGACCACGACATTGCCAAGGAACAGCCCGGTCAACCCGCCATTGACGAAGGTGACGATGAAAGCCAGGGCAAATAGCATCGGTATGGTGAGGTGGATGTCGCCGCGCCACAACGTCAGCACCCAATTGTAGACCTTGATGGCGGTCGGAACCGCGATGATCAATGTCGTGGTGGCGAAGAAGAAACCGAAATAGGGATGCATGCCGCTGACATACATGTGGTGCGCCCAGACGACGAAGCTCAGCGCACCGATGCCGACGATGGCCCAGACCATCATGCGATAGCCAAAGATGTTCTTGCGCGCATGGGTGCTGATCAGGTCCGACACGATGCCGAAGGCCGGAAGGGCCACGATGTAGACTTCGGGATGGCCGAAGAACCAGAACAGATGCTGAAACAGGATCGGGCTGCCGCCATTATGCTGTAATTGCTCGCCCATTTCGACGATCGCCGGCATGAAGAAGCTGGTGCCGAGCGTCCGATCAAGCAGCATCATCACACAGGCGACGAATAGCGCCGGGAAGGCGAGCAGAGCCATGACGGTCGCGGTAAAGATGCCCCAGACAGTCAGCGGCAGACGCATCAGCGTCATGCCGCGCGTGCGGCCCTGCAACACCGTCACGACATAGTTCAGCCCGCCCATGGTGAAGCCGATGATGAACAGGATCAGTGAGACGAGCATCAGGATGATGCCCCAGTCCTGGCCCCCCGGTGTGCCGGTCATGATTGCCTGCGGCGGGTACAGCGTCCAGCCGGCCCCCGTCGGTCCGCCAGGCGCAAAGAAGCTCGACACCAAAACCAGCACGGCAAGCAGGTAGATCCAGTAGCTCAGCATGTTGACATAGGGAAAGACCATGTCGCGAGCCCCCACCATCAATGGGATCAGGTAGTTGCCGAAACCGCCGAGGAAGAGTGCCGTGAGCAGATAGATCACCATGATCATGCCGTGCATGGTGATGAACTGGTAGTAGGCTTCAGGCGTGATGAAGTCGAAGGTGCCGGGAAAGCCGAGTTGCAGCCGCATCAGCCAGGACAGCACCAGGGCGACCAGGCCAATTCCCGTTGCCGTCGCCGAATACTGGATGGCAATGACCTTGGCGTCCTGCGAGAAGACGTATTTCGTCCACCAACTGTGCGGATGATACAGTTCGACTTCCGCGACTTCGGCCGGCGGGATGGCATCTGCAGGGGTAATATCGACCATAGGAACACCTCCGTGTCCTTTTTAGCGAGACCCGACGGTTTCGAGCTTTGCTGCAATCCTCGAACTTGACACCGTCGTTGGACCCGACGCCTGGCTTGCCGAGCCCGTCTGCTGGGGCGCCGACAATTGCGCAAACGTCTGTTGCTGGCCAAGCCACGCCAGGTAATCCTCCTGCGTATCGACCATCACCACACCGTGCATCATCGGATGTCCTTGGCCGCAGAGTTCAGCGCACAGGACCTGGAAGGTTCCGGTTTTCGTTGGGGTGAACCAGAAGTAGGTGACCGAGCCCGGGATCATGTCCATTTTGGCGCGGAATTCCGGCACATAGAAATCATGCAGCACGTCGATCGAGCGAAGCAACATCTTGACCGGCTTGCCAACCGGCAGATGCAGATCGGCCGCTTCGACCACGACATCGTCCTGGCCATTGGAATCGCTGGTGATCACGCCCAACGGATTGTCAGCGGTGACGCCGCGGGTGTCGGACGTGCCGAGCTTGCCGTCCTTGCCGGGCAGGCGGAAACTCCATTGCCATTGCTGGCCGACAACTTCGACCACGGTTGCGTCGCTCGGAACGTTGACGAACCGGTTCCAGACGAACAGGCCGGGAACCAGCAAAGCCGTTACGCCGACCGCGGTGACAACCGTCAGCCAGGATTCGAGCCGCCTGTTCTCCGGTTCATACGCCGCCTGATTGCCTTCCCGATGACGGAAGCGGAAGACGCAATAGGCCATGAACAAAACCACGGCGGCAAAGACGACGCCGGTGATCCAGAAAGTTATGATGATGGTGTTGTCGATATAGTCCCAGTTCGAGGCAATCGGCGTCCACCACCATGGGCTCAGGAGGTGGAACAGCACCGAGCCCACAACTATTAAAACGAGTACAAGCGCGAAGGCCATGTCCCGTTCCTCCCGGCATTCCAGGGGCGCGAAGCCGTCTCCGGAAATGCCAAGTGCATCATAGCTTGATTTGGGGTCGCAATTCTAGAGCCGACTGTCTTGACGGGAAAAATCCCGCCTTGCCTGCGCCAACCCTTCGAGAGGAGCCGTCCATCACACACGGGGACGCGTTCGTCCGGCTGATGCGCCTGCGCCGGATCGTTTGGGCGAAGTCGACGGTGGGGTGTGCCAAGCCCGGCCGGCAGCCCGGATTTCGATCTTCGCGCCGACGAAGTTTCGTTTGTGCTATTTCAGCAGGCCGACCAGAACGTCGAAGGCGGCGTCGATGTCGGCGCGGACCGCGGCCTTGACCGCTTCCGCATCCCGGTCGCGCAACGCAGCGAACATCTCCTGATGGTGCGCATTGGCGGTCGAATAGTTTCCGGAATCGTGCAGCATGTTGAAATAAGGACTGATCTGCAGCCACAAGTTCTCGATGATGTTGAGAATGTTCTCGGAGCCGGCCGCCCGGTAGATGGAGAAATGAAAGGCGTAGTTGGCGCGCAGATAGGACTTGACGTCTCCCGCCGCATTGGCCTGTTCGAGCGCGTCCAGATGCTGGCGCAGCCGGGCGATAGCTTGGTCGTCCATACGCTCGGCCGCCCATGCGGCGGCGATCGCTTCGATCTCGAAGCGGACGTTTCTCAGATCGACGAGGCGTGTGCGGCTGAGTGCGGGAATGCCGATCGAGCGGCCTGAAACCACCATCAGCGCGTTGGCGGCGGTCAGCCGCCGCAGGGCCTCCCTGACCGGCATCGGACTGACGCCGAAAGCATCGGCAAGGCTTTGCACCGTTACCATCTCGCCCGGCACGATGCTGCCGTCGAGGATCAATTCGGTGACATGGCGATAGACCCTGTCCTGCAAGGTCTCCTTGGACAGGGGCGCGATCTCAACACCCGGCTTCCTGAACGCCGCTCCAGCCATCTCCCCTCAACCTTCCCGCGCAAGCTGCGCCATAACCCTATCCGGAATGCAGGCTTCCGGCTGCGGCGTCAAGCGCCCCGGCCGTCGCCTTGTCATGAGGATATTTCATCATTGATCTTTGATCAAATGGTGATACGGTTGCGATATCGGATGGCAAGGTCACGTCTCGTGCCCTTGGGAGGCATCCGATCGTTCGGATCGGGAGGAGTTTCATAATGGGTATCGGATTGAAAGCCCGGCGGCTTGCGCTGCTGGCCGGCATGGCTGCCTGTGCTTTTGGCATCTCCGCGGCCGAGGCCGCTGAAAAACACAAGATTTTTCTCAGCATGAGCTTCATCGGCAATGACTGGCAGGCCGAGGCGGCGAACATGGTCAAGGCGATGGCCGCGCACAAGAGCATGGTCGACAAGATCGACCTGCAGGTCCAGGTGGCCGGACCGAACGCGCAGCGCCAGATCCAGCAGATCAACGCCATGGTGCAGGCGGGAGCGGAGGCGATCGTGATCTATCCGATCTCGCCGACGGCGCTGAACCAGGTCGTCAAGAACGCTTGCGAGAAGGGGGTCAAGGTCTTCGCCTACGACGCCGAGATCACCGAGCCATGCGCTTACAATGTCCATATCGACCAGGAGGAGGCTGGCAGGGTGACAGCCGAATGGCTGGCCCAGAAGCTCAACGGCAAGGGCAACATCATCGCCGTGACCGGCGTTCCCGGCACTTCGGTCGATGACCTGCGCACCAAGGCCGCCAAGGCGGTCTTCGCCAAATATCCCGACATCAAGATCGTCGGCGAGGCGGTCGGCATGTGGAGCCAGGCCGTGGCACGCACCGAGCTTTCCAAGATTCTCGCCACGCGCAGCTGGGACGACATTAACGGGCTGTGGATGCAGGTGGGCTGCTTCACCGCCAATTCGATGCAGCTCGAGGCAGGCAGGAAAGCCGGCGCGCTTTTGCCTTGCGCCGGCGAAGGCTCCAATGGCGGCCGCATCCAGATGCTGCCGGAAGGCACGGAGGTCGAGGGCGCTGCTTCTCCCTACGCGCCGCTCGGCGCGCCGCGCATCTCCTATGCCTCGCCGCCTTATTCCGGCGCGCTCGCCTTGAAGCTCGCCATCGAGGCGCTCGAGGGCAAGGATGTGCCGAAAGCGACCATCCTGCCGCTGCCGATCGTCACCAACGAGACGATCAAGCTTTGCAACGAGGGCACCTGGGCGGAAATGAAGGCCGGATGCAACACCTTCAAGCCGTCGCTGGTTTCCAACCCAGGCTGGTTCGCGTCGATCTTCTCCGACCAGACGCCCGAGATCGGTCTCAACGCGGCGCTCGTCGGCCAGCCCGAGGAGTAGGCTTCAGCAATCCGTGCGCGTGGGGCACTGTGGGCTCCACGCGCCCGCAAGCATGGCATGCCGGAACCGGGAATGATGACTTCAACAACGCATGTGCCGGCTATTGCCGTTGACGGCATACGCAAGGCGTTTGGCGCCACGGTCGCGCTTGACGACGTCTCCTTCGCGATCTCGCCTGGCAGCGTGCACGCTTTGCTGGGTGAGAACGGCGCCGGCAAGTCGACGCTGGTCAAGCTCCTATCGGGACTGGTGCGGCCCGATCAGGGCCAAATCAGCATCCTTGGCGCGCCGGCCGCGCTCGGTTCGCCGCGCGCCGCGCACGACCGCGGGGTGCAGACGGCGTTCCAGGAGATGACGCTGGTCCGCGACCTCAGCGTTCTCGACAATATGCTGCTGCCCTATGCGCCATCCGGCCCGACCGGATTGATCAGGCGGTCGGCCGCGCGCAAGGCAGTCGGCCGGCACATTGCCGATCTCGGTTTTTCGGTCGATCTCGACGCCGAGGTTGCGACGCTCGATCTCGCGGTCCGCCAGAAGATCGAGATCGCGCGCGCCGTCTACCGCAAGCCGCGCATCCTGCTGCTGGACGAGCCGACCTCGACGCTTTCGGGCGGCGACGTCGAATGGCTGGGAACAATCATCGCGCGGCTCAAGGCCGCCGGAACGACGGTCGTGTTCATCACCCACCGCATGCGTGAGGTGCGGGCCTTCTGCGATACCTTGACCATCCTTCGGAATGGCCGCCACATCATCACCGCACCGGTGGCCGACATCTCGGATGAGGATGTGATCGAGAAGATCATCGGCCGCGCCCTCGCGCAGACCTTTCCGCCAAAGCCCGAGGGCGCGGCCGTCTTCGGTCCGCCGGTGCTCGGCGTGCGCGACCTCAAGGCGGGCAGAAAACTCGACGGCGCCAGTTTCGATTTGCGCAGGGGCGAAATCCTCGGCATCGCCGGACTTCAGGGTATGGGCCAGCTAGACCTGTTCCTCGCCTGCTTCGGCATGGCCGAGATCGAACGCGGCCACGTCATGGTCGACGGCCGCAAAGTGTGGCTCGGCTCGCCGGCCGATGCGCTGAGGCCCAACATGGCGATCGGGCTGGTGCCGGAGGATCGCAAGACCGAAGGCCTGTTCCTGAAATTGTCGGGCCGGCAGAATGCATCGCTGCCGGTGGTCGGCCGCTTCACCCGGCTCGGCTTGATCCGCGAGGAGGAGGAAGCACGCGCCGTGCAGGCGGCCTTCTCGACGGTCGAGGTGGACAACCGAGCGCTGTGGACAAGGGCAGGCGCCTTTTCCGGCGGCAACCAGCAGAAGATCGCCATCGCCAAGTGGCTGGTCGCCGAAAGCCGCATCCTGCTGCTCTTCGACCCGACCCGTGGCATCGATGTGGGCACCAAGCATGAGCTCTACGTGATGATGCGCAACTATGTGGCGGCGGGCGGCTCGATCCTGCTGCATTCGACCGAAATTCCCGAACTCGTCCATCAATGCGACCGCGTGCTCGTTCTCTATGACGGACGGCTGGTGGCCGAGCTCGCCGGCGACGAGATCACCGAGAGCGCGATCATGCGTCCGGCGCTGGGACATGGCGGCAATATGCTGGAGGCAGCACAGTGAGCGCGGTCGGTTCGACGGCAACCGGACAGGCCGGATCCCTGGTGCGCCTCCTGGCGCGGCATCGCGGCGCCATCATCGCGGCGATCGTCTTTGCAGTGCTGCTCGTCGTCGTCGACCTGATCAGCGCCGGGCGGCTCACCTATTTCGACATTTCGTTCCTGTCGAGCGGCGGCGCCACCTCGGCGCTGGCGGCGATGGGCCAGACCATCGTCATTCTGTCCGGCGGTTTCGATCTGTCGGCGGGCGCCGTGGTTTCGCTGGTCAATGTGGTGCTGGCCACGTCGATGGATCCGATGGCGACCGGAACGAGCGTCTGGCTGTGGACGATGGCCGGCATTGGCGTCGGCATGCTCGTCGGGGCGTTCAACGGCTTCTTCATCGCGGTGCTGCGCATGCAGCCCATCGTCGTCACGCTGTCGACCATGTTCATCTTGCAAGGCATCACACTGCTGGTCATGGACAAGCCCGGCGGCTTCGTCTCGCCCGATCTCGGTTCTTTCTATCTCGGCGATGCGATCCCGGGCTGGTTGCCCATGCCGCTGGTCGTCATCGGCATGGTCCTGCTGGCATGGTTCTGGCTGAAAGGCACGCGGTTCGGCACGGCGCTTTACGCGGTCGGCAGCGATCCAGACGCTGCGGCCGCGGTCGGCGTGCGCGTCGCTCTCGTGCGCTTCCTCGTCTATGTCATCGCCGGCGGCTGCTACGGGCTTGCCGGCGTGTTCATCAGCGCCCAGACCGGCAGCGGCGATCCGCTGGTCGGCAATCCGCTGCTGTTGTCGATATTCGCCGCCGTCGTGGTCGGCGGCACGCGGCTCGGCGGCGGGCAGGGTGGTCCGTTCGGCACCGTCTTCGGCGCCTATATCCTGATGATGGTCGTCAACGTCCTGCTCGTGCTCAACGTCTCGGCCTATTATTCGACCATTGCCGAGGGCACCATCCTGATCCTTGCCGTGCTCGCGGGCTCGCTGTCGCATGGCTCCGTCCTCGCCTACCAAATCCGCGCCTTGCGCGCGCGGCTCGCCGCCTGGCGTGCCGGCATGCTGCCGTCGCAACTCGATCCCACCGACCGCAGATTGCGCATCGCTCACAAAACGCCCATTCCAGGACAGGCGCCCGGCTTTCGCGTGCGCAATGCCGAGGCGCTGCGCTACGCGCTGCCGGCCTATGTCTGCCTGGCCGTCGTCATGATCGTCACCCAGATCTGGCTCGGCCGGGCCATCTTCAATCCCACCTACTGGAACTCGCTGTTCGTGCTGTCGAGTTTCCTTGCCGTGCTTGCGCTCGGGCAGGGCAGCGTCATTCTCACCGGCGGGCTCGACTTGTCGGTGCCGTGGACCATCGGCCTGTCGGGCATCCTCCTTGCCGGCATGGTCAACGGATCGGACGCGGCACTCGCCTATGCGCTGCCTGTGGTGCTCGCCATCGCCTGTCTTATCGGATTGGCGAACGGCATTGGCATCGTTTTCCTCGGCATCTCGCCGATCGTCATGACGCTCGCCACCAACGGCATCCTGCAAGGTTTCGCGCTTCTCTATTCGCAAGGCACGCCGGCCGGCTTCTCCTCGCCGATGCTGCGCTGGTTCATGACCGGCAAGATATGGGTGGTGACGCCGGTCGTGCCATTCATGATCGTCTTCGTGGTCTTTGCGGTGCTGCTGCTCGGCCGTACCGCCTTCGGCCGCAAGGTCTACGGCATCGGCAACAGCCTGCGCGCGGCCCAGCTCTCGGGCATCGCCGTCGGACGGACGCTGATTTTCGTCTACATGCTGTCGGCATTGTGTGCGGCGATCGTCGGCGTCATGCTAACCGGCTTTTCAGGCCAGGCCAGCCTTGGCATGGGTGACGACTATCTCCTGCCATCCATCGCCGTTGTCGTGGTCGGCGGTGCGCTGATCACCGGCGGGCGCGGCCACTATCTCGGCATGCTCGGCGGCGTGCTGCTTTTGACGGCGCTGCAGATGCTTCTGGCCGGCACGACGCTGCCCTACGCCACACGGGCGATCCTGTTCGGGCTGGTGGTGCTCGGCGCCGTCATGGCGCTGCGCGAAAGACGCATACAATGAAGGGAATGGAATCATGAGCACGAGCGCACCCAAATCGCCCGACGAATTCCTGGCGGGGCTCAAAGGGCAACGTGTCCTGGTCACGGCGGGCGCCGGCGGCATTGGCTTCGCCATTGCCGAAACGCTGTCGCGGCTCGGTGCGCGCATCGTCGTCTGCGATGTGTCCGACGAAGCCCTGGCGGCCGCCCCCAAGAAGATGGCGCTCGTCGCAGCGGTCAAGGCCGACGTGTCGCGCGACGACGATGTCGACCGGCTGTTCGAGGCGGTGGAGGAGAAACTCGGCGGCCTCGACGCACTGATCAACAATGCCGGCATCGCCGGGCCGACCGGCGGCGTCGACGAAATCGATCCGGCCGACTGGAGGCGCTGTCTCGACATCGGCCTGACCGGCCAGTTCCTGTGCGCACGGCGCGCCGTGCCGCTCATCAAGGGGGCCGGCGGCGGTTCGATCGTCTCGATGTCGTCGGCGGCCGGCCGCCACGGCTATGCGTTCCGCACGCCCTATTCGGCGGCCAAATTCGGCGTCATCGGCTTCACGCAGAGCCTTGCCAAGGAGCTTGGGCCGCACGGGATCAGGGTCAACGCCATCCTGCCGGGCATCATAGAGGGGCCGCGCATCGAGAGCGTTATCTCGGCACGCGCCAAACAGGTCGGCATCAGCCATCAGGAGATGACCGAACGCTATTTGCAGAACATCTCGTTGCGCCGCATGACCAGCCCGTACGACGTGGCTTCGATGGTCGCATTCCTGCTGTCCGACGCGGGCATCAACATTTCAGGCCAGTCGCTCGGCGTCGACGGCAACGTCGAAACGCTTTGAGGAGCAAGCCATGGCCAGGGTTGCAATTGTCGGAAGCGGGTTCATCGGACGGGCATGGGCGATCAGCTTCGCGCGCGCCGGCCATGATGTGCGCATGTGGGACCAGTCGCCGGTCGCGGCAGGCGGCGCGCGAGACTACATAGAAGGTGTGCTCGGCGATCTCGCTTCGAATGATCTGCTGCGCGGACAGACCGCGCACGCGGTGCTCGAGCGCATCGTCGTCATGGGAGACTTGGACGCGGCTCTGGCCGGCGCCGTGCATATCCAGGAGAACACACCGGAAAATCTCGAAGTGAAGCGCGAGGTGTTTTCGCGGATCGATTCCCTCTCTGATCCGCAGGCGGTGATCGCCAGCTCCACCTCGGCGCTGCTGCCGTCGAAATTCACCGATCATCTCCCGGGGCGGCACCGCTGCCTGGTCGTGCATCCGATCAACCCGCCCTACCTCATTCCGGCGGCGGAGGTGGTGCCGGCGCCGTGGACGTCCGCCGAGACGCTCGAAAGGACGCGCGCCTTCCTCCTCGATGCCGGCCACGCGCCGCTGGTGATGAAGCGCGAGCTCGACGGCTTCATCATGAACCGGCTGCAAGGGGCGCTGCTCGAGGAAGCTTTCCGGCTTGTCGCCGACGGCTATGCCAGCGTCGAGGACGTCGATATCGGCATCCGCGACGGGCTGGCGCTGCGCTGGTCGTTCATGGGGCCCTTCGAGACCATCGATCTCAACGCGCCGGGCGGCGTGCGCGACTATGCCGAGCGCTACCAGGGCATCTATTCCAATATTTTCCCGCAGATGCTGCGTCGCGTCGACTGGGCGGGCGAGGTGATGGAAACCGTCGAGGCCGAGCGTAGCAGGCGCTTGCCCAGGGAGAAACTGGGCGATCGGCAGGTATGGCGCGATCGCCGGCTGATGGCGCTGGCGGCGCACAAGAAGAAATCGGATCAGGAGTTCGGACAATGAAAGAAACCAGCCGCAAGCCCGGCGCCACGGCGGCCAGGGGCAAGGTCATCATCACCTGCGCGGTGACGGGGGCGATCCACACGCCGACCATGTCGCCCTATTTGCCGATCACGCCGGACCAGATCGCCTCGGAGGCGATCGCCGCCGCGGAAGCCGGCGCCGCGATCCTGCATCTGCATGCCCGCGATCCGGAGACCGGCAAGCCCGACCAGACGCCGGAGGCCTTTGCCCGTTTCCTGCCGCGCGTCAAGCAAGGCACCAACGCCGCCATCAACATCACCACCGGCGGCAGCCCCTACATGAAGGTCGAGGAGCGGGTGCGCCCGGCCGCCCAGTTCAAGCCGGAGGTAGCCTCGCTCAATATGGGCTCGATCAATTTCGGGCTCTATCACCTCGCCGACAAATACGAGACCTTCAAGTTCGACTGGGAAAAGCCGCATCTGGAAGCGACGCGCGACCTCGTCTTCCGCAACTCGTTCAAGGACATTGAGTACATTCTCGCGACTTGCTACGACAACGGCACGCGGTTCGAGTTCGAGTGCTATGACATCGCGCATCTCTACAATCTCTCCCACTTCGCAGACCGTGGGCTGGTGAAACCGCCCTTCTTCGTGCAGTCGGTGTTCGGCCTGCTGGGCGGCATCGGCACGCATCCGGAGGATGTCGCGCATATGAAGCGCACAGCGGACCGGCTGTTCGGGGACCAGTTCCGCTGGTCGGTGCTCGGCGCCGGCGCCAGCCAGTTGCGCATCGCCGCGCAGTCGGCGGCCCTCGGCGGCAATATCCGGGTCGGGCTGGAGGACAGCCTGTGGGCCGGCAGGGGCAAGCTTGCCAAGTCGAATGCCGAACAGGTCGTGCTGGCACGCAAGATCATCGAAGGGCTCGGCATGGAGGTGGCGACGCCGGACGAGGCGCGCGAGATCCTGTCACTGAAAGGCGGCGACAAGGTCGCTTTTTGACGCGGCCAATCGCTGCGCGAGCCAACAAAGAGGAGGACGGCATGAAGATCGAAGTCGTGGTGGACGTAAAGACCACGCTGGGCGAGGGACCGCTCTGGGACGTCGAGCAGGAGCGCCTCTACTGGATCGACAGTTTCGACGGGCGCGTCTTCCGCGCGACCGCCGACGGGCGCGAGATCCGCTGCTGGGACGTGCCGATGAAAATCGGCTCGATGGCGCTGCGCAAGGATGGCAGCGGCGCTGTCGTCTCGTTGCAGCGCGGTTTCCATCTGCTCGATTTCGCCACCGGCGAGGTGACGCTGATCCACGATCCGGAGCCGGACAAGCCGATGAACCGTCTCAACGACGGCAAGGTCGACCGGCGCGGCCGCTTCTTCGCCGGCTCGATGGACACGATGGAAGAGGGGCCCTCCGGCGGCCTTTACAGGCTCGATCCGGATTTCTCCGTCACCAGGATCGATTCCGGCATCATCTGCTCCAACGGTCCATGCTGGAGCCCCGACGACCGCACCTTCTATTTCGCCGACACCTGGACCGGCGAGATCTGGGCCTATGATTACGACATCGAGACCGGTACGGCCAGCAACCGCCGCACCTTCGTTCGCGTCGATACCAGCCGCGGTGGTGCCGCCGACGGCTCGACCGTCGATGCCGAAGGCTGTCTGTGGAATGCGCTGGTCTATGACGGCCGCCTGGTGCGCTACGCGCCGGACGGCAGCATAGACCGTATCATCGACATGCCGGTGAAGAAGATCACCAGCGCCATGTTCGGCGGACCGAAGCTCGACACGCTCTACGTCACCTCGATGGCCAAGCCGCCGCTGCCGCGTTTTCCCGGCGATGGCGTGCTGCGCGGCAGCCTGTTCGCCATCACCGGCCTTGGCGTGACCGGAGTTCCCGAGCCGAGGTTTGGTGGCTGACGGGCGGCCTCTTAGAGCGGTTCACCGTTTCATGGAAACGGCGAACCGCTCTATCTCTTTGTTTTTGCGCAATTCCATAGGGAAAGCGCTACGCGCTTTTCCCGGGAAAACCGTACACACTTTTCCTGGAATTGCTCTCGCCGCTCCTCCCGGACGTCTTCCGCAAACTTCCTGCCGCTCGCAGTCAGCTAAAAACTATCGGCACCATTTCTCCACCGCTAAGGCGATGGCCTTCGTGCAGTCGACGAGATCGCGCACCGAAACGCGCTCGTTCGGCTGATGCGCCTGCGCCGGATCGCCAGGACCGAAGTTGACGGTCGGGGTGTTGCCCAGGCCGGTCGGCAGGCCGATGTCGCTGTGTGCGCCGAAGCCGCTCAGGGCCGGCGACAGGTCGGCTGCTTTGACGGCCTCCTGGAACAGGCCGACAAAGGGGTTGTCCGACGGGATCTCGGCGCAATCGGCATCGAGGATCCATTCGACACGGGCAGGGTGCTTTCGCAGATAAGGATCCGCCTGGCAGACATTGGCGATGTGCTCTTCGATTTCGCGTTTGACATTGCCGCCCAGCCTGAACTCGTCATGCTCGCTCGGCAGATACTGTGCGTCGATGATGATCTCGCCGCGTCCTGCCATGGAGGATGGATGTTCGCCGGCATTGATCTGGGTGACGATGATCTGGTTGGGCAGGTCCATCAGCGGGTGGTTCTTCCTGGGATCGAACATCCATCGCCGGTTGAGGATGTCGATGCCGTCGAGGATCTGCCGGCAAAGCTGGACGGCGTCGACCGGGCCGCTCGAATACCAGGCGTTCGGCGTCAGTTCGGCATGGCCGCCTATGCCGTCGATGATGATCTTGCCCCACAGAATGCCGTGACAAAGCGGTGCGATCCTGTTCGCCGTCGGTTCCGTCATGATGCCGGCGTCGGCGCGAAAGCCGCGATCAACCATGGCGAGCGACCCCATGCCGCCGATTTCCTCGTCGACGACGGTGGTGAAGACGACGTCGCCGGAGAGGGAAACGTCGAGTTCCTTCAGGATTTCGACCGCCATCAGCATGCAAGCGACGCCGCCCTTCATGTCGACCGTGCCGCGACCGTGCAGGAATCCATCTTTCAGGACAGGCTGGAAGGGATCGGTGGTCCAGTGCCCGGCGGCACCCGGCGGCACGACGTCGATATGGCCGGTCAGCATGATGGACCGCCCGCCGCCGGTGCCTTTCAAAACGCCGCCGAGATTGGGCCGGCCCTCGAACGTCCTGCCCTTGTTGGCGCCGGCACGTCGCTTGTATTTTTCGTAGAGTGCCGGGCCGTCTGGATCCCAGAGATCGGTCGAGAAGCCGAGTGCCTCAAGGCGCTTTTGCAGGTAGAGCTGGCAATCCCGCTCGCCGGGGCCGGCCTCCTTCGGATTCGATTTCACGATCGAAGGGAAGGCGACGAGATCGCTCAGCGTCTTAACGATGCGCTCGGCGGCTGCCTCGACGCGCGCGGCGATGGTCTCTTCCATGGAAGGCATTGTTATCTCCAACGTTGGGAAAGTCGGTCGGCGAGAAGGACGAAAACCAGAAGGGCGCCGACAATCCCCACCTGCCAGACCGTGTTGATGTTCAATTGCAGAAGGCCGGTCTTCAGCGTGACCAGCAGCAGGACGGCCGCGAACACGCCGCCGACGCCACCGCGTCCGCCGGTGATGACGATGCCTCCCAGCATGGCCGCGGTCAGCGATTCCAGTTCGAGGTTCTGGCCGATATTGGGCCTGCCGCTGCCGAGCCAGGCGAGAGAGACGAGGCCGGCAGCACCGGCCAGTGCGCCGCTCAGCACGTAGAGAATGAAGCGTACGCGATCGACCGGAATGCCGACCAGTTTGGCCGAGCGCTCGTTGAAGCCCATGGCATAGATCCAGCGCCCCCAGGCCGTCGAGAGCAACACGAGACCGGCAAGCGCGAAGCAGGGGACGGCGAGCGTGAGGAAAGGCACGGGGATGCCCATAATCGCACCGCGCCCCCAAACGAGCAGCCAGGCGGGCACGCCGGACTGCGCCGCGCCGCCGGTGACCGCAAGCGCGAGGCCGGAATAGACGAAGAATGTTCCCAGCGTCGCGATGAAGGGGAGAAGGGCGAGCTCGTTCACCAGCCATCCGTTCAAGGCACCGAGCACAGCGCCAGCCAGGATGCAGACGACCGGCAACAGAAGGGGCGGCAACCCCAGCTTCAGGGAAAGCATGGCAACGATCGCCGAGAGCGAAACGGCGCCGCCAACGGACAGGTCGATGCCCGCGCCCCCGGCCAGGACGACCAGCGCCTGTCCAAGGCCGACCAGGGCCAGGATCGTCGAAAATTGCAAAATCGTGGTGACGGTGCCAAGATTGAAGACCGAGGGCTTGAGCGCCAGCAGGCCGACAATAACGACCAGCCAGAGGCCGCACAGCAGAGCCAAAGTGAGGGCGGGGCCCTGCAGGTTCCGGATCCTGTTCATGCGCGGGCTCGCAGGAATTGGGCAAGCGGCAGCCGGTTGGAGACAGCTTCGAAGCCAAGCACGCCGATGATGAGAACGCCGGTAACCACAGGCTGCCAAAGCGAGGGGACGCCGATCAGGAGCAATCCATTCTGGAGAATTCTCAGAAGCAGTACGCCGAAGACCGTGCCGATCAAGCTGCATCTGCCGCCCAATATGCTCGTGCCGCCGAGAATGACCGCGGCGATCGCATCGAGCGCCAGCGTGCTGCCGATCGTCATCTCCACATTGCGGTAGGTGGCGACGTAAAACGTGGCGGCAATGCCAGTCAGGACGCCACTGATGACGAAGGTCATGAAGCGTACCTTGACCACGGGGATTCCGGACAGCCGGGCCTTTTCCTCGGAATTGCCGATCGCCAGCAGGTGCGGCCCGTAGGGGGTTCGCCGCAACGCCAGCCAGACGACCAGATAGGCGATGGCAATGACGATGGCTGGGACTGGAATGCCGAGTACGGTGGTTGCCAGAAGATTGGTGAGGCTCGAGGGCAGGCCGGAGAGCCACTGCCCGCCGAGAAGGACAAAGACGGCGGTGCGGTAGACGCCAAGCAAGCCGAGCGTTCCCACGATTGCCGGAATGCGACCGAGGACGACGACGGTGGCCGTCACGCAGCCGAGCAGCGCACCGACCGCAGGGCCAGCGATGAGCGCCAGCAGCGGATTGCCCCCGGCGCCGAGCACACGGCCGATCGCTATTGCCGCCAGACCCATGACGATGCCGATCGAGACGTCGATGCCGCCCATGGCCAGCAGCAAGGTCATGCCAAGGCCGATCAGCAGCAGTTCGACGCTGTTGCGCAGGACGGTCGCCGCATTGCCTGGCGTCGCGTAGTGGGGCGATGCGACAGAAAAGATGACGATCGCCAGGAGACAGGCGGCAAGCAAGGACCACTCCCGCCCGTTCATGGCCAAAACGCCGTTTCCAAACTGTCGCACCGTGTTCATCCCAAGGCTCAGAAGTTGAACTTGTCGACATTGTCCTTCGTGAAGACCGCCGGCGGTCCGAGCAGCAGGATGCCCTTGGCGGCATCATAGGTGGCGGGCTTTTCGAGGCCGGCGATCTTGTTTTCCGCTTCGAAGCTCTTGCCGTCGATCAACTGCTTGCCGGCCCAGACCGTAAGATAGCCCAGCTGTTCGGGATCCCACAGCACGGTGAAGCCGAAGGCGCCGCTCTTCAGGTAGGATCGCGCCGTGTTCGGGCTGCAATAGCCCGTGCCGATGACGGAGCCGATCTTACCGGCGGTTTCGATGGCCTGGGCGACGCCCGGACAGGTCGAGGATGCGACGGCGATGATGGCCTTGATGTCGGGATTGGCGGCCATGAGATCGCCTGATATCTGCGCGGCGCGCTCGGCCGTGCCGCCGGCGAATTGCGGAGCCAGCAGTTTCAGCTTCGGATATTTGGCGGTGGCCTCTTTCTGCATGAAGCCGATCCAGGCGTTGAGATTGGACGCCGTCGCCTCGCCGGAGACGATGCCGATCGTGGCGTCCTCGCCGACGCGCTTCACCAACTCATCGATGATCGTCGTGCCGAGCCCTTCGTCGGTCGCCTGCGCCACATAGACGGCACGGCCGCTGTCGGGTGCATCGCTGTCGCTGGTGAAAAGCTTGATGCCCTTGGCCTTGGCGCTCTCGACGACGGGCGCGATGCTGGACGCATCCAGCACGCTGACTGAGATCGCCTGGACACCCTGGTCGATCAGGTTCTGCACGATCTGCAACTGATCGACCGGGTTGGTGTCGACGGGGCCGGAATAGATGAAATCGACGCCCAGGTCCTTCGCGGCGCGATTGCCGCCGGCTTCCATGGCATTGAAATAGGGTATGCCGATCAATTGCGGGACGAAGGCGACCTTGGGCTTGTCGGCGGCATGCGCCGCCGTGGCGACCACGAGTGACAGCACGGAAACGGCGAGCGCTTTTTTGAGTTGAGAAAGCATTGGTTTATCCTCTCTGGAATGGACGTGCATTTCAGTTTGATTTTTCAAGCGCCCGCACGTCGGGATGAGCGCCTGTTATGAGCGAAACGACTTCCTCGTGATTGGTCTCGGCCGCCAGCCGTTCGGCCACCTTGCGGCCGCGCCGGAACACCACGATGCGGTCGGCAACCTCGAACACTTCGGAAATGTTGTGGCTGATGAGGACGACGGCACAACCGCGCGCGGCAAGCCGCCGCGTCAGTGCCAGGACCTTGCGGGTTTCGGCGACGGCAAGGGCCGCCGTCGGCTCGTCCATGATGACCAGCCTGGCATTCAGATTGAGTGCCCGGCAGATGGCCACGGCCTGGCGCTGACCGCCGGACAGGCTGCCGACGGGTGCTTCCGGATCGGAAATATGCGCGTCGAGCTCTTTCAGCAGGCCCTCGACGCGCTGGCGCATCTCCTTGCGCTTCAGGAAGGGAATACCCAAAATGGAGCGTTTCAATTCGCGGCCGAGAAAGACGTTTTCGGCAATCGACAGGTTTTCCGAGAGCGCCAGTTCCTGAAAGATCGTCGCGATCCCCGACGACGCCGCATCCTTGGGCGAGGAGAAAGCCACCGGATTGCCCTCGATGAGAAGCTTTCCATCGCTGGGCGGATGGGCGCCCGCCAGGATCTTGATGAAGGTGGATTTGCCGGCGCCGTTGTCGCCGAGAAGCGCCAGCACCTCGCCGGAGCGGATTTCCAGGTCGACATCGGCAAGCGCAGTCAGAGCGCCGAAGCGCTTGGCGATATTTCTGGCGACAAGAAACGGTTCTGTCATGGCGGTTCCCCGGCGGTTGCTGGTCGGCTAGACGGCCTTGCTGACCCAGCGCAGCACGTTGGTCCAAAGACGCGCATAGCCCGGCCATTCCACGAAGCTGTTGGGCAGCCAATGCGGGCCGATATCCGACGTCCAGGCCAGCGTGCGGCCCTGGCCATGGCGGCCGGTGACCAGCAGCGGATGACCGCCGTGTTCCTGCGGCAACCGGGCGAGGATTTCGACGTCATCGCGATCGCGAGCGACGACCTCGTTGGCGCCGAGCAGCAGCGGCCATTCGCCTTCGATGCCGGCAAAGATCGGGTGATCCTTGGGACCGGTGATTTCAGGCCGGAACCCTTCGGGAATCTCGAGCCGGTCGTCATAGGGGAGGCAGGTTACCGGCAGCGCCTCCTCGACGGCCGTGCGGTGCCAGCGCGCCTTGCCGTCGATGCCCTGGAAAGAGAAATAGCCGCCGATCATGACCAGGCCGCCGCCGGCCTGCGTCCAGTCGCGCAGAAGCTTGAGCCGGTTTGGCACTGTCTTGCCGTGCAGCCAGACATCGGGGTGAAGCAGCAGCGAGTTCGCGCCGATGTCGGAGAGGATGATGGCCTTGTATTGCGACAGGCCCTCCGTGGTGAAAGGCAGCTTTTCGACGGCTTCATGGGCCGGCATGTAGTCGAGGTCGAATTCGCTGCTCTTCAAGGCATCGACCAGCGGCGTCGCGCCCAGGTGAAAGGTGACGCTGCCGAACTGATCGAACCCCTTGTAGTGGGTCGCCGAACTCATCCAGCTCTCGCCGACCAGAAGCACTCTTGTTTTCGCCATGACCAATACTCTCCTGGGTTCCCGTAAGTTGTTGGTTCAGCTTGCCAACATGGCGTTGTTCGCCAAAGCGGCAGCCTTCAAAGTCGCGAAATCCGCGATGTAGCCCTGTGCGCCTTCGACCGTGGTCGTCAGGCTCGCGCCGATCGCCGCATGGCGGGCGGCGTCGTCCAGCGACGCACCATGCAGCCAGAGGCTTAGGAATATGCCGGCGAAGCTGTCGCCGGCGCCCGTCGCATCGACGCGGTCGACAGGCAGTGCCGGCACCTCGATCTGCGGTCCGCCATTCGCCGGAAAGACGACCGCGCCAAACTCGCCGAGAGTGAGCACGACCGTTCCGCGCGGCTTGATGCGCGCCAGCATCAGCCGCACCTCTTCGATCATCGTCGCCATCCTGGAGCGAAAGTCGAAAATCTCCCGCATCATCACATCGTTGATGAAGGTCAGGTCGATGTGCCGGACCATCTGCGTGAAGGTTTCAGGCGTGCGTGCGCTCTTGGGCAGGCCGGCCGAATGCAGGCTCACCCTCCAGCCGGCCTGATGAAAGCGCGCGATGGAAGCGGTCATCGTTTCGTAGTGGAAGCCTTCGATGTGAAGACAGGCCGGGCGCGGTTCGGGCTGGATGTCCAGATTGGCGGTCAGATCGATCTCGCCGAGTTCGAACGGTTCACTGATGATCGTGCGGCTGCCATTGCGCTCGATGATCACGATGGCCTGCGAAAGGCGGTTGTTGGGCGTGTTGCGGATCGGCAATGCGTGGACGCCCAGTTTGGAAAGCGCGCCGAGCGCCCAGTCACTCTCCGGGTCTTCGCCGACCGCCGTCGCCAGTTCCACGTCGAGAGCGTAGGGCGCCCCAACACCGGCGGCGGCAACCGCGAGATTGGCCGCGGGCCCGCCCAGCGCCTTCTCGATATGGCTGGCTGTGATGCGGTCGTCGCGATGCGGCAGGACGTCGACGCGGCAGAGAAAGTCGACACTGACCCGGCCCGCGACCAGGAGCCTCGGCAGATGATCGAGATTCTTCGGCCTGTGGGGCGCGCGGCCCGGCAGCGAGCGCGCAAACGAACTCGGCCGGTACATCAGCGTGGCGATCGCCTTTTCGATGCGTTCGCGCGTGGCCTCCTTCAGGCCGGCGGTCCCATTGATGAAGTTCGACACCGTTCCGATGGAGACACCGGCGGCGCGTGCGACATCCGCTATGGTCGGGCGCTTGCGTTGCAATGGCAGGTTCCAATTGAAGCGTTTCAAACGGTATCAACGGAAAAGCCGCCCCTCAACGGAATTATGTTCTAAAAGGTCTGGAATCTGCGAGTGAATTTGGAAAACTATGGCGATATGGCCTCAATTTCGGGCCATTCGTTCCAGAATTGAACGATTTTCAAATTCTTGAGCCGAAAGACCGGGCCGGCGAATTGCCTGCTTTCATTCGGATAGCTTCGCCGAGCCGATGATCTAGATCAGCAGCAAGCCCTTCATGCTGGAATAGCCCTTGCGACCGATGATGATGTGGTCATGCACGGAAATGCCCAGCCGCTTGGCCGCGTCGATGATCTCCTTGGTCATCTCGATATCGGCACGCGATGGCGTCGGATCGCCCGACGGGTGGTTGTGCACCAGGATGATTGCCGTCGCCGACAGTTCGAGAGCGCGCTTGACCACCTCACGCGGATAGACGGGCGTATGGTCAACAGTGCCGGTCTGCTGCACCTCGTCGGCAATCAGCGTGTTCTTCTTGTCAAGGAACAGGATGCGGATGTGTTTCCCTCCTTTTGTTTCTGGCGTCTTTTCAATGCGTTGCGGGAGACGTCCCTCAAACGTCCCCCTCGCGTCCCTCATTCGGGATTCCTGTTTCGTTTCGCCATGCGCAACTGGGCAACCCGGCTGGTTTGTTCGATGGTGCCGCGGTTGTACCGTGCACTCGTCTGACGATTTTTGTGGCCCGCCGATTTCATGACGTCGGTTTCGGTCGCACCAAGGTCATATGCCTCCGTGATGGCGCCGGCTCTGGCGTCCATGTTCCAGACATTGCGCGGCAAGCCCGCTTTGTCAGCGATCTTGCGCCACCGTTCGGTAAACTTGCGATGCTTGTAAGGCTCGCCGGTTGTCTCGGCCAGGATCATTGGCCCGATGCGTTTCTCCTGCGGCACGCGGGCGATTTCTTCCAGCACCATCGGGTGCAGTTTCAAGTCGTGCTCAACTTCAAAACCAGTTTTCGTGTGCGTTTTGCGTAGGACCATATCGGCACCAATGTCCGACCAGACCATGCCGTTGGTCCATCGCGTGTCACGATGCAGGATGCCGCCCTTGGCGTCACGAACAGGCTCCCACTCACCAATCACATCCTTCTGTCGCATGGCGAGTTCAAACTGCAACACGGTAGCCATTGCCACTGACGGCCAGCCTTCGGCATGGGCTGTCTTGCGGATTGCTTCGACATGCTCGGCCGTCATGACGGATTTTCGTGCGGGCGGCGTCGAGAAGCGAATCTTCGACAGAATTGTGTCTGCACGGAAGCAATCATCATATCCCAGCGTGACCCCGTAGCCAATGAGTTGCCGAACCGCGTCCATGCAGTGTTTCGCTCGCCAGGGACGGGCAGGGGGGTGCGGTTCCTTCTCAGTTGGCGCTTTCGGCTCGCCCCACTGCCGATGCCACCGCTTGAAATCAGGTCCGAGCAGTTTTCCAATGTGACGCGTGCCTACCGTGCCCTCGATGATGACGAGACACTTGGTGAAATTCTCACGAGTGTTCCACTTCATTGAGCGATAAGGTGAATCTTCGTTCGTCTGAAAAAGTCGCGATAGACTGGTGAGGGAGCCGTCGAAACCTGGCGCTCCATGGCTGTCACGAGTCGCCCATTCGAGCATCTGGGCTTGCAGAAGATGGCAGCGAGCCGCCAGATGCTCCCGACCTTGTGGCGTCTCCGGGTAGTGGAGACGGATACTAGAAGGCCTGAAGCCTCGCCTGGCGAGATCGCCACGCGCCTCCCAGTACTCACGAACCGTGCCATCCTTGTTGCGCTTGCGCTTTAGGCCGGGGAATTCGCTCAAGACCAATTCTCCACGCCGTCAACAGAGGTCGGAAGGCTAGATTGGTGCAGCCCATGGCGTCTGTCCAGAAAGGCGCGCACGGCAGGCCAGTAGCGATAGCCGGTAATGGGATCGATGCGCGGCAAGCCCTCGCGCTCCCATACCGCGGCAATAGCAGCCCATTGAACCTTAGACTTGCCGCCCAGCACTCGCTGGGCGATGGTCGCTTCGGAGAGATACAGCGGTGAATTGTCATTGGCAGCCGTGTGGCTCATGCTGTTCTCCCTCAAATTCACGTTTGCGCCAGATATGTATTGGCCAGACGGTTCAGACTCCAGTTCGGTTCGCCAATTTTGCAGCCATCTCGGGCGTGAGTAGGCAATCCGCCCAGCCGTCATCGTCAATGGTTCGGAGGAACTCGCCAAGGATCATCCTGTCCCGATTGGGGTCCGCAACCGCGAACGAGCGAACGCCGTAGATTTCAACGCCCTTGTTGGTGCGAACTCGATCTACGACAAGAGACGGCATGGGCCGGTCTTTATGGGTAATCCAAGCGCCTACTTCAAACTTCCACGTTGTTTCGTTAACCGCATTCGCTTCCATTTCGCCGCTCCTCGTTGCGCTGCAATGCTGAACGTCATATAACGATGTTCAACAACGGTCAACAACAATGTTTAACATTGTTCAACGGAGGTGGTCATGGTTCGCGCTACTAGTATCGGGATTCGGCTTTCTGAAGAGGTCAAGGTCGCGCTCGAGCGCGCCGCCAAAGCCGACCGCCGCACGATATCCGCATACGTCGAGATCCTAATCGTGGCCGACCTAGAGGCCAAAGGTTTCTTGCCCAAAGACACTGCGAAGTAGTGGCGCGCACCTATTATCAAGTTCAGTGCGCGCCTGGTTGGCGAAGCGTCGCCGACCGGTCTTCCAAACCGACATGCCCGATCCGACATGCTGGCTTGAAGAAGTATATGACCTAATTGCGTGTGGCAAGCGACATGCCTGCTTGCCTTTCTCTGCCAAACAAAACATGCAAACGTGCATACTTGTACTCTATGGACTTCACGGTTGTTTTCTGCAATCCATGTGCAGATGACAGAGCAACATAACAAGAACTTTACTCTAAGCGAGGCCGCCGATCTGCTTCGACTTACCAGCAGAGGCGTGGCCAAGATCGCTCGCCGCTATGGTCTATGCATGGTGTCAGGCCGGACGCTCTTGTTTAGCGAGGCCGACATCGAAGGCATCAAAGACACTATGAGGGTCGCCCCAGCGCCGCCGCGGCCAGCACCAATCAAGCCTGCGCTCTCTGCATACCAGACGCACAAGAATCTCGTGGAGTTGTCCCGAAAGAAGAGCGCGCGCAAATGATCCCCGAACCCAAGACCGTCACCAACGCTGCGCTCGACCGCTTGCCACTCTTCGCCACTGACATGGAGATTGCCACGGCTATCGTTGGCAGAGCGCGAGCAGACTACTGGCACCGAGCCATTATGCCGACCTTGGAAAAGAGTGGATTCCCCGGAATTGATCCGCTCCACAAAGCGCGCCCCGTGCCGCTGGTAAAGCAGTTTTTCGCGGCGTATTTCGGGATCACGGCCGGCATCACGTTAGCAAAGCCAGACGGTGCGGAAAGGCTGGGGCAGTGGCGGAAGGGGAACAAGAAGGCAACACAGGTTGCGGGCAGGATAGCTCCTTGACTTCCCCTCCCACCCACGCGAAGCATTTACCGTGGGTGGGAGGGGATTGTTTATGAAGACTACAATTGTCGCTTCGGCAGCACTGTTGTTGTCGGCTAATTTAGCTTGTGCCGATCCGAGCGCTGACATCGTTTCGTGTAGGTCTATGGCCGACAGTCTGGCGCGGCTTACTTGTTATGACAGAATTGACATCGGGGAAGCGAAGCCAAGCACTCCTTCCCCCGCAGCAAGCGCTTCACCCAGCCCAGTATCTATGGTGAGCGCCAAGCTTTCCTTGCAGGGTAAAAATTGGGAGCGGAACGTTTACAATCCTCGTATCGAATTGCGGCTACGTTTCAAAAACAGCTCTAGCAAACTAGTGGTGGCGATCGGCCACTCTGTCGTCATCCGGGACGCATTTGGCGACACCATCGTAAATCAAGATGGTAAACTCGATATCACGATACCGCCGAATAAAGCAGTCGACAGCGAATCATTCTACTATTGGGAAGACAATCCATTCATCTCCAACGAGCCATTCGACAAGATGGTCGGTGCGGTTCAGGAGGACACGGCAAAGGTGGATGTTCGTGTCACCCGAATTGTTTACAAGGATGGTTCTATCGAGAATTTCCAATAACAATGAAAAAGATTCTGCTAGCTGTTGCTGTAGTCGCTGCGTTTGGGATTTGGGTGGGTGGCATTAGGATTATCGTGATCCAGCCCATCGGTGCGATTCCCAATGGGGTTACCGTCCTAGTCGCAGGGATAAATGCTAATCTAGTAGATAGCCCAGATGCTATGTGCCAGCGGATACAGGGGGGCGTTAGCCTTCTGTGCCGGGGCGTCATGGCGGGAGCGATCGCAAAGGAGGGGAAAATCCTTCTGCGCCTTCCCTATAGCAAAATCCTGTTTCGGATGTCTGGCGCGCCATATCTCACATCGGATGATGAGGGGGATCAATGAAGCACATTGGGGCGGTGGTTGTGTTGATGGCCGCAGGACTATTCTCGCCGATTGCATCCCCGACGAGTGGTCGCTTGATAAGGGGCCAGGTGTAATGCTGGCCTTGCGCCAATTCTGGCCCTGTCCTTAAAACATCGTTCCGCAGGGGCCTTATGCCCGCTACCAAGTAAAACGCAGAAGACATTCATGATCTGCTCGAGGAAAGGCATTTTCTCTCTGATGGCAACTTCCGAAGAAGAGTACCGTATCATTCCAGAAGGCGACCCCCACTACGCTGCCATTGGCCTTGTTGCCTCAAACTGGGCAAGGCTAGAACGCACCGCGGACGAGGCCATATGGGAACTATTGCAAGCAGCCCCGCCACTCTCGGCATCCGTAACCGCACAAATGCTGGGTTTGCGGTCAAGGATGTCTGCCATCAAAGGACTACTCGAAAGCTTAGGAGCATCTGACGATAGCATAGCCAGGGTCGAACGTCTTTTTAGCTCGTCATATGGTTTAAACGACCAGCGGAACCGAATTGTCCATGACCCTTGGTTCTATAACACCCATACAGGCGAGCGCGCTCGCTACGCTGCTACAGTCGACAAGAAAGGCAAGCCCGTCCTCGACTTCGTCGGGGTATCAAAGGACGAGCTTGCGGATATAGCGAAGCGGATTCACGACCTAGATCAGAAGATGTGGGAGACGCTCGACACGATACTGCAAACATTTCGCGATACGCGACGCGGCTGGTTCTCCGTAAGTCGTGTTTGATTGCTACCCACCCGACATCGGCGCCATGTGTGGCGGTTCGTAATCCGCAGGCCGATCGTTAAGCAGGTTGAGTGCGCGGCGCATATCTTGGTGTAATCGGTCGATCGCTTCCCATTGGAGTTTAAAGGGCTTCAACGCCAACTGCGCCTCCCGCAACTCCTTTGTGAGCAGCCAAGCTTGCCGTTCGATCAATCCGAGATGATACTCACTGATTTTGTCGTGTCGTCTGCGGCGTGGCATGCCATCTAATAGGAATATATTCAGCCCCGGTCAAGCCCAAGGGTTGATGCCATTTACAACCTCTCCACAGCCCCAATTGACATCGCTTCCAGCACGCGGGCAATGTGCGGCGGGTTTAGTGGGGGGGATAAAATGAAATCCGTAAATCTTTTGGCGCTTGCGCTTGCGAGTGTGACGGTGGTTGCCACGGTCTCGGCGCCAGCTTTAGCGGATGATCGCACCGTCAACTACGCCTATGCCCTTTGTTCTGTCGTCGATAATACGGGTCTCGGTAGCTCACCATGCGAAGTAAGTGGATGGGGGCAATCGGTTACGGCCACGCTCGATATGGATAGTGGGGAGGCGCGAAATCTCTGCGTTCAGATTGCCGGTTTGATGGCATCCAAGGGTGCCCATTTCGACAAGGGCTGGACGTTTCAGATTAAGTCCCCTTACAGCAACGGCAATAGCATCGCCTATTGCCATCTGCCGCAATAGGGAAATGGCGCTCGTCTGCGGATATGTGAATGCCAAGAAATCGTTCGGCGGCTACACGGGAAGCGTGCCGTTTATTGGAGAGTTGCATCCCGATGGGGATGAAAACGAGGTTTGGTTTCAAGGCCAGGCTGACGACATTCATGTCCAGACGACGAAGATGATGTGCGCCAAGTACGGGATAACGCTGTAAGGCTGATGACGGCATTCGTGAACCGTCTGGTCAGGGGCGGAGTGGGAAGGCTTCGCTAGACTTCCTCCCGCATCGGGCGCATCATTGCTGCGGGGGAGTTACTTATGCGTCGAATTACAATTATTTTGTCCGCTATGTTCGGCTGCATAGCGCTGTCTGGTTGCGACGATATATTAAGCAGACCGACACAGGAGACACATTGCTTCTCTGTTATACCCGGCAATGGAAACCAACCTTACGCACCCATAATGCTCGATAGTTGCACCGGGAGCACTTGGCTTCTGGTAAAAAGTCGAATGGGCAACAAACCAGAGGATGGATACACGTTCCAGTGGTTCAATATTGAGCGCTACGATAGCCTCCACCCTTCGCTGGTTAGCGGCTGAGCATGCAAGGGAAGCGCAGTTATTGTGGCATTATGCAGCCGCTCGCAACATGCTTGCCGGTATGATCTTCTCCCCCACAACATCCGGCCAGGTTCGCACCGTCTTGGTGGTAGCGCCCCACATGGACACCACGGAGACGTCGCATTGGCCGCCGACAAGATACTGGTCCCCGCTCCATCCGTCGCCCGCTACGGGCCGTGCTGGGGCCTGTCGCATGGCTTCCATCACCTTCGGGCCTTCGGTTGCTAGATAGTCCGCCAAGTCCTCGCCATCGCGCCTGGCGCGCATCCCTGACGCAGCCAAGCCAGCTTCATCGACCGGCGTGCCGGCGATGTAGTGCCCGCCCGGGCTGGTCACGGTAAGCGGCTCTTGGCCGTCGCTGAACGCCTGCGGACAGTTGTGCGCCGACAACTGGATAGGTCCGCAAGTGAGCGACCAGGCAATGATGTGCACGTGGATCCATGCACCGTCTGCCGCCTTCAGGGTCGGAAATTCGCGGGCGAAGCTATCCAGCGCATAGTCGACGCCATAGCGGTCGGCAGTTTCGCAAATGGCCTGCTGAACTTTCTGGCCGATTAAGTGACTGCCTCGCGTAGTGACGGCAATTGGCGCCACCTTCCCAATCGTGACTTTCGGGCCGATCGACACCACAACGCCATCGTAATTGTACGAGGCGCCGTCTGAGATCAGGATAGCGGAATGTTCGCCAACCGCCGCGATGAAAGCGCTCATGCTGCTATTCCTTCAAAATCCAGTGTGAAAACATCGGCCGTGACACGCTCAAGTGCGTTAGTGGCCACGTTGGCGAAATCCGTCCAGTCCAGCTTGCCGTCATCCAGTGCGGAACGAAGGTCGTCGAAGCCACCCTTGAGCACATCGCGCTGAAGGTCTTGCATATCTTGGGCCTTGCGAAGTTCGTCCGCCTGTTTTGCATAGGCGTCCGACACGTCATCGATGGCCTGGACCTGGGCAGCGGACAACTGGGCGTTCTGCCAGTCAGTATCGCCCTTACGCCTGGCCTCTTCCCGAACCTCTTTCAGCGCTTCTTGCTCGAGATCCAGAGACACCTTGCGCTTCGTCTGCGCTTCGAACGACAAGCCCAATGCGGCCTGTTCCTCCATAAGCGCCGCCGTGTGGTCGCGAACGGTCTGGAGGTCTTCGGCGAACCGATCGTTGGCGGTCTTGGGCGTGAACTTTGCGCCGGCAGCCTTGGGCGTGCTGGTCGGCGGAATCACAGTCGCCTTATGCGCGGCATCGCCATAACGAGCCTTCAATTGCGCGACTAAGGCGTCGTCGGCCTTGGCGATGGCGCCACCGAATGCGCCCGCTATGCGCGCGTCGATGGGGTCTACGGTCCTACCGCCTTTGCCTGGCCCGGTAAGCACGTCGCCAGGCTTGCCCACCAAGGATCCGGCAACGTCGCCTAGTTCCGCGGCCTGCCTCTGGACAAGGAATTTCTGCATCCTGCTCGAAAGGTCGTCCATGCCTTCCAGCGCAGTGAGGATGGCGGACTGCGACGACACCGCGAACCGATGCCAGGCAGCGTCCCAGCGATCACCCATTTCTTCGGCACGGCGCAGCAACTCGTCATCGATAACACCGCCTGCATCGGCGGCGGCTTTCTTCATGTTCAGGATGCCTTGCGCGCCATCGTTGAGACCGACAAGCATGTCGGCACCACCTCGGCCAAAGGCCTCCGTAACCAGCAACATTTTCTCTTGTTCGGACGCGGCGTTCTTCACCAGGTCCGCATAAGAACCGAGCAACTGTTCGGACGTTTTGATGTGTCCATTCTGGTCGCGGATGGCGACACCGTTGGCCTTCAGGATATCGGCAAGGTGCCCGCCGCTTGTTGCAGCTTCGGCAATGTTCTTGCTGAATTTGTCCATTGCGGACTCGAAGGTCTCAGCATCGACGCTGGCCTGCGAGAAGCCGAAAGTTAGCTCTTGCAGGGCCTTGGTGGTTAAGCCCACGCGGTCTGCTGTATCCACAAGGTGTGAGGCATTATCGATCGCCTTCAACGCCTGGTCGACAAGCGCAATCGGGCCTAGTGCAGCGATAGCGCCGGCCCCAACACCTTTGAAAAACTCCAGAACATTGCCCTTGATCCCGCCGAACGAAGCGTTGAGGCGGGAAGTCATCTGCGACGCGCGACCCTCGATCGCCGACATGTTAGCCGCAGCCGTCTTGTTGGCTTTGGCCATGGATTTTTCGAAGGCGGTAATGCGCGCCTCTAGATTTACGATTAAGCGTGGATCATCACCGGCCATAAGAGTCTTTCACTGATTTGGAGATGGCGCGCTTGATACGAGCGCGAAGGCGTTTCCGGACCAGGCGATAGCCAGAATAGAAATACGGTTGGGCTGGGGTTTGCCGGGTGCCAAACTCGACGCCAAGCGCATAGTCATATTCGCCTTGGCCGTCGCGTGCGGGCCTGGTCGTAGTCTCGCCGCCTGCTGTTACCTGGCGGGATAGCTCGCCAGTGTCCGCCCACTGTATGCTAGCCTGTAGCGTCCCGTGGTCGCGTGGCGCCAATGCGCGTTGCACAGTCACCAACTCATTGGCGGATGTGTCTAGCGCCGGCTTCACGCCCGCCCTTACAGCCTTAGGGATAGCGGCGAGGCGTCGTTGGAAGTCGGCCAAGCCGTTATCGCGCGCCAACGTCGACAGCCTCGTCGGTGAAGGTCATTTCAGCCGGCTTAAGCTGGAACAGCGCTGCGGCTAGAACCTGAAGGACAAGCGGCGCATAGATGGCAGGGCCATTAGCCAGGAAGGCCGCTTCGATTGTGCAGACCTTGCCGCCACCGCGAAGTTTCAAAAACGCAGCATCGAGATGGGCAAACATAGGATCGCCGTGCGGGCGCGGACCGCTGGCAAAACGCAGGATGTCGAGGAGGTCACTGGCCTTCCACCCGCCAGCCGCAATCCTCTTATAGAGCGCGTACGCCCCACCGAAGCGGGCTTCAAAGTAGGGCAAGTCCTCACGATGGACGCAAAGGGTCATGTCCGCGCCGTTTACACGGGCGATGATTGCATTGGTCATGTGTTTTCCTTTTTAGACGTGGCCATGCGTTCGCGCGGGGGCGCGTTGGGTGGTCATGGTGTTGGGTTCCTAATGAAAGGCCGCCTCGATGGCGTTGACCTAGTCGCCAATAAGTGAGTATCCATCTCGCCGCCCTAGGGGACGGGAAATTGACCATAATCACCAGTTTTACGACGCTTAAATTTAAGGGGAGCGATTACGAGTTTTCGCACCTTTTGCCGTTTGGACACACGCTGTCCGCAGCAGGGAAAGATGGGGCAGACATCCGCGTGCGGGTATCGTACCAATCACATGTTTTTAGTCGAAGGCGCGAGACGGACGAAGAGTTCCATTTAGTCGATGAAGCCGGAAAACCTAGAGTTTTTTGCCCCGACCGTTACTCGAATTCGCTTAGGTTTCCAGCGTTCTGCCAACGCATGCTGTCCGAAAATATGCTGACTTGGGAATCGAAGGACCGCAATCGAGTAAGCAATATGGCGGTCATGGATGGTGCGCTTAAGAGCGGCGACCACCAGATAGCCGTCTACTACCTATTCCCTAGTTCAGTTGATGGCCTTGACGTTGAGATGGTGATAAAGAGCGGGTATTCCAAACTCTTGAATTTTGAGCACATCAAACGACGATACAATGTCGTTCAGCTGGTGAAAAAATGCCATTACAGCCAAGCCAAGGTGCCACAATAAAGGAAAAGGCCCCTTGCGGAGCCTTTTAGGTAGTCATGCGAGTGAGCCTTACCGTGGTGTACCGACCCGTGTAGGGTGCCCATGTAACAGCGTCCTTCCGGAAGCCTCGCTGTCTGCTACTGAATTGTGATATAGGGCCTAGTGGTTAAAAAGTCCACCTAAAAAGTGAAACTCACATAGGCGAAATTAGGCCAAGCCAAAATTTTGGTGCGATCGTGATGCGCACCAAAGTAAGGGCTTACCCTCAACTTTTCAATTGGAAAAATGCGCGCTTTCGGGGGTGCGCGGTATGGCAAAACCGATTGCTGCAAGTCCTTCGACACCCCCCCCCCAAGGGGGGGGTGATCACATCCCCAGCGGGGCCGACCGCAGGACCGGCCGCCAAACTCAGCGCTATTGCTACTACAGATTTTCCCCTCGCGTGCGCGCAAGCGCGCGAGGGCTACCGAATGCCTCTCAGCCGATGTGCCGCTTCCCTGCGCCTGATGCGCTCCACCGCTGCTGTGGCGTTGGTGGAAGCACGTGATAGCGAAGCAGATGTCTCGGGATACGCAGGAATGGGAGTCAGTGTGATCTCCCACAGCATCGCTTCTTCGATAATGCGCAATGGTAGCTGCGTATCATCGCCTTCGTCCCAGGTTTCACGCATCACTGTGAATCCGAAACTGCAGCCTCTCACGTCTTGACGACGAACCGTGCCGATCGCCGTCAGCCCGTCGGGGGTCGTATCGTCAGGGTTTAGTCCGAACCACAAACCAATACGATCGGGACGCAAATCCAACGTACCTGAAGACGTGCGCGCAAGCGGGCGATCATAGTCATGACTCCATAAAGCCAGCACGTCGGGCTGTTCACGCAAACTTTTGTCGAAGGCGGTTGGCGCTATTCTCTCGCGAAACTCACCGGCAATGACCGTCTCTGAGTTGAACATCACGCAGTAGCCGGAAATAAGATCAGCCATTCCGCTTTGCTCGCCGCTCCATCTTCGCCAACTGGATGCGCTTCGCTATCAGCGATGCGCTCTCATCGTTGCCCGCGTGCTGCGAGGTGCCAGGCAAACGAACCATGCGGCGGATTGGACGTCGCCGTCCGCCTTCGGTCGCATGCTCGATACGGGTTTCACCATTCAGGCGCTCAGATTGCATAGCCAGCCTCCCGCGCTTCCTTCAGGTAGTTCGCGATACGGCCCGAACCGTCCTTGGCGTCCCCGAGGAAAAAGGGCTTCATCTGGCCGAGAGTGCCGTATCGAATGTCCTCCGCTTCCAGATCGCGGCACAGATCTTCAAAAGACTGGTGTGCTGCATCCAGAACCTTCATCGCCTCCACCATCGCGACAACGCGGTTTGCGAATTCGGGCCGGACGGCAGCGCAGGCGGCTCGGCTGGCCTCGGTGTGGGCGTCGCTGATGCGTTGGTCAACAATCCGCTGGGCCGCCTCAAGATCGCCTTCAAGCTGCTTGAGTTCGGCAACACGTTTGCGGGATAGAGCCTTGCCGGACGGGGCATCACCGAGCAGCTCAGCAATTGCTGGCCGTACTTCTCGGCTGGTATCGGCAGCGATGGCCTTTTCAAGGCCGCGCCGCTCGGCAACGGCCGCGGACATTCCGCTGTTTATTTCAGCCTTCTTGGTCTTCAAGACCGCATAGACGTCGCTGCATTCTTCCAGCGTCGGCACCCGATATGCTCCGTCCGGCAAGGCTTTAGGTTCGACACGCGGCGGCCGAACGTCGGTGACAGGGCGCGGTTTCACTTTGTTTATAATCGGCATGGATTAGTCCTTTTGGAACAGATCTTGAAGACAGTCGACAAATGCCGAGATGTTGATTGTCGTGCTTTTCCGATGGCCTCGGCTCTGCCAGTGTGACGCGTCGGCACCAGGCTGCACGAAGCGCGTCGCCTTACCGGTAGTGGCATTTTCGATGAGTATTTCCGGCCAGCCGCTGACCACCGAGAGGCTGTCTCGCCGCCAATGATCGGCATCGCCGTGGATAGCAACGTCCGCGATGACGTCGAGCGCGCCGCCTGCTGTGTCGATGCTGGCAGGAGCGCCAGTGAGGTCGACGCCTGCCGGCGTTAGGGCACGGTAACTAGCTACGGTGCTTGGCGCTTGCCACAGTGTCGTGTCTGCTGCCAGTGCGATGATGAGCGACACAACATTGTGCGGTTCAAGTTCTGGCGCGATGCCAGGCGCACCGCGAGGGAGAATTGCGGCCTCTTGAAGGCGTTGTGCGACTTGCCGCGCACGGGATTTGGGAAAGCCAATATGCCGCTCAACCGCAAGCATGGCTGCATTCAGAGTGGGCACGTGGCCACCTCCATTCGTTGGTTGTTGGAAATGCAAAGGTCAAAAAAAGGCCCGTTCGCCGAAGAGAACGAGCCGATTGGTCCCGCCCGCTGAACTGCAGCGATGGCGGGTTGCGCAAGACGTTGACGAGGCGTCATGCGCAAACAGGAAGGAACGCCGAAGCGCCCCGATCGTTGCTGTTGCCCTAAAGGGTTTCCGGGGGCACGATTTGGCACACAGCCCTAAGCTGCTCTCACGCGACGGTTGTCATTCGCCACCGCCAGCTTTGCCCATCTGCCTGCCGCTAGCAGCTCTGCACCCCCGCGCCGGTCTGCGTATCCGCCTCTCGCGCCGAAAGCCTTCCCTACGTCAGCAACGTTGCCACCCGACAGGATCACCTCGATAACTGTGTCGACGGCGGCCGGCGGCAAAGCAGCATCTGCCGCATCCACGAAGCGAGTGTCGCCGCGGCTCTTTCCTTGCTTTGGTCGGCCAAGACCGCCAATTGAACCAAGGAAGATGGCGCCTGGCGCGATTGCTGAACCGCAAAAACCAAAGCGGCAGTCGGGGCTGAACTCGAAATCCCCCCGCTGTGGCTTAATCACTACGCCGCGCGAAGCGCCATCCCAATTACCCATTCTCGCAGGCTCCGGCTCAGCATCACCAAGTCGCGGCTTGACGCTAGGCAGCGCCATGTACGCCTCCAACGATCGAGGATCCGGATTCCTCCCGCGCGGTTTGCCATCCTTGCGGCTGCGGTCGACATTCAACCCGGCCTCGGTGGGTAAATTGTCGTTGGCAGCCTTTGGCAAACGTTCCCTAGCGAGAAGCCACAACGCAGCTGCGCCGCTCTCGTCGTGCTTTGCCAGCCAGTTCCATGCAGGCCGTCCACCACGGAACCGGATTCGCGCAGCGTTGGACTTCTCTAGAGGATTGGCTTTCAAGATCGTGTCGGCAGCAACGAGCATTTCCTTGCGGGTGGTCTTTGTCATCGGGTCGTCATCCCAACTCGAGAAACCGGCTTGGCCGGGCAGTCCGTTTCCGCAATGCGCGGGACGGTTAGTTTTGGATAAGTTTCACATCCAGTATTGCGAGATGTCAGTCGATGATAACGTCACCAATGATGGAAGCGGCACTTTCAAAAGCTCTTGAGTATCTAAAAACTGCTGGGTGGCAGACGACGACGATCGCGATTGCGACGGCGTTGTTCCTTTATCTCAGTAAAACCGGTGTTTTACCGGCCTTGGATCCCCTGCCAACTCTCGTAGCGTGGGTGATTCTTTTCCTCAGTGTCGCCCTTACCGTCGCTGTGATTGGAGCAAGCGCTCAGGGTGGTATCGAAGGGCTCTGGAAGATCTTCTTGAGGCGGCGAGCCAGGCTCAAGGCTGAGAAATCGTTCAGAGATTACGAGCCTTTTCTTTCAGAAAAGGAACGGCAGATTCTTGGATACTTACTCAAACACAAGCTCAAGACCTTTACTGCTGATCACGACGGAGGCTATGCGGGTACTCTGATCGCAAGGGGGATCATCTTATATATTGGCGTTCCCGGTCAGAGCTTCGATCTGGATAAGTGCCCTCTCGCTGTCTCTGACCCCGTATGGGCGGTAATGGAGCAGATGCCCGAGAAGTTTCCACACAACCCAATTCTGAAGGGACGCGTCGAAGTGAAGCCTTGGCGGGTTCCGTGGGAGCTACGCTAGTATCATTGTCATTCGCCGGCCTCAGGTCTGGCTGATGCGGGTAGAACTCTTGCCAGGATATTTTGCGAATCTGAACGGTGCCGTCGCCAAGTGCGATCGTTCGTGAGGTGTTCATGCAGTGAAGTTCGCTCTGAGTGCGGGTTCCGGCGAGCCGGTCTTCATCGGCGCCACTGCGGCGCCGGTCTTCTGTAGGATATAGCGTCGAACTGGACACCACACACTAAATGTAGTTTTTTGAAGCGACTTTTTCCACCGCAGTGCGCATGGCCTATAAAAAGGCGGCTGTTCACGTTGGTCAAGGATTCACGGACGAGTTTTTCACGACGGCCAAAAAGTCAGCTACCGCCGCATCGTTTTCTGTCGGGTTGTGTCCAAAAGCGATGACATCTCCCTGTGTCTCACTTGCAAAGCCTTCTCCCGCGCAGCTTGCCATGATCCATCCGTTGGGCGTCTTTCCCCAAACCATTGTCCCGCCAGTTTCTCTGTCGACAACCTGCATCGCAATGAAAGCCTGGTGAATGTCGCGAACGCAAGCATCGTTGGTACTCCATGTAGTAGAGTAAATTGCTTTTGAGTTGAATGAAAAATTACGATGGATGCTCACGTCCCCACTCTTCTCGATTTGACCTATTTCGAGACCCCACACTTTGACCGATGCGCCATTATATGCTCTGTAACCGACAACTGCGAGGAGAGAAATAAGACCAAAAGCTAAAAGGTAGGCAGCAAGTTTTGCCCATCGACGGAAGAATATTCTTCCTTCTTCCGTCTCAAGCAAGGCCAACCATGTTTCCTTGATCATGACGACCCCTATTTTGGTGCAAACATCATTTCATAATATGCACAGTTTTCCAACACGCCCGCTTGAAAACCTTTCTTGCCGAACAGGAACCATTTGGCCGTCGGAAGAAGACACCGCTAGGCGCGCGCCACAGCCTGCGCCGATGGGTTATTTGCGCCAACACTGTTTTTTCTCTCACTCATGCGCGCGACGACCAATCCACAAGGGATAAGGTCGTCGGCGCACCGTGATTTGCGACGATGCGCCAACGGGTTTGCGCCAACACGTTTTACCTTGGCGCACTCGTCGGTTTGACGAAGTTTCGAGTTTTTCGGGCAGAGGCATCGTACTCCTCTACAACGTCCAATTCGCCCATTTCGACCCAAGCGTCGAGCATGGCCTTGGCCTCTTTCCGGTTGGCGACTCCGGTTAGTTCCATGACGACGTCGCCTGCCCACGGCTTACCCTTTGGGTCGGCCTTGTAGGCTGCAGCGCCGAGCCGGACTTTCAGACCGGCAAGCGTATCTTCGGGCACCTCGGCTACGACAGCCATCCTGGCCTCGGCTTGCTGCTCGGCAAGCACATCTAAAGATGGCCAGCGCCACGGCTCAACCACGCCGATCTCGTCACCCACGCTGAACGCGCCGCCGTTACCTAAAGGTACGGAGACGAAGCGTCGCCATTGGCTGCGGCCAGAAGCCACCATGTTGACCTTGCCGAAGTCGAGACGGAAGTAGGCGCGCGGGTCGTCAACTCCACTCTTTTCGGCCTCAGTCGCAGTCATTGCGTTGAATACGCGCATGGACCGAACCTTGTCCTTGAAGGCGCCGCCACCTCGAGCACTGTCGGCCGTAACCTCGCCTTGGTTCTTCGCAACGTGGTGGACCAGTTCAACACCGCAATTCGCTTCGTCGGCAATGCGTACCCATGCCGCCGTGACGCGTTGCATGGCGGAGTTGTCATTCTCCGGAGCCTCGTGCGTCGATACGAAGGGATCGACCACAACGACGTCGATTTCTCTCCGTTTGATCTCTGCCACCATCGACGCAACAAAGGGCTCGGCAATCTTCAGGTCTCGTCCTTCGGTGCGCGCAATGACGAACTCCTGGTCGCGGCCAGAGTCAGTGAACAGACGGCCCTCAAGTTGTCCTTCGGTCACCTTGAAGTGCTTGGCCGCCGCATGGAAGCGGCGATCGATTTCGTCTTGAGGATCCTCTGCATTTATCCACCAGACGCGAAGCGGTTTTGTGAGCGGACCATCCGGATCAAGCAATGGCCGTCCCGTCGCCATAGCTAGGGCCTCACTGATGGAGTGAGCCGTCTTCCCGCCGCCGCCAGATCCCACGGATGCCGTTGCATACTTGCGGATATAATGGCGCCCATGCAGCCACTCGCGCTCTGGCAGGCTGGCCGGGTCGCGCAATTGGAAAGCGGTCGCGTGGATGGGCTTGGTGGGCGGGGCTTTGGTTGGTGCCTTTGGCACGGCAGCCGCTTCTGCTTCCGCGGCCTCTGCTGCCTCGGCTGCTGCCTCCGCTGCATACCGCTCGCGGCGCTCCAGAACTTTTTCAGAAATCTGACGCTTCACTAGCGGGTGTTTCTTCATCACCGCCTTGATGGTCTCGCCAGGCGGGAGCGGTAGGGTTGGGCCTTTGCCGAGGCGTTTGAAGTTAGTCCAAGAAAAATCGTACGGGTCGAACTCAGGCTGCGCTGCGGTCACTAGTCTTCTCTCCCAATGCGACGCCAGCGGCGCGCACGATTTCTTGTGCTACTTCAGTTTGAAAAGTCGCTGCGGCCGAGCCGAAAGCGGATGGCGCAAAGACGCGTCGCGAGCCGTCTGGCCGCTCCATCAGTTTCAGGTTGTACAGCCGCACGCCGCCGACCAACTGAAGGTCGAAGCGCGCTAGCGTTCGCCCGCCCGTTTCCGGCCGGATTGCAATGATTTGCACTGTCTGGGTATCCCTGTTCTGGGCGCGCGTCACAAATATCTAAAGGGACGCTGGCAAGCAATATCAATAACTTATCACAGGATGCGGAACTGCTCGCGCGCCTCGAAGGCCATGGCTGACCGGCAATAGTCGAGAAGCTGCTGCCAAGAGGAGAGGATTTCGCGGCCATGGACCTCGCTGCGCGCCATGCGCTGGGCCGTCGCCGCAATGACCTTCAGGTCGAGCGCTACCACCGGGCCCACGCCCTTGACCTCCTGGAGGAGGCCGACGGGCGCGCCAAGCACCTCGGCCAGGGTACCGAAGCGGGAGAGCAGCGCCTTGGCGACCGGCTTGGTGTCGGCGCGCGGGATCAGGCGGAAGAGCAGGAGTTCCAGAAGCTCATAGTCGGGCAGGGCGTCGGGACCTGCCGAGGCGAAGCGTTCGCGCAAACGGTCGCGATGGCCGAGATAATGCGGCTTCTCCTCGATCCCCTTGGTCTTCGCGGCAGGCCCGGCTGTCCCAGGAGAGTGCATGGTCGCGGAAAGCTGCGCAGGCTTTTCTGCAAAGAAACTGCGCTCGTCGTCGTCACCTGACATCTCGTCTGCCCCCCAGCTCCCCGACTGCGAGCGCCGGGAGAACGAAACATTAGGCCGGCAGGCCGGGGCGGTCGAGCTTTTTGGGGGAGAGCGTGAAGATCTCGCAGCCGGTGTCAGTCACGCCGATCGTGTGTTCGTATTGCGCCGACAGCGAGCGGTCGCGTGTCACCGCGGTCCAGCCGTCCGACAGGACTTTCACATGCGGCCGGCCGAGGTTGATCATCGGCTCGACGGTGAAGATCATGCCGGGCCGCATCTCGACGCCCTCATTGGCGCAGCCATAATGCAGGATGTTGGGCGCGTCGTGGAACAACTGGCCGACGCCGTGGCCGCAGAAGTCGCGCACCACCGAGCAGCGCTCGCCCTCGGCATAGCTCTGGATGGCCGCGCCAATGGCGCCGGTGCGGGCGCCGGGCCTGATCGCGGCAATGCCGCGCATCAGGCATTCGTGGGTGACTTCGAGCAGGCGTTCCGCCGCGCGTTTTATGGTGCCGACAGGGTACATGCGCGAGGAATCGCCGTGCCAGCCGTCGAGGATGTAGGTGACGTCGATGTTGACGATGTCGCCATCCTTCAGCGGCTTGTTGTCGGGGATGCCATGGCAGACGACATGATTGATCGAGGTGCAGGAAGACTTGGTGTAGCCGCGGTAGTTGAGAGTCGCCGGCAGCGCGCCATGATCCATGCCGAACTCGAAAACGAAACGATCTATGGTGTCGGTGGTGACGCCGGGCGCAACCATCGGCACCAGTTCGTCGAGGCAGCGCGCCGTGAGGTCGCATGCCTTGCGCATGCCGGCAAAACCTTCCTCGCCATAGAGGCGGATCTGGCCGGTGTTTCTGAGCGGTGCCGTGGCGGCGTCGAGATAAGTGACCATTGGTGTCCGTCTTGCCGGTGTGGCTCTGCAAGGGAGCCGGCGTGAAAATCTCCCCAGATTTGGCACTTGAGGGCAAAAGGTTCAAGGAAGAACTGCCCGGACACGACCAAGCGGCAGGGATATTCGGCGCGCCCCGGTGTCCTTGACGCCCTTGTTCCTTCCCTTTCAGTCGACCGTGCGGTAGGGCGAGGGAGGTTTTTGGAGATTTCATGAGCGTCGAGCACGCCAGATTGCCTGAAGCGCCGTTGAAGGCGGCCTGCTCATTGCTGATGAGCCTTGTGCTGCTGGCGATGCTGTCGCTTGGCCGGGCGGAGGTGCCCGTCTTTGCCGGAGCAGCCTCCGGTGTCGCCAGCGCCGGCGTGGAGCGGTCCGGCGAAGCGGCGGCGCTGCTGCGCATCACCGGCAAGGGGCAGGCGCTGGAAGTTCGTTCCGGCCGGCCGGCCCTGGTTAAGTTCGCCGGCGGCCATCCGGCCCTGCCGGCTCGGGACACCGTCTTTTCCTGGTTTGTTTCGGTTCCGCCGGCAGAGGTCGTCGCCGCCGACAGGGACGCCCGCACACCGTGGGCGACTGCCAATCAGCCGCGCGCGCCGCCATCGGTTCCGGCCTGAGCGGTTTCAACCGCTCCTTCACTCAAACCACTTCCTGTTCGCGCCTCGATCCGCGCGGCGGCTTCGGTCGCGCAGCGGTGCGTAGCGCGTCATTTCCGGATTGTTTCCATGCAACGTATCAAGACACTCAAGAGCCTTTCGCGCGCGGCCTGCGCCGCCATTTTCCTTTCCGTCCAGGCGCTCATCTGTATCGGAACCGTCTACTGGGCGCTGACGGAGACGCTCGGCCTTTCGGCGACAGGGGCACTTGTCCCTGGCGGGATTTTCGCTGTGCCGTCTGCTCTCGTGCTGCTTACGGCGGTGCGCATGGCCTTCGATGCGGAGACCGATCCCGCCAACCAGTAGCCGGACCGCCAAGGCGCCCGCGCTCGACAAGGCCGGGCGCCTTGGCGCTTGCTTGCGGCGGCTGCGGCAAAACGTCCATGACCGCGGAGACGCCACATTCCTGCGGTAGCGACCGGCCAGAGCAACTTTTTACGACGGATGGCGTTGCCGCTGGTGACGACAGTTCGGGAGATGGCGGATGGACAGACTGCAATTCGAGGTGCCGGTGCGTATCGCGCCCGGACCCGGCCTGCCTGTCGAGGAGATCTACAGCGTCGAACAGGCCCTTGATTTTCTCCAGGCCTGGCCGCTGCGCCGGCAAGGCCCGATTTACCAGAAGGCCTTCAACGCCTGCTTCGGCGCCACCGTGGACGTGGTCAAGACCGAGGATGCCTGCCGGGCGTTCATGGCGTTCTGCCGGGTGACCGGGCTGATGGCCCGGGACATGATGGCGCCGCGCAAGCGCGGTGGCCAGGCGAGAGGGCTGCAAGCCTGAGGTACGCTGCGCTCTTCGTTCTCCTGGCCGAACGAAGCATCGATGCCGATGCCATTAAGCTTCCGTTTCCACTTTCGCGGCTACGCCATGCTTGTTCGGCAATGGTTGATTCGTTGCGTCAGTCTCGTGGTTCGGAAGATGTCCCCAGAAAAAATCCGTGCATTCCCGATCGACCGTCAGGCATTCCTGGTTCGGGAGGTGGCTGCCAGGCTCGACAGTTTGCATGGCGACAGCGCCACCTCGTTCTGGAGGGCCAAGGCGACGGAGTTGTTCGATCTCGTCGTCAGGTCAGGCAGGGACAGGGCGGCGGCCAGCGACGAGGTGCGCAGGTTCTTCTTCGCCGTGCAAAAAGAGATATCGGCCGGCGCGGCCACTGAGCCGATGCCAATTCTTTCCGCCTGAAGTGCTCCGCAAGGCGTCCCACAGCCGGTCCATGCCACCGCTAGCGGAACAGATATTTTGAAACTTCGGGGTTGCCGCGTCGCCACATGACGTTGTCAAGGAAGTAGTGGTGCACGTTGATGAAGATCAGCACTATGAAGAAGAACAGCGACGAACCCAGGACTTCCTTGTCGTAAGGGATCAAGGCAGTCAGTGCCGCCGGGATCAGCCAGAAACCGAGACCGCCGAGGACCCCGCCGGCGACGACGAACCCCAGGACTCGCGTCCTGTAGATCGGACCAAGAACGGACAGGATTCTGGAGTCCGGAACCTTTTGTGCATCGGGACCGTCACGCTCGACATTGCTTTGATAGCGCCAGACCACGGCCAGGTACTGCAGCGAATGGAGAGCCGGCACCACGAGCAGCCACAGCGGGTTTATTCTCACGACCAGGATCCAAAGATATAGGGACGCGATATAAGCGACGACGCCGTTATACGGCAGGCTGCCGCCATTTTTACTCCAGCGATTGATCAGCATCACGACGGTGGCGGCCGTGGAAGCGGCCGCGGCCGACAGCGCAATCGTGTTGAGCCACGCAGGCGTAGCAAACGTATAATATTCCAAGCCGTAATATTTTGCTTGGCTGACCGCCGTGTTCGTCTGAAGCCATGCGAACAGCCATACGGCATAGCTGTTGACCAGCAAGATTTTCTTGTCCGGATTGGTGAAGAACCTGCGCTTCAACACGGCGTCCACCATCAACATGCCGTAGCCTTGCTTGACGTAGTGCCAGCCCACGAAAAAGAACATCGCGTTGGCTGCGTTTCCGAGCAGCCGGGCGTTCGCCGTTATCGAGCCGTAAGCAAAAAACCCGACCATGAGCAGGGGAACGACAATGCCGGCGAAAATGTAGCGGATCTGGAGGCCCCTGTCGTATCCCTCGCCGCGCACCTTGCTTCCAAAATTGCGATAGAAGAGTTGGTAAGAGTGGGCGAAATGCGGATAGTTTATCAAGTAGGCCAGGAAAAACATCGCCGCCGCAACAAGGCTGTCGTATTTGGTAGGCACGAAGAACAGGGCCGGCAAAATCAGGAATGCGCTGCCGCCAAGCATGAGGAAGTCGGCCAGCGGGCCAAAGAGATATCTTTGTGGCGGCGTCGCCGCAGGAGCTCGAGCATCCGCCGAAAGGTGAACTGCCATATTAGCATCCCCTGGGAAAGCCGATTTAACCATCGAGCCTTGCCCTCGACAAGGTCGAGGCGGCGGAATGGTCAACACGTAAAATGACGTTTCGGAAGGGGGTGTTACCCTGTCCGGCGCAATAGCTCTTGACGCCGAAAGGAGCGGAGGGGACATCGAGTGAAGCTGGTACGCCCAAGGGGAATCGAACCCCTGTTACCGCCGTGAAAGGGCCTATTCAACCTGCCGCCATTGTCCGCCATTGTTCGCCGAAAGCCGCAGAAACAAAGGTGTTGAGCATTGTCTCGCCGCTGTTGTGCGCTAGCGTACGGAGCGGTATATTTGACCCATATTTGACGGTTTTGCGGAAAGTCGTTTGTCAAAGTCCCTTCAGGAATCCCCCATAACGACTCCAAACGCGCGCGCAGCGCTCGACCTCGGCGTGCACTGGCGCGGCATCGACCCCGAAGTCCATCTCGGCTACCGCAAAGGAAAACGCGGTGGCGTCTGGCTTGTGCGCTGGCGCCACGGCTCGGGATATAGGCAGGCGCCGGTCGGCACAGCCGACGATAAGGGATCAACGAAGGGCGGTCTGACCTATGAAGCGGCGGGCAAAGCTGCGCGCCTTCACGTCGAGACGCAGCGGGCGCAGGCTGAAGCAGACGCGAGAGGGCCAGCCCTAAAGGTGAAGGGGGCTGTTGAGGCCTATGTTGGCGCCCGCGATGCGCGGGAAGGCAAGCGTGCCGGTCGGGATAAGCGGTCTGATGCCGGTCAACGCCTCGGCCGGTATGTTCTCGGCGAAGGCGAACGCGGTGACTTGGAAACTATTCCCTCGGCCGCCCCGCTCGCTGATGTGGATCTTCACGCCTTAGAAGAAAGCGACCTGCTGTCCTGGCGAAATGGCCTGCCGGCAGCGATGAAGGCCACGACGCGACAACGACTGGTCAACGACCTGAAGGCAGCGCTGAACGCTGCTTATGCCGCGAACAGGGGCAAACTGCCGTCAACGCTCCCAGGAACCATCAAGCAAGGGCTCCGAGCCGCTGTCGCCGAAGAGACTGACGCCGTCGCAAGAGACAACCAGATATTGCCTGACGCTGACATAGGCCGGCTTCTCCGCGCTGCTCGGGAAGTCGACGCCGAACAGCAATGGGATGGGGACCTGTTTAGGCTGGTGCTGATCCTTGCCGCTACCGGGGCGCGCCTATCGCAAGTAGCTCGGATGCGCGTTGCCGATTGCCAAATATCACAAAGCCGGCTGATGGTGCCTACGAGCCGCAAGGGTAGGGGCGCGAAAAGCGGCACGATTACCGTTCCAGTCGGGCGTGATGTAGTAGATGAGCTAGTCCCGATAACAGCGCAGCGGTCGCCTGATGCTGTCCTGCTCGAACGCTGGCGACATGAGCAGGCGCCTGGCAAGATCGAATGGCATCGATCAGGGCGGGGCTCGTGGCAGTCTTCCGCCGAACTCGCTCGGCCATGGCAAGCGATCCGCGTCCGCGCCGGCCTGCCTGATGTCATTCCCTATGCGCTGCGTCATTCGAGCATCGTGAAGGGCATCCGCGCCAACTTGCCCATCCGACTCGTTGCCGCAATCCACGACACCAGCACAGCAATGATTGAGCGCCACTATTCGAAATGGATAACCTCGGGCCTAGAAGAACTGGCGCGCTCTGCCATCGTGCCGCTGGTGCCTCATAGCGGGGATGCCCAAGTCCTCCGATTGAAGGTGTGACCGGTGCATGTCGGGGAAAACCCAAAATAGCCGTTCGTTGGCATGCGTTGGTGCTTGACCGCTGATTCGGTCGGGCCGATACTGCCAAATCAGTTTTGAGGGACCGGGTTTGAGGACCACGATTCGCGGCATTGTTGCTGCGATGGCCGGCAGGGATGGCGGCTGTTCTCTCATTCTCCATTGCATATCAGGGACGGGCGAAGTCGAGATTTTCTTGACTCGTTTTACCGTGGCTAAAGACCAGAACCAAAAGGGAACAAATCCTTTGGGGATAAGCTGTGGAAAAGTCCCTTGTTTCTCGACCTAACTTATTGAAAAAACGGAGATAATGACGGGTTGAGAAATAATTGTTAACACTATTTTCTGTGTTCGACAGCGAGTCACAGCAAGTGATAATATGTACGCGTTAGTTCGGACCAATTCGCCGTGAACCGAAAGGAGATTGAAGAATATGGAAGTTACGCCAAACGCCTTCACCATCAAGCGGCTTTGCGCCGCCTACGGTGTCGGTCGGACCTTCGTTTACGAAGAAATCAAAGCCGGCCGGCTTGAGACCCGCAAGGCGGGGCCACGCAAGGTACTCGTCCGCAAGGTCGACGCCGATGCCTGGCTGGACAATCTGCCGAAAGGGAAACTGAAACCTGCCCTAGCAGGGGAAGCTTGAGCGGCGGTCGCCAAACCAAAGCCGCTCAAGCCGATCTGATCCCGATAGTTTTCACAACCCCTTGCAGATTACGAAAGGAAGCAGACCAATGAACGACATAACAGGGGAATTTCCCCACGCGAAATCAATTCCTGCGACAACGCCGAAGAAATCCACAGTCACGGTGCGCATCGAGCCCGATGGCCGGACCATGCGTCTTGATGGTCGAGCCGGATGGATGTTGACCAAACTGGTGGAAGCCGGAAAGCGTGGCGTCACGACACTCGAACTTCCCGCAGGGATTAGGGTCGCGCATGCCGTGTATTTGTTGCGCCGTGACGGATTTATCGTTTCCTCGGAAAATGAAACTCACGGCGGCGATTTTCCAGGGCGACATTCCAGATATCGAATCGAAACGCCGCTCAGCATCGTTGATGCAGCCGTCCAGGTGAGCGCATGAGCGCCGAAGCTGGCAAGACGCAAACCCCCGTCGACCTCGCAGCCTCGTGGCTGGCTACCGGCTCGGCGGACCGGACAAAGGCAATCATTCCCCAAATTCAAGAGCGGTTCGCCTTGCCGCTCAAAGACGCGGTCGAGGCCTGCCGGCAAGCAGCGCTGATCCGGGCGAGGGCAAACTGATGGTCGACAAGTACGATTGGGGCAAGGCTTGCCGCTTCTTCCCAGGTTTTCGCGAGTCGCCCGGCGTCCAGCGCACGGCATGGACTCTGATGGACCTCTACAATGAAAAGGTCCATTGCGCCTACCCAACCAGGGAAACGCTTTCCCAGCAGCTCGGGGCGGCGCCGGAAACGGTGTCGAAATGGGTTGGCATGCTCAAGGAAGGCGGGGCGCTTGGTTGCGCTCCGCTGCACGTCCTTCCTGCGGAATCCCAGGAATTCATCGGACGCTCCGCAAAAAGAGCGCAGGTCTATCTTCTGAATTTCTCATGGGCGGTCGACGTGTTAAGCCTGCTGGACGAGTACACATTCGATCGCCAGCAACAGCTTTTGCGTAAGGTAATCGTTCGATCACCTTTGCCTTCGATAGGTGATCAGGTGGTTACCTCCATAGGTAATCAGACAGCCACTTCGTCAGGTAATCATGTGGCCACCCTTATACCTTATGATCAAACCTTATGTGATACCTTAGAAGATAAAAGGGGCTCCGAGGCTTCAAATCTTAGCGTCTACACACGCGAGAGGGCCGCCTGATGCCCTTTCACCTGAAAAACGCTCGATCCAGAGAAAATTCTCTCGCGAAGCAATGCGACTGCATGGCTAGAATACAAATGTATTCAAAGGGTTATGCGTTTTGCCATAGCAAAATCGTAGCAAATGCTAGGCGTGACCTCAACGAAATCAAAGGCTTGCGCCCGATATCCCCTTCTTGGAGGGCTTCACCATGCCATGCGTTGTGATCTGCTTCCCGATGCGCCGCCGGGTTGGCAAAATTCGGAAGACGGCCAAAACCTTGGCCGGCCTGAAAGGGAAGGGTGCTGACCACTATTGGCGCCAGACCGTGGCCGGCCTCGTCGGGCAACTCACCAAGGTGGGATTCTCCGAACCGGAAATCCGGGCGCACATCGGCGCCTTCAATGATGCGGTGCAAAGCCAGTTGCAGAGGGTGCCGGTCCAGAACGATGGTGACGCGGCATGACCGGGCGCTGGCAGGACGTGGAACACGGCTGGGTTATTCTCGACAGTCGGCAGAAAATATGGGGCAAGCAATTCTTCCCCGTGCAGGATGGGGCAGACGGTACGGCCCTACGCTGCGTGGCGCCGCCCTATACGGTTGTACCGGCTCGGCGGGTGAGCTACTTCACGCGCGTCAGTCGGTATAGTCGCCATTTCAACACGCGGTCTGACGTGCTGCTGGGTGCCGGCCAATGACGGTCATCGAGACAGCGGACGGCTTCATCGTGGCCGATGGTGCGGCGACGCTGGCCGGTCCGTTCCCGACCAACTCCGAAGCATGGCGCGCGGCCGATCGACTGGAGGGCTCACCCATATCGCCGGCTGAAAAGCGGGCGGACTGGATATCGAACAAGATCCTTTCAGCGGGTCCGGCTCCTCGACGGCCGGCAAAGCGGAATTCTGCGGATTCCGGTGGAATTCCTGGGAAGTCCGGTCGAAAGGCGAAGCGGGCGGCCAAAAAGCAGCGCAAGGCTGAGAACCGGCTGAAGGTCAATGCGGCCAAGGCCCCGGCCTGGTTGCGGAAGGGTGCCTCGGCGAAGTTCGACCCACAAGGCAAGCGGGCTTTCAACACCTCGCAGCTCGGCACATTCGGCGCCGCCTCGCCAGTGCGGAACATAAACCTGGCGGATTATCTGGCTTCGAAAGGGCAGACATCGTGACCATTGCGGAGCGAAGGGCGAGGGAACGGCAGGAACGAGAAAACCCCTGGCGGCCGATCGGCGAGGCGAAAGCCGATGGCATGATCTGCGAATTGCGAATGAGCAACCTCACGGAACTCGGATTTCAACGGTACTTCTTCCACGGCGGTATCTGGTATCGGATCGATCCTCCGAAGAGGATGCACGCTCGTTATGATGGGCTGGTTGAATACCGACCCACAGGCATCACACTGAGCAAACACCGCCGGGAGAACGCTGTCTGGCTGGCGGAAGAAGGTGGGGCCTATGAGTATCGAGGGGGAGAATATCTGCCGAAGCCGAAGCCCTATAAATCCTACTGGCGGGCTCCTGACGAGAAAGGCGACCAATGAACCAGCACGCGCAAGCTAGCCTCTGGTACGTGGTGGAATCGGCGCCATCGGCTGAGCGCAAGGCGCGCGATGAACTGCTGCGCGCCAACTACGATGTGTTCTGGCCGTTCTGGCGGAAGGAAATCAAGCATCATCGAACGAAGAAATGGATGATGAAAGATTTCCCGCTGTTTGTCCGCTACGGGTTTGTTCGCCTGGCGTCACCTGACCGCTGTTCCGAGCTGGATGATGTCGACGGCGTCAACAAGGTGCTGCGCGTCCAGGGTTTCCCGGTGCCGGTCAATGACGATGTGATTGTGCGGATTCGGCGGGCAGTGGACAGCGGCGCCTTCGATGAAACGCGGGAACAGGGCTACCGGCTCCATGCCGGGGACAAGGTGCGGATCGCCGAAGGGCAATTCCTCGGGCTTGAAGGCCTCATTGACGCGGTGAAGGACAACAGGAAGGCAAAGGTGCTGGTCTCGATTTTCGGCCGATCGGTGCCGACATCGATAGAACTTGAAAATCTGGCGAAGGTAGCGTAATACCACACACAGGCGATTTGCGGCTGACTGAGCGGGATCTTCGGATCACTCGCCGGGCCGATGCGGGGCAACAATTTCGCCGCCCCCGCGCTCCGGGACATATTCCAAAAAACAAACGTTAGCTGCTGTTTGCAAACGTTGGTCGCGTGACTGTCACGCACCGGTCACGTGACCGTAACGCGTTATGTAACGTTACGTGGCGTTACCGAGACGACTTACGATGTCATCCATTCGCTCGGCCACAAAATAACCAACGCCTGGCCCGCAAAAGATTTCAGTGCCTTGTCCGCTATGATGCGGGTTCATCGAAATGGCTTGATCAAAGTTGATCGCGACGGGTGTGTTCAGATCTTTGTCTGTGAGTGTGAGCCACATAGCGCCCTCCCAAGTTGATGAGACCAGCAAAGCACCTGGCTCAACGCTGCGCCGACCGCTGCAAGCATATTAGTCTACGCTAATATCTTAACGTCCCGCCAGTGGCTTTGTTCCTCCAAACCATGTCGCAATTGGCGGGTTTGGGCTCATCCGTGGAATCGCCGATAGCCATCACCGAGGCCTGGGTTTCGAACAACCGGCCTGTGTGAGGACTGAAGATCCATAGGCAACTCACGTACGCGACCGCAACGGAGATCAGCAGAGCGGTCGCGACGGATAGGAGGTGCATAGGTGGGCCTCTTTGTTGCAGACCCGCTCACAACCGCCTGCAACCCGTTCGGTTCGACATGAAATATTTACCGTGTTGGCATGGTTTACGAATGGTTTAGCCGGCACGTCGGTCGAATTGAGCAATTTTGTAAAAGCTCAGCAATTTCTCCCAAGAGTCGATCTCACCAACGCGGACAGCCAGCCACATGGCCGCTGATGCCGCAGAGGGCCAAAGCATGTCACGACCAACACTGTTCACTGAAAACCTCGCGGACACGATTTGCGAGAGGATTGCAGACGGCGAAAGCCTTCGCTCGATATGCGATGGCGACGACATGCCGAACAAGTCGACGGTATTTCGCTGGCTGGCCGCCAACAAGCCTTTCGCGACCAGGTACGCGCACGCGCGCGATGCCCAGGCCGACACGTTCGTCGACGACATGGTGGACATTGCCGACGACGGCCGAAACGACTGGATCGAGCGCAAGAACGCTGACGGCGCGGTTATTGGCTGGCAGGAGAATGGGGAGGCGCTTCGCCGGTCGACATTGCGGGTCAGCACGCGACAGTGGATCGCGGAGAAGATGAAGCCGAAAAAATACGGCAGCAAGCTTGCGCTCACCGATCCTGACGGCGGCGCTTTGACTGTCAACGTGGTGAGCCGTGCCGAGCGTCGACCTTCCGAGTAATTGGGAGCCGCGCGACTATCAGAAACCGGCATGGGATTCGTGGCTTGAGGGCTGCAACCGCCAGCTTCTGATCTGGCATCGCCGCGCCGGCAAGGACGACATCAATCTTCGAATGCATTCGGTCGCCGCGTTCAATCGTGTCGGCACCTATTGGCACATGCTGCCGGAATATGCCCAGGCAAGGAAGGCGATCTGGGAAGCGGTCAATCCGAACAGCGGCCAGAGGCGGATAGATGAAGCGTTCCCGCATGCGATCCGGGCGAACACCCGCGAGAACGATATGTTCATCCGTTTCAAGAACGGGTCGACATGGCAGCTCGTCGGGTCTGACAACTACAACGCCCTTGTCGGGTCTCCGCCAGTCGGTCTGACGGCTTCGGAATGGGCGCTGGCGAACCCGTCGGCATGGGCTTACCTCTCACCGATCCTCGCCGAGAACGGCGGCTGGGCCTCATTCATCTCGACGCCACGCGGCAACAATCATCTGAAAGGGATGCTGAAGCGGTTCGCAGGTGACGACCGCTGGTTTACCCAAGTCCTGACGGCGAAGGACACCGGGGCGATATCGCTACAAGCGATCGAGGATCAGCGCGGGGAATACGAAGCACTCTTCGGCAAGGCCATGGCCGATCTGCTCATTGAGCAGGAATTCTACTGCTCTTTTGCCGGCGCGATGGTCGGTTCCTATTGGGGAGCGGAATTAGCCGCGGCTGAAGTGGAAGGCCGCATCGGCGTCGTGCCGATCAACTGGAAACACCCGGTCCATACCGTCTGGGATCTTGGCAAGGCGGCAAACAACCCGATCTGGTGTTTCCAGGTCATCAACGGCAAGCCCCTGATCGTCGATTTCTACAGGCCGGAAAGCGACGATCTGGAAGACTGGTGCAAGTGGCTGGACAACAAGGGCTACCACGGCACTGACTATGTCCCGCACGACGCCATGCAACCGAATTGGGGAGCCAAGCGCACCCGGTTCGACACGCTGAAGCTGCATGGCCGCAAGCCGAAAATGGTGCAGATGGTCAGCGTGGCCGACGGCATCAACGCTGCGCGCGAGACGATCAAGGTTGCAGAATTCGACGAGGGTCGCTGCGGAGAAGTAGGCATCGAAGGGCTGAAGGCTTTCCGGCGCCTGTGGGACGATGAACGAAAGTGCTTTCTCGACATTCCGGTCAAGGACTGGGCCGAGCATATCGCATCAGCCTTTCGCTATCTCGGTCTGGCTTGGAAAGACGCGGCGCCAGTCTATGAGCCGCCGCAGAAGCCGAAAGAACTCGCCTACGAAGTCACCAAGGACGGCGTGATCCGGTCGAACATGACCGTTCGCGAAGCCGTCGACGCTCGGATCAAGCGCCGGAAGCGGCGCGGCGGGGTTTGACAGGAGCCGGCATCCTTCATGGTAAAAAACAAAAAGACCTCATACGTCAAGGGCAGCGCCGGGACCGCCGTCGGTCAGGCTCTGCGCAAGACCGGCAAGAAGTGGCTGGACAAGATCCAGGCCGCTGGCAAGGCGGAAAAGCATTGGCTGGACTGCGCGGCCATTGCGGTCAAGGCCTACACCAGCGAAGGCAATCTCGTTGACACCGACGAGGCCACAGGCGCGGCCTACGATTTCAACATCCTCTACGCCAATGTCGAGACCATCGTCCCGGCCGTCATCAATTCCGCGCCGATGCCTGACATTCGCCGTCGGTTCGGCGCGGACGATCCGGTAGCGCGCGATTTCGCGCAGATAATTGAGCGGTCTATCCGCATTCAGGTCGACGACAGCAAGCTTCAGGTCGAAATGGAAGCCATGGCACAGGACGCGTTCCTTGCTGGCCGTGGCGTCATCCGGCTTCGCTTCATGAGCGATATCGTCGGTGGGGAAACGACAGACGACGAGTTGCGCGACCTGGCCGAAGCTGATGGCGTTGTCGACGGCACGGAAGACGACGAACAGGACGACGCGTCGGCCGACGCAGCAGCCACGCCAGCCAGCCCTGAACGCTCAGAGAACGAGCGGCTGCGCTTCGAGGCCGTGAGCTGGAAAGATTACCGTCACGGCCCTTCGAAGCGCTGGGATGACCGCCCATGGGATGCATTTCGCCATTCGATCGCCTGTGACGACTACGAAGACTTCATCGACGGCGATCTGGTCGCCAGTCAGCAGGCCGACGGCGATACCGACCAGGAAGCCGACACCGACTATGACGTCTGGGAAGTGTGGGACAAGAAATCCCGAACCGTCCTGTTCGTCAGTGTTCGCGATGGCAAGGTGCTGAAGAAGGTTCCCGACCCGCTCGGGCTTTCCAATTTCTTCCCGATCGCTACGCCCGTGCAGCCGATTGAGGTCAACGGCCGGTTGATGCCGGTCAATCCGTTCTCGATCTATCGCCGGCTTGCTGACGAGCTCGACACGACGACCAAGCGCATCCAGATCATCACCAAGCAATTGAAGGTGAAAGGCTGGTACGCGATCAGCCCGGCCGACATTCAAAACGTTCTCGATGCCGACGACAACGAATTCGTGCCGATCGCGGATGCCGAGATTTGGGCGGCCAAGGGCGGGCTACAGAATGCCGTACTGTTCTGGCCGGTCGAAAAGCTGATCGTCGTCCTGTCCCAACTCTACGGCGTCCGCGACCAGTCCAAGCAGGCCATTTACGAAATCACCGGAATTTCGGACATCGTGCGGGGCGCCAGCAAGGCGACAGAGACGCTTGGTGCTCAGCAGTTGAAAAGCCAGTGGGGTTCGCTGCGCATCCAGAAGATGCAGCGCAACATCGAGCGCGCTGCCCGCGACCTGTTCGTGATGATGTCGGAAATCATCCCGGCGAAATTCTCGCCCGAGACCCTTCAGAAGATGACCGATATCCAGATCCTGCCGACCCAGCAGGATCTGACACCGGTCCCAGTTCCACCGCCGCCACCGCCACCTGCGCCCGGCCAGCCACCAATGGCGCCCGAACAGATGCAGCAGTTGCAGCAGCAGGCGATGCAGGCGCAGGAAGCGGAGAAGGCGCGGCAGGCAAAGCTTCAGCACCTGAACCAGTTGCAAGCGCTCATGCAGGACCACGCCAACGCCTATTTCAGGATCGATGTCGAGAGCGACAGCACGATCCAGGCCGACCTTACGCGGCAGAAGGCAGAGGCCACCGGCTTCATGCAGGCGGCCAGCCAATACTTCCAGGCGGTTGGTCCGCTGGTGCAGCAGGGCGCGCTTCCGATGGAACTGGCGATGGAAATCTTCGGTTCGTTCTCCCGGTTGTTCAATCTGGGCAAGAGCGTCGAAGACGTGGTTGACGAGCTGGTTCAGATGGCAAAGGCGAAGGGCAAGCAGCCGGCCGGACCGAAGCTCGATCCCAAGGCTGAGGCCGCCGCTGCCGACCAGAAACGCAAGGTCGAGGATGCCCAGGTCGATCGCGACATCAAAACTCAGGATGCCGAAACGGACCGGAACATCAAACAGCAAAACGCCGCGCTCGATCAGCAAATCAAAGGCACCGAATTGCAGATCAAGCAGGCCCAGCTTGCCATGGTACAGCGGCAGACGGCGGCTCAGCAGTTCGGCATGACAGGAGCGATTTGATGGGTGAGCGATTTGTCTGGCGCGATGGTCGGATCGTCAATCGCGAAACCGGGGCGCCGATGAGCGTTCCGGACGGACCGCTTTCCGCGCCGATGATCATGCCGAACATGCCGGAATACGCCAGCCCGATCAACGGCAAAGTCATCACGTCAAGGCGCGAGCGGCGCGAAGACATGAAACGGAACAACTGTGTCGAGGCCGGCGATCCCGGCTGTTCCCCGACGGGCGGCAAGCTGAAGAACAAGGCCTTTTGCGCGAAGCGAGGCCTGAAAGTGAGCGAGGAATTTTTATGAGCGTCGAAGACCTGAACAATGCCGCGGCTGCGGACCTGAACAACGGTGCGGTGGCGATCAGCGAGGATGAGGCGCTTGGCGCTCTCTATGATGAGGCCGAACAGGAAGACGACGCCGGCCCCACCCGAGACCAGGGCGGCAAGTTCACGGCCGCAGACGGCAAGACCGCTGCGGACAATGCCTCACTGGAAGGTGAGGGCAAGGGAGAGGCCGGCGACGACGCCGCTGGTTCGACGCTCGCGGCGTCCGTCGTGCCTCTCCCGGCTAACTGGAACGGCATGGATGCCGATTGGGCGAAGATTCCGCCAGACGTTCAGGCCAAGATTGCGGCGCGCGATACGGACATCCACAAGCGCATGTCGGACCAGGGTCGGCAACTGACGGCATTTCAACCGATCGCCGAGAGCATCGAGCGCAACAAGGATCTGTTGGCCGGCAAAACCACGCCGGACGGTCGCCCCTTCACGGCGCCCGCCGCCATTGACGCCTTGCTGAATGCGCAGCGCCGGCTGGAAACCAATCCAGTCGCCGGCCTGCTTGAAATTGCCCAACGGTTTGGAGTGATCGAGCAAATTGCTCAGGTCCTCGCCGGGCAGGCCAAGGTTCCCGCCGATCGACAAACAGCCGCCCTCGGGGCCGCTGATGTTGAGCGCATCGTGCGAGAGAAAATGAACGAGAGTGCAACCGCGTCTGCGATGGAGGCGGAACTTAGCCGCTTGTCGAAGGACAAGCCGCTTTATTCCGAAATTCCTGAAGAAGACATGGTGCACTCGATTTCCAAGGCACGCGCAAAGCTCGGCGATAGCGCTTCCCCGGAAGCCCTGTTCGACCTGGCCTATGACATCGCCGTGAACGCCGATCCCGATCTGAGGACGAAGGCAGCCAGCTTGAAAACAGCCGCTGCGCACGACCCGAAACGAACGGCAGACGCGAAGCGGGCGAACTCGGTCAACGTGACCTCCAAATCCACGGGCAAATCGAGAGAACTCACCGAAGACGAGAAGCTCTCTGCGCTCTACGACGAAATCCAATCCAAAGGATAATCAGCCATGGCAACGCCATCGACTATCTTTACGCAGATGGTCTCTTCGACCATGCGTAACGTCGCGACCGAAGTCGCCGACAACGTGAGCAAGCACACTCCCGTGCTGAAGCGCATGAAGCAGAAAGGCAAGATCCTTTCTGGCGGCTATGAAATCCAGATCCCTCTGGAGTATGCCGAAAACGAGACCTACCAGCGTTACAGCGGTTTCGACACGCTGAACACCAACGCGTCGGACATTCTGACCTCGGCGAAGTACGACTGGGCACAGATCGCCCTGCATATCGTCTCGTCGGGCAAGGAACTGCGCCAGAACTCCAGCAAGGAGAAGATGGTCCCCTTGGTGAAGACCAAGAAGGGCAATGCTCTTCGCACCGCCACGAACAACTTTTCCGTCGACATGTTTTCCGACGGTTCGCTGGCAAATCAGGTCGGCGGGTTTGCCCACCTGATCCAGACCAACGGCCAGGGTACGGTCGCGGGGCTGGATTCGTCGCAGTGGACGTTCTGGCAGAACAAGTTCCGCGAGATGACCGGAACCAACGCCTACACGAAGGACACCATCCTCGGCGAAATGAACCTGCTCTGGATGGACACGACCAACGGCGCCGACCATACCGACCTGATCGTCTTCAGCCACGATCTGTTCTCGGTGTACGAGGCGTCGCAGCAGCAGTTCCAGCGCTACATGGATGCCGACCTCGCCGAGACCGGCTTCAAGTCCTACAAGTACAAGACCGCCGACGTGGTGTTCGACGAGAACGCCAATTTCACGACGACGGCCGAAAAGGGCTACTTCCTCAACACCGACTATCTGTACCTGTTCCAGCACAAGGACGCGCAGTGGTCGATGGATGACGAAAAGAAGCCGGTCAACCAGGACGCGGTGGTTATCCCGCTGCTCTGGATGGGCAATTTCGCCTGCTCGAACCGTTCGCGGCAGGGTGTCCTGCTGGACGCGGCATAAGGAGATCAGACCATGACTGCTTTTGTTGGCGCCAAGCTTGGCGCGACCTACACCGCTGCGCAGTTGAAGGGCGCGGAAGCGTATGCCGTGCCCGGCATCGGCGATGTCTATGTCAGCCACGACAACAAGACCTATCGTTTCGTCCAGTACAATGGCGGAGCGGGTGCGATTGCTGCCGTGGCCGGCAACGTCACCTATCTCTATGCGCCGGCCGGTGTCTCTACCGGCGCGTCGACTGTCGTTACGTCCGATCTGTCGGATTCGGCGGAACTCGGCGCGGGCGTGCTTCAGGCGGCCCCGGCCAGCGGTGATTACTGCTGGATCCAGGTCAAGGGCGTTGCCACGCTCAACACTGCACTGACCGCTGGCGCCGACGGCGATCCGCTGACGCCTTCGGGTTCGACGGACGGCACGCTCGACACCGTTGCAGCCGCGACCGACGCGGTTTGCGCCTATGCGATCGACGCTTCGGCGAAAATCGTCATGTGCGCCTTCCCGCACTAACCACGCGACAATCTGACGAACGAAGCGCGGCGGTCCTTGGTGGGGTCGCCGCGTCCCTTTCGCTCACCTTCCAAAGGACAGAACCATGACCACCGAAGGCACTCCAACTTTCATCATTCACGGCTTTAAGCAGACATTGGAACTGCTGCCGAAACGCGCGGCCGACCCGATGTCCGAAAAGACCGACGCCCAGGGTTTCCTGCTCAATGCGGGCGGCTTCCGCGTCATGGAACGCGTGGCGGAGGATTGGGTGATCTACACCACCTCGCTGGCGCCGCAGAACACGAAGCAGACGGAACGTGTTCGCCACATGATCCCGGACCTCGAGAAGCTGGGGAAGAACCCGACCTCGCCGAAACTCCGCTTCATGACCGAACGCTGGTCTGTGATCGAGCCGGCATACGCGGCATGGAAAGAGGGCAGGGAAGTCCCGACCAATGGTACGCCGCTTGGCGTCTGGCCCGGCGTCGAACAGGGCCAGGTGGATGTTTTCCGCCGCTTCGGCATCAACTCAGTCGAAGGTGTTCGCGATCTGCCGGAAGCCTACATTGAAAAACTTCAGATGCCGAACGTTCGCGCTCTGAAGAAGCAAGCTGGCCTGTTCCTCGACAACCTGGGCGCGGCCAACGCAACGCAGCGAGAAACCGAAAAGGACAACCAGCTTACGGCACTGCGCGAGCGGCTGGCTGAAATGGAAAAGCTGCTTGATCAGCGCACGGCGCCGACCGATCAGCCGGCCGACGACGAGGTGACGGAACTTCGCGCCCAACTCGACGCCAGGGGCACGCCCTATGACAAGCGCTGGGCTGCTCCGAAGCTCCGGGCAGCACTTCAGACGGAAGCCGCCTGACCATGACTATCCTGACCGTCATCCAGCAGGCGGCAATGCCGGTCGGGCTCGACAAGCCGCTTGCCGTGTTTACGAACACAGATCGCGAGTGGCAGGAAATGCAGGTCGTCGCCAACGAGGCGGCGACCGTCATTGCGGAGGCCTTCGACTGGCAAAAGCTCCGCAAGATTGCGACCGTCACAGGTGACGCTGTGGCGGAGGGCTTCGACCTCCCGACTGACTATGGTCGCATGCTGGCCACGTCGTCTCTCTGGTCAAGCCGCTTCACTTGGGACATGCAGCATGTCGTCAGCAGTGACGACTGGCTGGGCATGGAAGTCTGGCCCGCAACGCCGATTTATGGCCGCTGGACCATCTTCAGCAACCAGATACATATCCTGCCTGTGATGGCGGTGAGCGAAACCGCGAAATTCTTCTACATCCAAAATCAGATTGTTTCCGGCGGTCAGACTGAATTCCTGACCGACACCGACACGTTCGTGTTGAGCGAGCGGCTGTTGAAGCTGGCAATCATCTATTTGTGGAAGCAGTCCAAAGGGCAGGACTTCGCCGCGGAACTTTCCGACTATGAAATCGCGCTTGCCCAGGAGATGGACAAGGACGGCGGCTCCAAGCCGGTCGTTTCCGGCAATAGCTGCGGTCGCTCGTTCCGCCGCACGAACGTCTGGCCCGGAACTGTCACGGGCTGATCGGTGAAAAGCGCATATCTCGCCAAATTTGCGCAGCCCGGCCGGGCGCGCAATGCGCAGATGCAGCCTTTGCCGGTGCCGCGCGGCGGCTGGTATACGTCAGGCAATCTCGCCCAAATGCCGCCTGCAACGGCGCAGAGGCTTGAGAACTGGCGGCCAACCACGACAGGCATCCAGCAGCGCGGCGGTTCGCTCACCCACGCCAGCATCACGGATGGCAGCGAGGCCACCATTTCGCTGATCACCTACAATGCCGCGAGCAACAAGCGCCTGTTCGCCGCGAGCGAGACTAAAATCTTCGACGTCACAACAGTGGTCGACCCGCTGGTCCCGCCGTCGCCGGATGTTACTGGTCAAACCAACGGCTACTATTCCTTCCTGAATTTTACGACAGGCGGAGACGAATACCTCACCGTCGTCAACGGCTCCGACCCGCTGTTGCTATACAATGCCATCGATGGCTGGATCCCGATCACAGGCATCTCTAGCCCCGCCATTACCGGCGCTGACACGTCAACGCTCTCCTTTGTCTGGGCCTATCGCAATCGTGAGTTCTTTATCGGTCCGGGCCTGATCGCATACTGCCTGCCGGTTTCGTCGATTGCCGGTCCGCTGACCACGATCGATCTGAACGGCGTGTTCATGAACGGCGGTGCGCTGGTCTTCGGTGCCACCTGGTCGACCGATACGGGAGACGGGCTCGACGATAAATGCGTGTTCGTGACCAACCAGGGTGAAGTCGCAGTATTTGAAGGGGCAGACCCGTCAACAGCAGCAGACTGGAACCTTGTCGGTCGCTATGACCTGGCAAAGACCATGGGGCCGCGCTGCACCATGCGATCTGGCGGCGACCTGCTGATTGGCGTCGAAAACGGCATCGTTCCCCTGTCGGCGGTCGTTACAAAAGATATCGCGTCGCTGGAGTCTGCACTGGTTACGGCGGCGATTTCGCCGGACTGGCGGCGCGAGGCAGCGGCTCGCGACAGCTTGCCCTGGGAAATCGTCAAGTGGCCGCGGAAGTCCTATGCGATTGTTTCCTTGCCTGCTACGGCCGACGAACAAGCGCTCTGCTATGTGGTGAACACCGATACCGGGGCATGGTGTTCCTACACGGGTTGGGACACCCGCTGCATGGTGCTCCACAACAACGAGCTTTATTTCGGAACCAATGATGGCCGTGTGAAGCGGGCGGAAGTGACCGGCTCCGACGACGGCGCTCCGATCTATTACACCTGCATCGCCAATCCCGACGCAGTTGGCTTGCCAAGCGTTTTGAAAACGGTCCTTCAGGCGCGCGTCATCTTCAAGGGCACGACACCCTATAACGTCAGGCTCTCGGTTTCCATGGACTATGCCGTCGACTTGCCGGCACCGCCCGATGCTGCACCGGACACGGGCGGGGGGAGCCTTTGGGGAATCGGTCGTTGGGGCATCGCGCGATGGGGCGCAACCGTGGCTTCGCCAATGATCGGTTCGCAGATCAAGTCGCTCGGGCGAACTGGCTACACGATGCAATGGCAACTGCAGATCACGGGTGCGCAGTCGATCACGCCCAATCTGGAAATGATCAGCATCGACGTAGCGTATGAAACTGGCAAACCGGTGATCTGATGACGGATTATACGATCAGCAAGGAAAGCTTCGTGGCCGCGTGGCCGGAGATTGAACCTTTAGCGCGGATGCATTTCGAGGAAACGCGAGCACGCTTCGCCACCGAAGGCATGCCGATGGGGGCGTTCAATCCCCGGCTCGATGTCTACAAGAAAGCCGACGAAGGCGAGTACCTGCACACGTTCGTTGTCCGCACTGAAACGGGCCAGGCCGTCGGACATTCGACGGTCTATATCCAGACCGATATGCACAATCGCGAGCTGATCGGGAAAGAAGACACGATCTACATTCACCCCGATCACCGAAACGGTGTTGGCAGGCGCCTGACCAAACACATTCTCCAATTCCTGAAATCGCAAGGCGTTGTTCGCGCCACCATTGATGCCCGCACAGATCCCCGCGCCGTCGCGCTTTGGCGCCGCCTTGGTTTCAAGCCGGTTGCCGAAGTCATGATGATTACTTTCGAGGAGCGCTCCGATGAACATGCATCTTAAATTCGGTCTCTATGATCGAGTGCTGCGTTGTGCGCCGGACATGCCGGAGCCGCCCGATCCGAAGGAAACAGCAGCGGCCCAGACCGGGACGAACATCTCGACGGCCCAGGCCAATGCTGCGCTCGGCAACGTCAATCAGGTCACGCCCTATGGGAACCTGACGTACACCCAGTCAGGCCAGAAATTCATCAGCGATGCAACCGGCGGCCAGACCTATTGGCAAGGCCCAAACGGCCAAATCCAGTCGGCGGCGCCCCAATCGATACAGGGTGCTTCCACAACGACCAAGCAGCCAATCTACCAGACCGTGAACGGCCGGAATGGCGACCGCCAAATTCAGGTCGGCACGAAGGATGTCACGACGCCCGGCGCATCCTCCATGCCTGCTGGTTGGTCTCAGGTGCAGGGCTACTATGTCCCGCAATATACCGCGACACAGACGCTCTCACCGTCGCAGCAGGCGATTTTTGACCAATCGCAGGCGGCCCAGGGCAATCTCGCCAAGCTGGCAAACAGCCAGTCTTCGTTTTTGAACGACTATCTCGGCAAGCCGCTGGATTTGTCGAAGATCCCGGCCGCAGGTAATGCTGCCAACCTTCAGACGCCAAATTATCAGCAGTTCGCCAATGGGCCGCAGCTCGCGACCAGCTTCAACAATGGCGGCAAGATCCAGAACCAGATCGCGGGCGCTGGCGATATCCAGAACCAGATCGGCGACGCAGGGCAGATCACCAGGGATTACGGCCCCGCTGATGGCTACGCCGGCAACGTTCAGCAGGTACAGGACGCGCTTATGTCGCGCCTCAACCCGCAGATCGACCAGCAGCGCGCAGCCCTCGAAACGCGCCTTACCAACCAGGGCATCCGCCTTGGCTCGTCCGCTTACGAACAGGCGATGAACCAGTTCAATCAGGGCTTGAACGATCAGCGGACATCGGTGCTGTTGCAGTCTGGTCAGGAACAGTCGCGTCTTGCCAACCTGGATGCCCAGCGCGCCGGGTTTCAGAACTCGGCCCAGCAGCAGGCCTATAACCAGCAGCTCGGCAATGGTCAGTTCGCCAACGCTGCGCAGGCCCAACAGTACAGCCAAAACGCCAACAATGCGCAGTTCGGCAATGCGGCGCAGCAGCAGGGCTTCAATCAAAACCAGGCGTTGGCCGGTTTCAGCAACTCCGCGCTTCAGCAGATGTTCGGCAATTCGAATCAGGTCACCGGGCAGAACAATCAGCTTCAGGATCAGCGCTTGAATGCGCAGCTTGCGCAGTTCAACGCTCAGAACCAGCAGCGCAGCCAGGCACTGAGCGAAGCCTACGCGCAGCGCTCGCAACCCATCAACGAAATCGGTTCCCTGCTTTCAGGCGCCCAGATCCAGCAGCCTACTTTCGTCAACGCCAATATGCCCAACATTCCGACTGTCGACTATGCTGGGCTGGTCAATGACAACTACAACCAGCGGCTGGCCATCGCCCAACAGCAGGCCCAGGCATCACAGGGCATCCTGGGCGGCCTGTTCGGCCTCGGCTCTGCCGGCATCATGGCATCCGACCCCGATTTGAAGAAAAACAAGCGCAAGGTGATCGACCTCGACGACGACGGAACGGGCTTGTGGACCTACAACTACAAGAACGATCCGAAGGGCGCGCCGAAGCGTCTCGGGCTCATGGCCGACGAGATCGAGCGAAAAGTACCGGATGCCGTTTCGTTGCGTCCTGACGGATATCGTCAGGTCGATTATCCCAAGGCGCTTACAGGCCTCTTTGCCATGGGTGCGGCGGCATGAGCTCCTACATTTTCGACGGCAACAAGCCGCGCGCACCGATGACGCGTGACGAGCAGATGCGCGCTCAAATGGCGATTGCCGGACAGATGCCGACTGACATCGGATCGGGCATTTCGGCAGTTGGTCAGGCGCTCATGTACCGAATGAACAAGAACGGCAGCTTTCCAAAGGCGCCGGGCGGCGGCAACCCACTTTTGGGCTTGTTCGGCCTTGGCGCAGGCAGCGGGGGTCTTTCCTGATGATCTCCTACATCTTCGGCCCCGATCAGCAATACAAGACGCCCGGCGAACGGGCGAAGGCGCGCGCGGTTGCGAATGCAATATTGATGAACCAGGGCGCGCCGAAAAACGTCGGCGAAGGCTTGTCGGCAATAGGTCAGGCGCTGCTGTTCCGCTCGATGATGGGCAAGGCGGACGCGTCGGAAGCCGCGGGCAAGACTGCCGCCGATGCCGCGTTCAATCCCGTGCTGGCCGCGCTTGGCGGCTCGACCGCTTTCCCGGCCGCGCCCGGCGTGTCGAGCAAGGTTGCCGACGCAGTGGCTGGAAAGCCAAAGGCCGACAACCCGAACCTGCCGTCGAGCATGGATTTCGCGAATGCCCAAGCGGACGCCAGCCAGACAGCCGATGAAGCCGGTTTGCCGCCGACCGCCTTCGCTGGCGTGACCCGGGCAGGGAAGGGCTGGACTGAAGTCCAAACCGCAGACGGTCAGACAATCCGGCGCGAAGGTGCCCGCAACTGGCGAAACAACAATCCCGGCAATATCGAATACGGGCCACTTGCGCGAAGCATGGGCGCGGTTGGCACGGACGGCCGGTTCGCTGTATTCCCCACCTTGGAGGCCGGCCGCACAGCCAAGGAAAAGCTGTTGTTCGATGGTCCTGGCTATCGCGGCAAGACATTGGCGGGTGCTATCTCGCGTTGGGCTCCCCCGAGCGAAAACGATACGCCCGCCTATATAGGCGCGATGGCGTCGGCGGCAGGTGTTTCGCCTGATACGCCGCTCTCGGCTTTCTCTCCGGAGCAGCGTTCGCGTGCGCTTGTGGCCATGGAGCATATCGAAGGATTTCGGCCCGGTCGGGAAATCCCGTCCAGTGGCGGAGCTCTTGCGGCTGTCAATGCCGAAGCGGCCGGCCAGCCGGTACAAGTCGCGAGCCTCGATCCAAGCGCCGGTATCGGTGGCGGCGCCCGCCCGCTGCCTGCCGAATATGCCAGCAACGGCACGACACAGGCGCAATGGGCTGCGATGAACCGGCCCGGCGAGGATCTAGCGCCAGTTGCCAACGCTGCACCGGCTCCTATGCCCATGCAGGGGCCGCAGGGTCAGGCAGCGCCAGCATCGGCGAGCCCGATCGCTCAGGCGTTGTTCGGCAAGCCAGCGGCACCGCAGCCACAGATGACCGCCCAAACCGATCCGTCGATGGTTCCTGCCGCCGCTGGTGGCGCTGCGGACACGTTTAACGCTGCCCAAGGCCCAAACATGCAGCAGCTTTACAACGCGCTCCAGCAGCCGTTCCTGAGCGATGCCCAGAAAGGCATCATCGAGGCCGAAATTCAGCGCCAGCAACAGGCGGCGGACCCGCTGCGCCAGTTGCAGTTGCAGAAGGCGCGCCGCGACCTGACCAACCCGCAAAAGAACTGGCAGCGGCTGGACGATACGCATTTGTTCGACCCGGAAAGCGGCGAGATCAAAGCGGCCGACGGCGGCGCGAGCAATGGCAAGTTCCGTTTCAAGGGCAGTTCGGTCGAGGCTCAGGGTCTCAATGGCCTGATGGATGCCGGCCAGATCACCGAAGACCAGGCCCAGCAGCTTGCGGCCGGCAAGACCATCACCGATCCGACAACGGGCGCCATCATCTTCATGACGCCGCAGGGTGTTTTCGGTCAATCGCCACAGGGCGGCCAGCCTCAACCGGTGATGCCGTCGCCGCAGGCGATGCCTCAGCCCCAGGGGCAGCCCCAGAGCGCGCCGATGGCACCGCCGGCCCCGAATGCCGGCCAGCAGCAAGCGCCCGCTGTGGCCCCTCCCGCTGCCGATCCTGCCAACCCGCAACAGCAGGGAATGATCCCGTTGACGGGGCCGAAACCGGTCAAGCCTCCGACCGAACAGCAGGTGCGCAATCAGCAGCTCTATCAGGTGGCCGCACCCGAACTGAAAATCGTGGAAGACAATTTCGGCGCGCTTTCCAACCTGAGCGATCAGGCTTGGTCGGCGATTCCTGGCGCCGGCAACTACGGTGCAAACTATTTGCAGACGCCGCAATATCAGCGCGCCAACAACTCGCTGAAAACGATCATCGCGACGTATCTCTACAGCACGTCAGGCGCCACCGCGAACCCCGGCGAAGTTGAAAATCAAGCCTCCATTCTCATGCCGAAACCGGGCGAAGATCCCACCTCTGTCGCGGATAAACTTGCGCGGGTCCGCGTCATGGTCGACTCGATCAAGACGGCTGGCGGCGGCGGGGGTCAGGCGGGCGATCCTGCTGCCGATCCGAAGGCGGCACTTAAGCAGAAGTACGGGCTCGACTAATGGCTGACCTCGCGCGCATCAAGAACAACATCGGCAAGATGGTCGCTCAGGACGCACCTGAAACGGACATCGACGCCTACATCGCGTCCGAGGGCGTCACTCTCGACGACGTGCGCGCATTCCGACCGGGAGGCACGGCGGATGTCGCTCGGGCCGACGCCAGCGCCAGGGCGGGCATCGAACAGGCCACGGCCATTGCATCGTTGTCACCAGAGGAACGTCGCGCGCGGGTCAAGATCGATCCTGAAACCGGCGAACCTCCCGGCGTTCCGACCTACCAGCCGAAAACTTCGTTGGAGGACAAGGCAGGCGCATTCTCAACGGGCGGCCTTCAGGGTGTCCCGATTGTCGGGCCTTATCTCGACAAGGCCTCCAGCGCCGCCGCTGCGGCCATGGCTATGCCTTTCACGGGACGGTCGTTCAATGAGCTCTACGATGAGGGAGACCGCTACAGCCAGGACGTGAGGCGAGACAATCCGCACACGGCCACGGCTGGCGGCGTGACCGGCGCCGTTGCTGCCACTGTCCCGGCCATGGTGGCGGCGCCGGCAGCGTTTGGCATCGGAGTGGAATCCCTGCCACTACGGCTAATGGCATCGACGGGAAGCGGGGCAGTCATCAATGGCTCTGACGCCGCTGTTCGATCGGGTGGCGATCCAATGCAGACGGCAATTGGGACGGGGCTCGGGGCGGGTCTTGGCATGGCCGCGCCCGTCGTCGCGCCGCTGGTCGGCAGGGGCGTGAAGGCCATCGCCGACAATGTGCAAATCAGCGCAATCGCTCGGGCGCTCGGGCTCGACAAGCGCGCCGTTTCCGTTCTGGCAAAAGCTGCAAAGGACGACGCCATTGACCCGGCCGCGCTGCCCGATCTCGGTGCCAATGGCATGATGATGGATCTTGGCCCGAATATGCGGCACACGGCCGGCGCAATTGCCGCCACGCCTAGCGAAGGAAAGCAGATCGTTCGCGGCGCTATCGGATCGCGTGATGCAGAAGCGAATTGGCGCATCCGGTCAACTCTTGACGATACCCTTGGCTCGGCTCCCACGCCGTCGCGCGTCGCTGAGCGGATCGATCGCAATCAGCAGCATTTGCAGCCTGAGTACCGGGAGGCCTTGCGGGACGCTGCGCCGGTCGACACGCTGCCGATCGCCCGCTACCTCGAACAGGAAGCCCAGAGTTTGCGAGGCGAACCGCAGCGCGTCGTCCAGCGTGTCCGCTCGATGCTCGACCATCAGCCTACGCCGGCAGATATCGCCCGTGCTCGCGCTCTGGGTGAGCCGCCTCCCGGTACTTCTCTGGTGAGCGACGCCGCAGAACTGCTGAACACCCGTCACGCCATTGACGATATGCTGGAGACGACGCAGGGATCGAATGCGGTCAATGCGCTTACCACAGCCAGGCAGGCGGTCGACGATGAGCTTCGCGCATCCGTGCCCGGCATCAAGGAAGTCGACGCAAAATATGCGGAGCTGGCCCGCCAGCGCACGGCACTTCAACGCGGCCAGACGGTGCTTTCCGATGGCAGGGAAGCGCCCCGGCCTGATGAGCTCGCGGCGGAAGTGAGGCAGGGCGCCTTGCCGCAGGGTATGCAAATCGGGCCGTCAGCCGTTCCGCTACGCCTGCGCGAAGGTGCCCGCGCAGAGATTGAGCGCATTGTCGGGACCAGGGCGAACGACCGCGTTGCGCTTCAGCAGATCATCAAGGGCGAAGGCGATTGGAACCGGGCGCGCTTGTCGAGCCTGTTCGGCGCCGACAAGGCGAGCGCGATCATCGATCTGCTCGACCGGGAGCGGCTGTTTGCCGATACGTCGAACATCGTGACGCGGAATTCGGAGAGCGCCGCGCGACTGGCTGCTCAGCGAGCCGTTACAGGCGACGAGGGGTACAGCTTTGGCGTGCCCGAAGCCTTCATGGCTGGTGGCGTTCGTGGCGTGGCGCGAGCGTCAGGCTACAAGGCGGCGGAGAACATAATCAATGCGCTGCGCAGCGGTGGAAATGAGAAAGCGATATCGGATATGGCACGGTCGCTGACGGCCGGACAGCAGAGCCCAGTGTTGGCAGCACTCATGAAAGCCAGCCGGGGATCTCCGCTGCAACAGTCACAGGTCGATCGTGTTGCGCGCGCGTTGCTGCTCTCGGGTCCGTCCGCCGGTCGCTAGTGACTTATCTTTGCGGTCTTCAAAATACCAGATCAGCAGCACTGAAAAGGTGCCAATCAAAAAGCCCGCGACTAAGCCCATCATAAACCTGGGCTCCAAGCTGCTGAGAAACCAGTCCAGTCCCTGATGCAACACCGCAAGCACCGCGACGGTGATCACGGCGGCAATGATTTGCAGGACGGTCGTTCGCGACATTCGCCCTTCTAACTGATTTTCGGCCGCTCGGTAAGAGCCGGCCATTCACAGCCAAAAACCTTCAGCGGAGAAAACGCCGATGCCCTTCGTCAACGGTCTCTATCAGTTATTGCCTGGCGTCTATGGTGTCTTTGATCAGCCGATCGACGAAACCGACTACAACGCCCAGATCGACGACTTCGCCGCGGCTTTCAATTCGGTCCGCACCATCGCATCTGGCGGCACCGGCGCATCGACCAAGCAAGGCGCGATAAACAGTATTTTCAGCGGCGCGGAATACATCAAGGACAACGCGTTCCTCCTTGCCGATCCCGCCGATGTGACGAAGCTTTTCCGCATCGATGTCGGCGCCGTGGCTGGCGGCACGACGCGAGTCCTGTCCATGCCAGATGCCGATGTCTCGATCAGCGGCTACATGGGGGGCCTGCTGAACACGGCGAGCAGCTTTGCCCTGCAAACGGCGCTCGGGATCACGCCGGTTCCAGTTATTAAGAATGTCGTCGGGGCCGTGAATGCGGTTAAGGCCGACAACGGTGCCTTCTGGAGAATTACGGGAACCACGACAAGTGTTACCCTCGCAGCCGCCGCTACGCTGGGCGCGGGCTGGACCATTCTGCTGCGAAATGACAGTCCTTCCAGCATCCCGATCGATCCGAACGGCGCGGAAACCATAGACGGCGCAGCGACGTTGACCCTGATCAAAAATGCAAGCGTTCTGATTACCTGCGACGGAACGGCCTTCGAGACCATGTTCCTCAATCAGGCGGTAGTCGATGCTGCAATCGCGGCTCTGAAGGCCGGCGCAAATACATGGTCTGGCCAGCAGTCATTCTTCACTGCCGGCACGCCCGTTCTAGTCAATTCGAACGACGGCACCGAGGCGAAAATTCGACTGTCCGATATCGGAGTGGTCCGGGGATATATCGGTTCGAACGCGGCCGGGGTTGGGATTTACAACCACCTTGGCGCCTTGCTGGCACAATTCCTCAATACTGGCTCGTTTTTCCAGATGGGCACATTTTCATCTACTGGCGCGTCCGATGGATTTAGGGTGAGCGCTGCCGGCCAGGCCAACTTTTCAGCGACATCGGTCGGCACTGTCACGCGCGCAACGTTCACCAACCCCAACAATACGGTCGGAAGCATTTCGACTACTGGCAGCGCGACCACCTATGCGACCACCTCCGACGAAAGACTGAAAGAGAATTTCCAATCCTTCGACAGCGGCGCGCTGATCGACGCCCTCAATGCCTATCACTTCGACTGGAAGGTCGGCGGCACCGGGTATGGCGTCAAGGCGCAGCAAACATACGCGATTTTCCCTGACGCCGTGGCCGTCGGCACCGGAGAGCCAGGAGATGAAGAATTTATGCCTTGGGGCATCGATTATTCGAAATTCGTCCCGATCCTCCTGGCTGAGGTAAAGGCGCTGCGCGCCCGTGTCGCCACACTCGAAGCTTAAGAATCCCCAACGAAAGGCTATTATCATGGCAACCGTGGCAATCACGCTCGGCAGCATCGCACAGCGAACCTACAACGACGCTCCAGTCTATGCATCTGTAGCACTGGGCAGCCAGGCGCTCGCATCTAGCGGCGCGTCCCAGCAATCCACCGTCGTTTCCGCAGCTCCCGATTTGATCGACAAGACCTTCCCGGTTTGGTCGATTACCGCTTCGGGTGGCAAAGTCTGGGTGAAGTTCGGCGCAAATCCGACCGCGTCGGCCGGCGATGGCTGGCTCATCCTTGATGGTCAGACGCGGGATTTCGGCGCAGCCATGACGGCTGAAAAAGTCGCGGTGATCGACGGATGAGCCCGATGTCTCTCGGGCTCGGCTTGGGCCTCACACGCCAGTTCAAAGCCAGCGGCGGCGCCCCGCCGGCTTTCGATCCCACCTCGCTCTTTGGCGTCTCGGATGACGGCGGCTGGTACGATGTCTCCGATCTGGCCACCCTGAAACAGGATTCGGGCGGCACCGGAGCCGTCTCGGCGGACGGCGATCCTGTCGGCTTCATCGGGGACAAGAGCGGCAAGGGCCGTCACCTGCTGCAAACCACAAGCGGGGCTCGGCCTACATTGCGGATTGCCGGGCCTCTGAAATGGCTGGAGTTTACAACCGGCAAATTCATACTTGAAAATTCGGCCGGTTTTGTTCCGGTTCCGGGGACCTACCTTGGTGCTGCCTGTAAGCCGCAGGACAATAATACCGGAGGTATCATTGCGGCGCTAGACCAAGGGTCTCCAGGCTCAGTCCAATTTGTCATTACTCGCTCTAGTGGAACTGCAACTACCGCGTACTATTTCGGTTTGGATGACCGGTCTGTTGCGTCTATATCCGGCCCAAACAACATCAACATGTATGCCGACGCTCAGAGCTTCAATGATGCAGGCCGGGGCAATAGTGATCTGAGGGTAAATTCCGCAAACGCCAACGGAACCACCAATGCGGACGTGATCCCGATTACGATCAATCAGTGTCGGATCGGTCTAAATCTGTTCGGTTCCCTGGGTACCGCTAGCGGGGCCTATAACTTCTACGCCGGTATCGTCATTAACCGCGCCCTGACTGCGCCAGAGCGCGCCGCCTGCACCACCTTCTTCGGCGCCAAAGCCGGGCTGACGCTCTAGCCTTTATCTTCCCTGTCTTCGATCACCTTCAAGCGTTCAAGGCTTTCGATTGGCAAAGCTAGACGATCGGTAGATCGGTTGCTGCTTAAAGACAACATTCTCAATATGTCCAAACCAACGCCAGCTTTCAGCTTCTCATCTGACACCAGCGCTACGACAAGCTGAAGTAAAGCACCTTCTACAGCCAAACTCCGCTTCGTCGTTTCGTCGATCGATATCTCCAAAATTCCCTCCTTTGCTCGATTTTTGCCGATTCCCACTTAATCCCAAACCGTGAGGAAAAACCATGGACCGCAACTTCGCGCGGGCGCTTGCGCTCGTCTTGAAATCCGAAGGTGGATGGAGCGACAACCCGAAAGACCCCGGTGGCGCCACCATGAAGGGCGTCACCCTTGCCAATTCCGCCGCTACGTGAAGGCGGACGCCGCCAAGGCGGATCTCAGGAAGATCAGCGATGCCCAACTCGCCACGGTGTACCGCCGCTTCTACTGGGATGCGGTGGCTGGCGCCGAGTTGCCCGACGGCGTGGATTACGCAGTGTTCGATTTTGCCGTGAACAGCGGGCCAAGCAGGGCGGCGAAATATCTTCAAGCAGTGGTCGGCACCGCCCAGGACGGCCGCATCGGGCCCGAGACGCTCGCTGCCGTCGGTTCCAGACCGGCCGCCGTCGTCATCGACAATCTCTGCGATGCCCGCCTGGCTTTCCTGAAGCGTCTTTCGACATGGGGCACGTTTGGCAAGGGCTGGCAAAGCCGCGTGGCGTCAGTGCGCGCCAATGCTCTGAAGATGTCGGCACAGCCAGTAGCAGCCCCGCCAGCGCCCGTTAAGCCTGTGCCGTCCCAGCAGACGCCCGCGCCGGCTTCAGCCGCTCCTGTCCCGCCCGCGGCGGTGCAGCCCGGCACTGGACCGGCATCAGAGCCGCCCAAGGCCGGCAATCGCCTCATCGCCAGCATCATCGCCGCTCTCGCTCTTACCGCCATGGCCGCTGCTGGCGCGTGGCATCACGTAACCATGTTTGTTTCGAACCTCTTCTGAAGGGAACCCCGCCATGTGGGAAAAGCTGAAAGCCTTCTTCGCCCATAGCGAAACTATCCTGTTGGCGCGTGTCCAGATGTTCGCCGGCATCGTGTTCGGTGCGTTCCTGGCGCTCGATCCAAGCCTGTTCCAGGCCTATGTGCCAGCGGAGTACGTCCCGCTCTACCTGCTGGCGATCGGCATCCTGACGGAATATGCGCGCCGCCGCCGTGCCGATCTCGGCAAGGACCAGTGAGATGGGCTCAATTCGCCTTCGACTTGTCGACTGGCTTCAGCGCATCCGCGATCACATTTCCAAGGGCCGCATGCAGGCTTTGCGCGACTCCCAGGTTCATGCGCAGTCTTGCGCAAATTCTGGCCTCGGGTGCATTCCCGGCATCTATGACCGCAGTGGCCAAGGACAGGTAGAGATTGCCGCCGTATTGGCGGATCTCTGTGATCCAATCAACAAACTCGACGCCAATGTCGCGCTCGACAATCACCCAAGTCTCTTCGCCTATCTTAAGGGTCTTGCCGGTCCCAAGAACCGCCTTGATCTCGTCAGTCAATTCAACCTCCCTCAAAACCAGAATCTCAATGTTTCAAACCTGAACGCGAACGCGGTGGGTGTCGAGTCATGACCGCGCTCCTGGCATTCCTACTCACCCATACCTCGATCGCCATTGCCGCCCTTGGCGCTCTGGCAACCGTCCTTGGCATCGGCTGGGGCAATCTGCGGGGCGCCAAGCGTGAGCGCGACAAGCAGGCCGTGGCTGAAGTCGCGGCCCGAGACATCAAGGACCAGGTGCAGAACGATGTTGGCGCTTTGCCGGCCGATGCAGTGCGAAAGGAGCTCGGCACATGGTCAAGGGATTGACGCTCGCTCTGCTCATCGCGCTTGCCGGCTGCGCCACCACAAAAGGCAGCTTCTGCGCCCTCGAAAGCCCCACGCGGCTATCGGCTGCGGCCATCGTGGCCCTGTCGGATGCTGAGGCGAGGGGCATTCTCGCGCACAATCTTACTGGCCAGAAACTCTGCGGATGGAAGCCGTGATGCATGATCTTTTCGACCTCCTGGGCATCAAAGGGCCGGTTGTCGTTGCGGGCCTCGCCGGAGGCATCCTGCGCGCATTGTCCCGCCATCGATACAAGCTGCGGGAAATGATCGCTTCGCCCATCTGCGGAGCCCTGGCGGCGGCGTATCTCACGCTGCCGGCGGTCGCCTACTTCCAGGCAACGGGCTTGCCGATGCCGGACCCAACCAATGACACGACCACACTGGCCGCCGCCTTCCTGATCGGCGTCTCGGCTATGTGGATATCGGACATCCTGTTCGAGTATGTCGTGCGGAAGATCAAGCCGGCGCCTGAAGACTAGCTTTGCGTCACCGGTATGGCAGCAGCGGCGGCGTCGGTTCGCTCGTCACCGCCTACTGGGTTTGGCGCGTTCTACGGGCGGGGTGAGAATCCCTAACATCTGGAGAAAATGGAAAGATTAGTGCCTCTCTTAAGGCTAACAAAGCACCTAGTCGGCTTTCCAGTTTAGTGTAAAAGCGTCTGCCGGTGGGTGATTTGGGCGGATGAAGAAACTTTCAGCGAAGCAGAGACGACGCCAGATTTATTGGGCGAGGAGACATTTTAGGAAGCCAAGGCGCAAACCTGCCATGGGATTTGTGGTTTCTGCTGCCGGCCAGGAGCGCGTTTTCCTGTCGGCGCCTCGGCGATCGATGCCGTCAAATTTTTGCGTCGTGGAAAACACGACCGAAACCATCAATTTCATCAACAGTCTACGCCAGAGACTTGTAAAGCCCCCCGTGTCCGGAACTAGGGCTGTTCGCTCCCGCCTTGACCCTAGCCGCCGCTCGCCGGGCGCGCCACGGTGGATTGGTCCCTACATCGACTTCGCAACGATGCAGCACATTTCTCCCGCTTCGGCGCTGATCCTTGCAGCGGAATACGACAGGGCTCGCAGTCTGAGGGCAAGTCGGATTGGGGAACTCGGCAAGCTTTTCGTCGTGAATCCGCAAGATTGGGACGAGAGTGTGCTCGAGACGCTGTTTGAGGTCGGCTTTTTCGATATTCTCGACATTGCTCATACAATCTCGGCCCCCGACGGGGAACGCCGCATTCTACGATTCCGCAGTGGCAAGGAGAATGATGCGACAGCGATCGGGGCCATGTTGGATGAGATCGAACGCATGTTTAAGGACGTCGGTCTGAACGCAAATGACGCGTGTTTCGAACTGAACGGCGCTTTGGGGGAGGCAATGGAAAATACCGTTCGCTGTGCTTATCCGTCAGGCGGTTCGTTCCACATCCCGCACGTAGGCCGATGGTGGATGACCGGCGCGCTCTCCAAGTCGCTCCGGCGAATGAATGTCGCTATTTTTGATCAAGGTGTGTCGATTCCTGGATCGTTGAAGGGATGGAAATTTTATGGTGGGTTTGCGGAGCGATTTCTAAATGCAGTAGGCATCCCGCCCGATCTGTCGGAACCGAGATATGACGGCAGAGTTATTGAGCTGGCCATTGAGGAGTCGGCAACCTCGACAAATTTGGAAAAACATGGCAAAGGCTTGGGTCACATCAAAGCCTTCGTTGACAGTTGTCAGAGCGGTCGGCTCACCATAGTTAGTAGGTACGGCTTTTACATGTACGAAAAAGGCCGGAAACCAGTCGTCAAGAGTCTCAATGCCAATCTTGGCGGTACGTTGGTAGAATGGGATGTGATGATATGACAGCACTGAGCGCTCATACCGGAAGCCTCCCCAAACGCAATTCAGCGATCGACCAGGTCGATGTTGGGAGGGATTTCAGCAAAACGACGGGGGGCCGCTATCGTAAGCTAGGCCCCTTCAGCGGCGAGCAGTTTCGTCAGGAATGGCTTGTGCCGAAAATGAAATCGGCCATTGAGACCGGTGAACGTTTCCGAGTACGGATCGACACAGTGAGCCGGAGCTACCAGCCCTCTTTCCTCGACGAGGCATTTGCAGGATTGGTCCGCGATGAAGGATTTTCAAAGCCCGATGTTCAGCGGCTTCTTGTGATTGTAAGCGATGAGCCGAGGTTCCAGAAATATAAGGCGTTGGCCGAGTCTTACATCAACTCGGTGAACTGATCTGGCCCAAGCGGACTATTGGTGGATCGTTCCGGTTATCAGTTTTCTCGCATCGCTCTTGGGTGCGGGCGCGGCTTTTGCCGGCTTAGTGTGGCGATATCGTGCCGATTATAAGCGGGACGTTTTATCGAAGCTTTTGTCGGACATTCAAGCGGCGGCTGATCTTTCCACTGACTATTGGACTAGCGACCCGTCAAAAGGCGACCTGGAGGTGATCTCGCAGTGCGCCATACTTGAAGCTCGAATCGGTGGCTCGTTAGAGCGGCTCGAGACGGCGATTGACGCGGCGAGGCCGATGCTCAATCGCATCGACACTCTCGGAATGGAGCTCCCATGGGCCGCATTCTTCGACAATATGGCAGGCGGGCAGTTCGGCGAGCCTGACCGCGGACCGGATCTTGAGCGAGCAAAAGAAGTGCAGTTCGCAGCAGCTGTGCTCGTTAGGGACCTCCGCGTGGCCACAGACAGAAAAATGCTCGGTGGTCGTGCTTGAACGTCGCACCGCATGATCCTTGGAACATTGGCTGAAGAGCTTCGGCCCTTGCACTGTTCCCATTCAGTGCCATTCCCCGATGACACTTGCCCGCGGCCGAAAGGTGGCGGGCTTTTTTCATTCGGCCCGGAACGACCAGCGCCGTGAGAGGTTAGGCGTCTGGCCGATGCTCCTCCCTCCCGCCCCCCTCCCTCCCGCAACGTCGGCTCAAAAGCCCGTCTCGGCTCGCGCCGGGGCGGGCTTTTTGTTTGCCAAGCGAAACGAAACGGCTTCCGGGAAGTTGGAACCCAGAGGAGGCTCCGATGAGAGATACCGGCGACGGACGCGAGGATGATCCGGGCATTCAGTTCCTCGCCCGGAGGCTGGCCAGAGAGGTTGACATCTCCGTGGCCGAGGCGCGCGGCCTGATCAAGCTCATCGGCACCGACTGGAATTCCCTGGTGCGCGAAGCCAAGGTTTGGAGAGAATTAAAGGGCTCTGCCAGTTAACCAAGGGGAAGGTTTCGTCAAGGCTTCGATCCCTCTGAGGATGCTGTCAGTCGAGCAGCATGCGCGTTCTGGCTCCGAGCAGCAGCTCGCTGTCGGGCTGCCGAGACACTCTCGCTCATTGTCGTCGGAAAGCCAGCTAGGCCATACGCGCTCACGACCGACCCGAAGCGCTTGATGAAAAGTTTGTGATTTGGGAGGTGGCGGTCCCTGTCGATCAAAGCGATTGTGATGTAGCCGAACTTTGCGTGTAGTCGGCGGACGCCATCTAGCAGATCGTCATCCGAGTAGTATCTACCTCGTTGGCCGGTTGGCGGGCATATAAACCCAGCCGCATTATATGCGGCCTGTAGGCTCCCGAAGTGCACCCAATATGCATGCGCCGATGGTGTGTAGGGGCAATTGTTTATTATCGCCTGCGAGAGCTTCTTTTTCTCTCGTAACAGGCGCTTCAGATTTCTGATCATGTCGGGTTCCCGGAGGGCAAAGACCCGTCCCAACCTGAATTCCCGCTGCACTCGGGCAAATGTTTTGGGGTCGATAATCGGCTCCATCACCCTGGTCCGGACCCAAAGATCCGGAGGGTTGTGGCGCACCGGATTTTTCATTTTGTGGTTGGTCCGGTTAAAGACGTAGTATCCAGTCATCAACTCGGTTCGCAGCACGCCTTTGACCCGTCCCCAACGCCATAAGTCGCCATCCGTCGACGGTATCTTTTCGTCATTCAACGTCTTAGCGATGTTCGCGATGCTTTGTTTCTGCTTAAGAAACATGCGAAAAATTCGCCGTACAATTTTGAGCTGCTCGTCAGGCCCAGGCATAAAAACAACGCGGTCTGATTTGAGACCCTTGCGGTCGCCCGGTCCGAGGAACAATCGCGGCGTTCCATCCTGGCTAATCAGAAACCGTCTGATGCCATAAGGCACAGGGCCGCCCTGTTTAAATCCGAGGCAAGCTTGCTGGATTTGCGCTCTGTAGATTTTGCTTGAGAGTTCGCGGCTGTACTCGGCTGCCATTACCCGCTTCAGGTTCTTTACAATGCTGGCCACCATGCTGCCGTCATTATCGAAGGGCTCACCACAGTAATGGACATTGACCCCGGCATTGCGGCAGATAAATTCGTAGTGCGCGGCTTGGTCCGTGTCCTGAAACCGTCCCCATCTGCTGACATCCAGTACGAGGATCGCGGAAAAACCGCCTTGGCCAGTCACAGCATCTGCGAGCAGCCGCTGAAGTCCGTCTCGTCCTTTCAGGCTCAGCCCACTCTTACCCGCGTCGGCATAGGTCTTGACGATAGCGAAGCCTCTCATCTCGGCATACCCCGAAATGGCCGCTCTTTGGTTTTCCAGCGAGTAGCGCTGATGTTCGGTTGACATGCGAAGGTATTGCGCTGCCGGGACGCGGAGCGCAGTCGAGAGTTCGGGCATCGCCGGCCCTCCTTAATACCATTTGGCGGTATTCAAGGGAGAGTAACACGGGGCGAGTTTTTCAGATTAAAGAAACTTGCGATATCCATTGTCTCAGATCATTTAGCGCACTGTAGTGCGCAGGATCAGATCGGCGCGGTGCAGCTTGCCGGGGACCGGCCCGGTGGTGCGACAAGCAGTTTCAAAGCCGTTCCCGGGGTTCGAAGGCGCTGCCGCTCGAACTATCCGCCATCAATGCCGATCCGACCGACGCCCTGGACGCCCTTCGTCTGATGTGGCATTTTATACGCGTTCGCGCATATCACCATTTTATACGCATTGGCGTATCGTCGGAGGACCATCATGCTTGATGCGATAGCGCGCAATGAAAAGCAGATCGGCGCCATCCTGCGGCGCGCCCGTCGCAAAGCAGGGCTTACGCAAGAGGCGCTTGGAGATCGAGCGCACCTCCGCCAGGGCACAATATCGCACCTTGAGGCCGGTAAGCCTACGGTGCAGCTGCGCACCTTGATGGCAACGCTTTCTTCCCTCGGCCTGGAAATTGTCGTTCGTCGGCGCAGCAGGGGCAACCCTGCTGATTTCGAGGACCTGTTCTAACGGATCTACCGTGCCGACGTTTGCCGGCATGGCGACGTGCTATAACATTTGGTGCGGTGTCGATCCCCGAGCTGAGGTTCGCTTAGAGTAAGCCTTGACTGAGCATTAGCTATCGCTAACGATTATGTTTGGGCAGGTGGTGCCCTTTATCGCCTGCCAAGATCGGCGTCACCCCGATCGGGGCCCGTGTCCTCCGCCGAGGCGCGGGCTTTCGCTTGCCCAAAGCGAAGCGCCCTAAGCGCTCCCGTCCGTTTCGCTGTCCTCATCGATTTGGCGCACCGGGAGATAGGCGTTTGTCTCCAGCCACTCGCGTAACACAATCTGGATGAGGTCTGACCGGCCGATCTTCATCTCAGCGGCGATCGAGTTGAGCGCATCGTCCGTCGCCGGCTCCAGCGGGACGCCAGCTACGTTTCGGAGCATCAGAGCAGCGCGACGAAGAATGATTTGAAGATCCGCCCGCGGAATGTCCGCAATTCGGTCGGCGGCACTTTCTAGCTCTTCGGCGAAGGATGCTCGGGTCATGGGTCCAAAGGGGAGGGGGCAGTTTCGCGTCAGGCCACCTTGGCCGTGCGTTTCGCAGGAGCCTTCTTCTGCGGAACCGGCTTCCGCCCAAGGCCCGAGGCCTTCGCCAAAGCGGACCGCTGTTCCGCATAGTTCGGCGCCACCATTGGATAGTCGGCTGGCAGCTTCCACTTGGCGCGATATTCGTCCGGGGTCATGCCGAGTCCAGCGAGGTGACGCTTCAGCGATTTGAACTTCTTGCCGTCGTCAAGGCAGACGATGAAATCTCGCGTGACGGACTTCTTTGGATTAATTGCTGGGCTAAGTTGCTCAGCAACCGGCGGCACATCCTTGCTAAGCGAAGAAAGCGAAGCGTGAACAGACGCGATCAGATCGCCTAAATTCGAGACTGGCAGGGCATTGTTGCTCACGAACGCTGAAACAATATCAGCCGTCAGTTCAATAAGCTCCTCGGCGTTTCCGTCTTTCACTTCTGGCATTTGGTATTTGTCCTGGTTTGCGTTGATGTATCTTTATTTGTTGCGCTGAGAGAGCGCAACCTTCGGAAAACGTGCCTCAGGGCTTCTTCAACCTGACGCCTGGGCTTCCATGATTCAGGAACTCGATGCCGGCTTCCTCAAGAACGGTCATCACCGCGCGCACTTTGTCCAGTCCGCTAGTCAGCCCCGCAGCGCCTCGCTTCTCCATGGCGCTTACGGTGTTGATGTTGATCCCGGCACGCTTCGCAAGCGTTCCCTGGTCCATGTCAGCCAAGGCGCGCGCGGCGCGAAGCTGGTTTCCGGTTGTGAGCATTCTGTGTTCCTCTCTTACCTGACTAGTAATTTTTCATACTTTGCTGTTGACGGCAAGCTAATTCCAATTCATGGTGAACTGGTAAATATTACTAGTTAATAAGGAAACAACCCATGCCGAACACCGCTGTTCGGGCTGCCGCCGAAGGCATGCCCAATCTGAACCGCCGCACCGCACTCGCAGCTACCGCTGCCCTCATCGTCACTGCGGCCGGCAGCGCGCCTGCCCAGGCCTCGCCAGTGTCCGCCGAATTGCTTGCTCTGATTGCGAACAAGCATACGCAATACGCTCGCTTCATCGCCGCGATCGATCTGACCACCGAACTGGAAGACGCGTATCTGCCGAAGACCGCCGAACTCTACGTCCCCCTGTCCATTGGTGGCGGGCAGTCACGTACGCTGCGCTATGGGGACCTCGAGGAAGTCGAGGCCGATTTGCGGGTTGAGATCCAACGCCGTTACGCGGAGCAGCGGCAGAAGCTCGTGGCACTCGCCAAAGTGGCGCCGGATCTGGGCAAGCAATCGGTCGCCGCGCTCCGCAAGGCCGAGCAGGCTGATTTGCGGACGTTGAAGCGGCTGATCAAGGGCGAGCGCGCACGGCGTAGCGCTGTCGGGCTTGAACAGGCGATCAACGAGCGCAACGAGGCTTCCGACGCCGAACGCTACGCATTGAATGCCGTCTGCGCCTATCGTTGCACCACCATGGAGGAACACCGCGTCAAGGCCGAGTTCTTGCTGGAGTTCGCCACCGGCAAATTCGGCGACCTCCAGCCCGAGGACGTTGACGCGCTGCTTTGGTCCTTCCTGCCGGAGGAAGCCTTGGAGGAAGCGGTCAAGGCCGTGGAAGGCGGTGTAGCGTGACCGGCCCGAGCGATAACCTTAACGACCTTGAGGGCGATATCGCCAACTTGGCTACGCTGGTTAACACAACTGTCGATATCGCTGTCGAAACCGACACGGACGCTAATGTCCAGCGGCTTCTTTGGATTGCCCGCGCTCTGGCGAAACAATTGACCGAGACAGCGGCGGCCTGCCACCACAAGGTCATGAGCGAGCGCAAAGCAACCGCCTGATCAATTGCCCTTCGGACATTTAAGCCCGCTGCCTCACGGTGGAGGGCTTTTCATTTGGCGGTGGAGCGTAGCGGGATTAGCGGGCGGAACTGCGCCTAGTCTGTTGTGCAAACCGCCGATAAGGGAGCCAAATCCAGGATGGTCGATCTGGTCAAACCCGAAGGGCAGCGGCGGCACAGAGTGTGGAAGGACAGGTCCGAAGAACAACGAAGATACCGGGCTAAGCACAAGGAAGCGCACGCCGCATACATCAGGGCGTATCGCCTAGCTCACGCTAGCGAGATTGCTGAGAGGAGCAGGATTTATCATATTGAACACCGCGATAAGATCATTGCGGGCAAGAAAATTTATTATGCTAAAAATCGTGTTCGGATAGCAAAGCAGTGGGCCGAAAAACAACTCAGATTGAAATCCATGAACGCTATTCGCCACGACCCGGACACGGTCTATCGGGTGGTCAGTCGGGCAGTCAGTTCCGCACTCCCGCGCTTCATGCGCGACGACGTCATTAACTCGATGCTCCTGGCCGTCCTTGAAGGGGAACTGCTACTCCAGCATGTCGGCTCTCGCATGAAGGACTATCTCGGCCGCTACAACCGGGAATACGACACCTTCAAAACGCTATCCCTTGATGCGCCTATGGGAGGTACGGACCTCAGGCGAATCGATTTGCTGGAGGCGCCGGCCCCTTACGAAGCAGAGGACGAGGACGAGGATATCCTGATGTTGAAAGGGCAGCATTTTCGGCTGTGAATGTACGCCAACGTCCGCCGCGATTTGCTGCGCTTATTCCACGCTTATTGGACGGATCGGCGCTCGAAGCTGCTAAGTATCTGAAATTGCTGGTACGCCCAAGGGGAATCGAACCCCTGTTACCGCCGTGAAAGGGCGGTGTCCTGACCGCTAGACGATGGGCGCGCTCAGATGAAAGCGGCTTATACTGGCGTTGTGCGCAACCGGCAACCCGTCAGGTGCCGGCTTGGACAACTTTTTTCCTGCCTGCCGAAGCGAGTGATTCACGCAGCGCCAGCGGCAATTTTTCTGGCGGCCGTCACCAGCCGCTGCGTGGATTTCCGGGCACTTTTCAGACGATTGCGGAAGCGGCCCGATGCAAATGCATGGCGCTCAAAAGTGAGCTCCGTTTCAGCGCGACGCGCTTTGGCGCGTCCAGCCGAACCGGCCCTGGTCAGCCTTCGCCACCGCTGCGCCGGCGGCAGCGCCAGTTCCAGTCGCGCTCGGGGCCGACGTCGACATGGACCGATTCGGTGTGGCAGTAGGTGCCGACGCCGCCGCGGCCGGGCATCGTCCTGACGTAGCTCGCCAGCTCCCATTTCGAGACGCCCGGCACCTGGATGTCGGCGGCGGCGCAATACATGTGCAGCGAATTCTTGGCGCCGTTGGCACGGCGGTTGCGGGCGGGGTCGCGATAGCCGGAGGTGACGACCATCTTGCGGCCGTAGTGGCCTTCGATCGTCTTGAGCACGCGCACCAGCGAGGGCTTGAGGCACGCCACGTCGACGCTCTCGTTCTGCTTCAAGAGGCCGTTAGGCGCGAGGCGCGCCATGCCGGCGGCGGAGGCTACCTGGTAGAGGCCGCCCGAACCTTCATCCTCGTTGAGGTCGACGTCGCTTTCGTCGTCGAGGCCGGATTTGCGCTTGATCTCGAACAGCGCCGTCTGGCGGACGCCCGGCAGGGCATCGCTGCCGGTGATGTGACCTGAGTCGTCGCCGAGCGAAGCCAGCTGCACCGGTTTCGCCGTGGAATCGGCCGAGGCCAGTGTAATGATCGGCTTTGCCGCCGCCGGGGCGGGCTTGGCCTGCACAGCCGGCTGTTCGCCTGCGCGCGTGTTGACCAGTGGAGCGGGCTTCGCCGAAGCCGGCGTGGCGCCAAACATCGAGGCCAGGAAACCCCTTTTCTTCGGCGCCTCCGCTTGCTGCGCCTCGCCAGCGGTCACATAGACCGGATTGTTCATCGCCGGTGTGGCGGCCTGCTTCGGCGCCGTCACGGCCGCGTCGGCGGCGGCGATCTTCTGCGCCGCCGCATCGGTCTGCTGCGCCGTCTGCGGCTGCTGCTCCAGCGATTGCGGCGTGTTTCCGGCAATCGTTTCAGCTTCAGCCGGCGCGGTGAGCGGGAAGGCCGCCTGCGGCTTGGTAATCGGCACGTAGGCGACCGTCTCGGGCAGCGCTGTGTCGCCTTCCGCCATCACTGTGGTCTGCGTGGTCGCCGTCTGCGACGACGAATCGCCGGCCACGATCGGCTTGTTTGTCGAGGCTGCGTTGATGTCCGACGCGGAGGCATTGTAGCCGGGCATGCCAACCGACATTGTGGGGTCGCCGGCCGAGGTGCAGGAGGCCAGGAGCACGGAGCAGAGCGCCGCCGCAATGGTGCGGCGTTCTCCCTTCGCGAGGCTCCACCCTGCTGATTTCAAAGTCAAATTCCCCCTCGATATCCGATCGGTATATCCTTGGCGCGGCGTCCGAACGGCTGCGTCGAGGTGCCCCTTGTCTCCGATCCGGAAACGAGACCTGTGTCAAATCAGCAAGCCTGGAAGTATTTTTGCGGCAATTGCCGAATTTAGGCGGCAAGATGGTTGACGACACCATTTCGCCCGCTTTTACGGGTCCGTCAACTCACCAGACATTACAGTCGGTTACACACGCACCTTGACATAGGTGCCGGGGGCATCACCAAAAGTTTTCATATGCTTGCCTGCTTTGCGGGCAGGCACGCGATTATTGTCCTTAGCCTCTATCCAGCTCTGCCAGTGCGGCCACCAGGAGCCAGGATGGTCGGTGGCCCTTGCGATCCACTCGCCGAAGTCGCCCTCCGGCTTGCCGCCGGTCCAGTACTGGTACTTGCCCGATGCGGGCGGGTTGACGACGCCGGCGATATGACCGGAGCCCGCCATCACGTATTCGACCTCGCCACCGAAATATTTCGAGCCGAGGAAGACGGACAGCGCGGGAGCGATGTGGTCTTCCCTGGAGGCGAGGTTGTAGACGGGGATCTTGATGTCGGCGAGCGAAACGGTGCGTCCGGCAAGTTCCATCCTGCCGCGCGAGAGGTTGTTCTCGAGATAGCAGTTGCGCAAATAGAAGGAGTGGTTGGCCGCCGCCATGCGTGTCGAATCGGCATTCCAGTAAAGCAGGTCGAAGGGCAGGGGATCCTTGCCGCGCATGTAGTTGTTGACGACATAGGGCCAGATCAGGTCGCCCGAGCGCAGCATGTTGAAGGCGGTCGCCATCTTGGTGCCGTCGAGATAGCCCTTTTCGTTCATCGCCTTTTCCACCGCCGCGACCTGTTCCTCGTCGACGAACACCTTGAGGTCGCCGGCATAGGTGAAATCGACCTGGGTGGTGAAGAAGGTCGCCGATTTGATGCGATCGTCACCCTCCTGCGCCAGCAGGGCAAGTGCCGCCGCCAGCAACGTGCCGCCGACGCAGTAGCCGATAGCGTTGACCTCTTTCTCGCCTGTGGCCTTCTCGATAGTGTCGAGGCCGTATTGCAGCCCCTCTCTTGTATAAGCCTCCCAGTTCTTCATGCCGTGGCGTTCATCAGGGTTGATCCAGGAGATGACGAACACGGTGTGGCCCTGTTCGATCGCCCAGCGGATGAAGGATTTCTGCGGGTTGAGGTCGAGTATGTAGAACTTGTTGATCCAGGGCGGGCAGATCAGCAGCGGCCGTTTCAGCACCGTCTCGGTGGCGGGATCGTATTGAATGATCTCGGCGACGTCGCTGCGGCCGACCACCTTGCCGGGGGTGGTGGCGATGTTGCGGCCGATCTCGAAGGGCGAGTAGTCGGCCTGACGCAGCTTCAGGTCGCCCTTGCCGGCCGCGATGTCCTCGGCCAGCATCTTCATGCCGCGCACAAGATTTTCGCCGTTCGAGGCGATGGTTTCGCGAAACAGTTCCGGATTGGTCAGGATGAAATTCGACGGCGAGATGGCGTTGGACACCTGCTTGACGTAGAAGCTCGCCTTGTGGCGGGTGTGGTCATCCAGGCCTTCGGCGTGCTCGACAAGATCAGCCGCCCAGCGCGAGGTGACGAGATAGGCCTGTTTCAAGAAATCGAAGAAGGCGTTGCGGCCCCATTCCGGATCCTGGAAACGCTTGTCGCCGCGCTCCGGCTTGACCGCGTCCTCGGTTCGCTCGGCATCGGGGCTGACGCGCCGGATGGCGTTCGCCCAAACCGTCATATAGCCGGCGAACAGCCGCGTCTGCGCTTCGAGCGCGCGTTGTGGGTCGGCAAGCCAGTATTCGCTGAGCTTGGAGAAGGTCTTCACCATGTCGACGACCGGTTCGGCGACATGGTCGCGCACTTCGCCCTTCTCGCGCGGCTCGGCCCAGGCGGAAGCCGCCTTGCCGGCCTGCTCGATCATGCGCGCCATGTTCAGGGCGAAGCGTTCCGGGTCCTTCACCAGATATTGCTCGACCGTCGAAGGTCCGCCATCTTCCGCTTTGCCCGAATCGGGTGTTTTGGACATGGTGCGCGGGGTTCCTCCCGAAGCGTTTTCTTGACATATTACCATGGGACATCCGACTGGGTCCAACCTCGCTCTACCCCGGCTGCCAAGGAAACAATATGACGATTAACATTGGCGAGACTGTTTTTTTCGGCGCCGGTCGTTTTTGCCGCATCGGTGCGGCAATTGCCCTGCTGTGCCTTGGGGCCTGCTCGAGCACCAATACCAGCGGCCCGGTGCCCATCGCCACATCAGCGGGACCGAAGGATACCGGCACCTTTCCGAACCTGAACATCCCGCCGAAAGTAGCGGCCAAACAGTTCACCGATGCCGAGAGGAATGCCAGGCTCGCGGAATTGAAGGGGGACGAAAGCGCGCAGGCAGCCAATGGCGGCGCCCCCAACGTCACCAATCAGGCGGCGCTGACGGACCTGGCCAGCAAGCATGGCGCGCAGACGCTGAAGCAGATCGAAGGCAAATGCGACCCCACCCTCGACCCTACCTGCAAATAAGTATATAGCGCGCGCCCAAGGCACTTGCCGACACGGTGCGCCTTGCCAAACGCCAAGTGATGTCTGGAACTGCCATGGAAGAGTTTCACAAGGTCCGCCGGCTTCCGCCCTATGTCTTCGAGCAGGTCAACCGGCTCAAGGCCAGCGCCCGCTCGCGCGGCGCCGACATCATTGACCTCGGCATGGGCAATCCGGACCTGCCGACGCCCAAGGCAATCGTCGACAAATTGTGCGAAGTGGTGCGCGATCCGCGCACCCATCGCTATTCCTCCTCGCGCGGCATTCCGGGCCTGCGCCGCGCCCAGGCCGCTTACTATCAGCGCCGCTTCGGCGTGAAGCTTGATCCCGATACGCAAGTGGTGGCAACGCTGGGTTCGAAAGAAGGCTTCGCCAACATGGCGCAGGCGATCACCGCCCCTGGCGACGTGATCCTGTGCCCGAATCCAACCTACCCGATCCATGCTTTCGGCTTCATCATGTCGGGCGGCGTCATCCGGTCGCTGCAGGTGGAACCCGATGACGGTTTCATCCCGGCGGTCGAGCGCGGCATCCGCCATTCGATTCCGAAGCCGCTGGTGCTGATCCTCAACTACCCGTCGAACCCGACGGCGCTGGTCGCCTCGCTCGATTTTTACAAGGACGTGGTGGCGTTCGCGAAGAAGAACGACATCATCATCCTGTCGGACCTTGCCTATTCGGAGATCTATTTCGACGGCAATCCGCCGCCTTCGGTGCTGCAGGTGCCGGGCGCGATCGACGTTTGCGTCGAGTTCACCTCCATGTCGAAGACCTTCTCAATGCCCGGCTGGCGCATGGGCTTCGCCGTCGGCAACGAGCGGCTGATCTCGGCGCTGACCCGGGTGAAATCCTATCTTGATTACGGTGCGTTCACCCCGATCCAGGTGGCGGCCGCGCACGCGCTCAACGGCGACGGCGCCGACATCGCCGAAGTGCGCGACATCTACCACAAGCGGCGCGACGTGATGGTCGATGCTTTCGGCCGCGCGGGCTGGACCATTCCGGCTCCGGCTGCGTCCATGTTCGCCTGGGCTCCGATTCCGGAGCCGTTCCGCCATCTCGGCTCGCTCGAATTCTCCAAGCTGCTCATCGAACATGCCGACGTTGCGGTGGCGCCAGGCGTCGGCTTCGGCGAACATGGCGATGATTTCGTGCGTGTCGCGCTGGTCGAGAACGAGCACCGGATCCGGCAGGCGGCGCGCAACATCAAGCGCTTCCTGGCGACCAGCGCCAAGCAACCCAACAATGTCGTGCCGCTTTCCGCCCATCGGTAAGCTTTCCGCACACAATTTCGTTTGATCTTTCGGGGGACATCGCCGGCCATGGCTGAAGCTCTGCGTGTTGGAATTGCCGGCCTCGGCACGGTCGGCGCGTCAGTGGCGCGCGTGCTGCGCGACAAGGCGGCGGAACTGACACGGCAGTGTGGGCGCGACATCGTCGTGTCGGCGGTTTCGGCGCGTGATCCCAAGCGCGACCGCGGGGTCGATCTCAATGCCGCGAAATGGTTCGACGATCCTGTCAAGATGGCGCAGGCCGCCGAGATCGACGTTTTCGTCGAGCTGATCGGCGGCGACGAGGGGCCAGCGTTTGCGGCTGTGAAGACGGCGCTCGAGGCCGGCCGTCATGTCGTTACGGCGAACAAGGCGCTGCTGGCCAAACATGGTGTCGCACTGGCCGAGATCGCCGAGAAGAAGGGCGTGCTGCTCAACTACGAGGCCGCGGTGGCGGGCGGCATTCCCGTTATCAAGACCATGCGAGAGGCGATGGCCGGCAACTCGGTCACCCGCGTCTTCGGTATTCTCAACGGCACCTGCAACTATATCCTGACCCGTATGGAGGCCGAAGGGATCTCGTTCGATGCCTGCCTCAAGGACGCGCAGCGGCTGGGCTATGCCGAGGCCGACCCGACCTTCGACATCGAGGGCCATGACACCGCGCACAAGCTGTCGATCCTGACCAGCCTGGCCTTCGGCACCAAGATCGCCGCCAACGACATCTACATGGAAGGCATCTCCAACATCACCCAGGCCGATATCCGTGCGGCCGGCGATCTCGGCTACCGGATCAAGCTGCTTGGCGTTGCCCAGCGCACCGACAGCGGCATCGAGCAGCGCGTGCATCCAACCATGGTGCCGACAGCCTCGGTGATCGCGCAGGTCCACGGCGTCATCAATGCGGTGGCGATCGAGACCGACATCCTCGGCGAACTGCTGCTCTCCGGCCCCGGCGCCGGCGGCAATGCCACCGCCTCGGCCGTCATCGGCGACATCGCCGATATCGCAAAGAGCCGTCCCGGCTTCCAGCACGGCCCGGTCTTCGGCAGGCCGGCGAGGGAATTGAAGCCTTACAAGAAGGCGCAGATGCGCAGCCATGCCGGCGGCTATTTCATCCGGCTGACCGTGCATGACCGCATTGGCGTGTTCGCGGCCATCGCCAAGCGCATGGCCGATAACGATATCTCGCTGGAATCGATCGTCCAGCACGCGATCAGCGGCGAAGTGGCGGCGCAAAAGACGGTGATCCTCGTCACCCACGAGACCACCGAAGCCGCGGTGCGCAAGGCCGTGGACGGTATCACCAAGGATGGTCACCTGACCGACAAGCCGCAGGTCATCCGGATCGAACGGGCAGGATAGATATTTCCTTCCGTCGCGCACCACTGGATTGCTGCGACGATACTGTTGCGGCCGATGCCGCTGCCTGGCTCGCCGGAACCAATCCCGGCCAGCGCCGTTCTCACGAGGTGCAAACCGAGGGAATGCCAATGGCCGAAACATCGAAATCCGACACCCCCCAGATCGACGACATCCAAAAGACGCTCGAAAAGCAGATCGCCGACCTGCGCAAGGAGATCACCAGGATCAACAAGAGCCTTTCGGAGCGAGGTGCGGAACTGGTTGACGAGGCCTCGGCTCAGGCATCCGACGTCTACGACAGCGCGGCGAGCCGTGCGTCGCGAACGGCTCAGCAGTTGCGCAGCCACGCCCAGGCGGTCTCGGAGGTCGCGCGTGAAAACCCGGGCACGACGACGGCAGTGGTCGGCGTCATCGGGCTGCTGGGTTTTCTGGCCGGCCTCGCCGTTGGCCAGTCGATGAATGACAGCCAGCGCCGCTGGTATTGATCCGGTAACGACCGAGCCGGTTTTTGCCGGCTTACCTGTCCGTCGAGCAATTTCCAGGGGAGCACTATGGCTTCTTCCGTCCTGATCGGCATCCTGATCACGTTCCTGGTGATCATTCTGGTGCTTTACCTCATTCAGCGATTGCCGCTGGACGCCAGGATGCGGCAGATCGCGCAGATCATCGTCATCATCATCGGCATCGTTTCGCTATTGAAATATCTGGCCGTGTTTTAGATCTCGATACCTACTTTGAAAGCGGCCCAGGTTCGCCGGAATCGTGCTATCCATAATTTAATCGGTTGATATTGCAGGCTTTTCGAGAAAACCTTCGAGAGGTCTTGCCGTTGTCATGCTCGTTTGACACAAGAGGCGCGCCTCCGGCGGGAGGCGGCATGCGAACGAGGATCGACCTGATGAACGTGGCCCACAACATTATCGCCGGACTTGACCGGATACTCACCATGGAACTGGTGCGCGTCACCGAACGCGCCGCCGTCGCGGCCGCCAGGCTGCGCGGACGCGGTGACGAAAAGGCCGCCGACCAGGTCGCGGTGGACGCCATGCGCCAGGAGCTCAATCGCCTCGCCATCAAGGGCACGGTGGTGATCGGCGAAGGCGAGCGGGACGAGGCGCCGATGCTCTATATCGGAGAGGAGGTCGGCACCGGCAAAGGCCCGGCGGTCGACATTGCGCTCGACCCGCTTGAAGGCACCACGATCTGCGCCAAGAACCTGCCCAACGCGCTGGCCGTCATCGCCATCGCCGAGAAGGGCAGCCTGCTGTTCGCGCCCGACGTCTACATGGACAAGATCGCCATCGGCCCGGGCTATGCCGAGGGCGTCATCGACATCGATGCCTCGCCGGCCGAAAACATAGCCAGCCTGGCAAAGGCCAAGGGCGTCGCGGTGTCCGACGTTACCGCTTGCATCCTCGACCGTCCGCGCCATGGCAAGCTGATCGACGCCGTGCGCGCCACCGGGGCGGCAATCCGGCTGATCGGCGATGGCGACGTCGCCGGTGTCATCCACACCACCGATCCCGAGGAAACCGGCATCGACATCTATCTCGGCATTGGCGGCGCGCCGGAGGGCGTGCTGGCCGCGGCGGCGCTGCGCTGCACGGGTGGCCAGATGCAGGGCCGCTTGATCCTCGATACGCCCGAAAAGGTCGCCCGCGCCGGCAAGATGGGTATTGCCGACCCGAAGCGGGTCTACCGGGCCGAGGACATGGCGCGCGGCGATGTGTTGTTCGCGGCCACCGGCGTCACCGACGGCAACATGCTGGCAGGGGTCAAGTTCGGCCGCAACTACATCACAACGCACACGATCGTGCTGCGCTCGTCGTCGCGCACCGTGCGCGAGATCAAGGCCCGGCATCAGGACCTGGAAAAGTTTTGATGCATTCCTGACTGGCCGTCGCATATTGTGGGCAATGATCATCCGCAAACGTCGCCTCGCATGACGGGCGAGAGACGCCTTTTTCTCGATGTCCGACAGTCGGCCACCGGTGTTTCCTGGGAACATCGGCTGACCGAGCGGCAGGACATGGTCGCGCTTGCCATCGCACAGGGGCACGGCGTGCCCGATATCGTCGCGCGCGTGCTTGCCGGACGTGGCGTGACGGCGGAACAGGCGGAGCGCTTTCTCGACCCGACGATCCGCGACCTGCTGCCGGACCCGGCTTCGCTGACTGACATGGACAAGGCGGCCATTCGAATAGCCGCCGCGGTGATGGCCCGGGAGAAGGTGGCGATCTTCGGCGACTACGATGTCGATGGCGCCGCCTCGTCGGCCTTGCTCAAACGCTTCCTCGCGCATTTCTCGATATCGTCGGAAATCTACATTCCCGATCGTATCTTCGAGGGTTACGGTCCCAATCCCGAAGCCATGCGCGAGCTCGTCTCGCGCGGCGCGACGCTGATCGTCACCGTCGATTGCGGCACCAACAGCGCGGCTTCCATCGACGCGGCCAATGCCGCCGGTGCCGATGTCGTGGTGCTCGACCATCACCAGGTCGGCGGCGCCTTGCCGGCGGCACACGCGGTGGTCAACCCCAACCGCGACGACGACCTTTCCGGGCAGGGCCATCTCTGCGCCGCCGGAGTGGTTTTTCTCGCGCTGGTGCAGACGGCCAAGGTCCTGCGCGGCCGGCTGGCCGACGCCACGCCGCCGGACCTGCTCTCGCTGCTCGATCTCGTGGCGCTGGCCACGGTCTGCGATGTAGTGCCGCTCACCGGCGTCAACCGTGCCTTCGTCGTCAAGGGCTTGCAAGTGGCGCGCCAGCAGAAGAACGAGGGAATGTCTGCGCTGGCGCGGGTCTCGCGCGTCGGCGAGCCGCTCAGCACCTTCCATCTGGCCTACCTGATCGGACCGCGCATAAACGCCGGCGGGCGCATCGGCGACGCCGCCCTCGGCAGCCGGCTGCTTGCGACCGACGATCCGGTCGAGGCCCGCACCATCGCCGAGACGCTCGATCGGCTCAACCAGGAGCGGCAGCTGATGGAACACGAGATGCTGGCCGCGGCGCGTGCCGAGGCCGATGCCGAGCTTGCCGGCGGCAGCGGGCCGGCCATCGTCGTTACCGCTAGCACCAACTGGCATCCCGGCATCGTCGGCCTGCTTGCCTCCAGGCTCAAGGACCATGCCCGACGGCCGGCCTTCGCCATCGCCTTCAACGCCACCGGCACCGGCACCGGTTCAGGTCGCTCGGTGTCGGGCTTCGATCTCGGCCGGCTGGTGCGCGAAGCCGCAGATGCCGGGCTGATCGTCAAGGGCGGCGGCCATGGCATGGCAGCCGGCATTACCGTCGAGCGCACGCGGCTCGGCGAGCTCAGGGCATTTTTCGAGGAGCGCGCAGCAGCCGACGTGTTCCGATTGCAAGACGAGGAAAGCCTGGCGATCGACGGCGCGCTTGCCGCCGAGGGTGCGACGCTGGCCTTGCTGGATGCGCTGGAAAAGGCCGGCCCGTTCGGTGCAGGGCATGTCGCGCCTGTTTTCGCGCTGCCTCGCCATCGGCTGGCCGACGCCCGGCTGGTTGGCACCAACCACATCCGCGCCGACCTCCAGTCGGGCAGTGGCGGTCGCATCCAGGCGATCGCCTTTCGTGCCGTCGACACGGTGCTCGGCGACTTCCTGTTCAAGAACCGCGGTAAGACGATCCACGTCGCCGGCTCATTGTCGGGCAATTACTGGAACGGCAATCGCAGCGTGCAGTTCCGCATCGTCGACGCGGCACGCGCCTGATGCGTCTTTGATCAGGCGAGAACCGTCTGAAGCCGGGTCAGTTCGCCGATCTGTGCCATCGTTGCCCTATAGCCGATCTGGATCGCCTCATCGGCGCGGTGGAATTCGGTCAGACCGATGTGGCTGAGCTTGGGCTGCAGCGACATGTCCGGCGGATCGCCGGCAAGCCTGGCGCGCGAGATTCGGTCTTGGATGATGTTGAAGGCCTCGACCATGACGCCGGTGATGCCAAGCCGCGTCTGATGCGCCCGGTGCTCCGGGTCGAATTGGCCACTGCGCGGTGCATCGTTCTCGACGACCAGTTCGCCGGCGCTATGCTTGATGACGGCGGCACGGCCGAACAGGTCGTAATGAAGGTTGACCGCGACAACCAGCGGCTGCTCATAGGCACGGCAGACCGACACCGGCACCGGATTGACCAAAGCTCCGTCGACCAACACGCGGCCATTGCAAGTCACCGGCTCGAACACGCCAGGCAAGGCATAGGAAGCGCGCATGGCTGTTATCAGCGAGCCGTTCGACAGCCAGATCTCATGGCCGGTGCGGATTTCGGAAGCGACCGCGACGAACGGCTTGGACAAATCCTCAAAGCGAATGCCGGCCACATGCTCACGCAGGCGAGCATCCAGCTTCATGCCGCCGAACAGACCGCTGCCGCGCAGGTTTAGATCGAGCAGGCCGAAGATGCGCCGCCTGGTCAGGCTGCGGGCGAACTCTTCCAACTCGTCCAGTTTTCCGGCGAGGTAACAGCCGCCGACCAGCGCGCCGATCGAGGTGCCGGCAATCATCGAAACCTCGATGCCGGCTTCATCGAGCGCGCGCAGCACGCCGATATGCGCCCAGCCTCTTGCGCAACCGCCGCCCAGTGCAAGCGAGATGCCAGTTTTCTTTGGTGATGTTGTTTCGGACGCGCCTCCGGACGAAGCGGGACCATTCGCCTCTCGTACGTCCGCTCTGTTACGCAATGACGCCCACTCGAGCATCATGATCTCCCTTGTCCCACAGCTAATATATAGGCGGGCCGTATCGAAATGGTGAATCTATGTGGTTGGCTGCGGGCAAAAGGTTCAAGCTGGTCATTCACGGGAGCTTCCGATACGTTTTTTCCGCATCGAACAAGGGCTCGCTGCCATCGTCGGCAAGCATCGCCTTGCCGTCGATCAGCCCCACCGTCCGATAGAAGCAGGAACGCCGGCCTGTGTGACAAGTTGCGTCGTGGCCTAGCACTTTGACGCGCAACCATATGGCGTCCTGGTCACAATCCGTGAGCACCTCGATGACATGCTGGAGATTGCCTGACGTTTCGCCCTTCTTCCACAGCGCATTCCGTGAACGCGACCAGTAGTGGGCGATACCTGTTTCAAGCGTCAACGCCAGAGCCTGCGCATTCATGTGCGCGACCATCAAAAGCATGCCGTCCGCCGCATCGGTGACGACGACGGTGACCAGGCCGGCGGCATCGAAGCGCGGTGAAAACACCCCGCCTTCTTCCAGCGCTTTCTTGTCTGAGGGAGCCTTCGGAAATTCCAGTGCCGACATCGCCGGGCTATCTTCCTGTTTGACCATGACTATCCGAAAACCGGTATCCACTTTCGGAATCATGGTCCGGCGATGCTGGGCGAGGCGGCTTACACCCCACCGCCACGCACCATGGTGACGAAACGAACCTGTTCTTCGGGAGTATCCTTGAACACGCCGGTGAAGGTCGAGGTCAGCGTGGTGGAGCCCTGCTTGCGGATGCCGCGCATGGCCATGCACATGTGCTCGGCCTCGATCATCACTGCAACGCCGCGCGGATTGAGCACATCCTGAATGACGCCGGCGATCTGCGCGGTCATGGCTTCCTGGGTCTGCAGGCGATGGGCGAAGATATCGACCACGCGCGCGATCTTGGACAGGCCGACGACCTTGCCGTCCGGCAGATAGCCGACATGGGCCTTGCCGATGATCGGCACCATGTGATGTTCGCAATGCGAATGGAACTGGATGTCCTTGACGATGACAAGGTCGTCGTAACCTGCCACTTCCTCGAAGGTGCGGCCAAGCTCTTCGGCCGGGCACATGTCATAGCCGCCGAACATTTCCCGATAGGCCTTGGCCACCCGCTTGGGCGTGTCGACCAGCCCTTCGCGATCGGGGTTGTCGCCGGTCCAGCGCAAAAGCGTGCGTACCGCAGCCTCGACCTCGGCCTCGCTCGGCCGGTCGGTGACGGGCTTTTCCATGTAGGCCGACTGGGGCATGAACTTCTTGATAACGGCATCCATAAAGGCGTCTCCCGTAGTCCCTCTCTCAGGAGGAACGAGTTGAACGGACCACGACCTTTCGGCGTCGGAAACTCGTCCGGTTTCCAGCCCCGTAAGCGGCGTGAGCAAACTGCGGCAAAGACGTGGGCTTTTCGTCGCCTTGTCGATACCGGACTGCCACCATTATATATGGTCATGACGAGCGAAAGAAAGACGCGTCAGCGGCAAACGCTGTTCGCTTGGCGGCGACGGACTGGAAAATAATGATCAACGACGTCTACAATGCGAAAATTCTCGGTTTTGCCGGAAATATCACACGGATCGGCCGGCTCGATCATCCCGACGCCAGCGCGAGGGCACATTCCAAATTGTGCGGCTCTACCGTTACCGTCGATCTCAATATGGCGGACGGCGTGGTTACCGATTTCGCACATGACGTGAAGGCCTGCGCGCTCGGCCAGGCCTCGTCCTCCATCATGGCGCAGCATGTGGTTGGCGCTACGGCCGACGAATTGCGCGCGGTGCGCGAGACCATGCTGAAAATGCTGAAAGAGAACGGAGCGCCGCCGGAAGGCCGCTTCGCCGATCTCAAATATCTGGAACCGGTGCGCGACTACAAGGCGCGCCATGCCTCGACCATGTTGACCTTCGACGCGGTGGTCGACGCGATCGGTCAGATCGAGAAGAAGCGCGCCGAAGAAGCCGCCTGATAGCCCCTTTGGCGGCCTATCGGGGCCGTCTGCTTTCGGCGAATTCGCTTCTCACCCAGTCGGCGAAGGCGGCGGCTGGCTCGGGGAGATCGCGCAGGCTTCTGGCCACCAGCCAATAGGCGCCGGACGCGACGTCGATGTCGAACGGCTTGACCAACGTGCCGGAGGCGAGCTCTTCACCGATCTGCAGGAGATCGCCCAGCGCCACCCCGTGTCCGAGCAGAGCGGCCTGCTTCGAAAGCGATGCATCCGCCAGCATGGGACCGCGCGCGGGCACCGCGTCGGCAGGCACACCGGCCGCCTCGAACCAGCGCGCCCAACCCTGTCGGTTTTCCTCATGCAACAGCGTATAGCGGCCAAGGTCGGCCGGCTTGTCGAGGGGAGGCCCCGCGGCAAGCAGCGCCGGCGACAGAACCGGTGAATCAACCGTCGAGGCAAGCTGCTCGGCCTCGCTGCGCGGCCACGACACAGCATGCGCACTGAAGCGTAACGCAAGTTCAGGCTGGTCGCCGCGAAACTCAATCAGCCTTGGATCGACTTCGAGCGCGACGTCGATGTCGGGCCGCAATTGGCGAAAACGGTTGAGCCGCGGCACCAGCCATACCGATGCCAGAGACGGCTCGACGCTGACACGAACCACTCTCTGGGCGGGCGCCGCCACCAACTCGGAAAGCAGCGCGTCGATGGCGTCGAAACTCCTGACCAGCTGACTGAGCAGGCGGCGGCCCGCATCGGTCAGTTCGACGCGGCGATGGTGACGTTCGAACAGGGGCCGGCGCAGAAAGATCTCGAGCTCGCGGATCTGTCGGCTGATCGCCGCCTGCGAGACGAAGAGCTCCTCGGCCGCCCTGCTGAAGCTCAGGTGCCGCCCGGCTGCTTCAAAGCTCCTCAAGGCCGTCAGCGGCAGTCGCCCACGCTTCATTCGCATAACCCAGGATTATCCGAAGTGGAAATTATACTCGTTTGAAGGCGAAGGCCAGCGGCGGTCTACTCGTCGTCAAGGAGATACGGCCATGATCCAGTTGCTGGAGATTTTTGGCGATGTGATGCGGATTGCAACCTATCAGTGGCGTGACGAAAGAACCCGTCGGAAGCACCACGAAGAGCAGTCTAGCCCCCGCCGATGGGCACTGCCGGCTGATCGGCAGCCACTTCGCCGCTTCCGCCCGTGAAAGCTCAGCAAGCAGGGGCGGGATTGCGTTCTCCCGATGTAGCCCACATCTATCGTGTGGAAAGACGGAGATCGCAGTGGGCGACCAGCATGGGCATGCACATACAGCCGGGCCGCCGCGGCAAGGCCGCAACTGGTCCGGCCCGTGGCGCAAGACCCCCGGCCGGGTGTTGGGCACGTCGCTGGTGCGCCTCTATCAACTGACGCTGTCCAGCTTCATCGGCAATTCCTGCCGTCACCTGCCGACCTGCTCGGAATACGCGCATGAGGCGATCGCCCGCCATGGCCTTTGGGCCGGCGGCTGGATGGGATTTTTCAGGGTTCTGCGCTGCGGACCATTCGGCACCCATGGCGTCGACCTTGTTCCGGAGGTTCTGGCGGATCGGTATGTCTGGTTTACGCCGTGGCGATATTGGCGGATCGGCGGCAACCACGACGAGGCGCGAAGCTGACTGCCGGTCAGTTCTTCAAGGCAACCGTTTACGATCTGGTAGGGTTAACGGCAGCCTGCACAACAACTGCGAATTTGAGACAAAATCGAGACAAGAGACCTCGCTAAGCCGCTCGCCGAACCCCCCTCTGGAGCGAGCATCCAATGCGCAATGTCGACCGTCTTCCCTTCATCCTTGCCGGAGTCCTGTTCCTGCTTGCCTGGCTTCTGGGATTTCCGATGCGCGCGCAGTCGGCGCCGCTCGGGGATGTGCAATGCACGCTAATCGCCGATGCGCAGAGCGGCAAGACGCTTTACCAAAACGGCGTCTGCGATCAGCGGTTCAGCCCGGCCTCGACGTTCAAGGTGCCGCTGTCGCTGATCGGTTACGATGCCGGCATACTAAGCGACGAGCACACGCCGAGCTGGGACTACAAACCTGAATTCAAGGCGGTCAAGCGGGACCACAAGACCGTCGATCCGATGATCTGGGAGCGGGACTCGGTGCTGTGGTATTCACGCGAGATCACCCGCCGGCTTGGACCGGAGAGCTTTGCCGGCTACGTCTCGAAGTTCGGCTATGGCAATGCGGACGTTTCCGGCGATCCCGGCAAGAATGACGGCCTGACTCATTCCTGGGTGAACTCCTCGCTCAAGATCACGCCGGTCGAGCAGGTCGATTTCCTGCGTAAGCTCCTCGCCGGCAAGATGCCGGTCTCGGCCAAGGCTCACGACATGACGAAAGCCATCCTACCCAGCTTCAAGGCCGGCGACTGGACCGTCCAGGGCAAGACGGGCAGCACCAGGGTCGGCGAGGGCGGCAAGGACAGGCGTTCACTCGGCTGGTTCGTCGGCTGGGCACAGAAAAACGGCCGCCAGATCGTGTTTGCCCGGCTCGTCGTCGATACGAAGCGGAGCGATATGCCGAAGGGGCTCGCGACGCGCGCGGCCTTCCTGAAGGACCTGCCGCTGCTGATTAAATAGCCGAGGCTTTACGGCGGCGGCGTCTGCCCATAAAAGACTGCCGCCGCCGGACGCCTCCGGCTATCTGGCAGGCCGCAGCCTCGAACGGCTGACGACCTGCATTTCACCACCCGCGCTCGTTTGCGGGACTGGATAGGAGAATACCTGATGCTGAATGCCGTTTCCCTGACATTTCCCGATGGCTCCGTGCGCGACTACGATGCGGCGATGACCGGTGCAGGCCTTGCCGAATCGATCTCCAAGTCGCTGGCCAAGAAGGCCGTGGCCTATGCCATCGACGGTACCGTGCGCGATCTCTCCGATCCGCTCGGCAAGTCCGGCAAGATCGAGATCATCACCCGCGACGATCCGCGCGCGCTGGAACTCATCCGCCATGACGCGGCACATGTGCTGGCGGAGGCCGTGCAGGAGATATGGCCGGGAACGCAGGTGACCATCGGGCCGGTGATCGAGAACGGATTCTATTACGACTTCGCCCGCAACGAGCCGTTCACCCCGGACGACTTCCCGGTGATCGAGAAGAAGATGCGCGAGATCATCGCGCGCAACAAGCCGTTCACCAAGGAAGTCTGGTCGCGCGACAAGGCCAAAAAGGTCTTCGCCGACAAGGGCGAGCGCTACAAGCTGGAACTGATCGATGCCATTCCTGACGATCAGGATCTCAAGATCTACGCGCAAGGCGACTGGTTTGACCTTTGCCGCGGTCCGCACATGGCCTCGACCGGGCAGATCGGCAATGCCTTCAAGCTGATGAAGGTGGCGGGCGCCTATTGGCGCGGAGATTCGAATAACCCGATGCTGACGCGCATCTACGGCACGGCATGGGCTGATCAGGCGCAGCTCGACGCCTACCAGACAATGCTGGAGGAAGCCGAAAAGCGCGACCACCGAAAACTCGGCCGCGAGATGGATCTGTTCCACTTCCAGGAAGAGGGGCCGGGCGTCGTCTTCTGGCATGCCAAGGGCTGGAAGATGTTCCAGAACCTGGTCAACTACATGCGCCGCCGCCTCGACGAGCAGGGCTACCAGGAGGTCAACGCACCGCAGGTGCTCGACAAGAGCCTGTGGGAGACGTCGGGCCATTGGGGCTGGTACCGCGACGCCATGTTCAAGGTCACGGTTGCCGGCGACGATACCGATGACGACCGCGTCTTCGCGCTGAAGCCGATGAACTGCCCTGGCCATGTGCAGATTTTCAAGCACGGGTTGAAATCCTATCGCGACCTGCCGGTAAAGCTTGCGGAATTCGGCAATGTGCATCGCTACGAGCCGTCGGGCGCGCTGCATGGGCTGATGCGCGTGCGCGGCTTCACACAGGATGACGCGCATATTTTCTGCACCGAGGAGCAGCTGGCGTCGGAGTGCCTGCGTATCAACGATCTGATTCTGTCGACCTATGCCGATTTCGGCTTCGACGAAATCAGCGTGAAGCTGTCGACCCGGCCGGACAAGCGCGTCGGCACCGACGAGGCCTGGGATCACGCCGAAGCGATCATGGGCGGCGTCCTGGAGACGATCAGGACGCGATCGGGCAACCGCATCAAGACCTCGATCAATCCTGGCGAGGGCGCCTTCTACGGGCCGAAGTTCGAATATGTGCTGAAGGATGCCATCGGTCGCGAATGGCAATGCGGCACCACGCAGGTCGACTTCAACCTGCCGGAGCGTTTCGGTGCCTTCTACATCGGCTCGGATTCCGAGAAGAAACAGCCTGTTATGGTGCACCGTGCCATCTGCGGCTCGATGGAGCGCTTCCTCGGCATCCTGATCGAGAACTATTCCGGCCATTTCCCGCTGTGGTTCGCGCCGCTGCAGGTAGTGGTGGCGACGATCACTTCGGACGCCGACGGCTATGCGAACGAAGTGGTGGCGAAGCTGAAAGCCGCGGGCTTGTCCGCCGAGGCGGATCTGCGCAACGAGAAGATCAATTATAAGGTCCGCGAGCACAGCCTAGCCAAGGTTCCGGTCATTCTTGTCTGCGGCAAGCGCGAGGCGGAGGAGCAGACGGTCAACATGCGCCGGCTCGGATCGCGCGACCAGGAGTCGCTGGGTCTCGCCCAAGCGGTCGCGCAGCTGACCGAAGAAGCGATCACGCCCGATCGCCGGCGCCAACGCGCCGCCTGATCAGACAGTATTTGAAGCCGAAATGGCGGTGGAGCAGTCCACCGCCATTTTTATACCCCGCCGTTCTCACATCCCGCCGTTTTCACATCCTTGTCACGGCAGTCTTGTAACAAGCCCTCATGCTCAAGCTGAAAATGCGCGAAAAACCGTTTCCCGAGCTTTCCTATGCCAATCCACGACAGCCGGTCCTGACGCGGTGGGTCATCCATTCCATCGAAGGCCTGTCCGGACGCGATCGGTTTGCAGCGCTTTATGATTTTTGGCGCCGCCAGGTGGTCCCGACCGGCGAGCGCGTGTTCAGTCGCATGCTCGAATTGATCGACGTGCGGGTGCGAACCCCCGACCAATGGCCCCCGAAGAACCTGCCCGACACGCCGCTGGTGATCGTCGCCAATCATCCCTTCGGCATCGGCGACGGCATTGCCGCGCTGTCGCTGGCCGAGCAGCTTGGGCGGCCGTTCCGGGTCATGATCCACAAGGATCTGCTCAAGATCAGCGAGATGGAGCCCTACTCGCTGCCGATCGACTTTTCCGAGACCAAGGACGCTCTGAAGAACAACATGGCGGTGCGTCACGAGGCTGTGCGGCTCTTGAAAGAACGTGTCACCATCGTGGTGTTTCCGGCCGGCGGCGTCGCCACCGCGCCGAAAGGTTTTGGCCAGGCACGCGATCTGCCATGGAAGATGTTTCCGGCCCGTCTCGTGCAGGATGCCAAGGCTTCCGTAGTGCCGATGCATTTCTCCGGCCAGAACGGCAGGCTGTTCCATCTGGTCAGCGGCCCCATGAACATGGCCGAGCGCGACGGGCGCGTGGCGAAGTTCGTCGGCAAGGCATCGCTGACGCTGCGCATTTCGTTGCTTATCCACGAGTTCGCCCGGCTTTCCGGCAAGTCGATCGACGTGCGTGTCGGCGATGTGCTGAGTTGGAATGAACTGGAGCCCGTGCGCGACCGCAAGGCGCTGCTCGAGCGCCTCTATAGAGGCGTCTTCGATCTGGCGCCGCCGGTTCCTCGCCGCCGGATTCCATTCCTGCCGGCACGAGCCAAGCTGGCGGCGTAGGTCCATTTCGTGGAGATCCGAAGGGAAAGCGGCTCGAGGCTTTCCGGAATTGACTAATCCGCGCCTTCTTCCGGATCCATCGCGGCGGCTTCCGTCGCGAGAACCTCGATTTCCTGGTTCTGTCCGGCCACGACAGTGAAATCCTTCTGGTAGATGCGGTCGCGGTTCTTGGCGATGATGGTGTAGTCGCCTTCGGCCAGCACCATCGAGGCGAAGGCGCCGACGGTTTCCTTGATCGGATCGCCGGATTCGTTGAGCAGCGACCACGACGTGTCGGCGATCGCTTCGCCGCCCGCTTCACGCACCAGCTTCAAGGTAATCTCGGCGGCGTGATGCTCGACGGTGGCTTCGGTCAGCTTGCCGGCCTCGACGCGGATGTCGGAGCGGATGACGGCATTGACCGCGCCATAGGTCGAGACCACGTGGTAGATGCCGGCATTGAGACGCACGACGCTGTTGGGCTCGACGTCGGGAATGATCAGCGCGCGATCGCCATTGGGTTCGGCATTGCCCTCATAGATCGAGAAGCGCAGCTTCTTTGGCGGGATGCGCGCCCCTCCCGAAAGGACGGCATCGAGCTTCAGGCCGCCGGCATCGAGCACGAGGCTCTCGCGCTTGGCGTCCTTGCCAACGGTGATGCGCTTGGTGGCACCGGCCCGGCCGTAGGAAGCGTGAACCAGATAGCTGCCGGGTTCGAGCTGGAAGACCGCCGTGCCGCCATGGGCGGAAGCCACCATCGGCAATTTGCCGTTGACGGCCTCCGGCTTGAAGACGCGCCAGACGATACCGCGAGTGATATCGCCTCCCTTGTCGGTCAATTGCGCGGACAAGGTGATGGCGCCGCCGCCACCAAGCGCCAGCGATGTCTCGCCTTTCGGCGTCGCGTAGCTCGAAATTCCGGGAAGTTTCAGGTCGCTGACGCCATCCACATTCTGCGCCACGGCAAAGGAAACCGGCGCCATGAGCAGCAGGGTGCAGACCCAGATCAGGAAAAGACGCAAAGTCCCCTCAAACATGCCTTGCGTTGAAGCCCATGGCGGTGGCAATTTCAAGGCTTAAGAGTCCGACCGATACGACTCTCCAGCCTGGCGCGCCCGCGTCGATGCCCGAGCCGCCCCGCATTCCCATGGCGCGCTTCAGCTCAAAATCGAACTTAGGAGACTTGCGCCCATGGCGTCCCCGATCATCGACTTCCTGCTGACCCGCAATTCAGCGCCGATACCGGAGTTGAAGGAGCCCGCGCCCGGCGACGCCGAGATCGCCACGATGATCGCCGCCGCCACGCGCGTGCCCGATCATGGCCGGCTCGAGCCCTGGCGCTTCATTCTTTATCGCGGCGATGCCCGCATCGAGATCGGCAGGAAGCTGGCGGCCCTTGCCGAACAGCGGGAGGGACCTTTACCGGATGGCCGCCGCAACCAGGAGCTGGCGCGCTTCTCGCGCGCGCCGCTGGTGATCGGCGTCGTGTCGGTGCCGAAGGAAAATCCAAAAATCCCGCAATGGGAGATGTTCCTGTCCGGCGGCATGGCGGCGATGAACCTGATGATTGCCGCCAACGCACTGGGCTATGGCACCAACATGATCAGCAACTGGTATTCGGACGTGCCGGAGGGCAGGGCGATCTTGGGGCTGGCGCCGCAAGAGCGCGTAATCGGCTTCGTCCATATCGGCTCCTATGGCGGCCCGGCGCCGGAGCGGCCGCGCCCCGATCCGGCAAAGCTTTATGCGGACTATGCCGGGCCCTGGGCGGGCTAAGTGTTCTACGAGCCGTCAAAGGGGCACGGACTGCCGCACGATCCGTCGAAGGCGATCGTGGCGCCGCGCCCGATCGGCTGGATCTCGACCCTGAACGGGGCCGGCGAGATCAACCTCGCGCCCTATTCCTTCTTCAATGCCGTTTCGACAAGGCCCTTCATCGTCTGGTTTTCCTCCGAGGGCGAGAAGGACAGCGCCTCCTTCGCCCAGGAGACCAGCGAGTTCGTCGCCAATCTGGTCGGCCGCGATCTCGCCGAGAAGATGAACCGGACGTCGGTCGACGCGCCGCGCGGCGTCAACGAGTTCGTTTATGCCGATCTCGCCATGGCGCCGTCGCGTCTTGTCGCGCCGCCGCGCGTGGCGGCCGCACCCGCCGCACTCGAATGCAAGGTGACCGAAGTGTTCCGGCCAAAGGCCCTGGACGGAACGCCGACCAGCGCCGTCGTCGTGGCCGGCGAAGTGATCGGCGTGCATATTGACGATGCCTACCTGAAAGACGGCCTGTTCGATATCAGCAAGGCCGGCAATGTCGCTCGCCTCGGCTACATGGATTATGCCAGCGTCAACGAAGTGTTTTCGATGCGCCGGCCGCGTTGGGGCAAGGATTAGCCCGCAAGGGGGCCCAGTCACTGTGCTTTCCTGACGGCGAGCCGTCATCACGACGCGCCCTGAGCTTGATGACGCGGGATGACGAAACCTTCTGCACACCAGGACCGTTTCGTCCAGGCGCGGGATGGGCGATAGTCCGCTGAGGGGCGGCGGTAGTCTGTTGCTGGTAAATGCCGACGGCAAATATCATGGAAGGTTGATCATGGTCTCGAGATTGATCCTCCAGACGTTCGTGTGGTTCGGCGCCATGGGCGCGCTGCTTTTCCTGACAGCGGGTACGCTGACCTGGCCGGGAGCCTGGGTATATCTGGCGGTGATGACCGGGCTGAGCCTGACCCTTGGCGTGACGCTGGCCCGGCGCGATCCCGGGCTGATGAACGAACGGCTGAGCTCTCCCATCCAGAAGGACCAGACCGCGGCCGACAAGGTTCTGTTGAGCATACTCCTGCTCGGCATATTTGCCTGGCTGGCCTTCATGGGTTTCGACTACCGCTTCGGCTGGTCCGTCGTTCCGGTCTGGGTACAGGCGATCGGTGCGCTGGTTCTGCTGGTCGGACTATGGATCAGCTATCTGACGATGCTGGAGAATAGCTTCGCGGCGCCCGTCGTGAAGATCCAGGCGGAGCGCGGACAGCAAGTGATCACAACGGGTCCCTATAGCTATGTGCGCCATCCCATGTATGCCGGCGCCATCCTCTTCTTTGCCGGCACGGCTCTCCTGCTCGGCTCCTGGTGGGGGCTGGCACTGGTCGTCGTGTTCATCGTTCTCTTGGCCATCCGCACATTCATCGAGGAAAAAACGCTTCGCACCGGCCTGCGCGGCTATGACGACTATGCGGCCCATGTCCGCTACCGCCTGATCCCGTTGGTCTGGTAGCGGTCAGGCGGAGATTCCGGCTGCCCGGGCGCGTGCCAGAAGCCGCTCGGCCAGCCGCAGATGCGGCCGGTCATACATCTTGCCGTCGATGCCGACGACGCCGGGATTTCCCGCCGCCTGGAATGCCGCGACAATTGCCGCCGACTGTTGCACCGCTTCCACCGAGGGCGTGAAGGCGGCGTTTATGACCGGCACCTGATCAGGGTGGATCGCCATCTTGCCGGTGAAGCCGTCACGTTCGGCCTCCCTGCATTCGGCCTCGAAGGCCGCCATATCGCGGAAATTCGGGAAGACGGTGTCGATCGCCGCGACTTCCGCCGCGCCGGCGGCGAGAATGGTCATGGCGCGAGCGAAGCGGAATATTTCGGTGTAACGGCCATGTTGGTCGCGGGTGGTGCGCGCTCCGATCGCCGCCGACAGGTCTTCCGCGCCCCAGGTCAGCCCGGCAAGTCGCGCGCTTGCCCCGGCGTAGCTCGCCGCCGCCAGCACGGCCGCCGGTGTTTCGGTAATGATCGGCAGGATTTTTGTCGCGCCGTCGGCCAAGCCGTTCTCCGCTTCGCGCAGCCTGAGCTTTGCCGAGAGGTGCTGGACATCCTGGCCGCCAGCCGATTTGGGCAGCATGACGCCGTCGGGTTTTGCCGGGATAAGCGCCGCAAGATCGTCGTCCGTCAATCCCGTCGAAAGGTCGTTGACCCTGACGTAGATTGCCGACCTTGTTTTCGCCCTGTGGCTGGCGATGAAGCGCGCCGCGGTCATTCGCGCCGATGCCTTGTTTTGGGGCGCCACCGAATCCTCGAGGTCGACAATGACCACGTCTGCGCCGGCGCCAAAGCCCTTCTCCAGCTTCCTCTCGGAATCGCCGGGAACGAACAGCAGCGAACGCATCAGGCTACCTTCTTCAGCATCATGGCCTGTCTCGTGCACTTGGCGACGAGGTCGCCGTTCTGGTTATAGGCCCGATGTTCGAACTCGACGATGCCGCGATCGGGCTTCGACCTGGATTCGCGCACCGAGACGACAGTGGTCTCGACGCGGATGGTGTCGCCATGGAAGACCGGATGCGGAAACACCGTTTCCTTCATGCCGAGATTGGCGACCGTCGTACCGACGGTGATGTCGTTAACCGAAATGCCGATCATCAGGCCGAGCGTGAACAGCGAGTTGACCAGCGGCTTGCCCCATTCGCTCCTGGCGGCGAAATCGAAGTCGATATGCAGCGGCTGCGGGTTCAGCGTCATCACCGAGAACAGCATGTTGTCGCTTTCGGTGACAGTCTTGCGCAGCGTGTGCTGGAAGACATGGCCGACGACGAACTCCTCGAGATAAAGCCCAGCCATTTCATTCTCCTCCGCTGCTGGACGGTTGATAGGCGCTGCATCCAGCGCTCGCAAGCCAGTTAACGAACATGGTGAACGCTTCATAAACCAATTCGGCCTAACGTCCGGCACGGGGTCGGAAACCTTCCGGCAAGGGGCGAAGCAGGCGGTATGGTTGTTGTCTCGCATTTCCTGAAATGGATCTACACGGCCAGGGTATCGGAGCGCGCCGCGGCGGCAAGCGCGCTCGCCCGCGCCTATGTCGACGCGGAATTGCCGTTCGAGGATCGCTGCGCCGCCGCGGCGGCGCTGACCTTGCTGCTCGACGACGCATCGTCGAAGGTACGGCTGGCGATGGCCGAGCCGCTGTCCATGAGCCATCACGCACCGCCCCAGATCATCAGCGCGCTTGCTTCCGACCAGCCGGAAGTCGCCGGCGTCGTGCTGACGCGATCGCCACTGCTTACCGACGCAGACCTGATCAATCGCGTGGCTTCAGGTCCGAAGGCGACGCAAAAACTGATCGCCGATCGGCCATTGGTCTCGATGGCGCTGTCGGCGGCTATCGCAGAGATCGGCGAGGCGGAGGCCTGCGCCGTGCTTTTGGCCAACAGCGGCGCCGATATCGCTTCGTTGAGTTTCCGCCGCATGGCCGAGCGCCACGGCCATCTGCCGCTGGTGCGCGAGGCGCTTATATCGGATGCACGCCTGCCTGCCGACTGCCGGCACATGCTGCTCGTCAAGCTCGGTGAGATGCTAAAGACCTCGCCGCTGGTCATGGCCTTGATGGGAGCCGCCCGGGCCGACCGCGTCATGCGCGACGCCTGCGTTAAGGCCTGCGTGACGCTGATCGAGGGCACGCGCCAGGAAGAACATGCAGCACTGATCGAGCATCTCAGGCTACGCGGCGATCTCACCGCGAGCTTCCTCATTCGCACCATCGCGCATGGCAAGGTCGACTTCTTCGGCTCGGCGCTGGTCGCGCTCAGCCAGCAGTCCGCCCAAAGAGTGAGGGCGCTGCTGGCCGGCGGACACGACGTGGCCTTGCAGGCGCTGTTCCGCAGTGCCGGCCTGGCTGCCGCCACGCACGCGGTCATCTTGCGCGCGCTGAAAATCTGGCGAGAGGTCGCCAACGGCAAGCGCGTCGCCGGCGTGCAGGAAGTCAGCTGGCTGATGCTGAAGGAATTGGGCGGACAGTCCGCGGAAGGCGATCTCGCCGCGCTGATCAAGTCGATCCATCTCGCTGCGTTGCGTGAAAATGCGCGCGGCCATGCGCTGGCGATTGCCGCCGCTTAACTTAGCCTTTATCCCTGGCAAAAAAATCCGGGAAATCCTCCATCGCCGCCGCGATAATCCGTAGTGACGCCGCAATCTGGAGCATTTCACCAGTGGCGTTTCGCTGAGCGATGCCGGCGGCATACTGCCGGGCGACGGCAATGGTGGCTGTCTGCGGGTCGCCCGGGGCGCGGAAGAGCAGTTCGCGTGCCAGTCCACGCAGGAAGTTGGCGATCGAAAGCGTCGTCTCGGCCGGAACCGCGTGCGCCTGCTGCGCGGCACGTAGCCGCAGGATCTCCAGACCGACGGTGACGGCGGCGACACTGCCGCCCAGAACCGCTTCACCCTTCCTGCCGCTGGTCTGCACCAGCGGCATCAATTGGTTGATGCGGTCATAGGCGAGGCTCTCGAAGGCCGAACGCCTCGGCACGCGCTCGTGCAGGCAAAGCCGCGCCAGATCCTCGCGCATGGCCCGCACGATGCGGTGCGCCGCGAGCCATGGGTCGGCGGGCAGCACGATGATGAAGACGCCGATTGCCAAAAGGATGCCGACCAGGATCGAGGCCGAGCCGGCGAAGAACGGGCCCGGGTCGTAGGTCATCGCCTGGTGCGGGCTGAGGAAAGCAAGAAAATTGATGGCGAAGGCCGTCGCCACGCCGACATAGCGGGGATTGGCCATGGCGAGCGCCGCCGGCACCAGGATCGGTACGACGAACAGCATGAACCAGCCGAAACCAGGAAAAACGGGAAGCGCGATCTGGCCGACGAGAAAGGCAAAGGGCAGAGCCAACAGCGTTCCCTGGAAGAACCCCCAGGCTACCCGCACCGGATCGGGGCGGGCGGCAAACAAGCTCGACACGACGGCAACCAGAATGACCGTGCCGGCGGCTTCCGACCATCTCGTCGTCAGCCAGAAAGCGGCGACCAGCAGCGTTGCAAGTGCCGCGCGGACCGCGTTGCGGCTCGCCCCGTGATAGTCGCGATGTACAACCAGCGCCGGGGGGCTGCGTTCGCGTGAAGGCCGCGTGACGGGCGCACGCAAGGCATCGAGACCGCGCAGCGTCTGCTTCAGCGCTTCGGCGAAATCGGCGGCGATGGTGAGCCGGGTGACGGTGCCGACTCTGTCGCCGTCCTGGTCGGCCAAGGCGTCGGGCATCTGCGTTGCTTTGGCGCCGATCGCGTCGAGCCGTGCCAGCCAGGGCGCCGTGTCGTCGAGCGCGCCTGGCGTCGCCGCCATTTCAGTGACGAGGGCTTGCAGCTCCGAGCGCACCGGAATGAGCGCCGCGTTCTTCGGTGCGGCGTGTGAATGCAGCGCGCGGGCCGCGGACAGGGCTGAAAGCAGTTGTCCGATGGTGCGCCGGACCGGATGGGCGCGCGGCGCGAAGCTCGGGGCCTCCAGCCTGGCGTAGGCGCGCATCTCGGCGAGCGTCTGGGTGTCGGCGACCAGCTTCCGGTGCAGGCCGGAAAGCATTGCCGTGTCGCCGCCGGAAAAGGCGCCGCCGGCATAGGTGGCAAGGTCGAGAATGCTGCGCTTCAGCCGCGAGATGATGGCCTCGCTGGCTAATTTGGGCAGGATCAGCCGACTGGTCAGGCCGGCGCAGACAATGCCGAGTACGATCTCGGCACAGCGCGCGACCGCGAGGTCGACGACGAGATGCGGCTGGCCAAACGCCGGCAAGCCGATGATCATCGCGGTATAGCCGGCCAGCGCCGCCCCGTAGGCTTCCGGGTTACGCAGCAGCGACGAGACGAAGGTGCAGAGGCCGATCCATAGGGCAAGCACCGTCACCAGCACCCAGGGATTCGTGCCGAAGACAGTGGTGATGGCAATTGCGGCAACACCGCCCGCCAGCGTGCCGAGCAACCGATAAAAGCCTTTCGCCAACACCATGCCGGCGACCGGCTGGGCAACGATGAACACCGTCATCATCGCCCATTGCGGGTGATCGAGCTTGAGGGCGTAGGCGGCCATAAGCGCGATCAGGCCGGCCGAGACCGTGCGCAAGGCGAAAATCCAGTCCGACCGGGTCGGCTGTGTCAGCCCGGCAAGACCCGCTTCGAAATAGCCTTTCAGCCGTTGCCAGCTCACACGCGCGTCTCCGCAAGCCTTGATCGACCGGCCTGCGCTCAGATATCCAGCACTTCCGTTTCCGCGAATTCGGCGCGTTCCTGGATGAATCGGAAACGAGCCTCCGGCTTGGTGCCCATCAGCGCATCGACCGCGTCCTTGGTGGCGGCCTCGGCATCGATCACATCGACCCGGAGCAGCGTACGCTTCCTCGGGTCCATTGTGGTCTCCTTGAGCTGCGCGGCCATCATTTCGCCCAGGCCCTTGAAGCGACCGATCTCGACCTTGCCGCGCCCGGTGAACTCGGTGCGCAGCAATTCGTCCTTGTGCGCGTCGTCACGCGCATAGGCGACCTTGCCGCCCTGCCGGATCGAATAGAGCGGCGGCACCGCCAGGTAGAGATGTCCGCCGCGAACCAGGTTCGGCATCTCCTGGTAGAAGAAGGTGATCAGCAGCGAGGCGATGTGAGCGCCGTCGACGTCGGCGTCGGTCATGATGATGACGCGGTCGTAGCGAAGATCCTCGTCGCGGTATTTCGACCGCGTGCCGCAACCAAGCGCCTGGATCAGATCGGAAATCTGCTGGTTGGCGGCCAGCTTGTCGTTGCCGGCGCTGGCGACGTTGAGAATCTTGCCGCGCAGCGGCAGCACCGCCTGGCTGGCGCGGTCACGAGCCTGCTTGGCCGAGCCGCCGGCCGAATCGCCTTCGACGATGAAGAGTTCGGCGCCGGCGGCCGCATTCTGCGTGCAATCGGCAAGCTTGCCCGGCAGGCGCAGCTTGCGCACCGCACTCTTGCGCGACACTTCCTTTTCCTGGCGGCGTCGTACCCGCTCGTCGGCGCGTGCGATAACCCATTCGAGCAGCTTCGACGCTTCCTGCGGATTGTCGGCCAGCCAATGGTCGAAAGGGTCGCGAATCGCCGTCTCGACGATACGGATCGCCTCGATCGTCGCCAGCCTGTCCTTGGTCTGGCCGACGAATTCAGGCTCGCGGATGAACACCGACAGCATGCCCGCCGCCGAGATCATGACATCCTCCGACGTGACGATCGAGGCGCGCTTGTTGCCGACGAGGTCGGCATAGGCGCGCAGGCCGCGCGTCAAGACGTTGCGGAAGCCGGCCTCGTGGGTGCCACCTTCGCCGGTCGGGATGGTGTTGCAGTAGGAGTTGATGAAGCCGTCGCCGCCGAACCAGGTCACTGCCCATTCCAGCGAGCCATGGCCGCCTTGCCTGTCGCTCTTGCCGGCGAAGATTTCGCGCGTCACCTGGAATTCGTCGCCAAGCGACGCTTTCAGATAGTCCTTGAGGCCGCCGGGAAAATGGAATTCGGCCTTGGCCGGAGTGGTGTCCTTTTCCTTGATCAGGGAGGGATCGCAGGTCCAGCGGATTTCGACGCCGCCGAACAGATAGGCTTTCGAGCGCGTCATGCGGTAGAGCCGCGCCGGTTCGAACGCGGCGCCCTTGCCGAAGATCTGCTCGTCGGGGTGGAAACGGGTCCTGGTGCCGCGCCGGTTGTGAACTTCGCCAAGATGCTCGAGGCCGCTGACCGGAATGCCGCGCGAGAAGCGCTGCCGGTAAAGTTGCCGTCCGCGCGCGACTTCGACTTCGAGATGATCCGACAGCGCATTGACCACGGAGACGCCGACGCCGTGCAGGCCGCCCGAGGTTTCATAGACCTTGCTATCGAACTTACCGCCCGAATGCAGCGTCGTCATGATCACTTCGAGCGCCGGCTTCTTGAACTTCGGATGCGGATCGACGGGAATGCCGCGGCCATTGTCGGTGACGGTGAGAAAGCCGTCAGCCGAAAGCTCGACATCGATGAATGTGGCATGGCCGGCAACCGCCTCGTCCATCGAGTTGTCGATGACCTCGGCGAACAGATGGTGCATGGCCTTGTCGTCGGTGCCGCCAATATACATGCCCGGACGGCGCCGCACCGGCTCCAGGCCTTCGAGTACCTCGATATCGGCGGCGCTGTAGCCCTCTGAGCCGTCACGAGACGCGGCCGCCGGACGCTTGGCTGCCGCCTGCACCAGCGGATCGGCCGGACGCGCCGGTGTGCGAACCGGTTGCGGCTGCTTCTCCAGATTGCCGAAAAGATCGTTGTTGTCGTCCATGCCTGCCATAGAGCCCAAGCTGCGAATCACCCGCCGATACTGCCACGCATTTCAGCGCCAAGCGACGGAGGTTCCTGTTACGTTCGGGGATTAACCCCCTCTTATCCTAAAACCATTCGATAACCAAGCCGGCGGAAATCGGGCGGATAGCCAGCGAGAAGATTCCTGATTCTTTAACAATGCCGCCTAGCGTGAGCCAACATAACAAGAAACTACGGGCATCAGGGGTTTGGGCGTGAGGGGCAAGGCCATAACGATGATCGGCATCGCCGCCGTTTTCGGCGCGATTTCGATCTTTGCCGCCGATTTCTGGGTCAAGCGCCAGGCCAGGGCCGACGCCGAGGAGAAAACCGCGTCGATCACCGCTCCGGCCGCACCCAGGGTTGAATTCAAGACAATCGTGGTGGCGAATGCACCGTTGCGGTACGGCATGGATCTCGACCGCACGAAACTCAACGAAATCCCCTGGCCGCAGGATTCGCTGCCGCAGGGCGCCTTCGCCACCATCGATGGACTGCTCGGGGACGGCAACCGCGTGGTGCTGTCGCCGATCGAGGTCAACGAACCGGTGCTGCTTACAAAGCTGTCCGGCCCGAATGGCCGCGCCACGCTCTCCAACATGCTGACGCCCGGCATGCGGGCCGTCACCATCCGCACCGACGAGATCGCGGGCGTCGGCGGCTTCGTCACGCCGGGCGACCGGGTCGATGTCGTGCTGACGCGCGATGCCGGCGAAATCCAGGAAGTGGCCAAGAATGCGCAAGGCGCCGCCGGTTCGACCATCACCTCAGAGATCGTCGTTGCCGACGCGAAGGTACTGAGCGTCGGGCAGGGCGCCGACGAGCGCCAAACGACGCCGCAGGTGGCCAATTCCATAACCATCGAGGTGACCACCGAAGGCGCGCAGAAAGTGGCGCTGGCCCGCACTGTCGGCACGCTGTCGCTGTCGCTTCGCTCCGCCAGCGAGGGCGGCGAGGGCAAGGACGGTGTCACCACCATCTCCTCCTTTGGCGGATCGGTGGCGGGCAAGGCGCAGGCCGCGGCCGGCTCGCTGTTCGACGCCATGGCAAAGGAGCCTGAGAAGCCGAAATTCAAGACGGTCATCGTGACGCGTGGAACGACGGCCGAGGAATATCAGGTTCCTGCGCGGGACCAGAAATAGGAATATCAGGTTCCTGAGTGGAACCAGAGCAGGACCGGTGGGGACCGGACGGGACGGGAACAATGTTCAGGCAACTTCAATATCGAACGACAGGCCGGTTGCACGTCGCGCAGGCGATGGCGATGGCGATGGCGGTGACGATGGCGGCGGCCGGCATCTTCGCCGGCCCGGCCAGGGCGGACAACGACATCGTCTATGTCTCGGCGACCAAGAACGCCTCGATCAAGGTCGCCAAGGGCAAGCCAAAGACGATCATGACGAGCGCGGCCTTCTACCAGATCGTCATCGGCGATCCGGAGATCGCCAACGTCAACCCGTTGACCGACAAATCCTTCTATGTGCTGGGCAACAATCTCGGCACCACTGGCATTGCGCTGTTCGACGAGAACAAGCAGCTCGTCGGCACCGTAGACATCGAAGTGACGCTCGATACCGACCAGTTGGCCGACACCATCCGCGCCAGCGTGCCGGACGCCAAGATCAAGGTCGGCTCCGCCAATGGGCGTGTCGTGCTGTCGGGCGAGGCGGATGACGCGGTCGCCGCCGAAAAGGCCAACAAGATCGCCACCCGCTTCTCCGGCAATGAGGAGGTGATCAATTCGGTCAACATCTCGTCCTCGCAGCAGGTCCAGCTCAATGTCCGCTTCGTCGAGATCAACCGTCAGGCCGGACAGGACCTCGGCGCCAAATACAGCGCCAATTTCGCTTATGGCATGGGCGGACGCGACGTGACGATTGCTCCCGGCACCATTGAGCCGGCGGGGACCGGCGAGATCATCGGCAAGCTGTTGTCGAATGGCGTTTCCATCGACATCGCCATCAAGGCACTGGAAGAGCGCGGCCTGGCTCGTCGGCTGGCCGAGCCGAACCTGATCGCCCGGTCCGGCGAGACCGCGAGCTTCCTGGCCGGCGGCGAGTTTCCGATCCCGGTTTCCGAAGACAACGGCAAGATTTCCGTCAGCTACAAGAAGTACGGCGTCAGCCTGGATTTCACGCCCACGGTTCTGAAGGACGGGCTGGTCAGCCTCGACATCGCGCCGGAAGTCTCCTCGATCGACGCGTCGGCTTCCTACAATATCGGCAGCATCTCGGTGCCCGGCTTCATCGTGCGCCGCGCCAGGACGTCGGTCGACCTGAAGAACGGCCAGAGCTTCATGATCGCGGGGCTGCTGCAGTCGCAGAACGACATCACCACCTCGCGCATACCGGGCCTCGGCAAGATGCCTGTGCTCGGGGCCCTGTTCTCGTCGAAATCCTACCAGCGGCGTGAGACGGACCTGGTGATCATCGTCACGCCTTACCTGGTCAAGCCGGTGGATCCGTCGAAGAAAATGGCCGAGCCGACCGATGGCACGCAGCCTGCCAGCAATGTCGACTATTTCCTCAACAACACCGAGGAGGTGAGGGCGTCGGACACCAATCGCGCGCTGGCGCTGGCTGACGGCAGCGCCGCGCGTGCCGCTCCCGCCACCAAAGTCGGGCATTTCCTCGACCTGCCGAAGGACTGAAGCCATGCGTCTGGTCTTGAGCTCGAGCGTCGCCTTGCTGCTTGCCGGCTTCACCGCCGGATGCACGAGTGACGACTATGTGCGCAGCGAAGGCGTGACGAGCGGCGCCGGGGAGGCCCAGGCCGCCAACACCGTCATGCAGATGGTCGATCCCTGGAAATACGGCGTCCAGAACACCAGGCTTCTCGTGCCTGCCCAGCGCGGCAGCACGGAACCCGCCACCGCCGAGCAGGCGGCCAGCGCCAAGGCATCGCAAGCCAGCGCCGACAATTGATCCGAGATCACAGGCTGACAAGTAATGGCAAACGGCATCAAGACCAGGAAAATCCTGCTCATATCGACGGACAGAACCTTCGCGCAGGACACGCGGACGGCGTTTGCCGCCTCGGAGATCATCCAGCTCTCGACGGTGGAAAAGAACATCACCGAACTTCGCGGCGAGGTCCAGGAGGCCGATCTCGGCGCGATCATCGTCGATATGGACGCAGCGAAGCTTGAGGAGATCGATGCGCTGCAACGCGTCATGCGTCGGCTGGAAGGCAAGGCGCCGGTCGTGGTCGTCACCCAGGAATTCAACGCCGCCGCCGCGCGCATCCTCGTGCAGCTCAAGGTCGCGGATTTCCTGGTCAAGCCGATCACCACGGCCGATCTCGTACGTTCGGTGGTGCGTGCGCTGCAAGGGCCGGGGCGTGAGGAAAACACCGAGTCGCAGATCTATACCTTCATGCCCGCGGCAGGCGGCGTCGGCACCACGACGCTGGCTTTGCAGACCGCGTTCCAGCTGCATCATTCAGTGACGCGCGGCGCCTCGACCTGCGTGGTGGACCTCAATTTCCAGCAGGGCGCCTGCGCCGAATATCTCGACCTGGAGCCGCGTTTCGACATCACCGAAATCGAGAACCAGCCGGAGCGTCTCGACAGGCAATTGCTCGACGTGATGCTGTCCAAGCATGCCAGCGGGCTTTGTGTTCTGGCCGCACCGACGCAGCCGGCGGAGATGCGCTCGTTCAAGACCGACGTCGTGGTGCGGATGCTGGACCTCGTCTCGGCCTATTTCGACAATGTCGTCATCGACATGCCGCGCACCTGGTTTCCGTGGACGGAGACGGTGCTGCTCGGCTCCAACAAGCTCTACATCGTCGCCGAAATGACGGTACCGTGCCTGCGCCACACGCAACGCCTGATCCAGGCGGTCTACGAGACCGCCGGCAAGGAAGTGAAGCCGAACGTCATCGTCAACCGTTTCGAGCAGAAGATGTTTGACAGCGGCATCAAGCAGGCGGACGTCCAGGAAATCCTCGGCGAGCATTTCGTCGGCGGCATCGCCAACAATTACCGGCTGGTGCGCGAGGCCGTCGATCGCGGCGTGCCGCTGCACGAGATCGATGCCAATGCCAACGTCGTCAACGACCTGAAGAGGATCATCCTTCCGGAGGAAGTGGCGGCGGCGCCGGGCAAATCGAAATCGCTGTTCGGCTTCGGCAAGAGCCTTTTGAAGAGGAAGGCCGGATGAGCAGCCGCTTTTCCACCTTGCAGAACCGCGATGCGCGTCCGCAGCGCTCCGCCGAGCCGACGGCGGTTGCGCACCACGCGGTCGTCATCCCGACGAGCCGGAAGGTCTTGCCGGCGAAAATCGAAGCCGTGCCGGGCAAGAGCGCCAACAAGGTGCTCGATGCGCGCGTGCGTATCCACCGGTTGCTGCTCGAGGAGATCAATCTTGTCGCGCTGGAGCGGCTGCCCAGGGACGAGATGCGCCGGCAGGTGCATGATTTCGTGTCGGAAAAGACGCGCGAAGAGCGGATGGCGATCAACACCGTCGAACTCGATGCCCTGGTCGACGACATCGTCGACGAGATGGTCGGGCTCGGCCCGCTCGAGCCGCTGCTCAAGGACCCCGACATCAATGATATCCTGATCAACGGCCATCAGAACTGCTTCGTCGAAAAGAAGGGCAAGCTGCAGCAGGTCCACATTCCGTTCAAGGATGAGGCGCATCTGCTTAGAATCATAAACAAAATCGTTGCCGCGGTCGGCCGCCGCGTCGACGAATCGCAGCCGATGGTCGACGCCCGCATGCTGGATGGCTCGCGTTTCAACGCCGCCATCCGTCCGGTGGCGGTCGACGGGCCGCTGGTGTCGATCCGCAAATTTTCCAAGAACAAGCTCGGCCTGCACCGGCTGGTCGAATTCGGCGCCATCACCCAGAACATGGCCGAAGTGCTTGCTGCGGCAGTACATGCCCGCAAGACGACGATCATTTCGGGCGGCACCGGTACCGGCAAGACGACCATGCTCAACGCGCTGTCGGCCTTCATTCCCGAGGACGAGCGGCTGATCACCATCGAGGACGCGGCGGAGCTTCAGTTGCAGCAGCCGCATGTCGCGCGCATGGAAACCCGGCCGGCCAACATCGAAGGCCATGGCGAGCTCAAGCAGCGCGACCTCGTCAAGAACGCGCTGCGCATGCGGCCTGATCGCGTCATCCTCGGCGAGTGCCGCGGCGAGGAGGCCTTCGACATGCTGCAGGCCATGAACACCGGCCATGAAGGGTCGATGGCCACCATTCACGCCAATACGCCGCGCGATGCCATTTCGCGGCTCGAGCAGATGCTGGGCATGACCGGCATGCCGATGACGGTGCAGTCGATCCGCAGCCAGATCGCCAGCGCCATCGACATCATCGTCCAGTTGACCCGGCTCTCCGACGGCAAGCGCAAGGTGACGAGCGTCGCCGAGGTGACGGGCATGGAAGGCGACGTCATCCAGATGCAGGAGATCTTCCGCTTCGTGCGCACCGGCATGGACGCCGATGGCACGATCCTCGGCCATTTCGAAGCGACCGGGATCCGGCCGCGCTTCCTGGAGGACCTGCGCGCCATGGGCATCGAGTTTCCCGGGCGCTATTTCGAACCCGGCCGGCCGCAGGAGTAACCAGGTGTTGGACGGATTCAGCGCGATCTATGTCGTCTATGCCGGGGCTGCATTGACCGGCATCATGATCGCCGAGGCCGTTTACCTGCTCTACGCCGGCCGCAGCGACAGGCGCACCGCCATCAACCGGCGCATGAAGCTGCAGGAAAACAGGATCAGTCAGGAACAGGTGCTGATCCAATTGCGTAAGGAGCGTGGTCTCGATGCGGGCACGTCGCTGTTCTCGCCTGACCGTTTTCGCGCCCTGCGCGCCCAGTCGGGCATGATCATGCCGCTGTCGAAGTTCCTGATAATCACTTCGGGGATGGCGCTGGCTGCGGCCCTTGCCGCCATCTGGTATGGCTTGCCGCTGCTGATGGGCGCCATTCTGTTTGTCGTCGTGTTGCCGGTGCTGCCGGTGATGGCGATGCGCTCCATGCGCAAGCGCAGGCTGAAGCGGTTCGGCATGCAGTTGCCGGAAGCGCTGGAACTGATTACGCGCGGCCTCAAGGCCGGCCATCCGGTACCGGTGGCCATCGCCATGGTGTCGCGCGAAATGCCCGACCCGATCGGCACCGAGTTCGGCGTGATTGCCGATGAGGTGACCTTTGGTTCGGATCTGGTTTCGGCGCTGAATTCGCTGTTCGACAGGGTCGGCCATGAGGATCTGCCGCTGTTCGTCACCGCCGTGTCGATCCAGACGAGTTCTGGCGGCAATCTGCGCGAAATCCTCGACGGACTGTCGACGACGATCCGCGAACGCGGCAAGCTGCGCCGCAAGGTGCGCGCCATTTCAACCGAAGGCCGTCTGTCGGCCTATATCCTGACGGCCGTGCCGGCGCTGCTGTTCACGACCATCATGGCATTCATGCCTGGATATTACAGCGACGTCTGGGGCGTGCCGAAGACGTGGTACATGGTTGGTGGCTCGGTCACCTGGCTGATGCTGGGCAATCTGATCATGTTCAAAATGTCGAACTTCAAATTCTGACATGCAGAAGGTCGTTGAATTCCTCGCCTCGCTCGCGCCGACCTCGCTGATGCCGGTGGCTGTCCTGCTGCTGGCCGTGGGCGCTGCCGCTTTTGCCTGGCCGATGGTGGTGGCAAAGGGCGATCGCAACGAAGTCAGGCGGAGGCTCAAGGTCGACGACGGTCCGGTGGCCGCCAGGCCGGAACCGGTCCAGAAGAAGAATACCGGCGTCGTTCGCGAGAAGGCGGTGAAGAAGGCGCAGGAATTCTACGCCAAGAGCGATCCCGAAAACGTCGCCCGCCTGCGTTTGAAACTCATCCAGGCGGGCTACATGGAGCCGCGCGCCGTCGGCATGTTCTTCCTCATCCGTTTCACGGCGATGGTGGGCATCGCGCTCGCCGTCTTCGTGCTCAACCGCTGGATGGCCAGCCCCGACGCCACGATGACCAGCCGCTGGGCCTTCGTCGTGCTGTCGGGCGTGGCCGGCTATTTCCTGCCAGGGCTGGTGCTGACCCAGAAGATACGGGAAAAGATGCGCGAATACCGCAACGGCTTCCCCGATTTCATGGACCTGATGATCGTCTGTTCGGATGCCGGCATGAGCATGGAAGCGGGCGTCGAGCGCGTCTCGAAGGAACTCGCAAAGACCTACCCGTCGCTCAGCCAGAACCTGCAGCTCGTGTCGCTGGAGCTGCGGGCCGGGCGCAGCCTCGACGATGCACTGAAGGCGCTCGCCGATCGCCTGAGCCTGGACGAGGTGCGCTCCTTCGCCACGCTGCTGCAACAGTCCAAGGAGCTTGGCACCAGCCTGTCGGGGGCGCTGCGCGTCTTTTCCGACGAAATGCGCCACAAGCGCATGTCGCTGGCCGAGGAAAAAGCGCATGCCTTGCCGGCCAAGATGTCGGTGCCGGTCGTGGTTTGCATCCTGCCGGTGGTGCTGATGATCGCGGTCATTCCGATCATCGTCAAAATGACCGGCCACTAGGATTTGCTGATACTCAGTGAAGCCGGCGATCTGCAAAGTCCGCAAATGAATGAGAAGTCCATGCGAATGCTGTTGCGCGCTCTTGTCCTCGGCCTTGCCGCGGCCAGTCTGTCGCCCGTCTGGGCTGCAGCCGATTGCGGCGATGCCGCTGCCCTGGTGCAGCAGGCCTATCCCAACGCCCGCAAAAGCGCTGACGGTGCCTCGTTCACGCTCGAACCCTACACCAGCATCGCCCTGACGTCTGCATTTGGCGACCCGCCGGGGCTGGTCTGCAAGATATGGCCCGCCCATGACGACCTGCTGTTGGTCGCGGTGCCGCTGATGGACAGCTCGCAACCCAGCGACTACGCGCATGCCGGCGATATCGAGCTTCTGGTCATCGACAGGAAGAGCCGGCAGGTGCGCCAGCGCCTGCTGCAGCCCGGGCTGATGAATGATGATGCCATCGCCATCCGCAAGGTCGAACTCGATACCGGCCGGTATGCGCTGGCGCCCGATGTCTCCGCCTTCGGCCTGCGCATCGAAATGGCGAACAATTCGCTGCCTAACCCTTTCAGTGAAATCGACCTGCGGCTCTATGCCATCGACAACGATGCCCTGCGGATGGTTCTCGATGGCCTGGTCGTGGCCGGCAATGGCGGCGAGGGCGATACCAATTGCGCCGGATCCTTCCATACCAGTCAGGTGAGCCTGGCGATGAGCCCGGCCAAACATCATGGCTACCACGACATGGTGGTGGTCGAACGGATGGACACCGACAATCCGTTGCCCGACAACAATGGCGAGTGCCAGTCCCATCCCGGCAAGTCCGTGAGCCAAACCTACCGACTGCGCTATGACGGCAGCCGGTATACGGTTCCGGCGGGGCTCAAGGCCCTGGAACCGTGAGAACGCCGCTGGCCATGGCTGAGGCGTTGCGGCCTGGTGGTTAATAGCTGGTGTACCCAAGGCCTAATTTTGGCGGCGTTTCGGCACCTAAGTTTAATTGCTCTGGAATAGTGTGTTTCCTGAAGAACGACCCGGCAAAAAACCGGGCGATGGGGCAGGGGCATGCGTCACAGCAATTTAACGGCAATGGCCGCGATGGCGGCCGTCTTGATGATGTCTGGTTGTACGACGAGTGGCGTCGACACCACCAAAACCACCGCCATTCAACCGGCCGCGAAGGACGTCGGCACATCCGATCTGGCGGAAGGCAAGGCGCAGTTTCGCGACGCGAATTACGGCCTTGCCGAACAGCGTTTCCGCAAGGCCGTCGAGTTGAAGGCCGACAATGCGGAAGCCTGGATGGGGCTCGCCGCTTCCTATGACGAACTCGGCCGTTTCGACTTCGCCGATCGTGCCTACGACCAGTTGCTCAAGATCGCCGGGCGCAAGCCGCAGATCGTCAACAATATGGGCTATTCGCAATTGCTGCGCGGCAACAGGAAAAAGGCAAGGGCGCTGCTGCTCGAAGCCAAGGCCGGCATGGCCGACCCCACGGTCGTCGATGCCAATCTTGCCCTCCTGAACAAGGGCTGACGGCTGTCTGGTGGCCATGATGTCGCGAGGACGATTTTGGGACACTCGGCGTCGACGCTTTGTAAACCCTATCCGAAGGTCTCAGCCGAAAGATCAGTTGAAAATCATGTCTGATGGCTGTCGCTGACCTAGAATGCAGCGGTAAGGCCGACGCTCAGGGAACCCCCGCCCAATATGCTGGATTTCAGTTCGCTCCTGCTCGCAGCCGCGCTGTCGGGCATCTGCCTCAGCATCACCATGTTCGCGATCTGGTTCGCCGCGCCCCGGGCCAGCTTCGTGCTGACGGTGGGGTGCGGCATTCTCGTGCTCGTTGTGCATGTCATCCTGTTCTGGCGATACACGAAGGAGCCTGATCCGCTGCTTTGCCAGGTCGCGCTTGCATTGCTCAGCCTCGGTTTCCTGGTCATCTGCCTCTCGGCCATGCAGTATCTCGGCGTGCCGGATTACCGGCGTGCCATTTTGCCGACATTGGCCGCCATGACGATCTGCGCGGCGGTGACTTCCCTCGGTCTCGACGGGGTAGGCTTCATCGTTACCTATGTAACGGTGACTGTGCTGCTCTCGGCGATCGGAACCATGTTCTGGCTCAACGGCAGTCATGATCGCAAAATCCTGCTGGTGGTTTCGTTCCTAGGCGGCACCTGTGCGGTGTCGTTTGCACTTTGCGCGGTCGTCCTGGTGGCCAAGGGGCAATGGACGCTCGGGGCAGCCCCCGATAACTGGGCCGAACGCCTGAACTCGGTCGTGGCCGTGGCCTGCATGACCGGTCTCGGCGCATTGACGCTTTCCCTGCATCACCTGCAGGCGCAGATCGAGCTGAAGGCCGAGACGATGACCGATCCGTTGACCGGGCTGATGAACCGCCGGGGATTGATGTCGCTCCATGGCGAACGGGCCTTCGGTCCGTTCACGGCGGTCGTCATGTTCGACCTCGATCATTTCAAGAAGACGAACGACATCTATGGTCACCCGGTGGGGGATCAGGTTCTGTGCCGGTTCGCCGCAGTCATCAGAAAATACGCCAGAACGGGCGTCGACGCCTTTCGCCTCGGCGGCGAGGAGTTCGCGATCGTCATGTCCCGGGTGACCGAAGAGAGGGCTTACGAGCTCGCAAGCAAGATCGGCGTCGCCTTCGGCACCGAGATCGTTGCGACCTCCCACGGTCCCTTGCGCAGCACTGTCAGCGGAGGCATCGGCTTTGGCGGCGCCAACGGCAACAGCCTCGGCGAGGTGCTGGCCGAGGCGGACGCAGCGCTCTATGCCGCCAAGCGCGCGGGCCGCAATTGCGTCGTCAGCCACAAAAGGATGGGCAAGGCCGAGCCGATCAAGCCGGCCTTGCGCTCAGCATAGTTTGCGAGACTATTCGGCCGCGCCCAAATAGTCCGACAGCGGCGGGCATGAACAGACCAGGTTGCGGTCGCCGGCGACATTGTCGATGCGCGATACCGGCGGCCAGTATTTCGCCGCCATGTCGGCGTCTCCGGCGGGGTAGGCCGCTTCCAGGCGCGAATAGGGATGGCTCCACTGGCCGGCCAGCGCCTCCGCGGCGGTGTGCGGCGCATTGACCAGCGGATTGTCAGCCAGGGGCCACTCGCCCCTCGCAACCTTGGCCGCTTCGCCCGCGATGGCGATCATCGCCTCGCAGAAGCGGTCGAGCTCGCCCTTGGGCTCGGATTCGGTCGGCTCCACCATCAGCGTGCCGGCGACCGGGAACGACATGGTCGGCGCATGGAAACCGTAGTCGATCAACCGTTTGGCGATGTCCTCGACACTGATGCCGGCGCTCTCCTTGAGCACGCGGGTGTCGAGGATGCACTCATGGGCAACGCGGTCGCTCCTGCCCTTGTAAAGGAGCGGGAAGTGTGGGGCGAGCCGTGTCGCGACGTAGTTGGCCGAAACGATCGCCGTCTCGGTCGCCTGCTTCAGGCCGGAAGCGCCCATCATGCGGATGTACATCCAGGTGATGGGCAGGATAGAGGCACTCCCGAAAGGTGCGGCGGCCACGGCATGCGCGGAGCCTTCGGTGACATGGCCCGGCAGATAGGGCTTCAGATGCGCCCTGACGCCGATCGGGCCGACACCCGGGCCGCCGCCGCCATGGGGGATGCAGAAGGTCTTGTGCAGGTTCATGTGGCAGACGTCGGCGCCGATGTCGCCCGGGCGGGCGAGGCCGACCAGAGCGTTGAGGTTGGCGCCGTCGAAATAGACCTGGCCGCCATGCTCATGGATGAGGGCGCAGAGATGTCGCGCGCCCTCTTCATAGACGCCATGCGTCGAGGGATAGGTGAACATCAGCGCCGCGAGATTCCTGGAATGCTCGTTGGCCTTGGCCCTCATGTCGTCCATGTCGATATTGCCGTCCTCCAGGCAGCGAACGACGACCACGCTCATGCCGGCCATCGCCGCGCTCGCCGGATTGGTGCCGTGCGCGGAGGACGGGATCAGACAGACCGTGCGATGGCCCTCGCCGCGCGAGCGGTGATAGGCGCGGATGGCCAGCAATCCGGCATATTCGCCCTGGCTGCCGGCGTTGGGCTGCAGGCTTACCGCATCGAAGCCGGTAATCTCCGAAAGCCAGCCTTCCAGATCGTCGATCATGGCGCGGTAGCCTGCCGAGTGCGCGGCCGGCGCGAAGGGATGCATGTTGGCGATTTCAGGCCAACTCACAGGCATCATCTCGGCCGCGGCATTGAGCTTCATGGTGCAGGACCCCAGCGGGATCATCGCGCGGTCGAGGGCCAGGTCCTTGTCGGCCAGCCGGCGCAGGAAGCGCATCATCTCGGTTTCCGACTTGTTCTCGTGGAAGACGGGCTGGGTGAGAAACTCCTTGCCGCGCGGCTTGCCGGGCGTGGTGGCGGCGGCCTCCGCGCTCGGCTTGGCCCGAAACAAGGCGGCAATGGCTTCCAGGTCGGTTTCGTCAGAGGTCTCGTCGAAGGCGATGCCGACACGGTCGGCATCGATGACGCGCAGAAGCCGGCCGCCCTTTTCGGCGGCGGCGGCAATCTGCGCGGCCTTTCCCTTCGTCTCCACCGTCACCGTGTCGAAGCGGCTCGTGCCGATCACCGGCAAGCCTGCCGCCTTGAGCCCGGCTGCCAGGCGGCTGGCCAGCGCGTGGATGCGCCCGGCGATTGCCTGAAGGCCGGCGGGGCCGTGCCAGATGGCGTAGGCTGTCGCCATGTTGGCAAGCAGCGCCTGGGCGGTGCAGATGTTGGACGTTGCCTTGTCGCGGCGGATGTGCTGCTCGCGCGTCTGTAGGGCAAGCCTGTAGCCTGGACGGCCCTTACTGTCGGTCGACTGGCCGACCAGGCGGCCGGGCATCAATCGGGTCAATTTGTCGGCAACCGCGCAGTAGGCGGCGTGCGGGCCTCCAAAGCCCATCGGCACGCCAAAGCGCTGCATTGGACCGACGGCAATGTCGGCGCCAAGCCTTGCCGGCGTGTCGGTCAGTGTCAGGCCGAGCGGGTCGGCGATGAAGACGACCAGAGCGCCGGCCGCGCGCGCCTTGTCGATGGCCGCCTTGTGATCACCATAGACGCCGAAAGTGTCCGGCCAGGAGACGAGCAGGGCGGCTGTGTTGTCGTCGATTGTCTCGCCGTCGATCTCGATGCCGAGCGGCTCGGCGCGGGTGCGCGCCACATCCAGCGTCTGCGGGTGCGGCGTGCCGGCGAGAGCCACCTTGGTGCGCTTGTCGCGGTGATGGCGCAATGCGATGCCGATCGCTTCGGCGACCGCTGTCGCTTCGTCGAGCAACGAAGCCGATGCCACAGGCAGGCCGGTCAGTTCCGCAACCAAAGTCTGGAAATTGAACAGCATTTCCAGGCGGCCCTGGCTGATCTCCGCCTGGTAGGGCGTATAGGCCGTGTACCAGGCCGGGTTCTCGAACAGGTTGCGCTGGATGACCGGCGGCACGTGCACGCCGTGATATCCGGCGCCGATGAAGCTCTTCAGCACCGTGTTCCGGGCCATGGTCGCCGACAATTCGGCCAGCGCTTCGGCTTCGCTGGCCGGCGCGGGCAGGGACAGCGGCTGGTCGAGGCGGATCGATCTCGGCACAGCCTGGCTGATCAGCGTCTCGACCGAGGGCACGCCGATGACGGCCAGCATGGCTCTCACATCGGCAATGCCGGGTCCGATATGGCGGGCCGAGAAGGGGTAGGGTGCTGCGGTCATGTCAATGCGTCCTGATTTCAGCCGATATGGGCTTTGTAGGCGGCCTCATCCATGAGGCTGGCGAGCTGGCTTTCGTCGGCAAGCTTCATTTTCCACAGCCATCCGGCGCCGGTCGCCGCCGAATTGACCAGCGACGGATCGGACGACAGCGTTGCGTTGGCCTCGGTGATCTCGCCGTCGACCGGCGCGTAGACGTCGGAGGCCGCCTTGACGGATTCGACCACGACGGCGGTGTCGCCCTTGGCGAGCTTCTTGCCTGTTTCGGGCAGTTCGACGAAGACGAGGTCGCCCAGCTGCTCCTGCGCGTAGTCGGTGATGCCGACGGTGGCGATGCCACCCTCGACGCTGAGCCACTCGTGATCGGCGGTGAAATAGGTCTTTGCCATATGAAAATTATCCTTTGCGGTAGCGATGCGGGAGGAAAGGCAGGGAAGAAACGTCGACGGGAATCTTCGTTCCGCGCACGTCGGCGAAAATCCGAGTTCCGGGTTTCGCCAAGGGCGTCGGGACATAACCCATGGCGACGGGATGGCCGGCAGACGGGCCGAAACCGCCCGAGGTTACGTGGCCGGCGGGATTGCCGTCGGCGTCAAAGAGCGTGGCGCCGGCGCGCACTGGCTGGCGGGCATCCGGCCTCAGGCCGACGCGCTTCTGAGCGGAGCCGCGCTCGACGGCGGCGCGCAGCGCGTCGGCGCCGATAAACGTGCCGTTGGCGCGGATATCCTTCGGGATGGCCCACATCAGCGCCGCGCTTGCCGGATCGGTTTGCGCGGTGATGTCCTGGCCGTGCAGGCAGAGGCCGGCTTCCAGCCGCAGGCTGTCACGGGCGGCAAGGCCGATCCACAGCACGCGCTCGTCTTCGAGCAGCTTCGCCACGAGACCGCGCGCGTCTGCCTCAGGCAGGCCGATCTCAAACCCGTCCTCGCCGGTGTAGCCGGACCGGCTCATGAACCAGTTCTTTCGCGGTTCGATGCCATGCATGAACAGCAGCGACCCGGTCTCGATACCGGCGCGGGAAAGCGCCGCCCAGGCCTCGGGACCCTGGATGGCGAGGAAGACCCGGTCGAGCGGTTCGACCTTGACATCGAAGCCGGTCGCAAGCTCGCGCAAATGCTTCTCGTCGGCGATCGCGTTGCCGGCATTGGCGACGACCATGAAGTTGGTATCGCCCAGCCGGGTGACGATCAGATCGTCCAGGATGCCGGCGGCCTCGTTCAGGAAAAACGTCAGCTTCGACTGGGAGATTTCGAGCGCGCCCGCATCGAGCGGACAGGCACGGTCGAGCAGGGGAACCGCGCCCGGCCCGCTGACCTTGAACAGTTTCATGTGCGAGATGTCGAACAGGCCCGCATGTTCGCGGGTGTGAAGATGCTCCTTCATGACGCCGGCCGGGTAGGTCAGCGGCATCGACCAGCCGGCAAAGGCGCCAAAGCGCGCACCGGCAGCTGCGTGGACGTCTTCGAGAGGAAGGTGTTTGGTGTCGCCCGTCATGTGTTCTCCAGAGTCGCACGCAATCGGTCGCGAATGGCGACCAGTCCGTGCCCCTCTGTCTGAAGCCTGAGAGACTCGCGCCCCGTAACTCTGTCGGCAGCGCTTACACCTTCGGCGCGGGGGCAGGCCCCGACTTTCCAGAGTGTCTTTCCCGTCTACGGTTCTTTTGCCTGAGAGATTTCGGGCGATTTCCCCTTCGGCGACAGCTCTCGCTGCTCTCTCCCGCAAACAGGTAGGGCTCGCAAAAGCCCTCGACTCGTCATCCATAGCCCGTCAACGACGGATTGTCACCTGCATGCGACGTGCAAAATAAAATGGCGGCATCGTGCCGATTGCGATCAGATCCCGCCATACCAGTCGTAGCCATTGTCTTCCCAATAACCGCCACGTCCCGCTCCTACGGCGGCGAAGCCGTCGACCAGCTCGATCTTGTAGAGATATTTCGGCATCTTGTAGCCGAGCTGGCGCTCGACCCGGACACGCAGCGGCGCGCCGTTCTCGACCGGCAGCGGCTTGCCGTTGACGCCGTAGGCCAGGATCGTTTGCGGGTGGCGGGCGTCGATGAGGTCGATGCTGCCGTAATATTTGATGTCGCCCGAAAGGCTGCGGTCGATCGTGTCCAGGCAATGGAACATGACGTAGCGCGCCTCGGGTTTGACCACCGCCTGGTCGAGCACCAGCGACAGCGGCGTGCCGGTCCATTTGGCGATACAGCTCCAGCCTTCGACACAATCATGGCGGGTGATCTGCGTTCGGCTCGGCATGTTCATGAGCTGCTCGCGGGTCAGCGACAGCGGCTTTTCGACCAGACCCGAAACCTCCAGTCGCCAGTCGGCGAAGTTGTTGGCGAGCAGGGCCTTGTAGGTATCGTCGTCGGGTGACGTCACGCCGTTGGGGCGCATCGGCTGACGGATGTCGGCTTCAGTGAACTCCGGCGCCAGCGAATCGCGGCCCGCGAGCAGACGTTGCGCGTGGTGTGTGAGATCGTTGGCGTTTTCGAGGAAGCTGCGCAGGCCGTCGCCCACGCCGAGCTGGCTGTCGAAGGCATCGCAGCCTGAAAGCGTGATACCGGAAAGGCCAAGGCTGGCCGCGGTCAGGAATTTCCTGCGGTTGATCTCGAATTTTGCCATGTCAGGCGCTCCTTTCGGAGGATTTTGCGTCATGATGCGCCGGCGGGTCGGTCCGATACCATCCGGTGACGATCGAGCGCAGTTCGTTGATCGGGCCGGCGGCGACGATCATCAGAATATGGATGATGAAGAAGCCCACGAGCAGCACCATGACGGTGAAATGGATGGTGCGCGCCGTCTGCCGGCCGCCGAGCAGGTCGTTGAGGAACGGCAGCACCGAATTCATGCTTGGCGACATTGCGAGCCCGGTGAGGATCATCAGCGGCAACAGCACGAACAGCACGCCGCCATAGGCCATTTTCTGCAGCGTGTTGTATTCGCGCGTGTGGTGGAACTTCAGCCTGGCGTGATTGACGATATCTTGCGGCAGGCGCCTGAGATCGTCCAGGCGAGGGGCGAGGTCACGTCTGATGTGGCCGTTGACCAGGCTGGCGACCAGCCACACAAGCAGCGTCGTCGTCAGTACCCAGGCGAAGAAGAAATGCACGACGCGTGCCGTGCCGAGGTCGTAGTATGACGGGATCGTCGCCCAGGACGGGAAAGCGCGGGGCGTCTCTTGTCCTGCCGGCCCAGACCAGCCGAGCACGCCGGTCGTGTCGAAGCGGTGTCCGAGGATTTCGGTATAGCCGCGCGGCCCGGCATTCGTATTCTCGGCGCCGATAGCGAAGACGGTGTTGTTGTAGTCGAAGCCGGACTGCTTGCCGAGATAGAGCTGCGGACGGGCGTTGAAGATCTGGAGGCCGGAAAGCAGCATGAAGAACAGCGAGATGGCCCACAGCCAGTGCGTCAGCCGCGTCCAGGCCGATTGCCGGTAGATCAATGTCGTGGCCTTCGTAGCGTCACTGTCTGCGCTGGCGGCGGGTTGGTTCATGGCAACCGATTCCATCTGGTCTCGCTTCCTGGCCGTTCCATCCGGCGCGGCCGCTGTCTGCATCATTCTCCTCCTGATACGTCGCCAGCCAAGCCGATGTTTCATCGATCACGAAAATATCAGGTCGAAGCTCAAGGGCCGCCCAGGCTGACGGCGAGATTGACGGCGGCGGCGACGATGACCGTGTTGAAGAAGAACGACAGGATCGAATGAACAAGCACGACGCGGCGCATATGGGTTGTCGAGATGTTGGTGTCGGCGGTCTGCGCCGTCATGCCGATGACCGTCGAGAAGTACAGAAAATCCCAGCCTTCCGGCCGTTTGTCGCCGGGGAACAGCAGCCCGCCGACCGGGATTTTCTTCTTGGTTCCGGCATCGACCAGGTCGCCGTCCATCCAGTACACATGCGCATAGTGCAACGCCGCCATGGCATGGATTGTGAACCAGCCGAGGGGTATCGACAGCAGCGCGAAGGTGAGTTCGATGGGATGGCCCTTGTCCTTCTGGTTGATCAGCAGGAACAATGAGACAAGGGCAACGCCAACGACGACCAGCGTTACGGCGAAGATGACCAGCACGGGCTGATCGGCGGCCCGCGCATTCTTGCTGAGATAAGTGCCGGTGAATTTGGGCATCTGGGCGACCACCAGCGTGACATAGGCGGCAAAAAAGGCGTTGGCGCCGATCGAATAAGCGAGCGGCGCATGAAGCAGCAGCGCCATCAGAAGCGCAAAGACGCCGACACAAGCCGACACCGCGAACAGCATGTGCCGGTGCATGGGCGTGCTGGAGGGGATTTCGGCGGCCATGATGGTTCCGAATGGCGCTGGGCTTCTACTGCGGTGTGGCGGATTTTAGAGCGCGCCGCAAGATGCGGTCGAGTTCGCCGAGAAACCGTGAGCGGTCTTGCGGTGCGAAGCTCGCATTGTAGCCCTTGCTTTCGCCGGTCTCGCGCAGATGCTGCTTCAAGTCGCGCATTGCCACCGCCATGCCGATCGTTTCCGGCGTGAAGGGACGTCCGGTCGGCCCCAATACATGGGCCCCGAGCGCCACCGTGCGTGCGGCCAGTGGAATGTCCGCGGTCACCACGATGTCGTTGGGTTTTGCGTTTTCCACGATCCAGTCGTCGGCGGCGTCGGCACCCTTGGACACGACGACATTGCGGATCATGGGGTCGCGGGAGGGGCGCAGGCCGCCATTGGAAACATAGGTGACGACGACGCCGTGGCGCTCGGCAACTTTTTCGACTTCGGCTTTGACCGGGCAAGCGTCTGCGTCGACGAGGATGGCGGGTGCGGGCATTGTCTCTCCAAATGAGCATGGGGCCGGCAACCCGTCCGGCCCCATGCCTCAAATCTCATGGTCGTCAGGCCGGAAGCGCTCCCGACCTCTTGGCGGTCCAGGTGGCGATATAGTCCATCAGGCCGGGGTTGAGGCAGTCATAAGGTTCGAGGCCGATCGATTTCAGTTGGCCGCGAATGCTGTCCATGCGGCTCGGGTCGACTCCGGATTCGATGATCGAAGAAACAAAGGCGGTAAAGCCCGGCGGCGACCAGCCATCCTCCTCGAAGCGCTCGGGATGGATGAAGGACAAGCCCTTGAACGGATGGTCGCGCTCGACGGGTCCATGCATGTGGACGCCGCAGCCGGTGCAGGCATGGCGCTGGATCAACGCGCTCGGGTCCACCACCTTCAGCTTGTCGCCGTTCTCGGTGACGGTGACGTCGCCGGTGCCGGCTACGGCCACCACCGAGAACACCGCCCCTTCGGGCTTCCAGCATTTGGTGCAGCCGCAGGCGTGGTTGTGGGCGATCTGGCCCTTGACCTTCACCTTGACCGGATTGCTGGTACAGGCGCAGACCAGCGTGCCGCCGATAAAGCTCGCACTCTCCCTGGGCAGACCATTGTCGATTTTCGGATGCAGTTTTTCCGCCATGCTTTTCTCCTCCCATTTTTGACCACAGAGGTCGCGGGCCCGTGCCCGCGGCGTGTGGCCGCCCTCAATAAACCACGACACTCCTGATCGACTTGCCCTCATGCATGAGGTCGAACCCCTTGTTGATGTCCTCGAGCTTGAGCGTGTGGGTGATCATCGGGTCGATCTCGATCTTGCCGTCCATGTACCAGTCGACGATCCTGGGCACGTCGGTGCGGCCGCGCGCGCCGCCGAAGGCGGTGCCCATCCAGGTCCGCCCGGTGACCAGCTGGAAGGGCCGCGTCGAGATCTCCTGGCCGGCGCCCGCCACACCGATGACCACCGACTTGCCCCAGCCGCGATGCGAAGCCTCCAGCGCCTGGCGCATCACCTTGGTGTTGCCGGTGCAGTCGAACGTATAGTCGGCGCCGCCGATCTGGTCGGCGCCGCGCTTGGTCATGTTGACGAGATGGGGAACGATGTCGCCGTCGATCTCCTTCGGATTGACGAAATGCGTCATGCCGAAGCGCTCGCCCCAGGCTCGTCTGTCGTTGTTGAGATCGACGCCGATGATCATGTCGGCGCCGGCAAGTTTCAGGCCCTGGATGACGTTGAGCCCGATGCCGCCGAGGCCGAAGACCACCGCGGTCGCGCCTTGCTCGACCTTGGCGGTGTTGATCACCGCGCCCACGCCGGTGGTCACCCCGCAGCCGATGTAGCAGATCTTGTCGAAGGGCGCGTCGGGATTGACTTTGGCCACGGCGATCTCCGGCAGCACCGTAAAGTTGGAGAAGGTCGAGCAGCCCATATAGTGAAACAGTTTTTCGCCCCCGATCGAGAAGCGCGAGGTGCCGTCCGGCATCAGGCCTTGCCCCTGCGTGGCGCGGATGGCGGTGCACAGATTGGTCTTGCGCGACAAACACGACGGGCACTGCCGGCATTCGGGCGTATAGAGCGGGATCACATGGTCGCCCTTTTTGACCGAGGTGACGCCCTTGCCGACATCGACTACCACGCCGGCGCCCTCATGGCCGAGAATGGCGGGAAACAGGCCCTCGGGATCGGCACCCGACAGCGTGAACTCGTCGGTGTGGCAGATGCCGGTCGCCTTGATCTCGACCAGCACCTCGCCCTCGCGCGGGCCGTCGAGGTCGACCTCCATGATCTCAAGCGGCTTTCCGGCAGCAACGGCAACAGCGGCGCGGGTTTTCATCTGGCAATCCTCCAACGCAATTTTGCGCTCAGGCTTTCAGGTTTTGGCCTGCTCATCAACCGCCAGATGAGACGAAATATCGGCTTTCTTGACGCAGGTAGCATACCCTTGACCGCAGGCGTTCGCGCCACGCACACGGTACTTGAGACATGGCGACATAATCCATAGAACTGGACCGTCCGCCGGAGGGGAATTTGCCCGCATGTTCACCAAAATCCTGATCGCCAACCGTGGCGAGATCGCCTGCCGCGTCATCAAGACCGCGCGCAAGATGGGCATCGCCACGGTCGCCGTCTATTCCGACGCCGATCGCGATGCCGTGCATGTCGAGATGGCCGACGAGGCGGTGCATATCGGACCGTCGCCAGCCGCGCAGAGCTATCTCGTGCCCGAGAAAATCATCGCGGCGTGCAAGGCGACCGGCGCTCAGGCTGTGCATCCCGGCTATGGCTTCCTGTCCGAGCGCGCATCCTTCTGCGAGGCGCTGGAGAAGGAGGGCATCGTCTTCATCGGGCCGAAGCCGAAAGCCATCAAGGCGATGGGCGACAAAATCGAATCGAAGAAATTCGCCAACGCCGCCAATGTTTCGACGGTTCCCGGCTGGCTCGGCGTCATCGAGAACGCCGACCACGCGGAGAAGATCGCCGGCGAGATCGGCTATCCCGTGATGATCAAGGCCTCGGCCGGTGGCGGCGGCAAGGGCATGCGCATCGCCTGGAACCAGGCCGAGGTGCGCGACGGCTTCGACCGGGCGCGCTCGGAGGCCAAGAGCTCGTTCGGCGACGACCGCGTGTTCATCGAGAAGTTCATCGTCGATCCACGCCACATCGAGATCCAGGTGCTGGCCGACGCGCATGGCAACGCACTCTATCTCGGCGAGCGCGAATGCTCGATCCAGCGCCGCAACCAGAAGGTGGCCGAGGAGGCGCCATCGCCTTTCCTCGATGCCAGGACGCGCAAGGCCATGGGCGAGCAGTCGGTGGCGCTGGCCAGGGCCGTCGACTACCAGAGCGCCGGCACGGTGGAATTCATCGTCGACGCTGAGAAAAACTTCTACTTCCTTGAAATGAATACACGATTGCAGGTCGAGCATCCGGTGACCGAGCTTGTCACCGGTATCGATCTGGTCGAGCAGATGATCCGTGTGGCCGCCGGCGAGAAGCTCGCCTTGAAGCAAAGCGACGTGAAACTGAATGGCTGGGCGGTGGAGAGCCGGCTCTATGCCGAGGATCCGTATCGCAACTTCCTGCCGTCGATCGGCCGCCTGACGCGCTATCGACCGCCGCAGGAAGGGCAAGTCGGCGACGTCGTCATCCGCAACGACACCGGCGTCACCGAGGGATCGGAGATTTCGATGTTCTACGACCCGATGATTGCCAAGCTGTGCACCTGGGCGCCGACCCGGCTGGAGGCAATCGACGCGATGTCCGAAGCGTTGGACAGTTTTGTCGTCGACGGCATCGAGCACAACATCCCTTTTCTGGCGGCGCTCATGCAGCATCCGCGCTGGCGGGAAGGGCGGATTTCGACCGGATTCATCGCAGAGGAATATCCCGACGGCTTTGCGCCGATCCTGCCCGACCATGACGACAAGGCCGTGTTGGCGGCGGTCGCCACCGTGGTCGAATTGCTGCGCCGCGACCGGCTCGACCGGCTGGGCGGGCGCTTGGCGCCGCATTCGGGGGCACTCAAGCGTCACTGGGTGGTGAAGATTGGCAAGGACTATCTGTCCGCGTCCATCCTGGAGGGCATGATCTCCATTCCGATGGAAGTCGACTTGTCCATCGAGGGCGGCAAGCCGCTGACGGTTTCGTCGGCCTGGCGGCCGGGCGAACTGGTCTGGCGCGGCAGCGTCGGCGGGCACGAAATGGTGGCGCAACTGCGCCCGGCGCCAAACGGCCTTCGCATCGCCTGGAAAGGGCTTTCGGTGACGGCGCGCGCCATGCTGCCGCGCATTGCCGTGCTGGAAAGGCTGATGCCGGAAAAGCTGGAGCCCGACACGTCCAACCTGCTGCTATGTCCCATGCCCGGCCTCGTCGTCTCGATCGCCGTCGCCGAAGGCCAGGAGGTCAAGGCCGGCGAGACTCTGGCCGTCGTCGAGGCGATGAAGATGGAGAACGTGCTGCGCGCCGAGCGCGATCTCGTGGTGGCGAAACTCAACGTCAAGCCGGGCGACAGCCTGGCCGTCGACGCGGTGATCATGGAATTCGCCTGAAGCGAGGGCGGGCGGAAGCCTGTGGCCGATGTTCGTTTGTGCTGGACTGGCATCGCCCGGTGCCGGACAATACATCTTGATCGACTCAAGTCCTTCGGGAAACGCGAAAAACCATGGCGGATGACAGACTTCCACGCGACCCCTTGCTGCGCGAAGCGGCAGTGAAGGCGGCGGCGCCAGAAGCGCCGGCGCGTCCTTTCGTGCATCTTCGCGTGCACTCGGCCTATTCGCTGCTGGAAGGCGCGCTCCAGCTCGGCAAGATCGTCGGCCATGCGGTCAAGGACGAGTGTCCGGCAATCGCGGTCACCGACACCAACAATCTGTTCGGCGCGCTCGAATTCGCGCAGAAGGCGGTGAAGGACGGCATCCAGCCGATCATCGGCTGCCAGATCGCGCTCGCCTTTTCCGGCGAGAACGTCGACGGCCAGCGCGACCGCCGGCGGCAGGGGCCCGAGATGCGGCCAGTCGTGCTTATCGCGGCGACCGAGGCCGGCTATTCCAATCTGGTCAGGCTGGTAAGCCGCGTCTATCTGGAGACGCCGCCCGGCGAGGCGGTGCATCTGACCAGCGAGATGCTGGAGGGCCAGGCCGACGGGCTGATCTGCCTCAGCGGCGGTCCCCGCGGCCCTATCGGCGCGGCTCTGAAGGAGGATCGACGCGATCTCGCGGAGACCCGGCTGTCGACCCTGAAAGCCCTGTTCGGCGATCGGCTCTATGTCGAACTGGAACGAGTTTCCGGTTACGACCGGCTGATAGAACATTCCACGATCGATCTCGCCTATGCCCACGAATTACCGCTCGTCGCCACCAACGAGGCGTTCTTCTCCTCGCGCGACGATTATGACGCGCATGATGCGCTGATCGCCATAGCGGAGGGCTCGGTCGTCGCCGTGGACAATCGCCGCCGGCTTTCACCGGATAACTTCCTGCGTAGCCAGGCTGAGATGGCAGCGTTGTTCGCCGATCTGCCGGAAGCGATCGACAACACGGTCGAGATCGCGTTGCGCTGCTCCTACTATCCGAAAACCCGCAGCCCGATCCTGCCGCGCTTTACCGGCGGCGACGCGTCGGACAAGGACGCAGCCGAGAAGGCCGAGGCCGCCGAACTTGCCCGCCAGGCGCGTGAAGGGCTGGAGGCCCGGCTTGCCGCGCACGGACCGACGCCGGGCTATACGGTCGAGCAATACCGCGAGAGGCTCGAGTTCGAGCTCGGCATCATCGAGAAGATGAAATTCCCAGGCTACTTCCTGATCGTTGCCGACTTCATCAAATGGGCCAAGTCGCAAGGCATTCCAGTCGGGCCGGGGCGCGGCTCGGGTGCGGGCTCGCTGGTCGCCTATTCCACCACCATCACCGACATCGATCCGCTGCGTTTCTCGCTGCTGTTCGAGCGCTTCCTCAATCCGGACCGCGTGTCGATGCCCGATTTCGACATCGACTTCTGCCAGGACCGCCGCGAAGAGGTGATCCGCTATGTCCAGCAGAAATATGGACGCGACCAGGTCGGCCAGATCATCACCTTTGGAACGCTGCAAGCCCGCGCCGTGCTGCGCGACGTCGGTCGCGTGCTGCAAATGCCTTACGGCCAGGTCGACAAGCTGTCCAAGATGGTGCCGCAGAACCCGGCCAATCCGGTAAAACTGGCGGACGCCATCGCCAACGAGCCGCGTTTTGCCGAGGAGGCCGAAAAGGAGCCGATCGTCCAGACGCTGCTCGACATGGCACAGAAGCTGGAAGGGCTTTATCGCCATGCGTCGACGCACGCCGCCGGCATCGTCATCGGCGACCGGCCGCTGTCGGAGCTGGTGCCGATGTACCGCGATCCTCGTTCGGACATGCCGGTCACCCAGTTCAACATGAAATATGTCGAGCAGGCCGGGCTGGTGAAGTTCGACTTTCTCGGCCTGAAGACGCTGACGGTGCTGGAGACGGCGGTGAAGCTGATACGCCGCCGCGGCATCGACATCGATCTTGCGACGATACCGCTCGACGACCCCGAGACCTACGCCATGCTGTCGCGCGGCGAAGTGGTCGGCGTGTTCCAGGTGGAAAGTGCCGGCATGCGCAAGGCGCTGATCGGCATGCGGCCCGACTGCATCGAGGACATCATCGCGCTGGTGGCGCTGTACCGGCCGGGGCCGATGGAGAACATCCCGACCTACAACGCCAGGAAGCACGGCGAGGAGGAGATGGCGTCGATCCATCCCAAGATCGACCATCTGGTGAAGGAGACGCAAGGCGTCATCGTCTACCAGGAACAGGTGATGCAGATCGCGCAGGAATTGTCCGGCTATTCGCTGGGCGAAGCCGATCTTTTGCGCCGCGCCATGGGCAAGAAGATCCGCGCCGAGATGGACAAGCAGCGTGAGCGCTTCGTCTCGGGCGCGGTCGAGCGCGGCGTGGCCAAGCCGCAGGCCGACTTCATCTTCGACCTGCTAGCCAAGTTCGCCGACTACGGTTTCAACAAATCGCACGCGGCCGCATACGCCGTCGTCTCGTACCAGACCGCCTATCTCAAGGCGCATTATCCGGTCGAGTTCCTGGCGGCGTCGATGACGCTCGACATGGGAAACACCGACAAGCTCGCGGATTTCCGCCAGGATGCGCTGCGCCTCGGCATCGAGGTGGTGGCACCGTCGGTGATATCAAGCTTTCGTCCCTTCGAGGTCGGCGAGAACCGCATCTACTATTCGATGGCCGCGCTCAAGGGAGTCGGCGACGCGGCGGTGGAGCATATCGTCGCCATGCGCGGCGAGAAGCCGTTCAAGAGCCTGGCCGATTTCTGCGAGAGGGTCGATCCGAAAATCGTCGGCAAGCGCGTCTTCGAAAGCCTGATCATGGCCGGAGCGCTGGACTGTTTCGGCCATGACCGCGCCGCGATGATGGCTGGCGTCGAGCGGATGATGGGGCTGGCGTCACTGGCGCAGCAGAACGCCGTCTCAGGCCAGGCCGACATTTTCGGCGCATCCCTGGGGGCGCAGTCGCAGGCGCTCAACCTGCCGGTGACGGAACCGTGGCTCGCCGCCGACCGCCTGCACCGCGAATTCCAGGTGGTCGGTTTCTATCTCTCCGCCCATCCGCTGGACGAGTACAAGGCGGCGCTGCAGAAGATGCGGGTGCAGAACTGGGCGGAGTTTTCGGCCGCGGTCAAGCGCGGTGCCACCGCAGGGCGCCTCGCCGGCACCGTGACCACCAAGCAGGAGCGCAAGACGCGGACCGGCAACAAGATGGGCGTGGTGCAGTTCTCGGACACGTCCGGCCAGTATGAGGCGGTGCTGTTTTCCGAAGGATTGGCGCAGTATCGCGACATGCTGGAGCCGGGCCGCTCCGTGGTCATCACCGTGGCGGCGGAGGACAGGCCGGAGGGCGTCAACCTGCGCATCCAGACAGTGCAGTCGCTTGAGGACGAGGCCAGCCGCATCCAGAAGGCACTGCGCATCTTCGTCAGAAACGATGCGCCTGCCTCGATCATTCAATCGCAGCTTACCCAGCGTGGTGAAAGTCAGGTGAGCATCATCGTTATCAAGGAAGAAGCGCAGGGCGAGGTGGAGATTGCCCTGCAGGGGGGCTACCGCGTCTCGCCGCAAATCGCCTCGGCGATGCGCGCCGTGCCAGGCGTGGTCGAAGTGGAGCTGGTGTGATCGCCCCTTCCGGGGACTGGTGGCAATCCGCCGGGCGGCATCCGCCGCTCAAGTCACCGCAATTGCCATGAAGACGAAAGACAGCGACGGATTGCAGGACCGTTCCACAATGGCGTGGCTGCGCGACACGCTGCGCAAGCTCTACCACGGCCGCACGCCGGCGGCTTTTCGGTTTCAGCTGGTTGCGGTCATCATCGACCTGGCCATCATTGCCTTCTTCATCGCCACGCCCGTCATCCAGCAGTCGGCCTCATTCCTGTGGCTCGACTATGCGGTGGCGGCTCTGGTCGCCGCCGACCTGGTTGCCAGGCTGCTTGCCTCGAACGACATGCTGCGGCTGATGAAGCAGCCGACCTCCTGGGTGGACATTTTCATCCTTTTGACGCTGCTGATGCCGACGGCGCTGGCCAATCTCGGCTTTCTGCGCATTCTGCGGCTGTGGTCGCTGTCGCGCAGCGGTTCGCTCTGGCGGCATTTCGAGATGCAGGGCCTGCGGCCCTGGCGCGAAGCGAGCCACGCGGTGATCAATCTCTTGACGTTCCTCTTCGTGATCACCGGTTTCGTCTACACTTTCTTCTTCCGCAGCGGAGCGGGGCTGGAAAGCTACATCGACGCGCTTTACTTCACCGTCGCGACGGTGACCACGACCGGGTTCGGCGACATCGTGCTGCCGGGAATGGCGGGGAAACTGACGGCGATCGTGACCATGATCATCGGCATATCGCTGTTCGTCAGGCTGGCGCAGGCGATCTTCCGACCGGCCAAGGTGTTCTTTCCCTGTCCGCAATGCGGCCTGCAACGGCACGAGCCGGACGCCGTTCACTGCAAGGCCTGCGGCCACCTCCTCAACATACCCGACAGCGGTGATTGAGGGGCGATTGAGGCGCGCTACGATGCCGCCGCTTGCGCCGGCTTTGGCTGCCGGCGCTGCAGGTTGAGCATATTGCCCATCAGGATCAGCAATGCCCCGCCTGCGGTGAAGGCGTCGATCTGCTCCTGGTAGAGCAGCCAGCCGATCAATGCCGACAGCGGCACGCGCAGGAAATCCATCGGCGAAATGACGGTGGCATCGGCGTAGCTCAGCGCCCAGGCCATGCAGAAATGCGACGACATGCCGGTGAAGGCGATCAGCAGAATCCACGGCCACAGCTCGAGCGACGGGTTGCGCCATTCGTAGAGCGCCGGGACCAGGCCGAGCACCGACTGGATGATCAACATCCAGAAGATGATTCGCACAACGCTGTCGGTCCGCGTCAGCGACTTGACCAGGACCAGCGAGATGCCGAAGCACATTGCCGCGCCCAGCACGACCAGATGTCCCGGATCGACCGAGCCGACGCCTGGGCGCACGATGATCACGACGCCGATCAGCCCGAGCGCCACGGCGCCGAGCTTCGGCCGGGTGAGCCTTTCGCCGAGAAAGGTGACCGCAAGGATCGCCGTCCAGATCGGCGTCGTGAATTCGATCGAGATCAGCACCGCCAAAGGGATCAGCGTCAGGGCGTAGAGCCACGCCGCCTGGCCGGTATAGTGAACCACGTTGCGCGTGACATGGGCGAGGGGGCGCCCAGTGCGCATGGCGGCAAAGCCGCCATTTTGCATGACCAGCGGCAGCAGGATGAAAAAGCCGATCACCGAGCGCAGCTCCAGCACCTGGAAAACGTTGAGCTCGGCCGTGGTGGCGCGGCCCGCGACCGACATCGCCAGGAACGAGGCGATCGACAGCGCCATCCAGAACGCGGCCTTGGGGATGGAAGGGGTGGGTGCCATTTCCGCTATGTCGCAGGCCGTGGCTTTTGCCGCAACCGCTAGCAGCCGCATTCTTCTGGGCCAGCCGGATGTTGCAAAACAGTCATGTTGAAGGCGGAACCTGGCACGGCAGGGGGCGTTGAGTTCCGAATATCGGAAGTGCTTCGCAGGTGCTTTTCAATGTCGATAGGAGAATTTCGATGAGATCATTTGCGCAATTTGCGCTTGCTGGCTGCCTGTTGGTCACGGCAGGCGCGGCACATGCCGACGAGTCCAGATTTCTCCAGTCGTTCAAGGGCAATTTCACCGGCAAGGGCATCGTCAAGGTGACTACCGACGCGCCGACGGTGAATGTGTCCTGCACGTTCAGGTCAAACGCGACGTCGACCTCATTGTCGCTCGATGGCAATTGCCGAGGGCTTATCGTGGTGACGCGCGCCATCAGCGCGGACCTGAGGACTGCCGGAGCGAAATATAGCGGCACTTATGTCGGGTCCCGTACCGGGCCTGCGCAATTGAACGGCACCCGTTCGGGCAACGCGATCAATCTCGGCATCCGTTGGGCCAAGGAGGTCAATGGTGACCGAAAGGCGCAGATGAAGGTCGAGAAACGAGGCGAGAACGGCATGCGGCTGACGGTGATCGACACTGATCCGAAAACCGGCAAGAGCATGGTGACAAGCAGGATCGATCTGCAGCGCACCTAAATCTCGACAGCTGATATCCATTATCAGTCTTCCAGCGGCTCTGGCGGGTGGGTGTCGCGGCCTTTGCCGAACGTATAGCCAGTTTCCACCGCCTTGCGGCCGAACTTGTCGCGCAGCGCGTCGATGGCGCTTTCGGCCATGGCCCGCTTGCGCGACTGGATATCGACCAGATCGGGCGGATCGGCCTTGTCATCGGCGGAAAGATCGCTGACGCCGATGCCGAGCAGCCGGTATTTGGTGCCGTCGGTTTCCTTGCGCAGCAGCTCGACCCCGGTCGAAAAGATGCGGTCGGCGAGCCGGGTCGGGTCGCCGAGCTGGCGGTTGCGGGTGCGGATCTTGAAATCCTGCGTCTTCAGCTTGAGCACCACCGTGCGCCCGGCGATGCCGGATTTCTTCAGCCGCGCCGAGACCTTTTCCGAAAGGCCCCGTAGCACCGAGACCAGCTCGTCCAGCGAAGCGATATCGGTGTCGAAAGTGGTTTCGGCCGATACGCTCTTGGCGTCCTGGTCGGGATCGACGCGGCGGACGTCCTCACCGCGCGAGAGCCGGTAAAGCCGGTCGCCCATCACGCCATAGCGGCGCATGAGGTCGCCACGGTCCATCTTCTGGAGCTGGCCGATGGTGCGGATGCCGTCCTGTTCGAGCGTGGCGTTGAATGCCTTGCCGACCCCCCAGATCATGCTCACCGGCTGTGCGGCGAGGAAACCCACGGCTTCCGCTTCGCCGATGACCGAGAAGCCGCGCGGTTTGCGGAAATCCGACGCCACCTTAGCCAGGAACTTGCAGTAGGACAGACCTGACGAAACGGTGATGCCGATCTCCTTCTCGACGGCCAGCGCGAAACGGGCCAGCACCACGGCCGGCGGCAGGCCGTGCAGCCGTTCGGTTCCGGCAAGGTCGAGAAACGCCTCGTCGATCGAGAGCGGCTCGACCAGCGGCGTCAGCGCCTGCATCATGGCGCGCACCTCGCGCCCGACGACCACGTATTTTTCCATATTGGGCGGGATAACCACCGCTTCGGGGCAAGCCTCGAGCGCCTTGAACATGGGCATGGCGGAACGCACGCCCCTTATCCGGGCGATGTAGCAGGCGGTGGAGACGACGCCGCGCTTGCCGCCGCCGATGATCAGCGGCTTGTCCTTCAGCGCCGGGTTGTCGCGTTTTTCGATTGCCGCATAGAAAGCGTCGCAGTCGATGTGGGCCAGATGCAGCCGGTACAGCTCGGGATGACGGGCAAGCCTGGGGCTGCCGCATCGCTCGCAGCGCCTGGCGTCGCTGCGCTGAAAGGCCAGGCAGTCGCGGCAGAAACCGTGATCAGGATTATTGACAGGAGCCGCCATCGCTGCGAACATAAAGAGAACAAACACAATGGTACGACAGTGCAAGGCTAGCGACAAGCTTGGCCTGGGGAGAACGCATGAGCACGACCATAGTGCCGCTGGCGCCTGAGCTCTGGCCTGAATTCGAAGATCTCTTCGGCAAGCAGGGCGCCTGCTACGGCTGCTGGTGCACGCATTTCCGGCTGGCGCCGGCGGCTCGTCGCGAAAGCAGCCGCGAACGCAACAAAGACCACATCAGGGCGCGCATCGAAGCAGGCCCGCCACCGGGCATGCTGGCGTTCGAGGACGGCAAGGCAGTCGGCTGGATGCAGATCGGGCCGCGCGCCGACGTGCCCGAGTGGAACAACCGGGGCCGGGGCTCGGCTCCGGTCGATCCCGCGGACGCATCGGATCCGAGCGTCTGGGCAATTTCCTGTTTCTTCATCCGCGCCAAGGCACGGGGCCGGGGCATCAGCCATCGCCTGGTCGAAGGCGGCATCGATTTCGCCCGCAGGAACGGCGCGCGAATGGTGGAAGCCTGCCCGATAGACCTGTCGAAGGATTCACGCTCCATCGGGCTGTTCGTGGGCTCGTCGCGCGTGTTCGAGAAGGCCGGGTTCGAGCGGCTCCTGGAACGCAAGGCGGGCCGGCCGTTGATGCGGCTGGTGCTGGAGCCGAGCGCCTGAACTTCGCCGTCTTGCAGTTGTGACGGTCTTTCCCTACCAGAAGTAGGAGACAATTTTGCCTTTTCGACCAAACGGAGAATTCTACGTGAACCGGATGTTGCCAATCGCCTTTACCGCGCTTCTGCTCAGCGCGCCCGCTTTCGGCCAGAGCGTCGACAGCCAGGGTGCGAAGCAGCTATCCGAGAACCTGTCCCGCTATGTCGGCAAACAGGCCCTCGACAAGGGCATCCTGAAGGTCTCGGTCGAAGGCGGCGCCTACAAGATCATGTTCGATTTCAAGGCGCTCGCCGGCACCTTGCCCGACCAGAAGCCGTTGAAATTCGACTTTGCGCCCTACGCCCTGCTGGTCAAGCCGCGCAGTGACGGGACCTGGGATGTCTCGATGGATCTTTCGCACAGCGCCTCCTTCGAGTTCAACGGGCCGCAGGGGCTGCAGAGCACGCAATTTTCTATCAAGGACGGCAAGGGTTCCGGTGTCTACGACCCCAATCTGGCGGCCTTTACCAGCGGCACCAGTTCGATGGCGGGCATGACGATGGTGTCGCAAGATGCCAAGCAGCACATGGAAGTCAGCGCCGACGCCGGCACCGCGACCATGGCCGCCACCAAGGCTGCCAATGGCGGGGTCGATTTCGCGTTGTCGCAAAAAGTGTCGAACTTTGTCGAGGCGATCAAATTCGACGATCCCGAAAGCGGACTGAAATTCCCGGTCACCGTCAAATCACCGGAACTGTCGGTGGATGCCAAAGGCAAGGGCGTGCAGACCAAGCCGCTGCTCGATCTCCTGGCATTTGCCGTCGCCAATGAGAATGAAGCCACGCTGAAAGCCAACCAGGCGCAGCTCAAATCGCTTCTGCTCGCCGCGCTTCCGGTGTGGGAGCGCATCGACGGGACATACGGGTTCAAGAATTTCGCGGTCGAGAGCCCGGTCGGCACGTTCGGCGCGGCGCAGCTCAGCACCGCCTTCGGAATGGATGGCGTCGCCCAGAGCGGTACGATCGGCTACGGGATCAAGGCATCTGGGTTGACCGTGCCGCAGCAGCTTCTGCCGAACTGGAGCATAGCGCTGCTGCCGACCGATATCGACCTGAACTTCGGCGGCGCCAATATCGATCTCGACAGCATGGCGAAGAAGGCAATCGAAGCCTTTGATCTTAACAAGAACCCGCCGCTGTCGGCCGAATTTGGAGAGCAGCTCAAAACCGATTTCATGGCCAAGACGCCGAAGGTGGTCATTGGCCATAGCACCATCAAGAACAAGGATACCGAAATCGCCTTGGAAGGCGAAATGACGTTTCCTGGCGAGAAGCCGGAAGCCAATGTGACGGTGGACGTCGCCGGCTTCGACAAGATCGTCGAGGGCTTGCAGGAAGCGGCGAAATCGGAACCGGAGGTGGCGCAGTACGTGCCTGTGGCCCTGATGGTGAAAGGGTTCGGCAAGACCTTGACGGACGGCCGCATGGAATGGGTCGTCAACGCCAAGCCGGACGGTTCGGTCATTGTCAATGGCGTCATGCTGAAGCCGGCCGATCCTGCCGAGGACGACAGCATTGACGATGGCGGCGACGAGACGGACCAGGCGGATCCGACACCGTAGCCACTCGGCTCACCAAAGCGCGTCGCCTTCGAACGGATTGGCGCGACGCGCCTCAAGCCTTCGTTTTATACTTGTCGCTCAAAACGGGCGGGCGACAAGAGTCAGACTTCGCTCGACCTGGCGATCGGGGCGCCGCCTTGGGATCGTCACTCATATGGAATGCTCGTGGTTATCGTCGCCCAGCGGCAGCGCGCGCAACGCCTTGCCGACGGAGGCCGGTGGCGTGCCGGTTTCCTCAGCAAAACGCAGCAATGTGGGTTCGTGGGCGAGAACGAACTGCAGCACACCGGCCAGAAATCCCGGCTCGCCGGCAGCTTTGCGGATCGAATGCGCCTCGATGCCGGTGATCGCCAGGAAGCGAGGCAGCAGTTCGGGATCAGAGGCGACGAAGGCCAGAGCCTTCACGGCAATGGTTTCGGCCTCTTCGCGCATTGACGCTGCGTTTGCCATCATTACCTTTCAGGGTATGCGGAATGTGAGTCTCTTCCGCAGTAATGGCAAGCGTCGCTTGCGGCAAGTCGTTACCTCTTCAGTGCGGGACCCGAGGTGGAAACGGAGCAGCTTTTCTCGCCGCAGGTTTCCGTTTCGTCAATCATATTGCCGTAGAGTCGACCAGGGTTTGGTGCGTCCCGGAAGGGCGCATAACGGCCGCCTTCGAGCGGAACAGCGGCCGGGACGGGATATCGATGCCTAAGAAGGTCATGATCGTCGAGGACAATGAGCTCAACATGAAGCTCTTTCGGGACCTCATCGAAGCAAGCGGTTACGAGACAGTTCGCACCCGCAACGGTCTGGAAGCGCTCGATCTGGCGCGTCAGCACCGGCCGGATCTCATTTTGATGGACATCCAGTTGCCTGAAGTGTCTGGGCTGGAGGTGACGAAATGGCTGAAGGAAGACGACGACCTGCACGTCATCCCGGTCATTGCCGTCACTGCCTTCGCGATGAAGGGCGACGAGGAGCGCATCCGCCAGGGCGGCTGCGAGGCTTATATCTCCAAGCCGATCTCGGTGCCGCGCTTCATCGAAACCATCAAGTCTTACCTGGGTGATTCCTGATGCACCTTGCCGCCAAAGCCAGAGCCTTGTGAAATGACCGCTCGGATTCTCGTCGTCGACGACATCCCTGCCAATGTCAGGCTGCTGGAGGTTCGGCTGCTGGCCGAATATTTCGAGGTGTTGACCGCCACCAACGGCCCGGATGCGATCGAGACCTGCGAGAACGGTAAGGTCGACGTCGTGCTGCTCGACGTCATGATGCCGGACATGGACGGCTTCGAGGTCTGCCGCCGCCTGAAGAGCGATCCGGCGACGTCGCATATTCCAGTGGTAATGATCACCGCACTCGACCAGGTTTCCGACAGGGTGCGCGGGCTTGAGGTCGGCGCCGACGATTTCCTGACCAAACCCGTCAACGACCTGCAACTGATGACGCGCGTCAAGAGCCTCGTCAGGCTGAAGTCGCTGACCGACGAGTTGCGGCTGCGCGCTTCGACCACGCGCAACATCGGCATCGAAGAGTTGCTCAGCCGCAATTTCGCCTCCGAGGACACGACGCCGAAAGTGCTTCTGATCGATGAGCGCAAATCGTCGATCGAGCGCGTCCAGAAGATGCTGCGCGACTGTGCTGACCTGGATGTCGCCAGCGATCCGCATGCCGGCTTCTTCCAGGCGGCGGAGACGCCCTATGAATGCGTGATGATCTCGACGAGCTTCGCCGATTTCGATCCGCTTCGGCTCTGCTCGCAACTGCGCTCGCTCGATCGCACACGCTTCCTGCCGATCATCCTGCTGGCGGAGGAGGGCGAGGAGGAGCGCATCATCCGTGGTCTCGAACTCGGCATCAACGACTATCTGATGCGGCCTATCGACCAGCAGGAACTGACGGCGCGGTTGCGCACCCAGGTGCGCCGCAAGCGCTACAACGACCAATTGCGCGCCAGCGTGACGCAGACGATCGAAATGGCGGTGACCGACGGGCTGACCGGGCTGCACAACCGCCGCTATCTCGACAGCCATCTCCAGACGCTGTTCGACCGCGCCGTGGCGCGGCGTCGGCCGCTGTCGGTGATGATCACCGACCTCGATCGCTTCAAGTCGATTAACGACACGCACGGCCATGACGGTGGCGACGAGGTGCTGCGGGAATTCGCGCGGCGGCTGCGCAAGAACGTGCGCGGCATCGATCTGGCCTGCCGGTTCGGCGGTGAGGAGTTCGTAGTGGTCATGCCTGACACCGATGGAGCGATCGCCGAAAAGGTGGCCGAACGCATCCGCGCCGAAATCGCCCAGATGCCGTTCGTCATCGGGCCTGACGGCAAGGCCATCGAGGTCACCGTCAGCGTCGGCGTGTCGTCGGTGCTGAAGGGGGTGGATACGGTGGCGGCGCTGATGAAACGCGCCGATCTGGCGCTCTATGAAGCCAAGAGCGGTGGCCGCAACCGCGTCGTCGCCAAGGCTGCCTGACGGACCGGGTAAGAGTATCCGTCAATCCGGCAAGGTTACCCATTTACCTTAATCCAAGCGATTCACGAGGCTTGGTTAAGAAACTGTTGATTTTCATAAGCTCTTGCGCAAATGTGCGGCCACAGACAGAGCGACGCCGGCACGAGGACAGACAGCCGGGTCGATCAAAAAATACCCCATGATGCTCAGGTCCGCCGCATCTCCTGGGTCCGTGGGGTCGGCCGGCCGGCGCTGGCACATAGTGGCCTCCTCGTACCGCTGCCAAACGCCGACCGGCCCCCTTTCAAAATAGCATCAGGATTCTGCGCCAAGCTCCGGAAATCAGGGGCTTTTTGCGCACGAGATGTCGACAGCGCTTCCTGGCCTGTAAAAGGCGAGCTCCGATGTGAAGAGCTGCGGCGTACGCTCTCTTGCCATTCGGCAGAGGGCGTTGCTCCTCACTTCATACATATGGCGCCCAGGGGGCTTGCTTCAAGCCTGGGTTCCTCCCGTAAAACCGCGGCCCTAGCCAATGGGAGCGGAGTGACGGGAATGCGTGCACCGACAGATGGATCGCGTCGAAATCATGCGGTGATTGTCGCCGGGGGCGGCCCGACAGGATTGATGCTGGCAGGCGAACTCGCATTGGCGGGCATCGACGTCGCCATTGTCGAGCGGCGCCCGACCCAGCAACTGATTGGCTTGCGCGCGGGTGGCCTGCACGCACGCACAATCGAGGTGCTCGACCAGCGCGGGATCGCCGACCGGTTCCTCTGCCAGGGGCGATGCTTCCCGACCGTCGGCTTCCACATGATCCGTTTGGACATCAGCGACTTTCCCACCCGGCACAACTATCTGCTGGCGCTGCGGCAAAACCACATCGAGCGGATATTGGCCGACTGGATCAGCGAATTGGGGGTGCCGATCCATCGCGGACAGGAAGTCACGGATTTCATGCAGGACGACAGTGGCGTGGATGTGGGGCTTTCCGATGGCCGACGGATGAAGGCGCAGTACCTCGTCGGATGCGACGGTGGACGCAGCACGATCCGCAAGGCGGCGGGCATCGAATTCGCTGGATGGGATCCGACGATGAGCTGGATGATCGCCGAGGTCGAGAAGTCGGAAGAACCGCCATTGGGCTTTCGCAGCGACGCCCGCGGAACCCATGCGATAGGCAAGATCGAGGACGGCGACCGGTTGGGCATCGTGCTGACCGAGAAACAACTGATCATCGGTGGTGAACCGACATTGGACGATCTCCGCGAGGCGCTCACCGTTGTCTATGGCACCGATTTCGGCGTCCACAGTCCGACTTGGCTCTCTCGTTTCACCGATATGACGCGCCAGGCTGCCGCTTACCGCGACAGACGTGTCCTGCTGGCCGGCGACGCTGCGCATATCCATCCCCCAATGGGCGGACAGGGCCTCAACATCGGCGTGCAGGACGCGGTCAACCTGGGATGGAAGCTGGCCCAGGTCGTCAAACGGGCATCACCGGACAGTCTGCTCGACAGCTACCATGCCGAGCGCCATCCGGTCGCCGCCCGCGTGTTGCGCAACACGATGGCGCAGGTCGCGCTTCGCCGCATGGATGATCGCACCAAAGCCCTGGGCGACACCATCGCCGAACTGCTCGCCATGGATGAACCACGCAAACGAATCGCCGCAGAGATGTCCGGCCTGGGTGTCCACTACGACCTCGGGGAGGGGCACGCGCTGCTTGGGTGGCGAATACCCGACCTCGATCTGCTCACCGCCAGCGGGCCGGTGCGGCTGTTTACCTTGCTGCACCATGCCCGGCCGGTGCTGATCAACCTCGGCACGCCCGGCAGACTTGACATCAAGCCGTGGGCGGATCGGGTCCAGCAGGTCGACGCCGTGTACGACGGCGACTGGGAGCTGCCAGTTCTCGGGGCCGTCGCCGGGCCCGACGCGGTGCTGATCCGCCCCGACGGGTACGTGGCATGGGTTGGTTCCGGAAGCCAACAGGGACTGGCCGATGCGCTGACCACCTGGTTCGGGCCGCCCGCTGCTGTGGCGTAGCAGGGTCGAGGCCGGCCTGGCGCATCGCCCGCAAACGCGTGCTTGTCATGCGTTGCGAGCTTTTACGGTGCTAGGTCTCCTGACATCCCGTTGACAGGAGGTACCATCTGTGCAGAAATTGGTTGGACCATTGGACCACTTGGAACGCGCGTGGATCAAAACAGCCTGCCACCTATTCAGACGACGGCGCGTGACGACGCCGTGCTGAAGGCGTTGGTAGGCTTTGTTCGTGCCGAGGCCCTCCAGCCGGGCGAGCGGCTGCCAACGGAACGCATCCTGGCCGAGCGGCTGAAGGTCAGCCGCAACACGGTGCGCGAGGCGCTGACGCGCTGGGAAGGGCTCGGGCTGGTCGAGCGCCGGCAAGGCAGCGGCACCTATCTCAAGGCAGCCGTTTCGCCGGACATGTTGCATCTGCCGCTGACGCTTGCGGGCGGCAACGACTTCACCAGCCTGATGCAGACGCTTGAAATCCGTCGCGCGCTGGAGGCGGAAGCCGCCGCCCTTTGCGCCGAACGCGCGAGCCAGACCGATATCGCCGAAATCGAGCGCAAGCTCGACATCATGGAGCAGGCGTTCCGCACGCGCGAGGGCATGTCTTCGGAAGAGGACTGGGAGTTCCACCAGGCGATCTACAGGGTTTCCGGCAACCCGCTGTTCGAACAGATCATCGCCGCCATGCACGAATTGTTCCACCGCTTCTGGGAGCATCCGCTGGGCGTGCGCGATTTCGGCCACGCCAGTTTTCCCTATCATCGGACCATTTACGAGCGCATCGCCGCGCGCGACCCGCACGGCGCCCGCGCCGAAGCGCTCAAGCTGATCGCCACCGTCGAGGACGATCTCAAGCGCGGCGCCGCCAAACTCAAACTTTCGAGCCAGACATGAACGAGCATCCCTCAGGTTTCGATCACGACTATCTTGCCGAGGCGGCGACGCTTCTGGCGCATGACGAACCTTTCCCCGGTGGGGCGGTGGTGCCGCCGATCTACCAGACATCGCTGTTCACCTTCGCCAACTATGCCGAGATGGCGGATACTTTTGCCGGCAAACGGAAGCAGCCGATCTATTCGCGCGGCGACAATCCGACGGTGATGGAGTTCGAGGCACGCGTCGCCGCGCTCGAGGGCGCCGAGGCCGCGCGCGGCTTTTCCAGCGGCATGGCGGCGATCAGCGCCACGGTGCTCGCCTTCGTCGGCGCCGGCGAGCGCATCGTTGCGGTGCGCAATTGCTATGGTGATGCCTATCGGCTGTTCGAGCGGCTTTTGCCGCGGCTCAACATCAGGGTCGACTATGTCGACGGCTCCGATCCGGATGCGGTGGCGGCGGCCCTTCCGGGCGCCAGGCTGCTCTATCTGGAGAGCCCGACCTCGATGATGTTCGAGTTGCAGGACCTGGCTCACCTGACCCGGCTGGCGAAGGAGCAGGGCATCGTCACCACGATCGACAATTCCTGGGCGACACCGGTGTTCCAGAAGCCGATCACGCATGGCGTCGATCTGGTGCTGCATTCGGCTTCGAAATATCTCGGCGGCCATAGCGATACGGTCGCCGGCGTGGTGGCAGGCTCGGCCGCCCACATCAAGCACATCAACGAGCAGACTTATTCCTATCTCGGCGGCAAGCTTTCGCCCTTCGAGGCCTGGCTCTTGCTGCGCGGGCTGCGCACGCTGCCGCTGCGCCTGCCGCACCACATGAAGAGCGGGCTTGCCATCGCCGAACGGCTGAAGGCGCACGGCAATGTCGAGCGCGTCAACCACCCCGCCTATTCGAACCATCCGGGCAAGGCGACGCTTGCTGGTTACGCGGGGTTGTTCTCCTTCGAGGTCACCGAGGATATCGACATCCCTGTCTTCGTGGATGCGTTGAAATATTTCCGCATCGGCGTGAGCTGGGGCGGCCATGAGAGCCTGGTCGTGCCCGCCAAGGCGTCGCTGGAGCAGACGCCGGGACTGAATTCGATGGCGCGCTTCGGCGTCAGCCCCCGAACCATCCGCTTCAATGTCGGATTGGAGAATGTCGAGGACCTGTGGGCCGACGTGGCGCAGGCCTTCGAAAAAGCCAGAAAATAACAAGCCGCTTCAAAATGGGAGTCTTGAAGATGAAAAAACTGACCGCCATGCTTGCCACAGCCGCGGGATTGGCAATTTCCGCCGGAAACGCGCTGGCCGATTCGACCCTGAAAATGGTCGAAGTCATCACCAGCCCGCCGCGCACGGAGTTCCTGAAGAAGCAGATCGCCGAATTCGAAAAGGCCAATCCCGGCATCAAAGTCGAGCTGGTCTCGCTGCCCTGGGGCCAGGCCTTCGAGAAATTCCTGACCATGGTGCAGGCCGGCGATACGCCCGACGTGGTCGAGATGCCGGAACGTTGGATGGGCCTCTACGCCAACAATGCCCAGCTCGAGGATCTCGGCCCGTACATGGCCAAGTGGGACGACGCCAAGACGCTCGGCGACCGTGCCAAGCAGTTCGGCTCGACCGTCAACAACACCCAGTTCATGATCCCTTACGGCTACTATGTGAACGCGTTGTTCTGGAACAAGAAGCTGTTCAAGGAAGCCGGCCTCGACGGCCCGCCGGCCACGCTCGACGAGTTCGTCGCCGATTCCAAGAAGATCTCGGCGTTGCCCGGCAAATACGGCTACTGCCTGCGCGGCGGGCCCGGCGCCTTCAACGGCATGCACATGTTCATGAACATCGCCGCCGGCAAGGGCGGCTACTTCAACGAAGACGGCACGTCGACCATAAACGAGGAGGGCTCGGTCAAGGGCCTGCAGATGCTGGCAGACATGTACAAGCAGGGCCTGGCGCCCAAGGATGCGGTGAGCTGGGGTTTCAACGAAACCGTCACCGGCTTCTATTCCGGCACCTGCGCCATGCTCAACCAGGATCCGGATGCGCTGCTGGGTATAGCCGACAAGATGAGCGCAGACGACTTCGCCGTGGCGCCGCTGCCGGTCGGGCCGAGCGGCAAGTCCTATCCGACGCTCGGCTATGCCGGCTGGGCAATGTTCGCCAATTCGCAGCACAAGGACGACGCCTGGAAGCTGATGGCGACGCTGCTCTCGCCCAAGGACAATCTGGAATGGGCCAAGGAAGTCGGCGTCGTCCCGATCCACAACGGCGCCGACCAGGATCCGCATTTCAAGACCGAGCAGTTCAAGGGCTGGTTCACGGAGCTCAGCGACAGCGCCAAATATGAAATGGTGACGCCGCCGACGCATCTGGAGAATCTCGGCAATTTCGTCGACCAGGTGGCGATCAAGAATTTCCAGGAAGTGCTGCTGGGCCAAAAGACGGCCAAGGAGGTTGCCGACCAATGGGCCGCCTTCCTGACCAAGGAACAGCAGGACTGGATGGCGAAGAACAAGAAGTAGTTTTTCTTCCTTCTCCCCGTTCACGGGGAGAAGGTGGCCCGATAGGGCCGGATGAGAGGCGGCGCTACGTTCTGTCAGCCTGGCGCTGCCCCTCATCTGCCTGCCGGCATCTTCTCCCCGTATATGGGAGAAGGGTGCTGTCGCCTTCGCCGGCACCCACTCACCACTGTTGAGCCCAAATGACCTATGCCGTTTCCGAAATACGACCCGCCGGGAGGCCGCGCCGCAAGCGGCTGACGCACGCTGCCACCGAACCCTGGCTTTATCTCAGCCCGGCGATCATCCTGCTGGTCGTGGTGCTTTTGGTGCCGCTGGTCATCGGCATCAGCTATTCGTTCCGTAAGTTTTCGGCCTTCAAGTCGGAATATGTCGGGCTCGGCCAGTACCAGGCGATGCTGTCGGATGCCGTGCTCGGCCAGGCGCTGGTCAATACGTTGTGGTGGACGCTCTCCAGCCTGTTCTTCCAGTTCTTCCTCGGCCTTGGCCTGGCGCTGCTGCTCGACAAGCCGTTTCGGGGCCGCAAGGTGGTGCAGGCGCTGGTGTTCCTGCCCTGGGCGGTGCCGTCCTTCCTGTCGGGCCTGACATGGGCATGGCTGTTCAATCCGATCATCGGGCCGCTGCCGCACTGGCTGTTCGCGCTGGGGCTAAAGGCCGAGCCGACCAACGTTCTCTCCGATCCCTCGACCGCCATGTGGGGGCCGATCGTCGCCAATGTCTGGTTCGGCATCCCGTTCTTTGCCATCACGTTGCTGGCGGCACTGAAATCCATTCCCTCGGAACTGCATGAGGCGGCAGCGATCGACGGCGCCTCGCCCTGGCAACGCTTCACCAAGGTGACGCTGCCGTTCCTGGCGCCGACCATCGCCATCACGGTGATGCTGCGTACCATCTGGATCGCCACTTTCGCCGACCTGATCTTCGTCATGACCGAGGGCGGGCCGGCCGGGTCGACCAACACGGTGCCGGTCTACATCTATGTCAGTGCCTTCAAGTCGCTGGACAAGGGCTACGCATCGGCGGTTGCCGTGCTGCTGCTCGTCCTGCTCATTGCCTATGCGATCGCGCTGATCGCCATCCGCCGCTCCCTGGTGAGGCACGTCTGATGATTGCGGGACGCTCATCTTCGCAGCGCTTCTTCGGCGGCGTCGGGCTCTATGCGGCCATCGCGGCCTATGTGATCTTCGCCCTGTTCCCGATCTTCTGGACGCTGAAGATATCGGTTACACCGGAACGGCTTCTCTATTCCGAAGGCATCACCTTCTGGCCGTCGCAGATGACGTTGCAGAACTTCGTCACCGTGCTCGAGGCGACCGACTTTCCGCGCTATTTCCTCAACAGCGTCATCGTCTCGGTTTCGACGGCTGCATTGGTGACTGTCATCGCGACGCTTGCCGGCTATGCCATGTCGCGCTTCACCTTTCGCGGCAAGGCGGCACTGGCGCTGATGCTGCTTTTGACCCAGACTTTCCCGCTAGTCATGGTCATTCCACCGATCTATCGCGTGATGGGCCAGATCGGCCTGATCAACAGCCTGACCGGGCTGATCATCATCTACACCGCCTTCAATACCGCGTTTGCAACCTTCCTGATGCAGTCCTTCTTCGACGGCATACCGAAGGACCTGGAGGAGGCGGCGATGATCGACGGCTGCACACGCGCGCAGGCGATGCGCCGGGTGATCGTGCCGCTGACGCTACCCGGCATGGGCGCCACGCTCGGCTTTGTCTTCACCGCTGCCTGGAGCGAACTCCTGTTCGCGCTGATGCTGATCTCCAGCGATGACAAGAAGACCTTCGCCGTCGGCCTGCTCACCTTCATCGGCAAGTTCGCCGTCGACTGGGGGCAGATGATGGCGGCGTCGATCCTGGCGCTGATCCCGGTCTGCATCTTCTTCGGCTTCCTGCAACGCTATCTCGTCACCGGCCTCACCGCCGGCGCCGTGAAGGGATAATCGATGGCTTCCGTTACGCTGGAAAAAGTCCGCAAAGACTATGGCGCCGTGCGTGTGCTGCACGCGGTCGACCTCGACATCGCCGACGGCGAGTTCGTCGTCCTCGTCGGTCCGTCCGGCTGCGGGAAATCGACGCTTCTGCGCATGATCGCCGGTCTGGAGGAGGTTTCCGATGGCGAGATCCGTATCGGCGAGCGGCTGGTCAACGACGTCGCGCCGAAGGACCGCGACATCGCCATGGTATTCCAGTCCTACGCGCTCTATCCGCATATGGACGTGTCGAAGAACATGGGCTTCAGCCTGATGCTGAGGAAGGCAGAAAAGCAGGCGATCGACGCGCGGGTCGACGGTGCCGCCAGGCGGCTTGGGCTGGACAATTTTCTGCAACGCCTGCCGCGGCAGCTTTCCGGCGGCCAGCGCCAGCGCGTCGCCATGGGCCGGGCCATCGTGCGCGATCCCAAGGTCTTTCTTTTCGACGAGCCGCTTTCGAACCTCGACGCCAAGCTGCGCGTGCACATGCGCGCCGAGATCAAGGCGCTTCACCAGCAACTGAAGACCACATCGGTCTATGTCACGCATGACCAGATCGAAGCCATGACCATGGCCGATCGCATCGTCGTGATGCATGACGGCGTCGTCCAGCAGGTCGGCGCGCCGCTCGACCTCTATGACCGGCCGGCCAACATGTTCGTCGCCGGATTCATTGGCTCGCCCGGCATGAATTTCCTGCCGGCGAGTGTTGAGAAGGGCGGCAAGGCGGATGCCGTGCTGTCCGATGGCCAGAAACTGCGATTGCCGGATGGCCTGCCGCTCAGGGAAGGCGATGCTTTTACCGTCGGCTTGCGGCCGGAGCATATAAGGCTGGCGGATGACGGCCCGCTGCAAGGCGAAGTGGTGGTGGTCGAGCCGCTCGGCCTCTCGACGCAGTTCTACGTCAAGCTGGCCGGCCAGCAGCTTTGCGTGTTCGCCATGGGCCGCGCCGGCGTGAAGCCTAGCGAGACGGTGCGGCTATCGGCCGATCCGGCGGCGCTGCATGTTTTCGACCCGAAAAGCGGCGACCGGGTAGGGTAGGGGCGCCGCCGCCGAGCGGCCACTCTGTTGCCCGCTGGGCATATTCTAACCATACGGCCTTTTGGCGAGTCGAAACTTGCCTGACCCGGGCCAACCGCTTTGCGGAGCCACATTAATAGAAACCTCCTCCTGCCGCCATCATGTGGCGTCCTTTCATCAATCAGTTTGGTTCTTGAATCGCCGCAACGCGGCGGGGGGAGATTTATAATGCCTGCGAATAACAACTCCGCCGACGCTCGTATCACTGAACCATGCCGCGAGAATGACCAGCCTAGGCCGGTGAACCGGTATGTCAGAAGACGGCTTCCGTCTGCCATCACGCTCGGAGACCGGAGAATTGCTTTCATACGCAGCGAAATCACGGAACAGATTCAGTCGCGAATTGACGCCTAGCGGACAGCGAGGGCAGCAGTATCAAGCCACGCTCTATCCCAGGGCGGCCGGCAAAGCAGCCTAAATCTCTTTGAACTCCACCGTCCGCGGCGGGATATGAGCTAGGCTCAGCCGTTTGGTATTCTTGATTTCTGGCCAACTGCCGCCCTACTTTGGGCCATCATCAGGGACCTAGACGAATGATCTCGGTTTGCGGATACATCGGGGCGGTGATCGGTTGGAAGGCGCTCGAAAATGCCGGCGACATCCTAGATAAGATCGGCGAGACGCTGTTTGGCGGACGTTATAAAGCGATCTACGAGGACGTCGCATCCAAGCTGCGCGCTCATACAGGCGCGGTTCCAGCAAACCACGATTTGGAGCACGCCATTCGACTCAGTGAACTCACCTCTTCACTCGTGATGGTGCGCATGTATGTCGATACGCAAGAGGCCGACCAGTTGCGGCTTGGCGGACGGCCGCCGGAGCGTCGCGCGAGGATTCAGTTCGCTAGTGCCGCGCGCCGCTATCTGCATAAGCAGATCGGATTGGGCGGGCCATTCAAGCTAGAATCCAACAAGGACGTTGTCGATGAAATAGAGACAAACTTGGACGGCGCGCTATCGGCTCGCGACTTTGCAGCGGTCCAGGCGAGTCTGGATGCAGCGTGCAAGCGCGTTCTGCGCGATCTCATCGCTGGAACGGAGCAGGGAAAGGACCAACTGGCCGTTCCTGCCGATTTCGCGTCATTTTTTCGTGGAAAGGCGACGGATGATGAGCCGGGCTGGGCTCTTATTTTCCTTGCCTTCATGCGGGAGGCATTGAAGCAAAATCACAAAGCGGAGGTCGCCTTCATCGCGTCTCGCCTTGGGTATTTGCGCAATTCGCTACCGAAACTCGAAGCCAAATTTGACCAATTTTTGCAGATAGCGAATTCGATAAAGAACGACACATCTGATATTAAAGATGATATATCTAAAATCCTAGCGATAGTTCAGAGACGTGAGTCTTATGTAATCGGAGGAATTAATTTTGAATTCCCCATTAAAATTGAAATAGCGATAAATGATCGTGGAGAGCTTATCATTTTCCACAATCGGCCATTTAACAATGATTTATCTAAACTAGAATTAAATATGGAAGAAAGTCGACTCTCTCTAATAATGATTAAAGGATTCTCTTGTAATATACCAATACGATCTGAGTTATCTGTGTTTATGAGAAAGTCTACTCAGGCTCTAATGGTGCTTGTTAACGAGGAAGGTGGAAATCTAGTCGAGGGTGACTATGTGCCATTGCATGTCATGAAAAGGTACTTGGAACCATTTTCTTCTGGCTAGGGCAAAGCTGCATAGAGACAAATTCTCTGGATCCTTGCTGAGGCGCCGTGGCTTTTGTCGTAGAGATTTATGCGGTGACGACGCGCACGCCTTTCGCGGTTTATGGGAGCCGCTCGACAAGGCCCCTGCCTCGCGCGGGCTTTGTGACTATAGCAGCCCTATCGGTAGCGCGATCCATTACGTTGGCCGTTATGCTGGGTTTGACTACCATCCAATGAAATCAATGCTTTAGGAACAAAAAAACGCCGCCCGATGGGCGGCGTTTCGGCATTCTCTTGGAAAAACCAGATTACTTGATCTTGGTTTCCTTGAACTCGACGTGCTTCTTGGCGACCGGGTCGTATTTGCGGAACGACAGCTTGTCCGTCTTGGTGCGGCTGTTTTTGCTGGTCACGTAGAAGAAACCGGTGTCGGCGGTCGACAGAAGCTTGATCTTGATGTTTGCGGCTTTGGCCATGGTATCAGTCCGTTTGTTCGTGGGGTTTTGGCCGCTGGAGCACGGGCAAACACCCGGACGCGGGAAACTTGCCGCGACACATAAAGAACGCGCCCGGAAAGTCAAGCCCGACACGCCTTGCGGCCGTCACGGACGCCAATGCCTGTCGGCATTCATACGTGTTCCGCCTCCAGAACGATGGTTTTCTTCCAATCTCCCGTGGTGTTCCACCAGCGATTCGGATTGGCGCGGTCGTCCAACCCCTTGGAACGGCTGGCAAGGACCGGCTGAATGCGGATCACCGGCTCCTGGTAGCTGTGCGCTTGGAAGATCGCTTCGACGACGCGCGCCGCCAATTCCTGGTCATCGGGCAATTCGAACGAAACCTCGACCGTGCCGGGGCGCCGCCGCAATTCGGTCTCGGCGCCGGCGGCTGCGCCGTCAAGTGGCCGGTAGCGCTCGATGCCATGCGCCGACTGGTAGGCGTTGCGGTCATATTTACCCATGGCCAGCGGCGCCAGCGCCACCACGGCGTCCATGATGCGGTCGACATCCGCGGCCGGCGCCTGGAAAGTGACAAGCAGGAGCAGCGTCATCCGCAATGATGTGGTTTCAAAGCCGCTGTCGATCATCGGAGTCTCCTCAACTTCAGGTGTTTTGAGGTCTCCGTATAAACCGTGGCTGCTGACACGGTTCTGTCAGCAGCCAGTCATCCGGGGGTAGCCAGTTATGGGCCAGCCGGTAGTGGGCGATCGTGAATCCGGTTTGCGCCGGTGGCGGCTTACAAGATCTTGCGGACCAACCTGACGCTGGCAAGAACCATGTAGGCGGCGAAGAACAGGCCGAGCGACCAGCCGAAGCCAGAGGGACCGAACGCATCCATGCCGATGCCTATCGCCTGCGGGCCGAGCACCATGCCGACGCCGTAGCACAGCACGAAGGCGGCATTGGCGGAAGCCAGTTCATGGCCGGAAAGCTGCGAGCCGAGATGGGCGAGGCCGATCGTGTACATGGCCGCGACCACGCCGCCCCAGACGAACAGAAGGCCCGCCATCAGGTGCCAGTTGCCGGCCAGATGCGGCATGAAGATCGTACCGGCGAGTCCGACAGTGGCGCAGGCCAGAAGCAGATAGCGGCGGTCCGAGACGCGATCGCTGATCATGCCGATCGGGATCTGCAAAAGCACGTTGCCGAGGCCGATCATGGTGAGCAGCAAGGCGGCGTCGGCTTCGGAATAGCCGATGCGGTTGCCATAGACCGGAAACAGGGCGAAACCGCCCGTTTCGACGGCTCCAAACACCAGTACGGCGGCGGTGGCGGTCGGCACCAGCCAGATATAACGCAGGAAATTGCTGGTCTCGCCGTCGGATACGATCGTCGGGCTCTCGTTACGCGCCGCCAGCACCGGGATCGCGGCCAGCGCCACCAATGCGATGATGACTCCGAAAGGCCTGAAGCCGGAACTGCCGAGATGGGCGAACAGCCACGGCCCCGCGGCAAAGCCGAGCGACAGCACGGTGGCGTAGATGCCGAGCACAAGACCTCGCCGATGCGGCGGCGCCGAGGTGCTGATCCAGAATTCCGACAGGATGAACAGCACCGTCAGCGCGATGTGCAGCACGACGCGCAGCGGAAACCACATCCAGAAATCGGGTGCGAAGTGGAAGCCGACGAAGGCCAGCGCACCGGCGGCAATCATGGCGATCATCGTCCAGGCGACGCCGAAGCGCATGGCGAGCGGCGTGGCCAACGGGGCGCCGGCGATCGAGGCCAGGCCGGCGACGGCTGTGTTGAGGCCGATCATCGAGGCCGAATGCCCACGCGTTTCCAGGATGACGCTGAGCAGCGGCATGCCCAGGCCGATGGCAATGCCGACGACGCTGATCGACGAGATCGCCGCCACCATCGGCAGCCAGTGTACGCGCTCGTCGCCCTTTGGTTGGGTATCGACCGTCATGTTATGTCTGAATACTCGATGTTCTACAGAATTTCGCGGGTGAAGCGGTTGCGGACAAGCCGGTAGAAGGGCACGGGACCGCCCGGATGCAACAGCGGATCATGGGCGAGGCGGCTTTCCAGCTCGTCCAGGATCATCCGGGTGATGTCGGGAATGTCGGCTTCCCTGGCCTTGGCAAGCGGCAGCCAGACCAGTTCCTCGAGTTCGTTGGTCGGACCGCCGCCCGGCAGTTCGACGGCGACGTCGCCTCGCCATGCGCAGAAGAAGCGGGTGTCGAAGCGGCGCACCCGGTTGGGCGGCGTGATGGCGCGCGCAATGAAGCGCAGCATGTCCAGGGCAGGTTGCACCCCATGTTCGGCAAAGCCTTGCCAATCAGACCTTGTCGTGGCGAAGGCGCCTTCGCGACCAATCAGCAGCCCGGCTTCCTCATAGGTCTCGCGGATGGCCGACAAGGCGATGGCGCGGGCACGCGCCTCGCTCGTGCGGCCGGGACCGGCGATGAGCTTTGCTTCCTGCTCGGGATGCAGCGCGGTGGCGGTGGGGATGCGGCTGTCCGCCGGGTCGGTACGGCCGCCGGGAAAAACGAACTTGCCTGGCATGAAGGCGTGACCGGCATGACGGCGACCCATCAGGACCCGCAAGTCGTTGGCCTTGCCGTCGAGCAGGATCAGGGTCGCGGCATCACGTGGACGAATCGCCCGGCCGCCATGCGTGGCCAGACCCTTGTCGATCCTGTCGACGTCCGCCTTGGTCATTCCTTCCATGCGCAGGACCTAGCGGAAACGTCTTGCATGCGAAAGTAGCCTTGACGGTTGGCATGTTGCGCCAGCCAGCACCTCAGGCACCGGGATGGGGTTCAGCCACGTCGTGTTCGCCAGCAAAACCGTGCATATAGAATGCCCATTGCAATCCGATGACGGCACCTTTCACCGGCTGCAGCAGTGCAACCGACAGCAGGATCGTCAAGGGTACCCAGATGGCGATGTGCTGCCAGGTGGAAAGGGTCGACGTCGCCTCCACGCCCATGAAGGCGCCGAGCACGATGTGGCCGACGATGACGATGACCAGATAGGCGGGCAGGTCGTCGGCGCGGTGATGGTGTATCTCCTCGCCGCAGACGCTGCATGTCTCGACGGTCTTGGTGAAGCCGCGAAACAGCTTGCCTTCGCCGCAATGCGGGCAGCGGCCGAGCATGCCGCGCTTCATCGCCGTCCACAGCGGACGCGCGACCCGGCCCGAGTGATGTTCACCGCCGAAAACCTGTTCTTCCGTGACTCTTGCCATCATCGTCTCCTGCCACGCGAGCCTGGGCGCGATTGTGACGCACGGGCGCGGCCTTTTGCCTTGTGAAACGACCTGACGGAGCCAGGCAGGGGCTTCGGGTCGGTCAACATCTCAAAGCGCATCGCGCCGGCCATCGGCGCCACTTCGACGAGACGGACCTCGACACGGTCCGCCAGCTGATAACCCTTGCCCGAGCGTTCTCCGTAGAGCGAGCGGGCCGTTTCGTCATATATATAGTAATCGCCGCCCAGAGTTGACACGGGGATGAAACCATCCGCGCCATACTGCGGCAATTGGACAAATAGTCCCGATTTGGTGACGCCGGAAATGCGGGCGTCGAAACGGTCGTCGATGCGCTCGGCGAGATAAGCGGCGATCAGCCGGTCGACCGTGTCGCGTTCGGCCGCCATTGCACGGCGTTCTGTGCCGGAAATCAGCACCGAAACATCCTCGAGCCGCGCTTCCTCCTCCTGCGTCAGGCCCCCTGGGCCGAGGCCGAGTGCGGCGATAAGCCCGCGGTGCACGATGAGGTCGGCGTAACGGCGGATCGGCGAGGTGAAATGCGCGTAACGGTTCAGGTTGAGGCCGAAATGGCCGATGTTCTTGGGTGAATATTCGGCCTGGCTCTGCGAGCGCAGCACCACCTCGTTGACCAGACCTTCATTGTCGGCGCCGCGCACGCGCTCGAGAATGCCGTTGAACTGGGCGGGCCGCATCTGCGCACCGCGCGCCAGCGACAGGCCCAGGGTTTGCAGAAATTCGCGCAGCGATTCCTGCTTGGCCAGCGAGGGCGCGTCGTGGGTGCGGTACACCAGCGCCTGCTTCTTCGCCTCGAGTGTCTCGGCGGCGGCGACATTGGCCTGGATCATGAATTCTTCGATGAGCTTGTGGGCATCGAGCCGTTCCGGCACGACGACGCGATCGACCGTGCCGTCGGGCTTCAGCAGGATCTTGCGCTCGGGCAGGTCGAGTTCGAGCGGCTGGCGGCCATCGCGTCCGCGCTTGAGGATCGCATAGGCATCCCATAGCGGCTTCAGCACCGCGTCGAGGATCGGCCCGGTCTTGTCGTCCGGCACGCCGTCGATCGCCGCCTGCGCCTGCGGGTAGGCGAGCTTGGCCGTCGACTTCATCATGACGCGATGGAAGGAATGCCTGACCTTGCGCCCGTCCGCCGAGAAGGTCATGCGCACGGCCAGTGCCGGGCGATCCTGGCCTTCGCGCAGCGAGCAGAGATCGTTGGAGATGCGCTCGGGCAGCATCGGCACGACGCGATCCGGGAAATAGACCGAGTTGCCGCGCTTCAGCGCTTCACGGTCGAGTGGAGTGCCGTAGCGGACGTAAGCAGCCACGTCGGCGATGGCGACCGTGATGACCACGCCGCCGGGGTTCTTCTCATCGAGATCGGGCGTAGCGAACACCGCGTCGTCGTGGTCCTTGGCGTCGGCCGGGTCGATGGTGACCAGCGGCAGTTCGCGCCAGTCCTCGCGGTTGGCCATCGTCGCAGGCTTGACGGCTTCGGCTTCGGCGATGACGTCGGCCGGGAAGACATGCGGAATGTCATGTGCGTGGATGGCGATCATCGAGACCGCCTTTTCGCTGGTCAGCGAGCCCAGCACGTTGAGCACTTTTGCTCTCGGCAAGCCATAGCGCGAGGCCCGGGCGGGCTCGACCTCGACGAGATCGCCGTTCTTGGCTCCGTTCTGGAATTCCTTGTCGACGATCAGTTCGGGTTGCCGGCGCTCCACCGGCTCGATGCGGAAGCTGCCGTCCTGAAGCACCCGAAAGACGCCGAGAACGGCATCCGTGCGCTTCTCGAATATCTTCATCACCCGCCCTGTGTAGGCCGGGCCGCCCAAGGCGACATTCGTGTCGTCGGCGGGAAAGGTCTTGGCCAGCACGCGATCGCCAATGCCAGGCGCCGGTCCGCCGCCACTGCGCGACAGGCGGATGGAAACGATGGGGGGCGGTCCATTGGCGGTGTGTTCGGTGGGACGCGCCAGCAGCACGCCGTCGGCGTCGCGGTCGAAAATGTCGAGCACTGTGACATGGGGCAGGGCGCCAACGCGGGCCAGGCGCTTACGCTCCTTGGTCAGGACGCCTTCGTCCTGCAGGTCGCGCAGGAGATCCTTCAGCCAAATGCGGTCCGGGCCGCGCAGCGCGAACGCCTTGGCGATGTCGCGTTTTCCAGCGCGATCCGGATTTTCGGCGATGTAGCGCAGGATTTCGTCACGCGAGGGCCTGTAATCGCCCTTGACCTTGGCCGTTGTGTCGGCGGTGCGCGGGTCGCCGTGGGTTGTTGCGGAGATCCTGCGCGCCACGCCGTTCTATCCCTTTTTCCTGGCGGCAGGCTTCTTGGCCGCCGTCTTCTTGGTAGCGGGCGCCTTGGCCGCCGCCGCTTTGCGGAAAGGCTTCTTGCCGCCGCCGCCTTTGGCTTCCTTCTCGGCGATCAGCGCCAGCGCATCCTCCATCGTCACCGATTGCGGATCCTTGCCCTTGGGCAGCGTGGCATTGACCTTGCCGAAATTGACGTAAGGCCCGTACTTGCCGTCGCGCACGACGATCTTGCCGCCGCCGTCGGGATGATCGCCAAGCTCCTTGAGGGCTGCCGCAGTGCCGCCATTGCGGCCGCCCTTGCCCTTCAACTGCTTCTCGGCGATCACCGAAACGGCGCGGTTGAGGCCGATCGAGAACACATCCTCGATGCTGTCGAGATTGGCGTAGGTGCCGTCATGCAGCACGAAAGGCCCGTAGCGGCCAAGCCCGGCCGAGATCATCTTGCCGGTTTCCGGATGCTTGCCGACATCGCGCGGCAGGGAAAGCAGGGCAAGCGCCTTCTCATGGTCGATCGAATCGGGCGTCCAGCCCTTGGGCAAGCTGGAACGCTTGGCTTCCTTGCCGTCGCCACGCTGGATGTAGGGGCCAAAGCGGCCGCTGCGCAGCGTGATCTCCTCAGCCGTGTAGGGATCCTTGCCGAGCACCTTGGTGCCGTCCTCGCCGCCGCCATTCTCGCCATTGGGATTGGCCGCGTCGCCGAGCTGGCGGGTGAAGGAGCATTCGGGATAGTTCGAGCAGCCGACGAAGGCGCCGAACTTGCCGAGCTTGAGCGACAAATTGCCGGTGCCGCATTTGGGGCAGATGCGCGGATTGGAGCCGTCCTCCCGGGCAGGGAAAACCAGCGGCGCCAGTTCCTCGTTCAGCGCATCGAGCACATCGGTGACGCGTAGTTCCTTGATGTCGGCCACGGCGCCGGAAAAATCCTTCCAGAAATCGCGCAGAACGTCCTTCCAGGCGAGCTTGCCGTCGGAGATCTCGTCGAGCTTTTCCTCGAGCGATGCGGTAAAGTCATATTCGACATAACGCTCGAAGAAGCTTTCCAGGAAGGCCGACAGCAGCCGGCCCTTTGCCTGCGGCACAAGCCGGCGCTTGTCGATGGTGACGTAGTCGCGGTCCTCGAGCGTCTTCAGGATCGCCGTGTAGGTCGACGGCCGGCCGATGCCGAGCTCCTCCAGCTTCTTGATCAGCGAAGCTTCGGAATAACGCGGCGGCGGTTCGGTCGTGTGCTGGGTGGCGTTGATCGCCTGGCGGGCAAGCTGCTCGCCGGCGCGGATTTCGGGCAGGCGGCGGTTTTCCTCGTCCTCGGAATCATCGTCCTTCTGATCGGTATAGGCGGCGATGAAACCGTCGAAGCGCACGACCGAACCGACGGCGCGCAACTCGGCCGTGCGAGCACCGTTGACCGCCTCGATCTCGACCGTGGTGCGTTCGATCTCCGCCGGCTGCATCTGGCTGGCGATGGCGCGCTTCCAGATCAATTCATAGAGCCGCATCTGGTCGGCATCGAGATATTGCCTGACCGATGCCGGCGTGCGCATGAAGTCGGTCGGGCGGATCGCTTCGTGCGCTTCCTGGGCGTTCTTGGCCTTGGTCGTGTACAGGCGCGGCTTTTCCGGCAGGTATTTCGGGCCGAATTCCTTGGCGATGGCATCGCGTGCGGCCGAGATCGCCTCGGGCGCCATCTGCACGCCGTCGGTTCGCATATAGGTGATCAGGCCGGTGGTTTCGCCGCCGATCTCCATTCCTTCATAGAGGCGCTGCGCCACCTGCATCGTGCGGTTGGCCGAAAAGCCGAGGCCCGACGAGGCGGCCTGCTGCAATGTCGAGGTGGTGAAGGGCGGGCCCGGATTGCGCTTGGTGGGTTTTGCTTCGACGGACAGCGCCTTGAAGGCCGCGCCCTCGAGCATGGCCTTGATGTCGTCGGCCTGCGCCTTGTTGGCGATGTCGAGCTTCTGCAACTTCTTGCGCTCGAAAGCGGTCAGGCGCGCCTCGAAGTTCTCGTTGCGCGGCGTGCCGAGGATGGCAGCGATCTGCCAGTATTCCTCGCGGATGAAGCGTTCGATCTCGGATTCGCGATCGCAGACCAGCCGCAAGGCGACCGACTGCACGCGGCCGGCGGAACGGGCTCCGGGGAGCTTGCGCCACAGTACCGGCGAAAGAGTGAAGCCGACGAGATAGTCGAGCGCCCGGCGGGCGAGATAGGCGTCGACCAGCGGCGCATCGATCTGGCGCGGATTGGCCATCGCCTCGAGCACCGAGCTCTTGGTGATGGCGTTGAAGACGACGCGGCTGACCGGCTTGTCCTTCAGCGCGCGCTTCTGCCGCAAGACTTCCAGAACGTGCCAGGAAATGGCCTCGCCCTCGCGGTCCGGGTCGGTGGCGAGGATCAGGCCGTCGGCGTCCTTGACCGCCTTGGCGATGTCGGCGAGGCGCTTGCCGGATGCCGTGTCGACCGCCCAGGACATGGCGAAATCCTCGTCCGGTCGCACCGAGCCATCCTTGGCCGGCAAATCACGGACATGGCCGAACGAGGCCAGAACCTTGTAGTTCTTGCCGAGGTATTTGTTAATTGTCTTCGCCTTGGCCGGCGATTCGACGACGACGACGTCCATGAGGGCTCATATCAGCTGTGATGCGGCAGAAGAATTCCGCTGCGCGCGACGAAATCTCGGTTCTGTTCGTCGCTCACATGGCCGCGCTTTTGCATCCGGTCAAGGGGAAGCGGCCAAATTGCAAGAGTGCCGGCAGCAATACACTCTAAGAGTGTAAGGAGAAGATCACATTGTTGAGGGGTAACTAAGACAAATGGCTGGAGCGGTGAGGAGCGGCTCAAATTGGCGCCGATGAGGTCGCCGGCGACCCTGTGGACCGAGTCAAATGCCGCGCCAGCGCGTCTGATGCGGACTGCCAGGCGTTGAAGGCACGCCCGGCAGCAACGTCGAAGTTAAGGTGGCAGCCTTAGTCGGCCTTTACGATATGCCAGACGCCGCCGACGCCATCACCCGACACATCGCCGGCCTTCTTGTCCTTGATGAATGTGTAGACGGGCTTGCCGTCATAGGCCCACATCTTGGTGCCGTCGGTGCGGTCGACGACGGTCCATTCATCGTCCGCCTTGGCGCCGGCCTCGGCCTTCAGCGGCGGCCAGTTTGTGGCGCATTTGTCATAGCAGTTGGTCTTGCCCTTCTCGTCCTTGTCATAGGTATAGAGCGTCATGCCGTTGGCATCGGTGTAGATCTTGGTGCCGCCGACCTCGGCCTCCTTCCAGGCCTCTGCTGCGAAAGACGCGGCGGTGCTGAGCAAAAGCGCGGCCAACCCTAGTGTCACGGTTTTCATCGAAATCTCCCTGCTGATCCGAGGATGCGCGGCAATCGCGGCCTCGCTCGATCAACGCGCAGGTACCGACGTTTATTCCCGGGCATGCCAACACAATGGTGATTGGCAGAGGGGCCCGGGCGTCGCTATATCGGCGCCGTAAAGTCGGAGTTCTGGAATGGCACTCGATATAGGCTATGTCAGCGCGGTCGGGGCAGGGGCGATCTCGTTCCTGTCGCCTTGCGTGCTACCGCTGGTGCCGCCCTATCTCTGCTACATGGCCGGCGTGTCGGTCGACGATTTTCGCGGCAATGCCGGGGCAGCCGCCAAAGCCGGCGCCCGTACCGCGCTGCTTTATTCCTCGATTGCCTTCGTGCTCGGCTTCTCGACCGTGTTCGTCGCGCTGGGCGCCGGCGCCTCGAGCATCGGCCGCCTCCTGCGCGTCTGGCAGGAGCCGCTGGCAATGGGCGCCGGCGTGCTGATCATCCTGATGGGGCTGAATTTCCTCGGCATCCTGCGCATTCCGCTTTTGTCGCGCGAGGCGCGTTTCCAGTCGCAGGGCAAACCGGCAAGCGCGGTCGCGGCCTATGTCATGGGACTGGCCTTCGCCTTCGGCTGGACGCCGTGCATCGGCCCGGTGCTGGGGCCGATCCTGACGCTGGCCGGCGGCCGCGAGACAGTGGGCGAAGGCGCATTGCTGCTCGCCGCCTATTCGCTCGGCCTCGGTATCCCATTCCTGATCGCGGCACTGTTTTCCGGCGCCTTCATGCGTTTCCTCGGCAAATTCCGCGTCCATCTCGGCCGCGTCGAGAAGGCGATCGGCGCATTGCTGGTCGTCGCCGGCGTGTTTTTCCTCACCGGCGGGGTGCAGGCCGTGTCGTATTGGCTGCTGGAGAATTTTCCGCTGCTGGGCCGGCTGGGATAAGGCTGTCGGTATCGGGTGCGCACAAGATTGAACCTGTGACCCGCTGATTAAGAGTCGGCTGCTCACCATCTCACCGGAATTTAACCGCATTGGTGCAGCATGGCGCCCACTGCTAGCATGATTTGATTCCCAACGCTTTTCCTATGGTTGTCCTTCCATGAACCAGAGAACATGCCTATCCGTCATCCTCGCCGCCGGCGAAGGCACGCGCATGAAGAGCGCGCTGCCCAAGGTGCTGCACCAGATCGCCGGGCTGCCGATGGTCGCGCATGTGGTCAAGGCGGCCGAGGCAGCGGGCGCCGGCGACCTTGCGCTGGTGATCGGCCACGGCGCCGAGGAGATGCGCAAGGCGGCGCAGAAATTCGCGCCGGAGGTAGAGGCTTTCGTGCAGGAAAAGCGCCTCGGCACTGCGCATGCGGTGCTTGCCGCGCGCGCTGCTATATCAAAAGGTTACGACGATATCCTCGTCATGTTCGGCGATACGCCGCTGATCGATCCGGACGCCCTCACGGCCGCGCGCCTGAAGCTGGCGCAAGGTGCTGCCGTCGTGGTCATCGGCTTCCGCACGGCGAACCCCACCGGCTATGGCCGCCTGATCGAAAAAGGTGGCAAGCTCGTCGCCATCCGCGAGGAAAAGGACTGCTCCGACGAGGAGAAGAAGATCACCTTCTGCAATGGCGGGCTGATGGCGATTGCCGGCAGCCAGGCGATGAAACTGCTCGACGCCGTCGGCAACAGGAACGCCAAGGGCGAATACTATCTCACCGATATCGTCGAGCTTGCCAGCAACCAGGGCCTCGATGTCGTCGCCACCGAAGCCAGCTTCGAGAATGCGCTCGGCATCAACAACCGCGCCGAGCTGGCGCAGGCCGAAGGCATCTGGCAGGCACGCCGCCGGCAGGAAGCGATGCTTTCGGGCGTGACGCTGATCGCACCAGAAACGGTGTATTTCTCGCACGACACCGAGATCGGCGCCGATACTATTGTCGAGCCGAACGTCTGGTTCGGGCCCGGTGTGAAGATTGCAGGCGGCGCCAGGATTCACGCCTTCAGCCATATCGAAGGCGCCATCGTCGCCGCTCATTGCGATGTCGGCCCCTTCGCGCGGCTGCGGCCGGGCGCCGATCTCAAACAGAAAGCCAAGGTCGGCAATTTCTGCGAGGTCAAGCAGGCCGTCATCGAGGAGGGCGCCAAGGTCAACCATTTGACCTATATCGGCGACGCGCGGGTGGGCGCCGGGGCCAACATCGGCGCCGGCACGATCACCTGCAATTATGACGGCTATCTGAAGCACTTCACCGATATCGGCGAGGGCGCCTTTGTCGGATCGAATTCCTCGCTTGTCGCGCCGGTCACCATTGGCAAGGGCGGCTATATCGCCTCGGGCAGCGTCATCACCGAAAGCGTGCCCGACGATGCGCTGGCCTTCGGGCGTGCCCGCCAGAAGACGATCCCCGGCAAAGGCAAGGAATTGCGCGAGCGCTTCGCGTCGGCCGCGGTTGCCAAAAAGAGGTAAAACCGGTCTTCAAAAACTGAACGATTGCAGTAACTGGATTGCAAGTGCGCTGTGTCATGATGCATGCGTACGAGACTGTTCCCATTACACGGAACGAAACGCAAAGTAACTTTCGCGAGAGCCCGGCAATCCGTAGATAGCGCCGGGTTCTGCCGGGGATTGGGGACTGTCTGCATGTGCGGTATCGTTGGAATTGTCGGCCATTCGCAGGTTGCGCCGCTCATCGTCGATGCGCTGAAGCGGCTTGAATATCGAGGCTACGATTCGGCCGGCGTCGCCACCATAGAGAAGGGGGCGCTTGGCCGCCGCCGCGCCGAAGGCAAGCTGGTCAATCTCGAACGCCGGCTGAAGGACGAGCCGCTCGACGGCACGATCGGCATCGGTCACACCCGCTGGGCCACGCATGGCGTGCCGAACGAGACCAACGCGCACCCGCATTTCTCCAATGGCGTCGCCATCGTCCACAACGGCATCATCGAGAATTTCGCCGAGCTGCGCGACGAACTGATCCGCGACGGCTATTCCTTCTCGTCGCAGACCGACACCGAGGTCGTCGCGCATCTGGTGGCGCGGGAAGTCGCGAAAGGCTTGAAGCCGGTCGATGCCGCGCATGAGGCGCTCAAGCGGCTGGAAGGCGCCTTTGCGCTGGCGATCATGTTCACGGGCGACGAGGACCTCATCGTTGGCGCTCGCAACGGCCCACCGCTGGCGGTCGGCCATGGCGACGGCGAGATGTTCCTGGGCTCCGACGCCATCGCGCTTGCCCCGTTCACCAATTCGATCACCTATCTGGAAGACGGCGACTGGGCGGTGGTGCGCCGCAGCGGTGTCGCCATCTTCGACATTGACGGCGAAAAGGTCGACCGCAAGCGCCAGCAGTCGCTCTCGACCAGCTTCATGGTCGACAAGGGCAATCGCCGCCACTTCATGGAGAAGGAAATCCATGAGCAGCCGGAGGTGATCTCGCACACGCTGGCGCATTATGTCGATTTTGTTTCCGGCGTCTCCAAGCCGCTCGACCTGCCGTTCGACTTTGCTACGATCAACCGGCTGGCGATTTCGGCCTGCGGTACCGCCTATCTCGCCGGACTGATCAGCAAATACTGGTTCGAGCGCTACGCTCGGCTCCCGGTCGACATCGATGTCGCCTCCGAATTTCGCTACCGCGAAATGCCGCTGTCGAAGAACGACGCCGCCTTCTTCATCTCGCAATCGGGCGAGACCGCCGACACGCTGGCCTCGCTGCGCTATTGCCGCAAGGCCGGCATGAAGATCGGCGCCGTCGTCAACGTGCGGGAATCGACCATGGCGCGCGAATCCGACGTCATCTTGCCGACGCTGGCCGGGCCGGAGATCGGTGTCGCCTCGACCAAGGCCTTCACCTGCCAGTTGTCGGTGCTGGCCTCGCTCGCCGTCCGGGCGGGCGTGGCGCGCGGCACGATTTCGCGGGACGAGGAAAAGTCGCTGGTGCGGGCGCTTTCCGAGGCGCCGCGCTATGCCAACCAGGTGCTCAAACTCGAAGAGCAGATCGAACGGATCGCGCGGGACCTGTCGCGCTACAAGGACGTGCTCTATCTCGGACGCGACACCAATTTCCCGCTCGCCATGGAAGGCGCGCTGAAGCTCAAGGAGATCTCCTACATCCACGCCGAGGGCTATGCCGCGGGCGAGTTGAAGCACGGGCCGATCGCGCTTATCGACGAGAACATGCCGGTCATCGTCATCGCGCCGCATGACCGCATCTTCGAGAAGACTGTGTCCAACATGCAGGAGGTGGCGGCGCGCGGCGGCAAGATCATCCTGATCACCGACGCCAAGGGCGCCGCGCAGGCGAGCGTGAAGACGATGGAGACGATCATCCTTCCGGACGTGCCGGAAATCATCTCGCCGATCATCTACGCGCTGCCGATCCAGATGCTGGCCTATTTCGCCGCCGTTTTCATGGGCACCGACGTCGACCAGCCGCGCAATCTGGCGAAATCGGTGACGGTGGAGTAGGCGTTTTTTAAACAGGTGCTTTAAAAACTTCGCAGTTCCAAAGCGCCTTCCGGTTCACTAATGTTTGCGCTGCAACTCGCGCCCCGGTGAACCATGTCAGATGCTCTCAAGACCTCCGGCATGACCCGGCTGAGGAACTATTTCCTCACAGGCTTCGTCGTCTGCGCGCCGCTGGCGATCACCGCCTATATCGCGTGGTCCTTCATCGGTTGGGTGGATTCCTGGGTCAAACCCTATATTCCGGCACGCTACAGTCCCGATACCTATCTGCCGTTCCCGGTTCCGGGGTTCGGGCTGATCGTGGCGCTTGTCCTGATCACGCTGATCGGGTTCATGACCGCCAATATCGTCGGCCGCGCCATCGTCAATTTCGGCGAGCGCCTGCTTGGCCGCATGCCGCTGGTGCGGGGCATCTATCGCTCGCTGAAGCAGATTTTCGAAACCGTGCTGTCGAACAAAGGTGACATGTTCCGCCAGGTCGGCTTGGTCGAATATCCGCGCAAGGGGGTGTGGTCGCTGGTGTTCGTGGCCAGCGAGAAGGAAACCGAGATCAACCAGAAGCTTGACCAGGAAGGCGATCCGCTGACCGCTGTCTTCATGCCTTGTACGCCCAATCCGACGACGGGCTTCCTGATGTATGTGCCGAAGTCGGACATCGTGCTGCTCGACATGACGATCGAGGATGGCGCCAAGCTGATCGTCTCGGCCGGGCTGGTGGCGCCGGAGGTGAAAACGAAGCTGGTGATGCTGAATGGCGAGCCGATCACGGGCACCCTGGCCAATCCGCCGCTCGGGCCTTATCCCGCCCGCAGGAGCCGCACCGCCTCGTCGCGGCCGAACAAGTAGAGCAGCAGGCGCAGCGCTTCGCCGCGCTCGGTCTGCAGGTCCGGATCACGCGACAGGATCAGTCTTGCGTCATCGCGGGCCGCTTCGAGCAGGTCCGCATGCGCCTCGATGCGCGCGACCTGGAAGCCCGGCGTGCCGGACTGACGGGTGCCAAGCAATTCGCCTTCGCCGCGCAGCTTCAGGTCCTCCTCGGCGATCACGAAGCCATCCTCGGTCTCGCGCATCACCGACAGGCGCCGCTTGGCCGTTTCGCCGAGCGGATCCTTGTAGAGCAATACACAGGACGAAGGCTTGTCGCCGCGCCCGACGCGGCCGCGCAACTGGTGCAGCTGGGCGAGGCCGAAACGTTCGGCGTGTTCGACGACCATGATGGTCGCGTCCGGCACGTCGACGCCGACCTCGATGACGGTTGTGGCAATCAGGATACGTGTCTCGCCCTGCTTGAAGGCGCGCATCGCTTCGTCCTTCTCGGCGCCCTTCATGCGGCCGTGGACGAGGCCGATCCGGTCGCCGAACAGCGGCTTCAGGGAAGCAAAGCGGTCCTCGGCCGACATCAGCTTTATCTCTTCGGATTCTTCCACAAGCGGGCATATCCAGTAGATTTTCTGGCCGCCGGCCACCGCTTCCACCATGCGATCGACGAGTTCGTCCAGCCGCTCAAGCGGCAGCGTGACGGTGCGGATCGGCTGCCGGCCGGCCGGCTTTTCCGTCAGCTTGGAGACGTCCATGTCGCCGAAGGCGGTCAGCACCAGCGTGCGCGGAATGGGGGTTGCTGTCATCACCAGCATGTCTGGCGCGTCGCCCTTGGCGGTGATGGCAAGCCGCTGGTGAACGCCGAAGCGATGCTGCTCGTCCACGACGGCAAGGACGAGGTCGTGGAACGCCACCGTTTCCTGGAACAGCGCGTGGGTGCCGATGACGATGTCGATCTCGCCGCCGGCCAGTCCCGCCAGCGTTTCGGTGCGTTCGCGGCCCTTTTCGCGACCGGTGAGGATGGCCGTGCGCATGCCTGCCCGTTCCGCCAAAGGGGCGATCGTCGCCACGTGCTGGCGCGCCAGGATCTCTGTCGGCGCCATTAGGGCAGCCTGGCCGCCAGCCTCGACGGCACGCGCCATGGCCAGGAGCGCAACGACCGTCTTGCCGGAGCCGACGTCGCCTTGCAGGAGGCGCAGCATGCGCTCGGGGTCGGCGAGGTCTGCATTGATTTCGGCGAGCGCGAATTCCTGGGACGCGGTCAATGTGTAGGGCAGGGCCGCGCGCAGCTTGTCGACGATCCGGCTGTCGCCGGTGAGCGGCCGGCCGGACAGCCTGCGGACCCTCGACCGGACCAGGGCGAGCGACACCTGGCCCGCCAGCAACTCGTCATAGGCGAGGCGCCGCCATGCGGCGCCTTCGATGGCGACATCGATCGGGTCCGCGGGATGATGGATGCGGGCCAGCGCGTCACCGAAAGACGGGAAACTCTGGCGGCGCATGAAAGCGCCATCCTGCCACTCAGGCAGTTCCGGCAGACGGCCGAGCGCCTGGCCGATGGCGCGGCGCAGCACCTTGGCGGACAGCCCCGCCGTGAGCGGATAGACCGGCTCGACCAGCGGCAGGTTTTCGGCGTCGCCGGCCAAGGCGATATGATCCGGGTGGACCATGGTCGGGCGCCCGTTGAACCATTCCATGCGTCCGGAGACCACGACATGCTCGCCCACAGGCATCGATTTTTCCAGATAGGCAGCATGGGCGTGGAAGAAGGTCAGCGCCACTTCGCCGGTATCGTCATGGGCGTAGACCCGGTAAGGCACCGACCTGTTGCCGCGCGGCGGCGGCTGGTGGCGGTCGATGCGCAGGTCGAGCGTGACGATGGCGCCTTCGGCCGAGCCGGCAATGCCCGGCCGGTTGCGGCGGTCGATGACGGTATGCGGCAGCACGAACAGAAGATCGCCGGCGCGCGCCGCTCGGTCGCCGAGATCGGCCGCGACGACTTTTTCGATCAGCGCGCCGACCTTCGGCCCGACACCGGCGAGCGACGTGATCGGGACGAAAAGCGGGTCAAGGATGGAAGGACGCATGATGTCAGCTTATGTCGCGACGGCTGCAGCGCAAGGCTGACAGCCCCTTCTATCCACGCTATATGCGCCGCAGCAAGCGAGGATGCGGCACAATGACGGGAACGAAACGATCAAGCGAGGGGCTCGACGCCCGCCGCCGCAAGCTCTTGTTTCGCTCCTGGCACCGCGGCATGCGCGAGATGGACCTTATCCTCGGCACCTTCGCCGATGCTGAGATCGGCGCCTTGACCGGCGATGAAATCGACCAATATGAAAAGCTCCTCGATATTCCCGACACCGAGTTCCTGCCCTTGATCACCGGCGAACGTCCTGTTCCCGCCGAAATTGATTGTGCGGTCCTGCAAAAAATCATGGCTTCACGCCGGACAATGACCTTTTGAAGAACGCTTCCATGAGCCTCATTCCCACCATCGGCTTGCCGAAAGGCCGTGCCGGCCAGTTCATCGTCGACGGCGTCGCCGACGGCTATGAAGCCTTCGCGCTGGTGCAGGCGGCGCGCGAGATCGCGCCCGACAAGCCGGTGCTGTTCGTGGCGCGCGACGGGCAGCGCCTGCCGGCAATCACAGAGGCGCTGGCCTTTGCCGCTCCCGGCCTGCCCGTGCTGGAACTGCCCGCCTGGGACTGCCTGCCCTATGACCGCGTCTCGCCCGGCTCGGATGCGGCCGCCCGGCGGCTCGACGCGCTCGCCGCCATGATCGCGCTGGCGAGGAAGCCGCATCGCGCCGTCATTCTCACCACCGCCAATGCGCTGCTCCAGCGCATTCCGCCCGCGGATCTCATCGAGGCGCAGACCTTCCACGCCAAACCTGGCAACCAGGTCGATATGAACGCGCTGGTGTCGCGGCTGGAGACATCGGGCTTCGACCGGGTGCCGACGGTGCGCGGCATCGGCGAGTTCGCCGTGCGCGGCGGCATCCTCGACCTTTTCGCACCCGGCTGGGCCGAGGCGCTGAGGCTGGATTTCTTCGGCGATACGCTGGAATCGATCCGCGTCTTCGACGTGGCCACGCAGCGCACCACCGGGCAGCGCAAGTCCATGGCGCTCCAGGCGATGAGCGAGGTGGCGCTGACGCCGGAGACGATCAGCCGCTTCCGCCGCGCCTATATCGAAGCGTTCGGCGCGCCGTCGCGGGACGATGGGCTTTACGCCGCGGTCAGCGAAGGCCGGCGCTTCGCGGGCATGGAACATTGGCTGCCGTTCTTCTACGAGCGGTTGGAGACCGTGTTCGACTATCTGCCGGACACGCCTGTCGTTTTCGACCATCTGGCGCATGAAGCGCTTGCCGAACGCCACACGCTGATCCTCGATCACTACGAGGCGCGCAAAAAGCAGGCCGAAGGTGCGCTGAAGGACGCGGTGCCCTACAAGCCGGTGGCGCCGGACCTGCTTTACCTCTCGCCGGAAAATCTCGTCGCTTCTCTCGGACCGCGCGAAGCGATCGACTTCACCGCCTTCGACGCACCGGATGCGGGAGCGAGAAAGGTCTTCCACGCCGGCTCGCGCCATGGCCGCAGCTTCGCGGAAGAGCGCGCCGACCCCAACGTCAATGTCTTCGACGTGGCGGTAAAGCACATCGCCGACGAACGCGCGGCACGCCGCCGCGTCATTGTCGCCGGCTGGACCGAGGGCTCGCTCGACCGGCTCGGCCAAATTCTCGCCGAACATCGTCTGGGCAATCTTGCGCCGGTGGCGACCTTGGCGGAGGCGGAGAAACTCGAGCCGGGGCAGGCGGCGTTGGCCGTGCTGCCGCTGGAATCCGGTTTCGAGACCGAAAGACTGGTCGTCGTCGCCGAACAGGACATTTTGGGCGACCGGCTGATCCGGCGCTCCAAGCGCAAGAAGCGCGCGTCCGACTTCATTGCCGAAGCCTCGGCCCTGTCGGCTGGCGACATCGTCGTCCATGCCGACCACGGCATTGGCCGCTTCATCGGCCTGCGCACAATCGAAGCCGTCGGGGCGCCGCATGATTGCCTGGAAATCCACTATGCCGGCGACGACCGGCTGTTCCTGCCGGTGGAAAACATCGAGCTCCTGTCGCGCTACGGCTCCGATACAGCCGAGGCGACACTCGACAAACTCGGCGGCGGCGCCTGGCAATCGCGCAAGGCGCGGCTGAAGAAACGCCTGCTCGACATGGCCGGGCAGTTGATCCGCATCGCCGCCGAACGGCAGATGCGCGCTGCACCCCCGCTGGTGCCGGCGGAAGGCCTCTATGGCGAGTTCGCCGCGCGCTTCCCCTATGAGGAGACCGATGACCAGCAGACGGCGATCGATTCCGTCAGGGACGATCTGGCGGCCGGCAAGCCGATGGACCGGCTGATCTGCGGCGATGTAGGTTTCGGCAAGACCGAAGTGGCGCTGCGCGCCGCCTTCATCGCGGCGATGGAAGGATTTCAGGTGGCGGTCGTCGTGCCGACAACCCTGTTGTCCCGCCAGCATTTCAAGACCTTCTCGCAGCGCTTTTCCGGCCTGCCGATCCGCGTCGCCCAGGCATCGCGGCTGGTCGGCGCAAAGGATCTGGCAGAGACCAAGAAGGGCATTGCCGAAGGGACGGTGGATATCGTGGTCGGCACCCACGCGCTGCTCGGCAGCGCGATCTCGTTCAAGAATCTCGGCCTACTGATCATCGATGAAGAGCAGCATTTTGGCGTCAAGCACAAGGAACGGCTGAAGGACCTGAAGACCGACGTCCACGTGCTGACGCTGTCGGCGACGCCTATCCCGCGCACGCTGCAACTGGCATTGACCGGCGTGCGCGAACTGTCGCTGATCGCCACGCCGCCGGTCGACCGCATGGCGGTGCGCACCTTCATCTCGCCCTTCGATCCGCTGGTCATTCGCGAGACGTTGTTGCGCGAGCGTTATCGCGGCGGCCATTCCTTCTATGTCGTGCCGCGCATCAGCGATCTGGCGGAAATCCATGATTTCCTGAACCAATCCGTGCCGGAACTGAAGGTGGCGGTGGCCCATGGCCAGATGCCGCCGGGCGAACTCGACGACATCATGAACGCCTTCTACGACGGCCAGTACGACGTTCTCTTGTCGACCACCATCGTCGAATCCGGCCTCGACATCCCGACCGCCAACACGCTGATCGTCCATCGCGCCGACATGTTCGGCCTGTCGCAGCTCTATCAGTTGCGCGGCCGTGTCGGGCGCTCGAAGGTGCGCGCCTACGCACTGTTCACACTGCCGGCCAACCGCAAGCTGACCGACACCGCCGAACGTCGGCTGAAAGTGCTGCAGTCGCTCGACACGCTGGGCGCCGGCTTCCAGCTCGCCAGCCACGACCTCGACATCAGAGGCGCAGGCAATCTGCTCGGCGAAGAGCAGTCCGGCCACATCAAGGAAGTCGGCTTCGAGCTCTACCAGCAGATGCTGGAGGAGGCGGTCGCGGAGGTGAAGGATTCCGGCGAGGTGCTGGATGGCGGCTGGTCGCCGCAGATCGCCGTCGGCACGGCGGTGATGATCCCGGAGAGCTATGTGCCGGACCTGCAGCTCAGGCTGGCGCTCTATCGGCGCCTCGGCGACCTCGAGAGCACCGAGGAAATCGATGCTTTCGGCGCCGAGCTGATCGACCGTTTCGGCCCGCTGCCGGAGGAGGTGAAGCATCTGCTCAAGATCGTCTTCATCAAAGCCCTCTGCCGCAAGGCCAATGTCGAGAAGCTCGATGCCGGGCCGAAGGGCGTGGTCATCCATTTCCGCAAGCGCGAGTTTTCCAACCCGGTCGGACTGGTCAAATTTATCGGCGAGCAAGGCTCGCTGGCAAAGATCCGGCCGGACCAAAGTGTCGTCTTCACCCGCGACTGGCCAACGGCGGAAAAGCGTTTGGCGGGCTCGGCTGTCGTCATGACGCAACTGGCGCGGCTGGTAGAGAAGGCGGCGTAGCCAGCCCGGCCCATTCGCCAGCGCTGAAATTCCGGTCTAGAATAGGAAATCGGCTTCGTGTATGGAGCCGCCACCCCACATGGGGGCTGGAAATGGCGGGCGAGGGTGCTTGCCGGAAAGAGCGTTGGGTGCAGCGATGACGAAATGGTCGCCGAATTCGTGGAGGGCAAAGCCGATCAAGCAGGTCCCTGCTTATCCGGACCTTGCCGCGCTGAAGAACACGGAGGCCCAGCTCGCCACCTTTCCGCCGCTGGTTTTTGCTGGTGAAGCGCGCAAGCTGAAGAAGCAACTGGCCAGCGTCGCTGCCGGCGAGGCATTTCTGCTCCAGGGCGGCGATTGCGCCGAAAGCTTTGCCGAACATGGCGCGGACAACATCCGTGACTTCTTCCGCGTCTTCCTGCAAATGTCGGTGGTGCTGACCTTCGCCGGTGCGCAGCCGGTGGTGAAGATCGGCCGCGTTGCGGGCCAGTTCGCCAAGCCACGCTCGTCCGACAACGAGACCAAGGGCGAGGTGACGCTGCCGAGCTATCGCGGCGACATCATCAATGGCATCGAATTCGACCTCAAGTCGCGCATTCCCGATCCTGCCCGCCAGGAAATGGCGTACCGTCAGTCGGCGGCAACGCTCAATCTTTTGCGCGCCTTCGCGCAGGGCGGCTACGCCAGCCTCGAGAATGTGCATCGCTGGATGCTCGGCTTCGTCTCCGACAGCCCTCAGGCCGAAAAATACGAGTCGCTCGCCAACCGCATCACCGAGACGATGGATTTCATGCGCGCGGTCGGCATCACCTCCGAAACCAATTTCGCGCTGCGCGAGACTGATTTCTATACCAGCCACGAGGCGCTGCTGCTCGGCTATGAGGAAGCGCTGACGCGTGTCGATTCGACCTCCGGCGACTGGTACGCGACGTCTGGCCACATGATCTGGATCGGCGACCGTACCCGCCAGCCCGACCATGCGCATGTCGAATATTGCCGCGGCATCAAGAACCCGCTCGGCCTGAAATGCGGCCCGTCGCTGACGCCGGACGGCTTGCTGGAACTGATCGACCTGCTCAACCCCGAGAACGAGCCAGGCAGGCTGACGCTGATCGCGCGCTTCGGTTCCGACAAGGTCGCCGAGCATCTGCCGAAGCTGGTGCGGGCGGTGCAGAAGGAAGGCCGTAGCGTCGTCTGGTCGTCAGACCCGATGCATGGCAATACGATCGAAGCGGCCGGCTACAAGACGCGGCCGTTCGACCGCATCCTGAAGGAGGTGCAGACGTTCTTCGAGGTGCACCGCGCCGAAGGCACGCATCCGGGCGGCATCCATGTCGAGATGACCGGCAAGAACGTGACTGAATGCACCGGCGGCGCCCGCGCCATCACCGCCGAGGAATTGCAGGACCGCTATCACACCCATTGCGACCCGCGCCTCAATGCCGACCAGGCCATCGAACTGGCGTTCCTGGTGTCGGACCTGCTCAAGAAAAGCCACCCGGTGCAACACAAGCAGGTCGCCAACGGCTGACCCGTCCAAAGCAGTTCACAGGAAAAGCGCTTCCTGCCGAAAAATCAGTCTTGCTTGTAGAGCAGCCAGCTCTTGCCGGCGCGGCCCGCCATTGCCGAATGCCTGGTCACGCGGTTACGGCCGCTGACCTTTGAGCGGTAAAGCGCCCGGTCTGCCTTGCTGTAGAGGTCTTCAGGGCCCTCGGCTTCGGATGCCATGCAGATTCCCATCGAGACGGTGACGGTGCCGTAATTTATGCCGGTCTGGCTGCTGGTGAAAGGCGACTGCTCGATCAGCGCGCGAATGCGTTCGGCGATTTCGTAGGTGGCGTCCTCGCTTGCGCCCTCGACGATCAGCGCGAATTCCTCGCCGCCGGTGCGGGCGACGAACATGTCGGCGCGAATGCTGGTCTGGAATATATCGGCGATGATCTGGAGGATCTTGTCGCCGACGGGATGGCCGTACCTGTCGTTGATGTCCTTGAACCGATCGATGTCGGCGAGGATCAATGCATTGAACAGGATGCCTTTGTTGCTGTTGTAGATCCTGGTGATTTCCTTGTCGAAGGCGCGACGGTTCCAGATTTGCGTCAGGGGGTCGGTGTCGGCCAGGCGCTTGTATTCCTCGAGCTTCGACTTGACGCTTTCCAGTTCCGCGGTCTTGTCGCTGAGCGTCGAGGCAACTTGCCGGCCATGATCGATCGTCGAATGGGTGGCGACCGCCATGGCGTTGACGATCTTCTGCAGAACATCCGGCGACAGCAGGCTGTTTCTGCCGAGTCCGCTCGACGTTTCGTTGAGGATCCTGCCGTATTTCTCGATGTGGCTGCGCTCGCTCCTCAGCAGCGAAGCGATGTCCTCGAGTTCGTTGGCGATGACTTCCCTGGCATGCTCGACGATGCCGGAGCCATGGTTCTGGGCAAAGAAGGCGCGTCCGATCTGGTCGATGTCGTCCTGTGTCGGTCGGCCGCTCAGCGACACGACGGCAAGGCTGAGCTCGCGATTGGATCCGCTCAAGGCCTCGTAGAAGATCTCGTAGTTGCGTGGCAGGCCGAGCACGCCGAGCTGGCGCATTGTGGCCAGGACAGTGCTCGCAATATCGGTGCTTCGTTCGCTCTGGGCGGCTGCCGGCTGCATGTTCTGTTCACTCTTCCCCGGGAACACGCTGCGGCATTCGCAGGCATCCAATGTCGCCGACCTGGGGAACGCTGGCCATTCCAGTCCATCTTGCGAAGAAGGCGCGTCCCCACTCACGACTTTCGCTTGCGAGGATCATAGATGCAGCAGCGCTAAAGTTTCCTTAATCCGCTGAATCCGGCCTGTTTTTCGCTGATTCCGGCTTTACACGCCTTCATCCGTGAACAAACAATTCCCGAGCGCGCCAAATGCATGTCGCATTTTCTTGCGCGCAGCCACCGAAAAGCTGGGATCCTGTCAGCAGCGATTTCTTTTGGGATGGTGCGATGAGTGAAAATCATACGGGATCGTGTCTCTGCGGAGCGGTTCGCTTCAGGACACGAGGGCCGTTGCGCGGCGTCATCTATTGCCATTGCTCGCAATGTCGCAAGCAGAGTGGACATTTCTATGCCGCAACCAATGTCCCGGACGCCAATATCGATATCGACGGCGCCGACAACATCACCTGGTATGAGGCGTCCGCCTTCGCCGGGCGCGGTTTTTGCAAGACATGCGGATCGCTGCTTTTCTGGAAACCGCGGGACGACGCCTATGTTTCGGTTCTGGCGGGATCGTTCGATGAACCGACAGGCCTCAAGGGCCAATGCCACATATTCGTGGGTGACAAGGGCGATTATTATTCGATCGACGACGCGCTGCCTCAATTCGAGAAGTCGACCCCATCGGTGAAGGTCGCCGACGAATGAATTTTGGGCGAGCCAGCTTATTCCATTGATCGGGCCATTGCTTTATCCCGTGCCGGTGATTCGCAAAGGGGTTTGGCATGCAGCGGCTGATCGACGCTTATTTCAACTCGCTGCGGGCGTTCCGCAAGCTGGCTGCAACTGAAAAAGCTTTCCAGCAGGAGCTGGCGCTGCTCGCCCTTGCCCTTCCGATCGGCTGGTTCGTTTCGGTGTCGTGGCGCGGCTACGCGCTGCTGATCGGCGCGGTGCTGCTCCTGATCATGGTCGAGGTGCTGAACACCGGCATCGAAGCGGCCTGCGATGCCTTTAGCCGCGAATTCAATGTCGACATCCAGCTGGCCAAGGACTGCGGTTCGCTGGCGGTACTGATCTCCGTGGCGATCGTCGCCGGCGTCTGGGGCATCGCGATCATCGAGCGTATCGTCGGGCTGCCGATCTGAGCTTTCGACCGCCGGCCGGCGGTCAGTTTTCCCTGGCGCGTTCCTTTCGGGCGAAATGGCGGGCGATGAGCCAGGCGAGTACGGCCACGGCCAGGCCGATAGCCAGGCCCACCAATATCCGCTCATGGCGAAGCAGCGCCTGGCCGATGAAATGCTCGGCGCCCAACCCGAAGACATAGCCGATGGTGCTGAACAGCACCGCCCAGACCGCCGAGGAAATGGCGTTCAAGACGATGAAGCGGGGTGCTGCGATGTTCGACAGGCCGGCCGCGATGCCACCGACCAGGCGCATGCCATAGACGTAGCGGTTCGACAGCACGAAGATGTTGGGATGGGTGTTGAGCAGACGATAGGCGCGGCGGAAGCCGGGCCGCTTGCGCAACCCGACGACATAGCGATGGTCCGCGAAACTTCTCCCCAGGATGAAGAAGCAGGTGTCGCCGGCGAAGGCCCCAAGCGCTGCCACGACGACAGTCTGCCAGAGGACGAAGATATGCTGATGGGCGAAGAAGCCGCCGAGTATGGCGGCACTCTCGCCCTCGGCGACACAGCCCAGAAAAACGGCGATCAGCCCGTATTGTTCGATGAAATGATGGATCGCGTCGCTCATGACGGCGATTGCTGCGACAGCCTCTCGTCGATCCGCTTGACCAGTTCGGTCAGCCGCACGATCTCGTCGCGCATGCCGATGATCTGGCCGTGGCGCATTTCGTCCAGCTTTTCATGCAGCGCCATGATCTCGATCTCGGCCTTCAGATTGACCTCGTAGTCGTGGGCGGCATCGATGCGGTCGCGCTCGGTCTGGCGGTTCTGCGCCATCATGATCACCGGCGCCTGCAGCGCCGCGACCATGGACAGGACGAGATTGAGGAAGATGAACGGGTAGGGATCGAAGGCGTCGCGCGCCAGAAGCCAGGCATTGGCTGATGTCCAGACGATCAGGAAGGCAATGAAGCCAAGGATGAACGACCAGGAACCGCCGATGCGGGCGATGCTATCGGCAAGGCGGTCGCCAAAGGTCTGGTGGAAGGCGACGGCCTTGTTGGTGTCCCTCGAGATCGTGGTGCGCTCGAGCGTCGACTGCAGCACCCGGTTCTCCAGGGCACTGAGACCGTCCGGCTTTCGTCTCAGCCAGCGGTTCGCCAGATCGTCGATCGTCTTGTTCATGGCCGTCTCCAAGGGCTTGGCTGGCGATAGAGGTAGAGGCTGCCGGCCCGCGCGGGAAGTGCTAGATTGAGGGAACCGGAGGGACTTATGGTCGACTTCAAGAAAATTCGCGCTCGCGCCGCAAAGCGCAAGGGTGGCGAGGAGGAACTGGTCTCGCTGCTCGGGCCGATTCCCGACAACGCCGCCGTGGCCGACATCGGCGATGACCGTATCCTGTCGACGATGGCCGAGCGCGTCTTCGCCGCCGGTTTCGTCTGGCGCGTCATCGAGCAGAAATGGCCCGGATTCGAAGAGGCGTTCCTGCGCTTCGAGCCGAAGCGGTTGCTGTTCCAGCCTGACGATTTCTGGCATGAACTGGCATCCGACCAGCGCATCGTGCGCAATCCGCAGAAGATCAAATCCGTTCTCGACAACGCTGCCTTCGTCGAGCGCGTGTCAAAAGAGCATGGCGGCTTCGGCACATTTCTCGCCGAGTGGCCCGCCGACGACCAGGTCGGGCTGATGGCCTATCTCGGCAAGCATGGGAGCCGGCTCGGCGGCAATACCGGCCAGTATTTCCTGCGCTGGCTGGGCTGGGACGCCTTCGTCATTTCGGCCGACATGGCGGCCGCCCTTCGCGATGCCGGGCTCGATATCGCCGAAAGCCCGACGTCGAAGAAGGATCTCGACAAGATTCAGGCCCAGGTCAACCGTTGGGTTGCGGATACCGGCCTGCCGCGCCGGCACATTTCGCGCATCCTGGCGATGTCGATCGGGGAGAACCATTCGCCGCAGGCGCTGCGCGACTATATGGGCAACGACTGATGTCGAAATTGGCCCAAGCAAACGCCATTGCGGGGCGAATTTTGCCGCGCTAAGTCAGCAGCATGACCAAGAAGCCCGACATACTGCGCATCGCCGTTGCCCAGCTCAATCCGACAGTCGGCGACGTCGCCGGCAATCTCGCCAAGGCCCGCGAGGCGAGGGCGGATGCCGCGCGTCAAGGCGCCGATCTCGTGCTCTACACCGAGCTTTTCCTCGCCGGCTATCCGCCTGAGGATCTGGTGCTGAAGCCCGCCTTCCTGAAGGCCTGCGAGCGGGCCGCGCAGGAGATTGCCGCCGACACCGCCGATGGCGGTCCCGGCGTCATCATCGGCACGCCGCTGAAGCGCAAAACCGGCACCCACAACTCGATCGTCTTCGCCGATGGCGGCAAGATCATCGCCGAGCGCTATAAGCTCGATCTGCCGAATTATGGCGAGTTCGACGAGAAGCGCGTCTTCCAGGCCGGACCGGAGATCCAGGGGCCCGTCAATTTCCGCGGCGTGCGTCTGGGAATCCCGATCTGCGAGGACATCTGGGGCGACATCGGCGTCTGCGAGACGCTGGCCGAGAGCGGCGCGGAAATCCTGCTGGTGCCGAACGGCTCGCCCTATTACCGCGCCAAGATCGATGTGCGCCACCAGGTCGTCATCCGCCAGGTTATCGAATGCGGGCTGCCGATGATCTATGCAAACCAGCTCGGCGGCCAGGACGAGCTGATCTTCGACGGCGCGTCGTTTGCCATAGGTGCCGACAAGCGGCTTGCTTTCCAGATGAGCCAGTTCGAGGAGGCTGTCGACATCACCACCTGGAGGAGACAGGGCGAAAACTGGGTCTGTTCGGAAGGACCGATGTCGAAGATCCCCGAACGGGAGGAGGCCGACTACCGCGCCTGCATGCTGGGCTTGCGCGACTACGTCAACAAGAACGGTTTCAAGAACGTCGTGCTCGGCCTGTCGGGCGGCATCGATTCGGCCATCTGCGCGGCCCTTGCCGTCGATGCGCTGGGCGAGGAGCGGCTGCGCGCGGTAATGATGCCTTACCGCTATACGTCGAAGGATTCGCTCAAGGATGCTGAAGACTGTGCCCGCGCACTCGGCTGCCGCTATGACATCGTGCCGATCTTCGAGCCGGTCGAAGGTTTCCTTCATGCGCTGACGCAGCTTTTCGAAGGCACCAAGGAAGGCATCACCGAGGAGAACTTGCAGAGCCGCGCGCGCGGCACCATCCTGATGGCGATTTCCAACAAATTCGGCTCGATGGTGGTTACGACAGGCAACAAGAGCGAGATGTCGGTCGGCTATGCAACGCTCTATGGCGACATGAATGGGGGCTTCAATCCGATCAAGGACCTGTACAAGATGCAGGTCTATGCACTGTCGCGCTGGCGCAACAGCCACGTGCCGCCGGGCGCGCTCGGACCGTCGGGCGAGGTGATCCCGAAGAACATCATCGACAAGGCGCCGTCGGCGGAACTGCGCGAGAACCAGATCGATCAGGATTCGCTGCCGCCCTATCCGGTGCTGGACGACATCCTCGAATGCCTGGTCGAGAACGAGATGGGCGTCGACGACATCGTCGCGCGCGGCCATGACCGGGCGACGGTGACGCGCATCGAGCACCTGCTCTACGTCGCCGAATACAAACGCCGGCAGGCGGCGCCCGGCGTGAAGATCACCAGGAAGAATTTCGGCCGCGACCGCCGTTATCCCATCACCAACCGGTTTAGGGACCGCGGCTAGACACCGTTTCCGGCCGAAATTCGCGTCATGCCGCAGGCGAGGGGTAGCGATGCCTGACTGTGAGATCAGCTTCGATCTGTCACGGATCGACTTCAGGGCGACATCCGACCTGTTGATGGCAAGCTATTGGGGCGGCGGGCGCAGCGACGAAACGCACCGCTGCGCCTTTGCCAATTCGCTCTGCGCCGCGGCTTATATCGACGGCAGCCAGGTGGGATTCGGCAGGGCGATCACCGACCGCACGGTGTTTGCCTATCTGGCCGATATCATCGTCTGGCCGCAGCATCGCGGGCAGGGCATCGGCTCGCGGCTGGTACGGGCGCTGATCGATCATCCCGAGCTCGGTAGCGTTTCGCACTGGAGCCTGTCGACCAACGACGCGCATGGGGTTTATGAAAGACTGGGATTCAAGGCATCGACGGATGGCCGGTACATGCGCCTCGATCGTAAGCCGATCCCCTGAAAAAGCGCCATTGCCGTTGTTGCAAATTTATCCCAGTGCTTGGGCCAGATGCCGTTTTTGGTGACCGCCAGCCTTGGCGATGCGATGCGGCATCTCTATAAGGGCCTCTCCGCGATTCCCTTTAGGGAGGACCGAATGCCAGGATTTGACATCGTTATGCGAGGCCGCGAAGCCTAGGTCCCGACCGGCGCGCCGCAGGGTTTTCACCCTCGGAACGAAGCCGGATCGAGAACAGGCCTTTGCCGATGCCGGTCGCCGCCTTCGGGCAAGCGGCCATTCATAACCGAACCTCCGCATTCCTGGGCATTGAGCCCCTTGCGCGGTTTTTTCATTTTCGACCTTACCGGGATCGGGCTTTTGCGCCCGAATGACATCATGGCTCGTTTTCGAATCGATTTGCGCGCGAGCGCCTTTCGCAGCGTTCTTGGCTTTACTTTCACCCACTGGCGGCGCCAGCCCTGGCGGCTTTCGCTGATCATGGCTGGTTTCCTGCTGTCGACGCTGGCCGATGTGCTGACGCCGCTCTATTCCGGCCGGCTGGTCGATGCCGTCGCCAGCAGCGCCGGCGCCGACGAGATCGCCTGGAATGCCGCGATGACCGCGTTTTCCATGCTGATGGCGTTGGCGCTGGCAGGTGTCGTCCTGCGCAATCTGGCCTTCATGGGTATCGTCGAACTGACGCTGAAGATGATGGCCGACATCGCCGCCGACGCCTTCCATCGTGTCCAGCGCTTTTCCACCGACTGGCACGCCAACAGCTTCGCCGGATCGACCGTGCGCAAGGTGACGCGCGGCATGTGGGCGTTGGACCTGCTCAACGACACGATCCTGATCGCGCTGCTGCCGTCGGTCGTCATGCTGGTCGGCTCGACGCTGCTGCTGGGCTGGTTCTGGCCGCTGATGGGAGCGGTTGTCGCCGCCGGCTCGGTGCTGTTCATCGCCGTCACGGCGATGCTGTCGCTTGGTTATGTCGCGCCGGCGGCCAGGCTCGCCAACACCTGGGACACGCGCCTTGGCGGCTCGCTGGCCGACGCGGTGAGCTGCAACGCCGTGGTCAAGGGGTTTGGCGCCGAGGAGCGCGAGGAGAACCGGCTTGCGAAGGTCGTCGCCAAATGGCGTGCCCGCACGCGGCGGACCTGGGTGCGCGGCACCATCAACGGCACCACGCAAGGGGTGCTGCTGCTGGTGATGAGAGCGGCGGTCATCGGCCTGGCGCTGATGCTGTGGTCGTGGGGGCAGGCAACGGCCGGCGACGTCGCCTTCGTGCTGACTTCTTTCTTCGTCCTGCAAGGCTATCTCAGGGATATCGGCACGCATATCCGCAACCTGCAGCGCTCGATCAACGACATGGAGGAACTGGTCGATTTCCAGTCCGAACCGCTCGGCATCGAGGATCGGCCCGGCGCCGGACCGATCCGCATCACGCAAGGGGGCATCGCCTTCGACGACGTCACCTTCCATTATGGCAGTCACCGTTCGCCGCTCTATCGCGATTTCTCGGTCGATATCGCGCCGGGCGAGCGGGTCGGGCTGGTCGGCCATTCCGGGTCGGGCAAGACGACTTTCGTCAAGCTGATCCAGAGGCTCTATGACGTGAACGCCGGCCGGATCCTGATCGACGACCAGGACATTTCGGAGGTGGCGCAGGCGTCGCTGCGCGCGCAGATCGCCATCGTGCAGCAGGAGCCGATCCTGTTCCACCGCTCTCTGGCCGAAAACATCGCCTATGCCCGACCCGGCGCCACGCAGGCCGAGATCGAGCACGCGGCAAAGCTGGCGAGCGCGCACGACTTCATCGTCAACCTGCCGAAGGGCTACGGCACGCTCGTCGGCGAGCGCGGCGTGAAGCTGTCGGGCGGCGAGCGCCAGCGCGTGGCGATCGCACGCGCGTTCCTCGCCGATGCGCGCATCCTGATCCTGGACGAGGCGACGTCGAGCCTCGATTCAGAATCGGAGGTGCTGATCCAGCAGGCGATGGAGCGGCTGATGGTCGGCCGCACCACGCTGGTCATCGCGCACCGGCTTTCGACGGTGCGGGCGCTCGACAGGCTGTTGGTCTTCGATCGCGGCAAGATCGCCGAGGAAGGCTCGCATGACGCGCTGATCCGGCTGCCGGGCGGCATCTACCGCCGCCTGTTCGAGCGCCAGGCGCTCGAATTGACCAAGGGACTTGTCACCTGATCGGGGATGGCCTCCGGCTCTGGCCCGGAGGCCATCCCATCAGGCGCCGGCGGCCTGACGGGCGGGCGGCGCGGGACATGCGATTGCTGGCGGAGCCGCGTCCGCCAAGTCTTTTCATTGCTTGCGCCATGTTCTATGTCTGCGGCACGGCACGGGGGCGCGTCTTGTCAATCACAAAAGCATCCGGTACGCCCCGCTCATGACAGTTACCGTTCGTTTCGCCCCTTCGCCGACAGGCCGCATCCATATCGGCAATGCGCGCACCGCCCTGTTCAACTGGCTGTTCGCCATGAACCATAAGGGGCGCTTCATCCAGCGCTTCGACGACACCGATGTCGCGCGCTCGAAGCAGGAATTTTCCGACGCCATCCTTTACGACCTGCATTGGCTTGGCATCTTTCCCGACACCACCGAATACCAGTCGCGTCGCTTCGAGATCTATGACGCGGCGGTCGAGCGGCTGAAGGCGTCGGGCGTTCTCTATGCCTGCTATGAAACGCCGGAGGAGCTCGACCTCAGGCGCAAGGTGCGCCGTACGCGCGGCCTGCCGCCGGTCTATGGCCGCGAGGCGCTGACGCTGACGTCGGAACAGATCGCCGAATATCAGGCCGATGGCCGCCGACCACACTGGCGCTTCCTGCTGCCCAATTTCACCGGCGATCCGCAGCAGCCGGAGCGCGCCGAAATCCATTGGAATGACCTGGTGCGCGGGCAGGAAACCGTCGATCTAGCCTCGCTGTCGGACCCGGTGCTGGTGCGCGAGGACGGCACCTATCTCTATACGCTGCCATCCGTCGTCGACGATATCGAGATGGGCGTCAGCCATGTCATTCGCGGCGACGACCACGTCACCAACACCGGCGTGCAGATCGCGCTGTTCCGGGCGCTGGGCGCCGAGCCGCCGGAATTCGGCCACCACAATCTGCTAACCACGGTGTCGGGCGAGGGGCTGTCGAAGCGCACCGGCGCACTCTCCATCGAAAGCCTGCGCGAGGACGGCATCGAGCCGATGGCGGTCGCATCGCTGGCCGTGCTCGTCGGCACGTCGGAGAATGTCGCCGCCGCGCACGACCTGGCCGAACTCGCCAGCCGTTTCGACCCGGCTGCGACCTCGAAGTCGGCGGCAAAGTTCGATCCGGACGAGCTTTTCGTGCTCAACCGGACGCTGCTGCACCAAATGCCCTTCTCCGAAGCGCAGAATCGGCTGGTGGTGCTCGGCATATCGGGCGAGCAGGCGGAACCGTTCTGGCTGGCTGTGCGCGGCAATCTCGACAGGCTGGCCGATGCTGTCGGCTGGTGGCGCATCCTGCGCGAAGGGCCGCAGGAGAAGCCGGAATTTTCCGACGCCGATCGAGATTTTCTTCACCAGGCCATCGATCTGCTGCCCGAGGAGCCTTGGAACGGGACCGTCTGGAAGGACTGGACAGCCAGGATCAGGGAAGCGACCGGCCGCAAGGGCAAGGCGCTGTTCATGCCGCTGAGGCTCGCCCTTACCGGACTGACTTCGGGACCGGAGCTTGCAGATCTATTGCCGCTGATGGGTCGGGAAGGAACGTTGGCCCGACGACCCTGACCTTCCGCTGTTCCGGCGGCAACACCGAGACCGGCGATGTGACCGGTTTGACCGCAAGCCGCTTGATGGTGTCGCGGTCCAGCCCGCCGGCGGCGTTTGCCAGCGTCTCGGGATCGGCACCTGGATCGGGTTTGGAGGCAGGCACCGGAATGAACGGGGCGCCCTCCGTTCGCGGCCGCGACTGTTGCTGGCTTGGCGGATTGCCGCCGATGATCTGGAAGTTCTGCGCGGCGTTGCAGCCGCAGGCCGGCGGCCGCGACACATTGGGTTGCTTGTAAAGATAGGCCGTCGGCAGCTCGCTGTAGGGCCGGCCGGTGACAGACGATGTCATGTCGGCCGAATCGTCGCCCATGCCGCGCGAATAGAAGACCTGGATCTCGGTGCCGGGACAGCTCGATTCGCAGTTCTTCTGGTCGCGCTCGAAATCGCCGACCGAGGCGGCATTGGACATCGGGAAGAAGTAGCCGTCGCAGGTGCGCACGCAGGTGGTACGGAACTCGCCGCCGACGCCCGGAAAGTCCGGTATGCCGGACCGGCCTGGCACGCGGCGGACATTGCGCTCTTCACCGGGATCGTCAGACTGGTCGAGCGTATCGAGCCGGCGTGTGTTGCCGCCGAACAGCTGGTCGAACAGATTGCTGTTGCCTTGTTCCCGTTTCGCTTCGCGCGGAGGTTCGCGGCGCGGCGCCACCGCGTCCCCGCGGCAGCCATTGGTGTCGAGCGCGGCCAGGATGCGTGCGCGATCACGCCGTGAACCGCCGCCGGCGAGGCGGGCGCGCTTGGCCTGCAAGCTATCGAGATTGGCGTTCATGCGCTCGATGGTGGCGTTGAACCCGGCGCATTGGCTGACATTGCGGCTGAACAGGGAGAAGCCGCAGCCGGCGCTGCTGGACTGGCCGCGCGCCTTTGAAATCTGCTCGCGTTGCCGGTCGATCGCGGCATCATATTTCCGGATCAGGGCCGGACCGCCACTGCCGCGCGAAGTCGCGGCAAGATCGGCCTCGAGCTGGCGGCAGATACGCGAGGCAGCCTGCGGCTCGGAAACGGCGGCGCCCGAAAGCAGCAGGCCAAGCAGCACGGCAAGATGCGCCTGCTTCCACCCTTCGCCCATCATCCGCCCGAAACCCGCCTGATTGTTCCGCCGCACGCTACGTGCTCGTGGTTAAACCGCAGTTTACCCCCGAATCGGCGTTCAGCCCAGATCGACGACAGCCTGCGCCTTGTGGGCGGCCTCGACCACCGCAAGCGCTGTCATGTTGACGACGCCGCGCGAGGTCACCGAGGGCGTCAGGATATGCGCCGGCTTGTCAGTGCCGAGCAGGATCGGGCCGACATGCAGGGCATCCATCATGGTCCTGAGCGCTGTCAGCGTGATGTTGGCGGAATCGAGGTTGGGGAACACCAGGAGATTGGCTTCGCCCTTCAGACGCGAATGCGGATAGACGCGCTGGCGCAGATGTTCCGACAGCGCGGAATCGGCATGCATCTCGCCGTCGCATTGCAGCTCGGGCGCGATGCGCGCCAGGATCGCCGCCGCCTGCCGCATCTTGAGCGCACTCGGCGAATCGCGCGAGCCGAAATCCGAATGCGACAGCAGCGCCGCCTTGGGCTCGATGCCGAAGCGCTGGATTTCCTCGGCCGCCAGCACGGTCATTTCGGCGATCTCGTCGGCGGTGGGGTCGACGGAAACGTGGGTGTCGGTCAGGAAGATGATGCCGCGTTGCGAGATCAGCATGGACAGCGTCGACAGATCCCGGTCCTTGATGCCGGTTCGTGGCCCGATGATCAGCGTGACGTTGCGCAGGTGCCGCTCGAAACGCCCTTCGAGGCCGCAGACCATGGCGTCGGCGTCGCCGCGCTTCAATGCGAGGGCCGCGATCACCGTGTTGTCGGTGCGCACCATGGTGCGCGCGGCCTCCGTCGTCACGCCGCGCCGGCCGGCCAGCTCGATCAGGAGGTCGACGTAATGGCGGTAGCGCGGATCGTCCTCCGGGTTGATCAGGCCGAAGTCGACGCCGGGCTTGATGCGCAGTCCGTAGCGCTTCAATCGCACCTCGATGACGTGCGGACGGCCGATCAGGATCGGCTCGGCGATGCCTTCCTCCAAAACCACCTGCGCGGCGCGCAGCACGCGCTCGTCCTCGCCGTCGGCATAGATGACGCGCTTGGCGCTCGACGCCTTGGCCGACGAGAACACCGGCTTCATCACCAGGCCGGAGCGGAAGACGAAGCGGTTGAGCTTGTCGATATAGGCGGAGAAGTCGCTGATCGGCCTTGTCGCGACACCGGTGTCGCAGGCCGCCTTGGCGACGGCCGGGGCGATGCGCAGGATGAGGCGCGGATCGAAGGGCGAGGGGATCAGGAATTCGGGTCCGAACACCGGCGTCTCGCCGGAATAGGCGCGCGCGGCGACATCCGAAGGTTCTTCGCGGGCAAGGGCGGCGATGGCCCGCACCGCGGCCATCTTCATCTCCTCATTGATGGCGCTGGCGCCACAGTCCAGCGCGCCGCGGAAGATGTAAGGAAAACACAGTACGTTGTTGACCTGATTTGGAAAATCGGACCGGCCCGTGCAGATCATCGCGTCGGGGCGCGCCGCCCGCGCCACTTCCGGCATGATTTCCGGATTGGGATTGGCCAGCGCCAGGATCAATGGCTTCGGCGCCATGTGCTGGAGCAATTCCGGCTTCAGCACGCCGGCGGCCGAAAGCCCGAGGAACACGTCTGCGCCCGATATGACGTCGGCCAGCGTGCGCGCCTCCGTGTCCTTCACATAAGGGTCTTTCCAGCGGTCCATCTCATCCGTGCGCCCCTTATAGGCGACGCCGAAACGGTCGGTGACCCAGATGTTCTCGACCTTGGCGCCGAGCGAGACCAGCAGGTTGAGGCAAGCCAATGCCGCCGCACCCGCGCCCGAAGTGACGATCTTGATGTCGGCAATGGTTTTGCCGGCGAATTCCAGGCCGTTGAGCACTGCGGCGGCGACGATGATGGCGGTGCCGTGCTGGTCGTCATGGAAAACCGGTATGCCCATCCGGGCCTTCAGTCGCTCTTCGACCTCGAAGCATTCCGGCGCCTTGATGTCCTCGAGGTTGATGCCGCCGAATGTCGGTTCCAGCGCCGCCACCGTTTCGACCATGCGCTCGATCTCGGGCGCGTCGATCTCGATGTCGAAGACGTCGATGCCGGCGAATTTCTTGAACAGGACCGCCTTGCCTTCCATGACCGGCTTGGAAGCGAGCGGGCCGATATTGCCCAGGCCGAGCACGGCCGAGCCGTTGGAAACGACGCCGACCAGATTGGCGCGCGCCGTGTAGTCGGCCGCGGTCGCCGGATCGTCGCGGATTTCGAGGCAAGGGGCCGCCACGCCGGGCGAATAGGCGAGCGCCAGGTCGCGCTGGTTGCCAAGCGGCTTGGTGGCCTGGATTTCGAGCTTGCCCGGCGTCGGGTGCTTGTGGAAGTAGAGCGCGGCTTCGTCGAGGTCCGAACGTGCCGTTTTCTTGCTCTCGCCGTTCATTCCGGGCCTCCCTGCGATCCTGCGTGCCGCCTTCTTAGCATGCGGCCGAGATTTTTCGCGACGCCAAATGACGCAATCGCCATTCACATCGACGAAGCCGGGATAAGCGATCTATTTCAAGGGTTTGAGCGGAATTTCTTCGGCGCCGGCGCTACCGGGTCTCAGAAGGCGCTGACATAGAGGCCGCCGTCCACCGGTATGTTCTGGCCGGTCAGGTAGCCGGCATGGACCGAGCACAGGAAGGCACAGATCTGGCCGAACTCCTCCGGCGTGCCGAGCCGCTTGGCCGGCACGTCGGCACTGATGCGCGCCTTGCGGGCGGCTGCCGCGGTCGGGTCTTCAACGCTGCCGGCCTCGTGCGGACCGCGCAGCCGGTCGGTATCCAGCTTGCCGGGCAGCAGGCTGTTGATGGTCACGTTGCGGTCGATCACCGTGCGCGCCACGCCGGCAAGAAAGGAGGTCAGGCCGGCGCGCGCGCCGGACGACAGATCAAGGCCGGGGATGGGGACATAGACCGATAGCGAAGTGATGTTGACGATGCGGCCAAAACCGCGCACGGCCATGCCGTCGATCACCGCCTGCACCAGCTCGATCGGCGTCACCATGTTCTGGGTCACGCCTTCGAGCATCTTGGCACGATCGAGCTCGCGGAAATCGCGCAGCGGCGGGCCGCCATTATTGTTGACCAGTATGTCGGGTTCGGGGCAAGCGGCGAGAAGCGCCTTCTGCACCTCGGGCTTCGATACATCGCCGACGACTTCCGTGACGGTCACGCCGTAACGCTCGCGCAGCTCCGCAGCGGTTTTGGCCACCAGCTCGGCGTTGCGCCCGTTGACGACGACGTCGCAACCAGCCTCGGCCAGCGCCATGGCGCAGCCTTTTCCGAGCCCCTTGCTCGAAGCGCAGACGATGGCCTTCTTTCCGCGGATGCCGAGATCCATGACGATTTCTCCTGTGATTCGCCGGCAGGCTAGCTCTTGGGCTGGACCAATCGCAACCGTCATACGGTTGTTGCATGAATCGGGGCATAGGCTCGCGAAAGCAACGGTGAATTCGCGATGTCCGGCCAAGAGCCCCGCACGTTCCGCAGCATGTTCATCTCCGACGTCCATCTCGGGTCGAAGGCGGCAAAGGCCGATTTCCTGATCGATTTCCTTAGACATCACGATGCCGACATCATTTATCTCGTCGGCGATATCGTCGATGGCTGGCGCCTGAGGCGCAGTTGGCACTGGCCGCAGAGCCACAATGACGTCGTGCAGAAATTGCTGCGCAAGGCGCGAAAGGGCGCCACCATCACCTACATCGCCGGCAACCACGACGAATTCGCCCGCCAGTTCCAGGGCGTGCATTTCGGCGGCATCGTCGTCGCCGACCGCGCCATTCACGAAACCGCCGACGGCAGGCGGCTGCTCGTTATTCATGGCGACCAGTTCGACACGGTCGTGCACAATCAGCGCTGGCTCGCCTATCTCGGCGACCACGCCTACGACGCCGCCATGCAGGTCAACCGTGTGATCACCCGGCTGCGCCAGCTGCTCGGCCTGCCTTACTGGTCGTTTTCGTCCTGGGCCAAGGTCAAGGTCAAGAAGGCGGTGAACTTCATCGGCTCGTTCCAGATGGTGCTCAGCGACGAGGCGCGGCGCTCGCATGTCGACGGCGTCATATGCGGCCATATCCATCATGCCGCGATCGAAAGCTATGGCGACGTCCAGTACATCAACACCGGCGACTGGGTGGAAAGCTGCACGGCGGTGGTCGAACATTTCGACGGCCGGATGGAAATCCTGACCTGGGCGCATGTCTTGCCCGACGCGCCGGACGAACCCTTCATCCCGATGCTGATCGAGGACCGGGTGGTGCAGGCCGCCTGACTGCGGGTGCCAGGCACAGATTCCGGTGTTAATCGATTAGGCCAATCGGTTTCGTCCGGTTTTTCCTCATGTTAAGGGTCAATCCACACTGCTCGCCGTTCGTGGACGGCAGCGTTATTGGATCGATTCATGCCGCTGCCGCCGCTTTCACCCGAACAGCTCGTCAAGCCTCGCCATTTCGAACTGCGCATGAGCCTGATCTTCGCGACATTGTTCGTGTCGCAGGGCACGCATCTGCCTTACTTCCCGCTGTGGCTGCAGGCGAAAGGTTTTCACGCCGAGCAGATCGCCGTCATCCTGGCGGCTCCGATGTTCCTGCGCGTCGTGACGACGCCGCTGCTCACCGCGCTCGCGGACCGGGCGAGGGACCGCGCCGACGTCTATATCGCGCTCGTCGCGGCATCGATGATCATTTCCGCCGGCTATTTTCTGCCGGCCTCCTACGCCGTCGTGCTTGCGGTGTCGCTGGCGCTGACGATCGTATGGACACCGCATTCGCCGATGGCCGATTCGCTCGCGCTTTCGGGCGTGCGCCGCTTCGGCTCCAACTACACCAGCATGCGCAAGTGGGGTTCGATCTCCTATCTCTGCGCCAACGTGGCCGGTGGTTTCATCCTGACCGCGGCAGGGGCGCAAGCCGTCCCGGCGATCATTTTCGCGGCACTGGGTGCCGCGCTCGTTGCCGCGCTGCTTGCGCCGCGCCTTGGGCGGCCGCGCCTTGCCTCACCGCTTTCGGCCGCGGAGATCCAGCATTCGGCGCCGAGCCTCTTCAATGCCTATTTCGTCTATTTCACCCTCGGGGTCGGCATCCTCACCGCCAGCCACGCCTTCCTTTACGGCTTCGTGTCGATCTACTGGAAGTCGATCGGCATCGGCGACACCGTCGTCGGGCTTCTGTGGGCGTGGGGCGTGGTGGCCGAAGTCTGCATGTTCGTGTTTTTCAACCGCATATTCGCCTCCGTGTCGGTCGTCAGGGTGATGGTGATTGCCGGCATCGGCGCGGTCGTGCGCTGGATCGCCTTTCCGCTGATCTGGCCGCTTGGCCTCGGCGTCGCCGGGTTTTTCGGCGTCCAGACCCTGCATTCGGTGTCGGTGGCCATGGTGCTGATCGGCCTGCAGAAAATGATCGGCGAAACGGTCTCGGAAGAGCGCACCGGTGCCGCACAGGGCATCGCCTATTTCTTCAACGGCTTCTTCATGGCCGCCGTGACGCTCGCCTCCGGCCCGCTCTACGACCGTTTCGGGGTCGACGGCTTCCTGGCCATGATCCCGATCGCGATCATCGGCCTGGTGCTGGTCGGACTCGCGGCGCGCTCAGCCCCAAAGCGCCGGATCGGGCGGTGAAACCAAGGATCCCTCATAGGCGAGGCCGGGCACACGATCCCGCGCAAGCAGCAGCGGTCCGTCGAGGTCTACGAAATCGGCGTCCTGGGCGAGCAGCACCGCCGGCGCCATCGCCAGCGACGTGCCGACCATGCAGCCGACCATGACGCCGAAACCCAGTTCGCGGGCGCGGTCGCGCAGCACGAGCGCCGCCGTCAGCCCGCCCGACTTGTCGAGCTTGATGTTGACGGCATCGTAGAGACCGGCGAGCGCGGCCAGATCCCCCGCCTCATGCACGCTCTCGTCCGCGCAGATCGGCACCGGATGCGCGATGTGGCGCAGGATGCCGTCATGGCCCGCCGGCAGCGGCTGTTCGATAAGCGCGATGCCTTGCTCGGCGGCAAAGGCGAGGTTCGCGGCGATGGTGTCATCGTTCCAGCCCTCGTTGGCGTCGAGGATGATGCGGCTGTCGGGCGCGGCCTGCCGGACGGCGCGGATGCGCGCGATGTCGTTGTCGCCGCCGATCTTGACCTTGAGCAGCGGCCGCGCCGCATTGGCACGGGCCTGCGCCGCCATCGCCTCGGGTTCGCCCAGCGACAGCGTGTAGGCCGTCTCGAGCTGATGCAAAGGAGCCGGCCAGACTACGTCCGCCACCGCCTTGCCGCTGATCTTGGCTTCCAGGTCCCACAAGGCGCAATCGATGGCGTTGCGCGCCGCGCCTGCCGGCATGGCGCCGAGCAGGGCTGTCCGGTCCATGCCAGCAGAGATTTGCCCGCGCATGGCCTCTATCGCGGCGCGAACCCCGTCCATGGTCTCGCCATAGCGTTTGTACGGCACGCATTCGCCACGGCCCGTGTAATCGCCTTCGCTGATCGTGCAGGTGATCACTTCGGCTTCGGTCTTCGAACCACGCGAAATGGTGAAGGTGCCGGCGATTGGAAAACGCTCGGCCTCGACCGAAATGACACGCGCCATAATTTTCTGCTCCGGCTGTGCGAGAAGGGTCGTCGGCAAATCGACAAGGCCGGACCCGTCAGGCTAAACAGGACGCCATGTTGACCATCGGCAAGCGCGACGCAAGCGGCAAGACCGCCTCGGAGGCTGACCACGAACCGCGCGTGTCGGTCGGTGAGGAAGCAGGCGTTCTCGGCTGCGCCTTCTCGGGAATCTGGACGACGCGCACCGTGGCCGCGATCGACGCAGAGATGCGCAAAATCGAGAAACGGAGCGGTTTCAATACCTTGGCGCTCGATCTTTCGCATATCGAGAAGATCGATACCGCCGGCGCCTGGCTGATCGACCGCCTGGTCAGCGCTTTCGAGAAGAAGGGCGTCGAGGTCAGGTTGCAGGGCCAGAGCGACGTTGCCTCGATCCTGCTCGGCGCGGTCGGCGATGCGGTGCGGCGCGAGCCCGAATCGGGGCCGGTCGGGCCGCCCAACATCGTCATTCGCACGCTGGAGGCGGTCGGCCGCCGCGTCTACGAAATGCGCGACGATTTTCTCGCCTCGATGAACATACTGGGCGCCACGATCCGTGGCGCGCAGATGAAGCTCGGCCGCGGCCATGCCGTCAATCCGGCGGCGATCTTCAACCAGATCGACCGCATGGGCGTCGGAGCCATTCCGGTGGTGGTGCTGATGTCGGCGATCGTCGGCGCCATCGTTGCCCAGCAGGGCGCCTACCAGCTCAGCTATTTCGGCGCCGACATCTTCGTCGTCGACCTCGTCGGCGTGTTGATCCTGCGCGAACTCGGCGTGCTGATGACGGCAATCATGATCGCCGGCCGCTCGGGCAGCGCCATCACCGCCGAAATCGGCTCGATGAAGATGCGCGAGGAAGTGGATGCGCTGAAGGTCATCGGGCTTAACCCCATCGGCGTGCTGGTCTTTCCGCGCCTGGTGGCGCTGGTGATCGCCCTGCCTTGCCTGACCATCATCGCCAATTTTGCCGCACTCGGCGGCGGTATCCTCGCGGCTTGGCTCTATTCCGACATCGCACCCGCCGCCTTCATCGATCGGCTGCGCGTTGCCATCGACCTCAGCACCATTTTCGCCGGCCTGATCAAGGCGCCGTTCATGGCCATGATCATCGGCACCATCGCCTCGGTCGAGGGCATGAAGGTCGGCGGCAGCGCCGAATCGCTTGGTCAGCACGTGACCGCCTCGGTGGTGAAATCGATCTTCGTCGTCATCATCCTCGACGGGCTTTTCGCCATGTTCTATGCAGCGATCGAGTTCTGAAATGGCGATGGGAAACGGCATCGAGACCAGGGCCAAGGAGGGCGCGGATGACAGCGAGGTCGTGCTTTCGGCGCATGACATCACCGTTTCCTTCGGCGACAACCTGATCCTCGACAAACTGTCGCTCGATATCTGGCGCGGCGAGATCCTCGGTTTCGTCGGCGCTTCGGGCGCCGGCAAATCAGTTCTGCTGCGCACCATCCTTGGTTTGACGCGCAAGCAGTCCGGCACGATCAAGCTGTTCGGCGTGGATATCGAAAAGGCCGACGATGCCGAACGGCTGCGCATCGACATGCGCCTTGGGGTGCTGTTCCAGCACGGCGCGCTGTTCTCGGCGCTGACGGTGCTGGAAAACGTCCAGGTGCCGATGCGCGAATATCTCGACCTGCCGCGCAAGTTGATGGACGAACTGGCGATGCTCAAGGTCGAACTGGTCGGGCTGCCGCCGGACGCGGCGCAGAAATTCCCGTCCGAGCTGTCGGGCGGCATGATCAAGCGCGCGGCACTGGCTCGCGCGCTGGCGCTCGATCCCGACATCGTCTTCCTCGACGAGCCGACCTCGGGCCTCGATCCGATCAGCGCGGCGGAATTCGACGAGCTGGTGGTCAAGCTGCGCGATACGATGGACCTGACCGTCTACATGGTGACCCACGATCTCGACACGCTTTTCACCGCCTGCGACCGCGTCGCCGTGCTCGGCAAGAAGAAAGTGCTGGTCGAAGGCACCATAGACGACATGCTGAAGAGTGAAGAACCGTGGGTAAAATCGTATTTCCGCGGAAAACGAGCCCGGCAACTTGATCTTGCCGCGCGCGCATAGCCATAAGTGAAGCAATGGAAACCAGAGCCAACTACGTTATTGTCGGCATCTTCACGCTGGTGGCGATCCTGGCGGCGTTCGGCTTCGTCTATTGGACGGCGGCGATCGGCGACAAAGGCGAGACCACGTTGTTGCGCGTGCGCATCCCTGGCTCGGCTTCCGGACTTGGCCGCGGCAGCTTCGTGCTGTTCAACGGCGTCAAGGTCGGCGACGTCAGGCGCGTCTATATCGATGTCGACAATCCGACGGTCGCAATCGCCGACACCGAGATCGACCGCATGACGCCGATCACCAAATCGACGCAGGCCGATATCGGCCTGGCCGGCCTGACCGGACAGGCCAATATCGAACTCAAAGGGGCCGACCCCAAGGAAGTAAAACTTCTCGACCAGGCCGAAAAGGAAGGCAAGGTCGCCGAGATCGTGGCCAACCCGTCGGCGGTGACCAATCTTTTGCAGACGGCGCAGAACATCTTCACGCGCGCCGACACGGTGCTGACGCAGCTGGAGGGGTTCACCAAGGATGTGCGCGGGCCGCTGACGCAGACCGTGCAGAATGTGCAGACGTTCTCCGACGCGCTGGCCAGGAATTCCGATGGCGTCGACAAGTTCCTGTCCGCGGTCAGCGCGCTGTCCGATGAGCTGAAGGGCGTCTCGGGCAAGCTCGACGGCACGCTGAAGGCGGCCGAAGGGCTGCTCAATGCCGTCGACAAGGACAAGATCAAGAGCATCGTCGCCAATGTCGATACGGTGACCGGCAACCTCAAGGAAACGTCCAAACAGCTCGATGGCGTGATCAGGAATGTCGATACGGCCGTGGGATCGGTCAATGATTTCGCCAAGCAGACACAAGGTACGCTGGCCAAGGTCGACGGCGTGCTCGACGGCATCGATCCGGCGCAAGTGCGCACGGCGCTGGCGAACATCCAGAAGGCAAGCGAAAGCGCCGACAAGGCCGCCTCGGACATCGCCGAGGTGACCGGCAAATTCGCGAACCGGGCGGACGACATAGACGAGACGATCAAGGATGCAAGGCAGCTCGCGCAACGGCTCAACGACGCCTCGGTGCGCGTCGACGGCATCCTGGCCAAAGTCGACAAGCTGCTCGGTTCGGGGCAGGCGGACGGCGTGATGGCGGACGCCAGGGACACGCTGAGGTCGTTCAAGCAGGTTGCCGATACGCTGAATTCGCGGCTTGGCGTCATCACCGACAATATAGCCCGGTTCTCCGGCCAGGGCCTTTCGAATGTCGAGGCGCTGGTTCAGGACAGCCGCCGTTCAATCAGCCGCATCGAGGAGGCGGTTACCGACCTCAGCCGCAATCCGCAGCGCATCCTGTCGGGCGGCGAGGGCGAGGTTCGGCAGTACGATGGCAGGGCGCGGCGTTGACTTCGGTCTCGGCTCGCCGCAGAAACAGTGTCTGCATCCGCGGGTTGTTGTTACAATCCAGGGATAGTGAGGCCGGGGACAGCAGGGATCGCGCGTGAAGTCGACGATTGTGTTCAGATCGGGCGTGGCCTTGCTTGCCTTGACCCTTGCCGGTTGTGCCGCGCTGCCGGGCGGCGGGCCTGCGCCGCTTGACACGTTCGAACTGTCGGCGCCGTCGGTCGAGGCGCATGGCCACAGCCGCCGCCAGATCCTGATCGCCCAGCCATCCGCGCTCAAGGCGCTGGACAGCCAGAACATCGTCATAAAACCGTCCCCGCGCTCGATCCAGTACCTCAAGGGCGCGCAATGGGCGGACCGGCTGCCGCTGATCGTGCAGGCTCGGCTGGCCGAGACGTTCCAGCGCTCGGGCAGCTTCGCCGGCGTGGGCAAGCCGGGCGAGGGACTGGCGATCGACTACCAGGTCATCGTCGAGATTCGTTCGTTCGAAGTCCGTGTCGACGGCGGCGATCATGCCGAAGTCGACCTGTTCGTGCGCATCCTCAACGACCGCAACGGCGAGGTGCGTGCGTCCAAGAGCTTTACGGCGACCGCGCCCGTCTCGGGCAGCGGCAACCAAGGCTATGTCGGCGCGCTCGATGCTGCTTTCGGCGACGCGGCCAAACAGATCGTGCGCTGGACCGATTCGGCGGTCTGAGCGGCGATCCCGGGCGGGCGCCAGCCACCAGGCTACAAGCGGTCGAAGGCGTCCGGCCGCAGCTTTCCGGCCTTCATCAGGTGCTGCAGGGTGTAGGTTACGGACAGCGCGTCATCGAGCGCATCGTGTCCCTGCAATGGCGGGTGTTGAACGCCATAATAATCGGCAAGCTTGTTGCTCGGCGTCCTTGCCAGGTCCTCGATCGGCATCCCGGCCGAGATCAGCAGCTTTACGGTATGGTCAAAACGGGCGGCCGGGATGGAGGCGGGGATGCCTGCGATATAGCAGCTGATGGCTATCATGTTCAGTTCGTCCTTGCCCCAGGACCAAAATCGCGCCCCATTGGAGAAACGATCGACGTCAACAAGGGCTTCTCCTAGCGCGACCCCCTCGATCTCCAGCTTTTCTTCTGTGATGCCAGTCAGTTCGGTGAAGAAAGGGTCGAGCGCGTATCTCCTGCCAAACCGGTCGATCGGTCTGACATAGGCCTTGTGCGTGCCCAGGACGGGAAAGTCGTCTTCGAGCCCAAGCCTGACCGCGCCGATCTGCGCGATGACCGGGTCGGGATCGTGGGCCGCGCACCAGAATCTGCGTTGCGAGCCCTCAAGGCAAAGAAACTCGCAGTCGAATATGATCGCCGTCTTCACAAGTCAGAGATCCAGTCCCGGATGCGACGTCCACCCTTCCAAGCAAAAAGGCGGGAGACAAGTCTCCCGCCTTTTTTCATTGGCTGTCTGCCGCTGCCTAGTGCAGGCGGCCGCTGGCGTGGGCCAGCATGGTGTAGACCTTGCCTGTATCCGATGTCAGGTAGGTCTGTGCCATGATGTTGTCGCGGTCGTTGCGCGACACGTCCTTCAGCAGCTTCTCGAAATCATCGCAATAGCGGTCGACGGCAGCGCGGAACTCTGCCTCCGTCTGGTACTTGCGACGGATCTCGTCGAACGTCTGCTGGCCCTTCAGCGTATAGAGCCGCCGCGTGAACACGTCACGCTCGCCGCGCCGGTACCGGTTCCACAGTTCGATCGACGCATCGTGATCGATGGCCCGTGCGATGTCGACGGACAGCGAGTTCAGTGATTCCACGACATGAAGCGGCGAGCGCTGGGCAGGGGCGGCGCGCGGCGCGTCGGCGGGTGTTGCCGGCTTGGCTTCGTCCTCGCGTGACGCCCCGCTCAGGAGATCGCGCACCCAGCCGCCCTGTTGCGTGCGGGCGCCGGCGTCGGGACGCTGGCGCGGCGCCGTGTCGGCGGGGCGCTCCAGGTCAAGCGTGCCGCGTAGCGCCGTGCCGCCCGACGGCGCCTGCGGCGCGCGAAGTTCCGGCTGTGGCGCGGGAGCGCGGCGCGGCGGCTCTGCCGCGCGGGACGCTGCCGGGGCTTGCGGCGCCGGGCGCAGATTGCGCGATTCCAAGGGCTCTCCACCACTGCGGCCGGACTTCGCAACGATGTCCGAAAGCTCCTTCAGGGCGTTGATCTGCTCGGAAACCGCGCGGCGGATGGCCGATGTCGATTCCTTGGCCTCTTCCGGCATCTCGATGACGCCTTTCTTGAGCTCGGCGCGGGTGAGGTCGAGCTCGCTCTTGATGGCGCCGGCGGTGCGGCGCATCTCCTCGGTCGCGTCGGAGAAGCGCTTGGTTGCCGAATCGACGACGTCGGTGATGGCGTTGCGGATCTTGTCGGCCGATTCCAGCGTCCTGCCTTCCGCATTTTGCAGCGTCTGGCCGACCAGATTCTCGAACGAGCGCATGACCCTTTCGAGATCCTCCGACTTCTTGACCAGGCCGACAGCGAGATCCTCGAGTGAAGACTGCCTTTCTAGCGTGTGTTCGAGGTTGCTCTGGGCCGAGCTCAGGAGGTCCGAAGCACCGGCGAGCAGGCGGCTGTGTTCATCGAACTTGGTGGCGATCGACGCGACCTCGCGCAAGGTCGACGACGACAGTTCCGTCAGCCTTGTCGTGTTCGAATCGACCAGCCTTGCCGAGCTGGCGAAGGTCTGCGCCGCTTTCTCGGTGGTTGCCGCGAAGCTTTGCGTGCTGCCGGTCAGGCGTTCGTCGACCTGGCCGAGATTGGCCGCGGCCTGTTCGATCAGCTGACCGAGCTGCGCGCTCGACGTGGTCATTCGGCCGATCAGGTCGGCGACACTGTCGGATAGCGACGAGCGGGCACCTTCGACCGCCGAAAGGGTCTCGGCGGTGCGGCTGGCGAGCGCGTTGACGAGGGCTGCGTTTTCGCTGCGCAGCTTCTCGGCGGCACGTTCGGTGACCTCTTCCATGCTCTTTTGCAGTTCCGAGCCGCCCTGGGCGAAACGCTCGACCAGCGGCCGCGCGGTCTCGTCGAGGATCTTCGACATCTCCGCCGACCGTGCCGCGAGCATGGTGTTGAGCTCGCGGGTGTTGGCGCCGATCGTCTTGGCGGCGTCGTTGGTGCTCTGGCCGATATGCTGGCCGACCGCGGTGAAGGTCTCCGCGATGACATTGGCGCGCGACACGAGTTGCGCTTCGGCGCTCGACACCTGCTCGTTGAGCTTCTGGCCCATCGTCTCGGCGGTATGGGCTAGCCGGTTCTCGACGCTGGCTATCTGCTCTTCGACGCGGGCAGCAGCCGTTGCCGCGGTCGATGCGAGCCGCTCGTCGGCGCCGGCGAGCGCCTGCTCGATTTCACGGGCATGCGCGGCCAGTTCCTGGCCGGTCTGGCGCGCACGGTCGGCGACCCTCTGCTCCGTGCTGGTGAAGGCGCCAACGATGCTCTGCGCATGTTCGCCGATGGTCGAGGTGCTGGCGGCGATGCGGGAAACCAGTCGGTTGTCCGCATCATCGAAGATGCGGGCGATTTCGGAGGCGCGGCCTGACAGCGCTTCCGAACCTTCGGCGATGCGCGAGACCAGGTGCTGGTCGGCGGCGTCGAAGATGCGGCCGAGATCCGCTGCACGCGCGGCAAGAGCTTCGGCCGATTCGCCGATGCGCATGCCGAGCCGCTGATCGGCGCCTTCGAAATTGCGCAGGATATCGCCGGCGCGGGCGGCCAGCGACTGTGCCGTTTCGACGGCCCGGGCAACCAGCTTCTGGTCGGCCGCGTCGAAGGTGCCGGCAATCTCGCTCACCCGAGCCGCCAACTGGTCGGCGGTCTCCTGGGCGCGGGCGGCCAGCTTCTGGTCGGCCGCGTCGAACGTGCCGGCGATTTCGCTTGCACGGGCGGCAAGCTGATCGGCGGTTTCATGGGCTCGCGCCAGCAAGGAACTGGACGCATCGTCCGCGCGGGCAAGCAAGGCGCTCGACGTGTCTTCCGCACGGGCGTGGAGACGGCGATCCGCCTCCTCGAAGGTGCGGGCGATGTCTTCGGCTCGAGCCAGCAGGGCGGCCGAGGTCTGCTCGGCGCGCTCGGCGATCTTGCGATCCGCATCGGAGAAGGCCTGGCCCGCCTGCTCATGCAGGACGCTGGTGACTTCCAGGACCTTCTCGCGCAAGGCGCCGGCCACGAAGACGGCGCTCTTCTCGAGCACGTTGCGCACATTGTCGACGCCTGTCGACAGCGCACGCTCCATGGTGCCCGCACGCTCCTCGATGATGCCGGTCTGGCGACTGAACGCCTGCTCGATCTTGTCCACGTCGGCGGCGATCGCAGCGGAGATGTCGGTGCTCCTGGCCGCGATCTGGTCGATGTGACCCGACAGTGAACGATCGATATCCTTGCGGGTCTCGGCGAGCCTGCCGAGATCGTCTTCCAGCGCGCGGCTCAGCACGTCGCGGCCTTCGGCCAGCTTGCCGACATGTCCGGCGATGATGCCGTCGAGATCGCCACGGCTCTCCGACAGCCTCTGCAAATCGGCCTCCAGCGCGCGCTTGAGGATGTCGCGGCCTTCGGCCAGCTTCTCGACCTGGCCGGCGACAAGGCCGTCGATGCTCGAGCGGCTTTCGGCCAGCTTGGCGAGATCGTCCTCGAGTGCCTTCGACAGCACCGAACGCTCCTGGACAAGCCGCTCGGAGTGGCTATTGACCAGTCCGTTGACGTTTTCCAGATCGTCTTCGAGTGCCTTCGACAGCGCCGAACGATCCTGGACAAGCCTTTCGGAGTGGCTGTTGACGAGAGTGTTGACGTTTTCGAGGTCGGCTTCGAGCGCCCGGGCGAATTGTCCCCGATCTTCGACCAGTTTCTGGGACTGGTCGGCGACGGTGTTCTTGATCGTATTGAGATCGGCTTCCAGCGCACGGCGCAGGATGTCGCGGCCTTCGGCCAGCTTCTCGACCTGGCCGGCCACCAGCCCGTCGATGCTCGAGCGGCTCTCGGCCAGCTTGGCGAGGTCCTCCTCAAGCGCTTTCGACAAGGTCGAACGGTCCTGGACCAGCTTGTTCATGTGGTCGGCAATGACGCTGTTCACGTTCTGCAAGTCCGCCTCGAGAACCCGCGACAGCTGCCCGCGGTCCTCGGCCAGCCTCTCGGACTGGCTCGATATGACGCCCTTGATCGCGTTGAGGTCGGATTCCAGCGCCCGCCTGAGAATATCGCGGCCTTCGGCCAGTTTCTCGACCTGACCGGCGACCAGGCCGTCGATGCTCGAGCGGCTCTCGGCGAGCTTGGCAAGGTCGGCTTCAAGGGTCTGCGACAGCAGGCTGCGATCCTCGGCCAGGCGGCCCGAATGGTCCTCGATCAGCCCGCGTATGCTGGACAGATCGTCCTCCAGCGAACGGCCGAGCTGCGAGCGGTCTTCCGCCAGTTTCGCCGAATGCGCCTCGATGAGGTCCTTGATGCCGGCGATGTCGTTCTCCAGCGCCCTGGCGAGTACCGCGCGGCCCTCGGCGATCTTCTCGACCTGACCGGCGACAAGGCCATCAATATCGGCGCGCGTGTCCACGAGCTTGCCGAGGTCGGTTTCGAGCGCGCGCGAGAGAATGTTGCGGCCCTCGGCCAGCTTGCCAACATGTCCAGCAACCATTTCGTCAATGATTGTACGGGCTTGCACCAGCTTTCCGGAGTCTTCGTTGAGAGCCTGGGAGAGCCGGTTGCGGCCTTCTTCCAGCCTTTCGAGGTGGCTGCCGAGCGAAGCGTCGATGGCAGCGCGCGATTCGTTGACCTTGCGCAGATCTTCTTCGAGAGCGCGCGCGATCAGGCTGCGGCCTTCGGCCAGCTTCTGCACCTGGTCGGTTACCGCAGCATCGATGCCGGCACGGCTCTCGGCGAACTTGGCCAGATCGGCCTGCATCGCGGCCGCCATGCGCTCGCGGCTCTCGGAAAGGCTGCGGCTGTGATTTTCGACCGCTTCCTCTATGCCCACGCGGGCATCGGCAAGCCGCTGGATATCGGCATCGAACGAGCGCGAGACGACGTGGCGCGCCGCTTCCATGCGTCCGGCGAAATCGCTGGCGCGCGCTTCGAGCATGGACGAGGTCGACGTGACGATATCGGCCATGTCGGCGCCGATCTGGGTCTTGCCCTGGTCGATCATCGCCGTCAGCGTGTCCTTGCTCTCGGCGAAGGTGTGGGCGATTTCGCGCGCGCGTTCGACCAGCGTTTCGTTGATCTGCCGGGCACGGGCTTCGAGTGCTGCGTTGAGCTTCTGCGTGCCGGTGTCGAGAGCCTCGGCGCGGGTCTGGAACTCGCTGATCAGCGCCTGGCCGCGCTCGGCGAGCGTGCGCTCGATGCCGTTGAGGCTGGCCTCGAATTCCGAATTGAGTGTGCGCGCGGCGCCACCAAGCAGCGACACCATGCCGTTGGTGCGATCGTCGAGCAGGTCGGTCAACGACCGGGTCAGGCCGTCTGTCGTGTCCGTCAGCTTGGCGATGCGCGTGTCGAGCAGGCTGGCGAAAGCCTCGCCGGAAGTCGAAAGCTTGTCGGTTATGGTGTCGAGCCGTCCTTCCACCGAATCGAAGATCGACAGCGAACTTTCGTTGATGCGGTCGATAAGCGTGTCGCCGGAATTGGTGATGGTCATCGACAGTTTGGTCGATGCATTGAGAATGCTGTCGCGGATGAGGTCGCTGGCAGCGCCGATTTCGTCCTTGAGGGTGTCGTGCGCGCCGGCGATCGAAGCGCGAACCCGCTCCGCATGGCTGACGACCGCCTCGCGCTCGCTGCCGAGCCCGTCGACGAGCGAGCGGATGCGGGTTTCGTTTTCCGAATAGGAGCGCTCGATCTGGTTGACCTCGCTGTGGACCAGCGTTTCCAGTTCGACGGCGCGGGCCAGCGTGCGTTCGATGCCTTCGCCCATGGCGGCCACCTCGCGGCGGACGGCCTGGCCGATCATCATGACGCGATCCTGGGCCATGTTTTCCGGCTCGGTAAGGCGGAAGGCCACTTCCGTCATCGACTGGGCGGCGATGCGCATGTCCTGCGCGCGGCGAATCATGGCGGCGAAGGCCCAGAACAGGATGACCGGCACGATGGCCGCGACAGCAAGGCCGATCAGTTCGGGACGGGCGAAGAACTGGTCGAGCGTGCGGATCCTCCAGATGCTCGGCCCGAAGAGGAGGTTGGCCAATCCGCCCGCGCCGGCGATCCAGGCCAGCGAAACGAAGGCGATAACCCAGTAGATCGTGTTCGAGGCGCGCCGGTTGAGGCTGTGCAGAAGCGTCTTGTAATCCTTCTGACGATCGTCATTGGCCGGCGAGAAGCCGGCGGGCTGACCGCCATTGCGTGTTTCGACGGGGCGCAGTTCGGCGGGTCTGGTCTTTGGCGCGGGATTCGCGGCCTGGGCTTGGTTGACGACGGGTGCCTGCGTCTGATTGCGTCCCTCGCGCGCCAATTCGTCGGCGGCCTGGGATATCTGCGCTTCCAGATCTTCCATCGAGGCCGCTATATCGAGGTCGCCGCTGCCGGTGTCGCCGCTGAGGTCGAGATCGAGTGCCTTCTCGAGTTCCCTGGCCACATCGTTGTCCAGAGATCTGGTCGTCGTTGTTTTCTTCGCCATGCCTTCGCTACCCTGTACTAGCTGCCGCGGGCTTATGATTTTGGTTGTCGCACCCACGCGCAGGAGGCTGAAAATGGACCCCTCGTATCGTAATGACACAGGGGGGTAAAGAAAACATGCATTCCGCGGGATACGTAAAACTTTAAATATAAGGTTAACGGAAGCGTGATTCCGGCGCCGCTTTCGCAACATTTTTTCCGGCCATCCATTAACCCGTTGTCCATTGGATTCGCCTAGTTTTTCAGGCGGCCGAAGAAGCGGAGTTCGAGTTCATGCGTGGCGAAAGCGGCATTGCCTTCTCAATGCCCGGGGGCGATGTATCGGGAACGAGGCGGTCCCGACCGATCGATTTGGCACACCTTGCGCGGCAGACGATGGGCGACCGCGGCCTCGAACAGGAGGTGCTGGCGCTCTTTGTACAACAGGCGCTGTCGGTGCGCGACAGGATAGTCGATGCGGACATCAAGGACCGGCTGCTCCTGGCGCACGGCCTGAAGGGTTCGGCGCGTGGTGTCGGGGCCTTTGCCATTGCCGATTGCGCCACCGAGATAGAACGGCAGCCGGAAGACAGCCAGACGCTTACGCGGCTCGGCAAACTGATCGACGAAGTGCGCGATTTCATCGCCGCCATCAACCGCTAGACCCGTTTGCGGAAAAACGTCACCGAGCGGCGCTTTCTCGCCGCAGTTGACTTGTGTGCCCGAGTGATTATCTCGGCGGAAACTCCCTCAGGTGACAAATGACCAAACTGACCTTCATTGCCCATGACGGCACACATTTCGACGTGGATGCCGAGAACGGCTCGACGGTCATGGAAAACGCCATCCGCAATGCCGTGCCGGGTATCGAAGCGGAGTGCGGCGGCGCCTGCGCCTGTGCAACCTGCCACGTCTATGTCGACGAGGCCTGGACGGCGGAAGTCGGCGAGCCGGAAGCAATGGAAGAGGACATGCTGGACTTTGCCTACGACGTCCAGCCGAATTCGCGGCTATCGTGCCAGATCAAGGTGCGCGACGCGCTCGACGGACTGGTGGTGCGGGTGCCCGAGCGCCAAGGCTAAAAGCCGATTTTTGCCCGAGGCAATGAATCCGGGCAGGGGGTTCCTTGGGGGCCGGCTGTTGACGTCGCCTTGAATGGAAAACCCGCCTGTGCGGCGGGCCTCCGGCGCAACTCAGCACCATAACCAAATATCTACCATAGTTGCGGGCACCCCGTCAAGAAAAAATTCCTATCGTGAGAAGCTGCCCTGCCATGAAAAGGTGGCGGGGCAGCCGGACTGGCAGTCGTCCATCCCTTGCAACCCGAGTTCGCAGCTCTGATTTTTGCGGCTGCCGCTTGGCAGCAAGCCGGAGGTCATGCAGTCTCACGCCAATCCAGCAGCGAGGCGCGCACCATGACCGGCATCACCAGGACAGACGTACTCATTGTCGGGGCAGGGCCGGTCGGCCTGTTCGCCGTGTTCGAGCTCGGCCTGTTCGACATGAAGTGCCACCTGATCGACATCCTCGACCGGCCCGGCGGCCAATGCGCGGAACTCTATCCGGAAAAGCCGATCTATGACATTCCCGGCTGGCCGTCGATCTCGGCGCAAGGGCTGGTCGACAAGCTGCTCGAGCAGATCGCGCCGTTCAAGCCTGATTTCACCTACAATCGCATGGTCTCCAGCCTGGAGAGGTTGGAGGACGGCGGCTTTCGCGTCACCACCGACGAGAACGAGGTGTTCGAGGCCAAGGTGGTGGTGATCGCCGCCGGCGGCGGCTCGTTCCAGCCGAAACGCCCGCCCATCCCGGGCATCGAACCCTATGAGGGCAAGAGCGTCTTCTATTCGGTGCGCCGGATGGAAGACTTTCGCGGCCACGACCTCGTTATCGTTGGCGGCGGCGATTCGGCGCTGGACTGGACGCTCAATTTGCAGCCGGTGGCAAAAAGCGTGACCCTGGTCCACCGGCGCCCGGAGTTCCGCGCCGCCCCCGACAGCGTCAACAAGATGTACGCCATGCAGGAAATGAAGCAGCTGGATTTCCAGGTCGGGCAAGTGACCGGCTTGACCGGCGCCGACGGCCAACTGTCGTCCGCCCTGATCAGGGGGCCGGAGGGCGACATCGAAATTCCCTGCACGCGGATGCTGCCCTTCTTCGGCCTGACCATGAAGCTCGGACCGATCGCGGAATGGGGGATCAACCTTCACGAGAACCTGATTCCGGTCGACACCGAGAAGTTCCAGACGTCGGTCCCGGGCATCTTCGCGGTCGGCGACATCAATTGGTATCCCGGCAAGCTGAAGCTCATCCTGTCGGGCTTTCACGAGGTCGCGCTGATGGCCCAAGCCGCCAAGCGCATCGTCAGCCCGGGCGAACGCATCGTCTTCCAATACACGACCTCGTCGACCAGCCTGCAGAAGAAGCTCGGTGTGGCGGAGGCCTCCTGACGCGTATCGCTTCAGTCCGCCAGCACGGGGGCCTCGGGATGGCCGCGCAGCGGTTTTTCGGGCATCAGGCTTAGCGTCAGCAGCGCCATGATCAACATCACCACGGCGGCGACGAAGATCAGCCCGAAGGCGGCAGCTTCGGCACCGGCGCCGGTCGCCTGCGCGCCTTCGCCCGCCAGCGGCAGCCCGTTGCCCAGGGCGACCGCACCGAGGATAGCAACGCCGAGCGCACTGCCCAGCGAGCGCAGGAACGTCAGAACGCCGGTGGCGACGCCAAGGTGCCTGGGGTCGACTGCGTTCTGGACAGACACCGTGGCCACCGGAAAGGTGGTTCCGCTGCCGAGCCCGACGCATGTCGTCAGGATCTCGACAACCAGCAGCGAGGCGTGCCCCGCCACCAGGCTGAGGGCGCCGAGGCATAGAACGGCGAAGGCCAATCCGAAGATGGCGATCCGCTTGTAATGGACGAAACGCGGAATGGTGCGCCCGCTGAATGTCGCGCCGGCCACCGTGCCAAGCATCAGCCCCAGGAGGGCGGTGCCGGATTCGCTTGCCGACAGGCCGATGACCGACTGGAGATAGACCGGCAAGTAGACAGACAGGCCGATATTGGCCGCCTGCAGAAGGAACATGGAGAGCGTGCCGGCAAGGACGATCGGGTTGCTCAGCACCTCGAGCGAAATCAGCGGCTCGGTTGCGCGCAGCAGCCGCAGCGCAAAGGCGCCCCACAGGACCAAGGAACTGGCGACGAGCCCCAGGATCTCCGTCGATAGCCAGGGGTATTCGCTGCCACCCCAGTTCAGCGCCAGAAGCAGCAGGGCCGTGGCGGCGACGAGAAGCAGCGCGCCGAGCCCGTCGATGCGATGCCGTCTTGCCGCGACCGGCAGCTTGCGCAGCGGCTTGTTGATGATGGCCATGGCCAGGATGCCGAGCGGAATGTTGATCCAGAAGATCAGCGACCAATGGAGATGTTCGGCGAACGTGCCGCCGAGCAAGGGCCCGGCGATGCTGGCGACTGCCCAGGTGCCCGAGATCCAGGCCGCATAGCGTGCCCGCTCGCGTGGCGGCACGAGGTCGCCGATGACGGTCTGCGCCAGGGCGAAAAGCCCGCCGCCGCCGGCGCCCTGGATCGCGCGGCCGATCACCAGCACGAACATGTTGGGCGCCATCGCACTGACCAGCGAGCCGGCGAGGAAGATGAGGATCGCGCCATAGACGGTCGGCCGGCGGCCGTAGACGTCGGAGATCTTGCCGTAGAGCGGCGCCATGGCGGTTGCGGTCAGGAGATATCCGGTCACGATCCAGGGCAGGTACTCGGCGTGGCCGAGCGCTCGCGCGATGGTCGGCATGGCCGGTGCCACAATGGTCTGGTCAAGTGCTGCCAGCAGCATCGACAGGAGAACGCCGCCGATAATGGCGTTCTTTTCGCTTTCCGTCAGCGGCGCGCTCGCGGCCGCCACGGCCTGATTGTCGACAGCCTGGTCCATAATCTTTCGTCCATATGCTTGCGCGCGCCGTCCGGTGCGTCGGCTGGGCTAGCCGGGTTGCATCCGCGGCGCGATCGGTCGTGATGCTCGTGTTTGAAAGGTCGTGCCCTTGCCAACCCCTGATATGTCGTCCCGTATAGGCCGATTTCGACCGTTGCCCGGAAATTTTTCGAAGCTGGCACTACGCTTCGGCCCGGTTGGCTCGCACCGCCGCCCCTTAGGCGACATGCATCAGGACGTTCACGTCGGCGGCAACCGGCCGTTGCCGATGCGCTCGACGCGATAGCGCAGGAGCCGCAGGATGCGGCTTTCGAAATTGACGCTTTCGACGCGATCGAACTGCACCTGGGCACGGTCGTGTCTGGCGAGAATGGCGGCGGTGATCTGGGCGGCCTTGGCCTTCGCCGCATCGCAGTCCTTCTGCGGGTAAGCGGCTTTCAGCGCGTCTTCCAGTTCGCGGGCGTGATTCTTGGCGATCTCGACATGGCGTTCCTCATGGCGCTTGATGTCGGCCGACAGCGTGTCCCAGAACAGCCGCACATCCGCGTCGGCCTTGCGTGGGCGGCTCCATTCGGGAAGGATAACCTTGACCTTGACGGTCACGGCGGCGTCGGCGATCCGGCAGGAGCCGGACTGCCCGGCATAGCTGATGCGCGTGGTGAAGGCCATCTGTGTGGCGCCGGGATGCCGCGAGCCCGTGCTCTTCACCTGCGGACCACGTTTGGAAAGCTGTGCCTCGATGTCTTCTAGCGTCCTGCCGCCGACGGCGAAGTAGCTATATGTCTTGACGAGATTGGCCGCGCCCGCCGGAACGGCGGTGGCGGCAAGCAGCAATGCGCAAAGCAGGGTTCGTTTCATCAGGTTGCCTCTCGTCCTACCTTGCTTTACGGCCATTGCCGGCGCAACGGAATTGATCTGGTGCGGATCACACATGGTTGATGAGCCCCACGGTTGATGAGCCACACGGTTGATGAGCCCCATGGTTGATGAGCAATGACGGCGAGGCGATGGCAGTTGGCGCACGGGCGTCATCTCGACCTTGGCGACAAGGCCGTGGTGGTCGGCATTCTCAATGTCACGCCCGACAGTTTTTCCGACGGCGGTCTGTTCGATGCCGCCGAAACCGCGCTGGTCCAGGCGCGCCGCATGCTGGGCGAAGGGGCCCTGGTCGTCGATGTCGGCGGTGAATCGACCAGGCCGGGCGCGTCCGCGATCACGGCGGGCGAGGAGCAGGCGCGCATCCTGCCGGTGATCGAGGCGCTGGCGCGTTCCGGCGAGGTGCTGATTTCGGTCGACACCTATCGTGCGGAGACCGCGCGGCTGGCCGTCGCGGCCGGGGCGCATATCGTCAACGACGTCTGGGGCTTGCAGCGCGAGCCGGACATTGCGCGTGTCGCAGCCGAAACCGGCGCGGGGCTCATCATCATGCATACCGGGCGGGATCGCCGGAAACTGCCCGACGTCATCGCCGACCAGTTCGCGTTCCTCGAAAAATCGCTTGAAATCGCCCGCCGACACGGCATCGCCGACGATCATATCGTTCTCGATGCCGGCTTCGGCTTCGCCAAGGAGACGGCCGAGGATAACCTCGACCTGATGGCGCGGTTTTCCGAGCTCAACGCCCTCGGATTTCCGCTGATGGCCGGAACCTCGCGAAAACGCTTCATCGGCACCGTCACTGGCCGCGATGCCGCCGAAAGAGGGGCTGGGACTGCGGCGACAAGCGTCATACTTAGATTGAAGGGCGCCGACCTGTTTCGCGTCCACGATGTCGCAATCAACGTGGACGCGCTGGCCGTGGCGGATGCTATGCTGGCGCGCGAAACCGCCGCCGCTTCGGGACGCTGAACCATGTATGTCATCCGCCTGAAGAACTGCGCCTTCTTTGCCCGGCACGGCGTGCTGGACGAGGAGGAGGCGCTCGGCCAGCGCTTCTATGTCGACGCCTCGCTCACCGTGGAGCCCGGGCGCGCGCTGGTCGACGATGCCATCGGGGAAACCGTCAATTACGGTGTTGCCTTCACGGTGATCGAGGAGATCATCACCGGACACAGGCGCTTCCTGATCGAGGCGCTGGCCCTGGAAGTCGCAAAAGCCCTGACGGAACGCTTCCCGCAGATCAGGAAAGCCGAAATCACGGTCCGCAAGCCGAATGCGCCGGTGCCCGGCGTGCTCGATTACGTCGAGGTGACAGTTGTCTGGCCGCAGTAACACCGTCTATCTCAGCCTTGGCGGCAATCTTGGCGATCCGGCGAGTTCGATGGCGGCGGCGCTGCGCCTGCTCGACGCCGATCCCGCCGCTCGCGTGGCCGCGGTGTCCTCGCTCTACCGCACGCCGCCCTGGGGCAAGCTCGACCAGCCCGACTTCCTGAACGCCGCCGCCGAACTCTCGACACGGCTCTCGCCGCGGGCATTGCTCGACCTGTGCCTCGATGCAGAGCGCAAGCTGAAGCGCGTGCGTGAGGAGCGCTGGGGGCCGCGCCTCATCGATATCGACATCCTGGTTTTCGGCGACCGCGTCATCCACGAAACCGGCCTGGAAGTGCCGCATCCGCGCATGCTTGAACGTGCCTTCGTGCTGGCGCCGCTGGCCGAGATCGCGCCCGATCTTGCGGTAAGCGGGCGAAGCGTCTCGGAGCGGCTGGCCGCCGTCGATGCGGCCGGTATCGAACGCCTGCCGTCGGGCCGCGACTGGTGGCTGGATAGACCAGCGTCAGCCTGAGAACCCGCCATCGTCCAGAAAGGTTTTTTCCTCCGGCGTGGTTTCGCGGCCGAGCATCTTGTTGCGGTGCGGAAAACGGCCGAAGCGCCGGATGATGTCGAGGTGTTCTTCGGCGTATTTGAGGTAGTCCGGCGCATTGGCCGCGGTGAGCTCGACCGACCGTTCCTGGTCGGCGAGCAATTCCGAATGTTCGAACGGCAGATACAGGAACACCCGCAATTCCGGTTCGAGCACCAGGTCCTGGCCGGCCGTTACAGCTTTTTGGGCGAAATGCTTCGCCAGCGGGTCCGTGGCGTACATGTGGCCGGTGCCGCGAAAGCAGTTGCGCGGAAACTGATCGAGCAGGATCATCAACGCCAGCGAGCCTTCGGCATGCTCCGACCAGCCGTCGCATTCGCGCCGTGCGGCCGCGTAATGCAGCTCAAGAAAGCGGTTGCGGAAATCGCCGTCGAAAACATCGCTTTTCTCGAACCATGCGTCCGCTCCGGCATCACGCCAGAATCTGGTGACCGACAGGGCTCCGCTGTCCAAATCCATGCTTTTCTCCTATCAATCCGCCGGCTCGGACTTGTGCAGAACGCCGGCCGTTTCCTCGTTGAGCGCTTGGCCGGGGCGGCGCGGCGTGGAGAGCGGCGTCGGGATCGGCGTGCCGATATTGCCCTTCAGGAAGCGCTGTCCGGAGCGGATGCCTTCGGCGAGTTGCGTCTCGAAGCGGGCGGTGTCGCGGCGGCGGACGTCTTCGACCACCTCGGCGACGTCTTCCGGGTCGACGCCCAGGGCCTCCAGCGTCGAACCGCCAAAAACCAGCGCCGATTCGAATGTTTCACGCAGCTGATAGTCGACGCCTGTGCGGATGAGCTGTAGCGCGGTGCCTCGGTCGAAGGCGCGCGCCAGCACGGTGAGCAAGGGAAACTCGGCTTTGACGAGCTCGGCGATGCGTACGGCGGCATCGGGTTTGTCGACGCAGATGAGCACGGCGCGTGCGCGCCCGGCACCGGCAGCGTGCAGGATGTCCAGCCGCGTGCCGTCGCCGTAGTAGACCTTGAAGCCGAAATCGGCCGCCGCCTGGATCATCTCGACATCGTTGTCGATGATCGACACGTCGATGCCGCGCAGCAGCAATGGCTGGCTGGCGATCTGGCCGAAGCGGCCGAATCCGATGATCAGCACGCTGCCGGTCAGCCCTTCGGCGACGTCGACGCCATCCAGCGACAGCTCGTCGCGCGGCGTCAGATACCGCAACGCGACGATCGCCAGCGGCGTCAGCACCATGGAGATGATGACGATGGCCGTCAGCGTTGCGTTGGCCTGGCCGTCGATGATGCCGACGGAAGCGGCGGCCGAATAGAGGACGAAGGCGAATTCGCCGCCTTGCGCCATGAAGACGGCGCGTTCCAGCGCCTCGCGATGGCCCGACTTCAGGATGCGGGCGACGATGTAGATGCCGAGCGCCTTCATGACCATGTAGGCAACGACATAGACGGCGATCAGCCGCCAGTTCTGAACCACCACATGCAGGTCGAGCGACATGCCCACGGCGAGAAAGAACAGGCCGAGCAGGATGCCGCGAAACGGTTCGATATCGGCTTCGAGCTGGTGGCGGAAGGTCGATTCGGACAGCAGCACGCCGGCCAGGAACGCGCCCATCGCCATCGACAGGCCGCTGAGCTGCATGGCAAGGGCGGATCCGAGAACGACCAGAAGGGCGGCCGCCGTCATCACCTCGCGAGCGCGGGCATCCGCCAGGATACGGAAGAAAGGGTTGAGCAGAAAACGTCCGGCCAGCACCAGGCCGATGATCGCGGCAAGGCCGATACCGACCTCGGCCAGCCGCTCCGACAGGCTGGTGTCGGTGCCGCCTGGCGCCAGGAACGCGATCAGGGCCAGCAGCGGCACGATCGCCAGATCCTCCAGCAGCAGGATGGAGACGATGCGCTGGCCCTTGGGCGAGGCGATTTCGCCGCGCTCTTCCAGAAGCTGCATGACGATCGCCGTCGAGGTCAGCACGAAGCCGGCTCCGGCGACGAAGGATTGCGCGATGGAAAAGCCTCCGGCTATTCCCACACCGGTCAGCAAGACCGCGCAGACCCCGACCTGAAGCGCGCCCAGGCCGAAGATCTCGCGGCGCAAGCCCCAGAGCCGCGACGGCTGCATCTCCAGCCCGATAATGAACAGGAACATCACGACGCCGAGCTCGGCGACGTGGAGGATGGCTCCCGATTCGGAAAACACACCGATGCCGAACGGGCCGATCACCACGCCCGCGGCCAGATAGCCGAGAATCGAACCCAGGCCCATACGTTTGAAGATCGGAACGGCGACAACACCCGCGGCGAGCAGCGCCACCACCTGAACAAGCTCGCTGCCCGCTGCCTCTGCCGCCATTCCCGCCATTCCGCTCGTTTGAGGACCGCAGCCTGTGCGGTCGGGTCAAGACGCCTCGGATCAGGCGCCAGCGCCCCAAGGATAGGGGCTTCGGCGGGCATGTAACAGCCCGAATCCTGCGGCGGGCAATGTTGCAGGCACGTTACACAAGTTGAGCGCGAGGCCGCGTTGCGTCTGGCTGCAATCGGAGGTTAAGCACGCTCGGCTTCGGCCAGTGGAGGGTGTGGCGATCAAGCCGCGCCCTTTTTGAGGAGATGACTGACATGAAGAAGTTTTTGCTCGTTGCCGTCGGCCTGGCGGTGCTCGCCGGCTCGGCTTGCTCCAAGGCGCCTGAGTGCACGGCCGAGGTCGCCACCAAGAAGGCGCAGGACATGGCCGCCGCGCTGCAGGAGGCGGTTACCAAGGATCCGTCCAAGGCGGCCGATCTGACGGCCAAGGTGCAAGAGGTGACGACCAAATATCAGGGCACCACGACCCTGGCCGACGCCTGCAAGGCCTATGATGAGGTGACGGCGGCGATCAAGGGCTGATCGTTCCTATCGACGTCTTCAAAAGGAGGCGGTGGCGATGGGCCGCCGTCTCTTTTTGTGTTTGGTTACAGGCGGTTGATACGCGCTCAGTTCGGCACGATGGAGCCGACTTCGATCGCGTCGACCCGCTTCAGGCTCATGCCGATCACCGGCACCAGCTGGTCCGCGACGCGCACTGCAACCGTCACCGTCATCGAATTGTCGTCGGGGATGCGTGCCTGCATGACGCCGCGCAGCTGGTTGCGGTTGATGGTGAACACCACCTTGCGGGCATCGACCACATTGCCGCCGATGATATCGAGGCCGGCACCGGCCGCGCCGCCCATGAAGGAGCCCTTGTAATCGCGCCCCTTGCGCTCGATCTTGGCCGACATCGGCTGGGTGAACATGCCCACACGGCAGCCGCCGTCGAGCGTCATGCCCATCTTGCCGTCGGGCGTCGAGCCGGTGAAGCTGCAATTGAACTTCGTGCCCTTGTATTTGCCGGCGACGATCTCGCCCGGGCCCACCCACTTGCCTTCGGCGGACCGGAAGAACTGCTTGTCCGGCTCCGCCGCGGACGCCTGTGCGGCAATGCCGGCGACAGTGGTGATCGCAACCGCCAGGGGCAACAGGCTGGACAGAATTACGCTTTTCATCGACGACACCCGGCAACAAAGAGGCTGTTTTGGAACCAGTGCGACCATGAACAAGATTGGTTAATGCTTCGTCACTGCCAAGGTCGTCGTTCACTTGCCAGGCGGGGTGTTCTCGCTTTCCTTCCTGCTTGCGAACGATGTCAGCGCGGAGAGGAAATCACCCAGTCCCGGCCGTTTTGCCGCACTGAAGGGCAGGGGGCGCGCCGTCTCCATCGCGGCGATGCCGATGCGCGCCGTCATCATGCCGTTGACGACGCCTTCGCCGAGCTTGGCGGAGAGGCGCGCAGCCAGGCCGTGGCCGACGATCTGCTGGACGAAACTGTCGCCGACGGCGATCGAACCGGTGACCGCCAGATGCGCCAGCACGCTGCGCGCCAGGCGAAAGAAACCCAGTGTTCCCGGCCGCCCGCCATAGAGTTCCGAAAGGCGCCGGATGAGGCGCCCGGCCTCGAACACGACATAGGCTACGTCGACGAGCGCACGCGGACTGACGGCCGTCACCAGCGACACGCGTTTGGCGGCTTCCAGGATCATGATCTTGGCCCTGGCGTCGAGAGGGCCAAGGATCTCCGCCTCAGCGAGACGCACCAGATTGGCGCCATCGATGATCTCGTCGCGCAGATCGGCCAGCGCGCGCCTGCCCGCGGCCGTTTCGGGTTTGGCCGCGACGAAGGCCGACAGCTCGTCGACCACCAATCGCGCCGCCTTGGGATCGTCGCGTGCAATCGCATCGAGCGCACGTTTCTGCAGCTTTTCGACCTCGGCAAGCCGGGCGATCGCCAGGAACTCGCGAATCAGGATCACCACCAGCGCCAGCACGGCGACGGCAGCCATGCCGGCGGCCAGCCAACCCAGCCACTCGGCGCGCGCGAACAGATCGCGAATGAGCTGATCGGTCCACAGGCCGATGGCCAGCGAAACCAGCACCCCGAACGCGCCGAAGAAGATGGAGCCAAGCAATGAACGTTTCCTGCGAGCGACCGCCGGCGGCGGTTCGGCAGCGACGATGTCCGGCTCGTCGAACACGTCGATCTCCGACGGGATGACCAGCGCGACATCGCTCTTCACCGCGCGGGGCTTGCGCTGTGTGTCGGTCTGGACACGGCGCGCCTCCGGCGCCCCGGCCTGGGCACGGCGCGCCTGCGCCGCGTCCTGCTGCGATGTGGCCTCCGGTTCGATGCGGAATGCCGCCGGCTTGCGGGGCGCGGTCATGCCAGATGGTCTCCGATCAGGAACTGCAAGGCACGGTCGAGCCGGATATGCGGCAGTGACAGCATGACGCCCTCGGCCGTGCGCTCGAGTTTTGGCGGGCGAAAACGCACGAAGCGGATCGCCGGGTCGGTATTGTCCTGCCTGTGCGCTCCCCCGGGAGCTTCGAAGACAGCATCAATTTTCTCCGGTAAATCACCGGGAAATATGGCCGTTTCAGCTTTCCCGTCAAAGGTGTCGCCATTGATTGTCTCGCCCGCGAGCGGTGTGCCGATGATGACCGGCAATGTCTCGCGGCCCTGTTTGACGGTGCCTTCCCGTGTTGCGCGCACCGCCGCCATGGCGACGACGTCGACGCCGGCGCCGGTGAAATTCGCCCGCGCCACGGCGCGGTCTGCCAGCCGCCGCACGATCGCCTGCAAGCGGTCATGGCTGTCGTGATGCAGGTGGTCGGCCTTGGTGGCGGCGATCAGGATACGATCGATGCGCCGCGAGAAAAGATCGGTGAGGAAGCTGCCGCGTCCAGGACGGAAACAGGCGAGGATCTCGGTCACCGCGCGCTCCAGGTCGGCCATGGCTCCGGGGCCGGCGTTCAGCGCCTGCATGGCGTCGATCAGCACGATCTGGCGGTCGAGCCGGGTGATGTGTTCGCGGAAGAAGGGTTTGACGACATGGGTCTTGTAGGCCTCGTAGCGCCTTTCCATCATGGCGTGCAGCGAACCGTTGCGCGGGCGCTTGTCGCCCAGGCCGGCCAGAGGCGCGAAGGTCAATGCGGGCGAGCCTTCGAGATCGCCCGGCATCAGGAAACGGCCCGGCGGCAAGGTCGAAAGCGCCCGCTCGTCGAGCTTGCAGGCTTTGAGATAAGCGGCGAAATCCTCGGCCAGGCGGCGCGCCGTCATCTCCTCGGCATCGGCGTTCGGGTCGATCTCGGCCGATAGCGCCCGCCAGGCGCGCGACAGGTCCTCGCGCACCGGCAACGCAGCCATTTCAAAGGCTTCGAGCGAAAAATCGGCGAAGGACTTGCCGAGCAGCGGCAGGTCGAGCAGCCATTCGCCGGGATAGTCGACGATGTCGACCGACAGTTTTCCGGAGGAAAACATCCTGTTCCAGCCGGAGGCCGATTCATATTCGATGGTCAGCCGCAATTCGGAGATGGCGCGTGTCGAATCGGGCCAGACGCGGTCGTTCACCAAGGCGGCGATATGGTCCTCGTACTGGAATCGCGGCACCGCGTCGTCGGGCTGCTCTTCGAGGAAAGCGCGCGCGATGCGCCCGGATTTCTGCGCCTCGAACAGCGGCAGGCGCCCGCCATGAATAAGATTGTGGACCAGGGCCGAGATGAAAACCGTCTTGCCCGCCCTGGAAAGGCCCGTGACGCCCAGCCGCAGCGACGGCGAAAAAAGCCCGCTGGCGCGGCCCGAAAGCGTGTCGAGGGCAATTCTCGCCTCGTCGGTGAAAGTGGTCAGCGATGATGCCAAAATTGTCTCTCGAGGCTGCGACAGGTCCGATATAGGCGTTGCCGTTCTGGTTTGAAATGGCGTCAGAGGTCAGCCGGCGTCAGGAATGCCTCGAGATAGCCGGCACCCTGGGCGGCCCCGGCAAGATCGCCGCTGAAGCGCACGACCGCCAGGCCCGAGGTCGGGAAACCATGATTAAGCATGGCGCGGGCGCTTTCCTCGCCATCGCCGGACACCGCCATGGCGAGATCCTCCGTCATCGGATTGTGGCCGACGAGCAGCATCGAACCCACCCCACCATTGTCCCGGATGAGGCTGAGGTACGCGGCCGCGTCCTCGCTGTAGAGCGCGTCGACGAACAGAACCCGGCCGGTGTCGGCCCGACCGGCCACGCCTTCCAGCGTCTCCTTCGCGCGCCGGGCTGTGGAGCAAAGCGTCAGATCGGGCACATAGGAGCGCGACCGCATGGCGATGCCCATCGCCTCCGCATCAGCGCGGCCGGACGCATCGAGCGGGCGATCGAAATCACGCATGCCGGGCAGCGCCCATCCGGCTTTGGCGTGCCTCAACAGATAAAGCCTGCTCACCCAACCTCCACCGTGCCAACAGCCCGAACCTTGCTGTGATTAGCCATAAGAACGGCGTGGCGCACAATGGCAGTCGTTTTTCGGACATGACGAATCATCAGCCGGCGGCTGCCAGTTCGAAGGATCCGGTACCTAAGACCAGCCCGAATCACCTCAATCGCGCTCATCGAGGCGGATTAACAATTGCGTGAATCGGTAATCGATTGCGCTTGTGCAGGCGTTTGACCGCGAATATATAGGCGCCAAATTTGGGGCTGTTTGGGTGAGTCGAATGAACGATGCCGTTACCGCCGATTACGTACCCTCCGAAGACGAGCCGTTCATGAACGAGCGGCAGAAATCCTACTTCCGCTCAAAGCTCGTCACCTGGAAGAACGACATATTGCGCGAAGCGCGCGAAACCCTCGAAATCCTACAGCAGGAAAACGCCAATCATCCCGATCTAGCCGACCGCGCCTCTTCGGAAACCGACCGCGCCATCGAACTCAGGGCGCGCGACCGCCAGCGGAAACTCATCGCAAAGATCGATTCGGCCTTGCAGCGCATCGAGGAAGGCACTTACGGCTATTGCGAGGAGACCGGCGAACCGATCGCGCTGAAGCGGCTGGATGCCCGCCCGATCGCAACCTTGTCGATCGAAGCGCAAGAGCGCCACGAGCGCCGCGAGAAGGTCTATCGCGACGATTAGCCTGCGGTCTGCATTCAAGAAGATTTCAGCGATATCGCTCTCGAAATGGCCGGTTTTCCGGCCGTTTCTTTTTTCAGAACCCGGGCGATGCGCATAACCCCGATCGGTTTTTCGGACCGGGCGCAAGCGCTGCTCACCTTTTCTGGCTGGAGAGTTCGCCCAGAAGCCTGGTCATCTCATCGTCGAGCGACGGCGGTGTTTTTGCCACCGGCTTGGTCGCCGGACTGCTCGAGCGGGGCTGGTCGAGCGAAACCTCGAGTTCCTTCATCAGCGTTTCATCGATGCTTTCCTGCCCCGGCGGTGGTGAAGCCGGCGGCGGGGCATGCCGGACGGCATTGACGTTTGCGGAGCCGTAGGAAGGCAGCGGCGTGACATTGGTCGGCTGATAACCCTGCGCCGCCGGATTCGGCACCGGCTCCGGAGCGCGCTGGCGGGCGGGCGCTGCGCTCACCGGCTGCGGAGCAGGTGCCTGTCTCGCCGGCGCCGGGGTGGGCTGAGGCGGACGCGGCTTTGCCACCGCGACAGGCTGCTGCGAACCGCCATCTCCGGTCAGCGCGGGACGGCGTGGCGCAGAAAGGCGGATGTCACGCTCGACGACGACATCGGTCGGGCCGCCGATCAAAAGCAGATGCTCGATGTCGTCGCGGCGCACCAGCACCAGGCGGCGATGGCTGTCGACGGCGGTGGCGTCCATGACCGCAAGCCGCGTCTTGCGGTTCCGGCCGCCCGCGACAAAGGTGCCGAAGGTCAGGTTGCGAACGAGTTTGACGATGATGAGGACGATAACCAGCAGGACCAGCGCCGCGAAGGTCCACAGCAGTGCCGCTACATAGCCGGGGCCCGCTACGCTATCCAGCCATTGCAGCATTGGTTCCCCCTGATCGGTTTGGAAGTGACGCGACACTAGACCGTTGCGGCGGGCTACCGCAAGTTGCCTTTCACGCTTCATGAACAGCTTGAAACACTGGAGGGCCGGCCGACATCATTTTTATCTGACATTTGCCGCCCGGGCCTTTTCGGGACCAGGAGAATATGATTCAACCCGACAGGGGCGGGCGTCGGCACACATTGCGGCGAGTATCGGAACACCGGACTTCAAGAGCAGGGGGCACATGGCCAAGGAAACGCGCGGCGATTTCTATCCGGTACCGATCGTCGATCAGAACACGCGGCCGGGCGCCGTTACCCGGCTCGTCATCTTCATTGCCGTCCTGACGGGGGCCGCGATCGTTTTCGGCCTGTTTCGCGAGCGGCTCGGCGACCCTTTCCTGCTGGGCATGCTCGGCGTGCTGGCGATGATCGGCGTCGGCTTCCTGTTCGCCACGGCGATCGGCTTCGTGCAGATCACTCCACGCTCGACGGGCGACGAACTGTCGAAGGCATTCGTCGATTCGATGTCGCAGGGTCTTCTGGTCACGGACACCAAGGGCCGCGTGGTCTATGCCAACCGCGCCTATGCCGACATGACCGGAGCCTCTTCCGCGGCCGACCTGAAGACGGTCGAAGGGCTGCTTTCGGACGTTCCGGAAGCTTCGGTCACCATCTACCGACTGGCCTCCGGCCTGCGTGACGGCCAGCCGGGCGACGGCGAGTTCCGGCTCGCGCAGTCGATCAAGCCTGGCGCTGAGCCAGGCGCGCGCTGGTATCGCGCCCGCGCCCGCGCTTTCAGCGTGCCGGGCCAGCGGCCGCCGATGCTCGCCTGGCAACTTGCCGACATTTCGCAGGAACGCGCCGAGCAGGAGCGTTTCTTCCTGGACCTGCAGAAGGCGATCGATCATCTCGACCACGCGCCCGCCGGCTTCTTTTCCGCCGACCAGGAAGGCCGCGTCACCTATATCAACGCCACGCTCGCCGAATGGCTGGGCATCGACCTTGCCAGCTTCACGCCCGGCGCCGTCTCCCTGCCGGAGATCGTCGCCGGCGACGGCATGGCGCTGGTGCGCTCGGTCAAGGCCGACCCCGGTACGACGCGCAACGCGGTCATCGATCTCGACCTCACGACAATGACGGGCGAGGCGCTGCCGGTGCGCTTCATGCATCGCGTTTCAGCCAGCCGCGAAGGCCTCAACGGTCCGACGCGCACGATCGTGCTCAACCGCACGCAAGGCGAGGACGCCTCGGCGGACCTGCGCGCTTCGGAAGTGCGGTTCACCCGCTTCTTCAACTCGACGCCGATGGCGATCGCCGGCGTCGACGCCAGCGGGCGCATCCTGCGCACCAATGCGCCATTCCTTTCGCTGTTTTCATCGGTCGTCGACCGGGACGCCGTCGACCGCCGCATGCGGCTCGACACGGTCATCCACGAACGTGACCGCCCGGCCTTTGCCGCGGCCTTCGAAAAGGCACGGCAGCGGCAGGCCGATATCGAGCCGATCGACACGCTCCTGCCCGGCAATGAGGAGCGCCACATCCGTTTTTACGTCAATGCGGTCGCCGACGGCACAGGCGGCGAGGGGGCCGAGGAGTCGGCCATCGTCTACGCCGTCGAGACGACGGAGCAGAAGGCGCTCGAAGGGCAGATGGCGCAAAGCCAGAAGATGCAGGCCGTCGGCCAGCTTGCCGGCGGCATCGCACACGACTTCAACAATGTGCTGACCGCCATCATCATGGCGTCGGACCTGCTTCTAACCAATCATCGACCGTCGGACCCATCCTTCCCCGACATCATGAACATCAAGCAGAATGCCAACCGGGCAGCCTCGCTGGTGCGGCAGTTGCTGGCCTTTTCGCGCAAGCAGACGCTGCGGCCGGAAGTGCTGAACCTCACCGACGTGCTCGCCGATCTCAGGATGTTGCTCGCCCGTCTGGTCGGCAACGACATCAAGCTGAAGATCGATCACGGTCGCGATCTTTGGCCGGTCAAAGTCGATATCGGCCAGTTCGAGCAGGTGGTGGTCAACCTGGCGGTCAACGCGCGCGATGCAATGCCGGCGGGCGGCGACCTCACGGTGCGCACCCGCAATGTGACCGCCGAGGAGTGCAAGACCTTTCCCTACCGGGAACTCACTCCGGCGGACTATGTGGTGGCCGAGGTCGAGGACACCGGCAGCGGCATCGCGCCCGACGTGCTGAAGAAGATATTCGAACCGTTCTTCACCACCAAGGAGGTCGGCAAGGGCACCGGCCTTGGCCTGTCCATGGTCTACGGCATCATCAAACAGACCGGCGGCTTTATCTTCTGCGATTCCGAGGTCGGCAAGGGTTCGGTCTTCCGCATCTTCCTGCCGCGCCACATCGCCGAGGCAAAGAAGGCAGGCGAACCCGGGGAAGCACCGGCAGCGGTGCCTGCCAAGTCGGCCGAGACAGGCAAGGATTTGTCCGGGTCGGCCACGGTGCTGCTGGTCGAGGACGAGGATGCGGTGCGCATGGGCGGCATGCGGGCTCTGACCTCGCGCGGCTATACCGTGCACGAGGCGTCCTCCGGGGTCGAGGCGCTGGAAGTGTTCGAAGCACTCGGCGGCAAGGTCGACATTGTGGTTTCGGATGTGGTGATGCCGGAGATGGACGGGCCGACGCTGCTCGGCGAGTTGCGCAAGCGCCAGCCGGACATCAAGTTCGTCTTCGTGTCCGGCTATGCCGAGGATGCATTCGCCAGGAACCTGCCGGCGGACGCGCATTTCGGATTCCTGCCGAAACCGTTTTCGCTCAAGCAGTTGGCAACGATCGTCAAGGACATGCTGGAGTCTTAGGCCGTGAACCCATAAATCGGGAAATGGCCTAGATTGGCGGTTCCCGAAGGGCAGCCTAGGAGGCGGAATCGCCGAATAGCGGCCGTTCAGCAAATCCGAGCAGCAAGGTTTTTGCGATCTCTCGCGCCTTCGAGGCAAGCGCCTCATCCGGCAGTTCGCCGGCGGTCCAGAATGACAGGACCCCACGAAAGGCAAATGCGAGCTGCTCCGGCAAACTGCGCAGCGCCTCCTGCCTGCCGGCCGCGATCAAGCCTTCGCCCGCTCCAAGGGCCAGCGACCACAAGGTTGTGGAGTGCGCCAGGACCTTTCCGGGGGACGGGCCGGCCGTGCCGATCCATCCCATCACGGCCCGGTTTATCTCCGGCTCCTCCAACATCACCTCGACCGCGGTATCGATGGCCAACAGCACGCGGCCTGCGGCATCGGCAGGCGGTGACATCCCGGCAAAGCGCTGGGCCATCGTATCGATCCGCCGCCGCGAAAGGGCATGCATGATCGCGGCCTTGCTCCCGAACTGATTGAACGGCGTCGCGAAACTGACTCCGGCTTCGGTGGCGAGGTCGCGCATCGAGAAACCGGCCTTACCCTGTCGGAGCAGTCGCTCCGCCGCATCGATCACACGCCGGCGAAGCGGCTCACCCCGCGTGGCGGTCGGAGCAACCTTGGTCTTGTTTGGTGTCATGCTGTTATCTATATCATGATATAGTTTTCAATCATAGCCCGGAGTGAACCATGACTTCCACCCCTAAGACATTCCTCATCACCGGTGTCAGCTCCGGGCTGGGGCGAGCATTTGCAAGAGGCGCGCTTGAAGCGGGCCATCGGGTGATCGGCACCGTGCGGCGGGAAGCCGACGCCGAGATCTTCGCCGCGCTCGCGCCCGATCGCGCCCACCCGCTCTTGCTGGACGTGACCGATTTCGAGACGGTCCCGGCGGCTGTCACCGCGGCCGAACGGCAGGCGGGTCCAATCGACGTGCTGGTGAACAACGCCGGTTACGGCCATGAGGGCGTGCTGGAGGAGTCCTCCATGGACGATCTCCAGCGCCAGTTCGCCGCCAACGTCTTCGGGCCCGTCGCGATGATCAAGGCGGTGCTGCCGGGCATGCGCGAGCGGCGTCGCGGCCATATCATCAACGTCACGTCCATGGGCGGCTTCATCACCATGCCCGGGATCACCTTCTATTGCGGAAGCAAATTCGCGCTCGAAGGCATTTCCGAAGCGCTCGGCAAGGAAGTGGCAGGCTTTGGAATTCGGGTGACGGCGCTCGCTCCCGGCCAATTCCGCACGGATTGGGCCGGACGCTCGATGGATCGCACGCCGCGCAGCATTGCCGACTATGACGCGGTCATGGACCCGATCCGCGCCGCGCGACAGGCCAAGAGCGGCAACCAACCGGGCGATCCGGCCAAGGCCGCGCAGGCGTTGCTCGTGCTGGTCGATGCCGCGAACCCGCCGGTACGGCTGTTCCTGGGCGACGACGCGCTGGGGCTGGTCGACCAGAAGCTCGACGCGATGCGGGGCGAAATCAGCGCGTGGGAGGAGCTTTCGCGCTCAACCAGCTTCGCATCATGAGCGCTTGGAGCGCGTCGGCTGATGAAGACGCGCCGCGCGTCTTCATCAGCCTGCAATTGGGGCGGCTCGGCCTGTGACCGCCGGCCGAACATCCCGCCGAAGAGCAACCAAGTGAAGCCTTGCTTCAGCGAGCGGCTCTATCGCGAGCGCAACCTGATCGAGCGGTTCTTCTCCAAGCTGAAGCACTTCCGGCCTGTCGCCACCCGCTACGACAAGCTCGCCGCCAACTTCCTCGCCATGGTCCAACTCGCCTCAATGCGGCTGTGGCTCCGCGCTTGTGAGTCTACGTCCTAGAACAGTTCAGCTTTGATAGAGTCGCCGGCCGCTTTAACTCTTTGTTTTCGTGATATTGTCGTCCTGAAACGAAGTTTCCGTGTATTAGCGTTCCCGAATGCCTCTTGCGCAATACTGCGACAAGGCCATGATTGTGGATGAAACGGCAGGGACGAGCTGTTGACGCCACACATCGAAGCCAGCGAGGGTGACTACGCCGACATTGTGCTGTTGCCGGGCGACCCCCAGCGCGCCGAATGGATGGCCATGGCATTCCTGGAGGCCCCACGCTGCATCAACCGCCGGCGCGGTGCCCTTGGCTTCACTGGCCTGTTTCGTGGTCAGCCGGTCAGCATCCAGGCGACCGGCATCGGCGTATCCTCCTTTCTGATCTATGCGCATGAGCTGCTGGACGGCTACGGTGTGCGGACTTTGATCCGTACCGGCACCTGCGGCGGGCTGACCGCTGAGGTAAAACTACGCAGCCTCGTCATCTCGCAATCGGTGCGGCCCGAAAGCGCCCGAAGCGGTCAGGTTTTCGGCCTCTATGACGCTGGAGCCGGGCCGGACCCGGCGCTGTTTGCTCGCGCATTGGCGAAGGCGGCCGAACTCGGCATCGACCATCGTGCCGGGCTGACGGCATGCAGCGACGTCTTCCACCATCCGGAGGGACGCGCCCGTTTTGCCGATGCGCAGGCAGCCGGCGCACTAGCCGTGGACATGGAGACCAGTGCGCTCTATCGCATTTCCAGGCATTTCGGGGCCCGTGCGCTATCGATCTGCACGGTGGTCGACGATATCGACAGCGGCGAACAGACCCAATATGCAGAGCGCCAGGATCTTTTTACCGACATGACGCGGCTGGCGCTGGAAATCGCCGCCGCCGATCGGCCCGGTGCGTGATAGGCCCGCCGAGCCGCCCCAGTTCCTGATGCATTCCGAACACAAAGCCGGCGGGCACTTTTCTGGATTCTTCAGGCGGCTTCCCATTTCGGCGGCATCTGGTCTTCCATACCCGGCCGGTGGCTGCGCAGATAGAGCGCGCAGGTGGTGCGCAGCATGGAGGCGAAGTTGGGAATCTCGCCATTGATCTCGATGGCCTCGTCATAGAGTTTCGAGATGAATTTCGGCGTCGTCAGGTCCTGGCTTTCGGCGATTTCGTCGAGCAGTGCCCAAAACGTCGCCTCAAGCTGGATGCTGGTCGAATATCCGTCGATGCGGATCGACCGGTTGATCTGACGATAACCTTCGGGATCCTGGGCCGCAAATACCCTGCACATCCGACAACCTCCCACGTTCGTTGATTTTTGGCGTTGATTTTGGGTGGACAGATGCTTTTGCCGCCAGAGGCGACGCGGCCTTTGTCCCCAACAGCATTCTCCGGCAAAATCGGCTGAACAGCAATCGGACTTTCGTCCTTGCGATTGTCAGGCGAGTCGATCTTCGGAGCGTGGTAACCGGCTGCCACCATCTTTTGCCGTCGCCGCGCATAATCATCTTCGAAGCATCGAGTGGCGAGGACTGATTTGGCGAAGGCAATCCACACCATGATCCGGGTTCTCGACGAGACCCGCTCCGTCGATTTCTACAGAAATGCCTTCGGCCTCGATGTCGCCGAAAGGCTGGATTTCGACACGTTCACGCTCATCTACCTCAGCAATGCCGAGACGCAATTCGAAGTCGAACTGACCGTGAACAAGGGTCGGCAGGAGCCTTATGCGCTTGGCGATGGCTACGGCCATCTCGCGGTTTCGGTCGTCGATCTCGACGGCGAGCACGACCGGCTCGGCGCGCTCGGCCTCAACCCGATGAAGATCGTCGAATTCAACCGTGACGGTTCGCTGATCGCACGCTTCTTCTTCATCGAGGATCCGGACGGCTACAGGATCGAGGTTCTGCAACGAGGAGGCAGGTTCCAGTAGAGATCGCGGCCGCGTGTGCGCGGCGCCAGCCAAGGCATCCCATGGATGCAACCAGCAAGCAGGGAGGAAAATATGGTCACGATCTATGAAAGCAGGCCCGGGCTTTCGCGGCGCGAGCTTCTGAAGCGCGGCGGCGTCGGAGCCTTGCTCGTCATTTCCGGCAGCGCGGTCATCAGCCCGGAACATGCCTGGGGCCTCGAAACGTCGGCGCTGAAGCCGGAGACGATGGCGACGCTGATCCAAATGGGGCGGGACGTCTACCCGCACGATCAGCTTCCCGACAAATATTACGCCATCGCGGTCAAGAGCCATGACGATCAGGCCGGCAAGGATGCCGCACATAGGGATCTCATCGAGAACGGCATCGCCGATCTCGACAAGAGGTCCGGCAAGGGCGGCTACCGGAACCTTGGTTGGGAGGATCAGCGTGTCGCAGTGCTGAAGCAGGTCGAAGCCACGCCTTTCTTCCAGGCGGTGCGCGGCGGCCTCGTCGTCAGCCTCTACAACCAGAAGGAGGTCTGGCCGGTCTTTGGCTATGAGGGCGAATCCTATTCCAAGGGCGGCTATATCGCGCGCGGCTTCGACGACATCGAGTGGCTCTGAGCCGGCTCCTCTCGTCACCCAGCAAAATCGAAATCATGGGAGGAAACCATGGCAGCAGCATTTGATCTGAAAAACGACAATTTGGTCGTCATCATCGGCTCGGGGGCCGGCGGCGGCACACTCGGCAATGAACTCGCCCAGAAGGGCATCGACGTCGTCATCCTGGAGGCCGGCGCACGCCACGAATTCGACGACTTCATCAATGACGAGTGGGACTCCTTTGCCCAGCTCGCCTGGAAGGACAAGCGCACAACCTCCGGCGACTGGCGCGTGGCCAGGGATTTTCCGAACCTGCCGGCCTGGATCGTGAAATCGGTCGGCGGCTCGACCACGCACTGGGCCGGCGCTTCGCTGCGCTTCCAGGAGCATGAGTTCAAGACCGCCTCGACCTACGGCAAGGTGGAGGGCGCGAACCTGCTCGATTGGCCGGTGACACTGGCCGAGATGGAGCCCTATTACGCCAAGGCCGAAGCCAAGATGGGCGTCACCGGCACCAATGACTGGCCGAGGCTGCCGGGCAACAATAATTTCAAGCTGTTGAAGGCTGGCGCCGACAAGCTCGGCTACAAGGAATGCCACACCGGCAACATGGCGATCAATTCGGTCGAGCGTGACGACCGGATGTCCTGCCAGCAGACCGGCTTCTGCTTCCAGGGCTGCAAATGGGGCGCCAAATGGTCGACGCTCTACACCGAGATCCCGAAAGGCGAAGCGACAGGCCATCTCGAGGTGAGGCCGAACGCCATGGCCGTCAAGATCAACCATGACGCCTCGGGAAAGGTGACCGGCGTCGTCTATGCCGACAAGGACGGCAAGCTGCAGGAGCAGAAGGCCCGCATCGTCGCCGTCGCCGGCAATTCGATTGAAAGCCCGCGCCTGCTGCTCAATTCGGCTTCGAGCAAGTTCCCTGACGGCCTCGCCAATTCATCGGGGCAGGTGGGCAAGAACTACATGCGCCACACCACCGGCTCGGTTTATGCCATCTTCGACAAACCGGTGCACATGTATCGCGGCACCACGATGGCCGGCATCATCCGCGACGAGGCGCGGCATGATCCATCGCGCGGTTTCGTCGGCGGCTACGAATTCGAGACGCTTTCGCTCGGCCTGCCGTTTATGGCGGCCTTCCTCGATCCCGGCGCTTGGGGCCGCTCCTTCACCACCGCACTCGACCACTACGACCACATGGCAGGGCTGTGGATCGTCGGCGAGGACATGCCGCGCGAAGAAAACCGCATCACGCTGCATGCCGACGAAAAGGACGAGCACGGCATGCCGATCGCCGATGTGCATTTCGACGATCATCCCAACGATACGGCGATGCGCGATCATGCCTACAAACAGGCCACGGCGCTCTACGATGCGGTTGGAGCGACGCGTACTTTCCCGACGCCGCCTTATCCTTCCACCCATAATCTCGGCACAAACCGGATGAGCGAGAAGGCGGCCGAAGGCGTCGTCAACAAGCACGGCCAGACGCACGACATCAAGAACCTGTTCGTTTCCGACGGCAGCCAGTTCACGACAGGCGCGGCCGAGAACCCGACGCTGACGATCGTCTCGCTGGCGATCCGGCAGGCCGATTACATCGCCAGCCAAATGTCAGCGAGAAGCATCTAGTTCCACCTCCCGACTGCCTGCTGGCGCGGAGCCCCGACCGGGGTTCCGCGCCATTTTTCTCGACTTTCAGCCCTTGGTGCAGGTCGAGGCGGTGAAGGCGCCGTCGGGCTGTCTCATGATGATGTCGAACGAGGGCGGGCCCTGACCATCCAGAGTTGCCTGAGTGAGGGACAACGAGTTGCCGCCGGCGGTGTAGCCGCCGAGCGGTCCCAGCCAGGAGATCACCCCGTTTGCGTCCATCTGGTAATTGTAGCCCTGCTGGGCGGTCCCGAAGGTGACTGGGCCGGTATAGACGTTTCCCTTGATGGTGATGTCGCCGAGGTTGAGGAACATGCCGAGCAGGTAGACCTCGCAATGATAAATGCCGTCGGGCATCTTGCCGTCGCTGAAGTCGGCTCGCGCCGCCCCGGTCGACGCCGCCAGAAACAATAGGCCGGTAGAGATGCGTGAAATTCCGGATGCCATGACGTCGCTCGGTTGAGGGGCGAACTTGCCCCATTTGTGTGCCGTACCGCAATATTTGTCGCGTGCGGCCCGCGTCCGGAGATCAAAATCTAGGCACTTGGAGAAATTGGACGAAAATTAGGCAAAAACCGTGTGCGCTGCGCAAATTTCCCGCAACCAATTTTTAATCGGCCCTCACGCTTTCTCTAAGCACGATATGTCAATCCACTGATAATATTGAGCATTAACTCCTTCCACGAAACCGCCTCGGCGATTGGCATGGGGGTTGCTTCGTAGTGTTGCGTTGCAATTAATCAGCTTGGGAGTGTCAGGCATGAGGGGTAATTTCTCGACAATAACAAAAATATTTTCGGCGGGCGTGGTCGCTGCCGGCCTGTCGATGTCGGCGCCCGCGAAGGCGGCCGACGACACGATCAAGGTCGGCATCCTCCATTCGCTGTCCGGCACGATGGCGATTTCGGAGACGACGCTGAAGGATGCCATGCTGATGCTCATCGACGAGCAGAATGCCAAGGGCGGCCTGCTCGGCAGGAAGCTCGAAGCGGTCGTCGTCGATCCGGCGTCCAACTGGCCGCTCTTCGCCGAGAAAGCGCGCGAGCTGATCTCCAAAGACAAGGTCGCGGCGGTGTTCGGCTGCTGGACCTCGGTGTCGCGCAAATCGGTGCTGCCGGTGTTCTCGGAACTCGACAACATCCTGTTCTATCCAGTCCAGTATGAGGGCGAGGAGAGCGAGCGCAACGTGTTCTATACGGGCGCGGCGCCGAACCAGCAGGCCATTCCAGCCGTCGACTATCTGATGAGCGAGGATGGCGGCTCGGTGAAGCGATGGGTGCTGGAAGGCACCGACTATGTCTATCCCCGCACCACCAACAAGATCCTCGAGGCCTATCTGAAGGCCAAGGGCGTCGCGGCGGAAGACATCATGGTCAACTACACGCCGTTCGGTTTCTCGGACTGGCAGACCGAAGTCTCGGCAATCAAGAAGTTCGGTTCGGCCGGCAAGAAGACCGCCGTCGTCTCCACCGTCAACGGCGACGCCAACGTGCCGTTCTACAAGGAACTGGGCAACCAGGGCATCAAGGCCGAGGACATCCCGGTCATGGCCTTCTCGGTCGGCGAGGAGGAGCTTGCCGGTCTCGACACGGCGCCGCTGGTCGGCCATCTCGCCGCCTGGAACTACTTCGAGAGCGTCGACACGCCCGAGAACAAGAAGTTCATCGCCGACTGGCACAAGTTCATCAAGAACGACAAGCGCACCACCAACGACCCGATGGAGGCCCACTATATCGGCTTCAACATGTGGGTGAAGGCGGTCGAGAAGGCCGGCACCACCGATCCGGACAAGGTGATTGACGCCATGGTCGGCGTCTCGGTGCCGAACCTGACCGGCGGCTATTCGACGATGATGCCGAACCATCACATCACCAAGCCGGTGCTGATCGGTGAAATCCAGGCCGACGGCCAGTTCGAGACGGTCTCGCGCACGCCGGGGCTGGTGATGGGCGACGAGTGGTCGGATTACCTGCCCGACTCCAAGGACTTGATCTCCGATTGGCGGGCGCCTCTGTCCTGCGGCAACTTCAATGTCGCCACCGGCAAATGCGGCGGCAAGGGCACAAACTGATCCTCCCGGGCTGGACCTTCAGGTCCATGCCCATGACCGCGAGCGTCCGGACGGTTCCTTCGCCGTCCGGACGTCCAACTCAACCCTGAAGAGTCGCCTGACGCCGATGAACCTTTTCCGCGCACTTGGCCTGACACTGCTGTTCTTGCTGGCGACGCTGTCGTCATCGGGCGCCGGCGAAGCCGATCTGCGTGGCATCATCGCCAAGTTCGCCGCCGCCAAGGGTTTTTCGGAGACGGGAGCTGTCGTTCACGACCTGGCGGCGACCGGCGATCCGGCAGTGGAGCGGCCTCTTGCGGCACTCGCCGATGGCAATCTTTACATCCGCAAGATCGATTCCCTGGTCTTCGTCGGCAAGGAAGGCGGCGAACGGGTCCAGCTTTTCGACCCGCTGAGCGGTAAGCCATCCGGTGAAGCGGCCAAGGACGACATCACCAAGATCAAGGTCAACAACACGCTGCGTCGCACCATCCGCGATGCGCTGGGCACGCTGACGCTTGGCGCCAGGGATCCGGCCGTGCGGCTCGCCGCCGCCGACACCATGTTCAAGACGCCCGATGCCGCAAACATCGAGCCGCTCGATGCTGCGATCGCCAATGAGACGGTCGCCAGTGTCAAGACCTTGCTGGAACAGGCTCGTGCCGCGTCGATTCTGAGCTCGGATCTGCCTGATGCCGACAAGCTCGCGGCAATCGCCCTGATCGGCGCGCGCGGCGACCGCGATGCGGTATCGCTGCTCACCTCGGCAGAGGCCAATGCCTCGGGCGCAGTGAAGGAAGCGGCGACCGCGGCAATCGCCAACATCAATTCGACGCTGGCCCTGTGGGACGCCGGACAGAACATCTGGTATGGCATTTCGCTGGGCTCGGTGCTGCTGCTGGCAGCGATCGGGCTTGCCATCACCTTCGGCGTCATGGGCGTCATCAACATGGCGCATGGCGAGATGGTGATGCTCGGCGCCTACACGACCTTCGTCGTCCAGCAGGTGATCCGCACGTCGTTTCCCGGCCTGTTCGACTGGTCGCTGGTCATCGCGCTGCCACTTGCCTTCCTGGTCTCGGGGCTTGTCGGCCTCGCCATCGAGCGCGGCGTTATCCGCTTCCTCTACGGCCGGCCGCTGGAGACGCTGCTGGCGACATGGGGCGTTTCGCTGATCCTGCAGCAGGCAGTGCGCTCGATCTTCGGGCCAACCAACCAGGAGGTCGGCAATCCCTCCTGGATGTCGGGTTCGTTCGATGTCGGCCAGCTTGCCATCACCTGGAACCGGCTCTGGATCCTGGTCTTCGCGCTTAGCGTCTTTGCCGTGCTGCTCTATGTGATGAAGCGCACCCCCTGGGGCCTACAGATGCGCGCCGTCACCGCCAACCGCCGCATGGCCGCCTCCATGGGCATCAGGACGCCATGGGTCGACGCGCTGACCTTCGCGCTCGGCTCCGGCATTGCCGGCATTGCCGGCGTGGCGCTCAGCCAGATCGACAATGTCTCGCCCAATCTCGGCCGTGGCTACATCATCGACAGTTTCATGGTCGTCGTCTTCGGCGGCGTCGGCAATCTGTGGGGCACGCTGGTCGGCGCCTTTTCGCTGGGCATCGTCAACAAGTTCCTGGAACCCTATGCCGGCGCCGTGCTCGGCAAGATCGTCGTGCTGGTGCTGATCATCCTGTTCATCCAGAAGCGCCCGCGCGGCCTGTTCGCGCTCAAGGGCAGGGCGGTGGAAGCATGATGTCGGGACGCTTCTTCGCCGCGGGCGCGGACCGCCGCATCGCCATCACCATCCTCATTCTGCTGGCGGCGGCCATCATCGTGCCGCTGCTCAACCTTGCGGTATTACCGACGAGCGCCTTCTACATTCCGCCCTATATCGTGGCGCTGACCGGCAAATATCTCTGCTACGCGCTGCTGGCACTCGCGCTTGATCTTGTCTGGGGCTATTGCGGCATCCTTTCGCTCGGCCACGGCGCCTTCTTCGCGCTCGGCGGCTACGCGATGGGCATGTATCTGATGCGCCAGATCGGCTCGCGCGGCGTCTATGGCAACCCGGTCCTGCCTGATTTCATGGTGTTCCTGAACTACAAGGAACTGCCCTGGTTCTGGACCGGCTTCGACCATTTCTGGTTCGCCGGCCTCATGGTGCTTGCGGTATGCGGCCTGCTTGCCTTCGTCTTCGGCTGGTTCGCCTTCCGCAGCCGCGTCACAGGCGTCTATCTCTCCATCATCACACAGGCGATGACCTATGCGCTGCTGCTCGCCTTCTTCCGCAACGACATGGGCTTCGGCGGCAACAACGGCTTGACCGATTTCAAGGACATTCTGGGCTTCAACGTCCAGGCCGACGTGACCCGCTCGGCGCTGTTCGCGGCCAGCGCGGTGATGCTTGCGCTCGGCGTCTTCGTCACCTGGGCGATCGTCGGCTCCAAATACGGCAAGCTGCTGATGGCGGTGCGCGATGCCGAAAGCCGCACCCGCTTCCTCGGCTGGCGGGCTGAGAATGTGAAGTTGTTCGCCTTCACGGTTTCAGCTGTCATGGCCGGCGTCGCGGGCGCGCTTTACGTGCCGCAGGTCGGCATCATCAATCCGGGCGAATTCGAACCCTCCAATTCGATCGAGGTGGTGATCTGGGCCGCGGTCGGCGGGCGCGGCACCATCATCGGGCCGATCATCGGTGCGCTGCTGGTCAACGCCGGAAAATCCTGGTTCACCGGCGTGCTGCCTGAACTGTGGCTGTTCGCACTCGGCGGCCTGTTCGTCGCCGTGACGCTGCTCTTGCCGAAAGGCATCATCGGCATGTGGGATAGCTGGCGCGGCAACGCCAAGGCGCTGCGCGCGGCATCGTTGGCCGAGGAGGCCGGCGCCGATGGTGAAATCGCGCCATCCAAAGTCGTGCAGGCGGCGGCCAGAACACCCGGCGAATGGTCCTCGTCCAGCCTCGAACCACAGCCGGCGGAGTAACGAGCGATGTCGAAGTCGAACACCATTCTCTATCTCGACGGCGTCTCGGTTTCCTTCGACGGCTTTCGCGCCATCAACAATCTGTCGCTGGTGCTCGACAAGGGCGAGATGCGCGCCATCATCGGCCCCAACGGCGCCGGCAAGACCACGATGATGGACATCGTCACCGGCAAGACACGGCCCGACGAGGGCGAGGTGTTCTTCGACGGCCAGGTGGATCTCACCAGGCATGACGAGGCCGAGATCGCCATGATGGGCATTGGCCGCAAATTCCAGAAGCCGACGGTTTTCGAAAGCCACACCATCGAGGAAAATTTGATGCTGGCGCTGAAGGGGCCGCGCTCGATCTTCCCGGCGCTGTTCCATCGACGCTCGCCCGCCGAGACGCGGCGGATCGATGACATCCTCGGGACCATCCGGCTCGGCGACAAACGCGACGAGCTCGCCGCCAATCTCAGCCATGGGCAGAAGCAGTGGCTGGAGATCGGCATGCTCCTGGCGCAGGACCCGAAGCTGCTGCTGGTCGACGAGCCGGTCGCCGGCATGACCGACGCCGAAACCGAGGAAACCGCGCGCCTGCTCAAGGAGATCGCCCGCGACCATTCAGTGATCGTCGTCGAGCATGACATGCATTTCGTGCGCGAGCTCGGCGTCAAGGTCACCTGCCTGCATGAGGGCTCGGTGCTTTCAGAAGGCACGCTCGATTTCGTATCTGCCGATGAACGCGTCGTCGAAGTCTATCTGGGGAGATGAGCATGGTTTGGCGGGTGCAATTCCATCGCTTCGATCTTGCCTTCCTTCGGTTCTGGAGAAGGCGCTGACATGCTCGAAGTTTCCGATGCCACGCTCCACTACGGCGCCGCCCAGGCGCTGCGCGGCGTGTCGCTGAAGGCGGGCGCCGGCAAGATCACTTGCGTGCTCGGCCGCAATGGCGTCGGCAAGACCAGTTTGATGAGATCGATCGTCGGCCACCACAGGCTGACGAGCGGAAGCGTTGCCTTCGAGGGGAAGGCGCTCGACCGGAGCGCGGCGTATGACCGCGCCCGGTCGGGCATCGCATTCGTGCCGCAGGGCAGGGAGATCTTTCCGCTGCTCAGCGTGCGGGAAAACCTCGAATCGGGATTCTCGCCCCTGAAACGGGCCGACCGCAACGTGCCGGCGCATGTCTTCGAATTGTTTCCGGTGCTCAAGCAGATGCTTGGCCGCCGCGGCGGCGATCTCTCCGGCGGCCAGCAGCAGCAGCTCGCCATCGGCAGGGCGCTGGTGATGCGGCCCAAGCTTCTGGTGCTCGATGAGCCGACGGAAGGTATCCAGCCGTCCGTTATCAAGGACATCGGCCGCGCCATCCGCTATTTGCGCGACCAGGCCGGCATTGCGGTTCTTCTCGTGGAGCAATATCTCGACTTCTGCCGCGAACTCGCCGACGAGGTCAACATCATGGACCGCGGCCAGATCGTCCATACTGGTCCTGCCGAAGATCTCGACCGGGCGGATGTCAGGAAGTTCCTGACGGTGTAAATCCATCTCCTGATGAAAGATTGCTCAATCTTTCTTCAACACCCGCTGGCACGCTCAATACTACATGCTAGTCTTCTGATGGCTTTGTGAGTCGGCCGCTTCCGTATCAGTCTGGTTTGTCGCAGATCGAGGTGGGCGACGGGCAAGTTCCGCGCAAGCATGCGTTCCTAGCATCCTCCCTGCGATCTCTGTCGTTCAACGCGTTTGGGCATACAGGCCAAGGGGCAGCCATGGAACGTTACGTCGAGGACTACCAGAAGCGGCGGCTCACAGAGCGCGTCGACATCATCACAGCCATCAACATTCTGAAGTCCCAGGGCTATGACCACGACGAGCTGATCGAGGAGATCACCAAGGTCTTCTATGTCGACCTCGATGCCTTCAATGAAATTGTCATGGCGGCGTAAAAGCCGCATTCGGCCATTCAACAATGATGGGCACGGCATTGATGCGCTTGGTCAGCTAGCGCGCCGGAATGGAGAGGCGGTGACGCGGTTGCGGCCGCCGCGCTTGGCGGCATAGAGCGCCTTGTCGGCGGCGCTGAGCACCTTGTCGAAGCTCAGGCCCTCTTTGGTGCCGAAAGCAAAGCCGGCGCTGACGGTGCACGTCAGGGGACCGTTCTCGGTGTCGATGCGGCGCGCGGCGAACGAGGTTCGTATCGCCTCGGCCGTGTTTTCCACTGTTTCGGGCAAAGTCCGCTTCAGCACCACCGCGAACTCCTCGCCCCCCATGCGCGCGGCGACATCGGTCGGGCGAAGGTTGCCGGCAAGCTCCTTGGCGAACACTTTCAGCACCTCATCGCCCGTCGCGTGGCCGAACTGGTCGTTGATGGCCTTGAAGCTATCGAGGTCGAACACGACCACGGCGGTAAAGGCGCCGACGGGAGAATCGCCAAAGAGGTCGAACAGCGCGCGGCGGTTGAGCAGGCCGGTCAGCTGATCCGTCAGCGCGTTGCGGCGGTGATGCCCCGCCAGACGCCCCTGGTTGAGGGCCAGCGACAAGGCGCCGATGCCGGTCATGCTGGCGATGACGACGATGAGGCTGAGATCCTCGGCCCAGTTCCTTGGCGCATGGCTCAGGATCAGCTTGCCGTCCCATGCCAAAACCGTCGCGCAGAGCAGGAAGGACATGGCGGTCGCCGAATAGAGTGCGGCGGCGCCGATGGTAAGCGCTGGGGCCTCGGCGCGGCCCTTCCAGTATTCGGCGGCGGTTGCGAACAGGAGCAGGGCCGCGAACAGGTTCTCGAACATGAAGCCGAGCCCGTCATAGCCGAGAGCCATGGGCGGCAGCGCCACCGCCAGCGAAATGCCGCTGCCGATTAAAATCCTGGAGACCGGCGAGCCGCCGCTTCTGAATTGGTAGGCGGCGCCCAGCATCATGGAGAAGCCGACCAGCAGCAAGGTGAAGGTGGCGATGCCGAGGCCGCGCCTGGGCGCGTCGATATAGGCGTCATAGGTGAAGACCTCGCCCACCACCAGCAAGGCGCTGAGCGCCCAGGTGAGCAGGAACTTGTCGGTGCGGGCGGTGAGCCATGTGCCGAACAGCGTCAGGCTCAGGCAGGCAGCGGAGAAACCGACCGCCAGCAGAAGTGAGTTGTAGTCGAGCGACATGCCCCTCGTTCCTTGCCCGCGACGACCCTGCAGCCTGACGTTGCTGGAGTCATGACGCAAGGAAGTGTCGATAAGGTTACGATCGCGGGGAAAAAGCCAAGCTTGCACGGCGTTAGAGGACTACCGCCGACAGGAGCAGAACCGCACCGACCGCCATCATCAGCAGACCCGGCCAATTCTGTGACACGCCTAGGAAACCGAGGCCGCGCCGGCGTGGCTCAAGCGTCGGGGTCTGCGTTGCGAGATTTGGCATCCGTCGATCCGAAGCTGCAGGTGCCGGATCGCTGAGCCGTCCACGCCTGAGAGCTGCGCCCGCCATATACACAACGCCGGCGACGATGAGAAACGCACCGATAAGGATGACAGCCATCCTTCCTCGCTTTTCTGCTGGTTTTCCCGCGCGGGAACCCGCCACCAAGGCAAAACGACGATGACGCCTTGAGGTTCCGACAGAGGCTGTTGACGCCGGCAATTCATGCAAATGGAAATAGCCGCAGAGGCTTGCCGCTTAGCTGGTTTCTGTCACTCGCTTCATCAGCGCCATGGCGCCGAAGGGCGCGCGCACCTTGCCCTCGGTGATGAAGTAGACGAACACGTCGCGCGGTTGCACCGGCGCGTCGGTAGCAGGGTCGGCGCGCCGCAAATCGGCCGGCTGCTTGCCTTCCGCCCAGACCTTGGCCCGCGCCGCCCATTCATCGAGGCCTTTTGGCGTGTAGCAGTCGGGATTGTCATCCGAGCCGGTCTGCAGCCGCGCATAGATGAAATCGCCGGTGATATCGGCGATATCAGGATATTTTGCGTGATCGGCATAGACGATGGCCGCCTTGTATTTGCGCGCGAGCGCCGGGAATTCCGGCACGATGAAACTGTCGTTGCGAACTTCAAGCGCGTGGCGCAACGCGACACCGTCTTGGCTTTCCGGCAACAACTTCAGAAAAGCCTCGAAATCGTCGGGATCGAATTTCTTTGTCGGCGCGAACTGCCAAAGGATCGGCCCAAGCTTATCGCCGAGCGCGGCGACGCCGGAGCCAAGGAAACGCATCATCGATTCACCGGCTTCGCCCAGCACGCGGCGGTTGGTGACGAAGCGGTTGCCCTTCAGCGAGTAGACGAAACCGTCGGGGGCCTCATTGGCCCATTTGACGAAGGTCGGTTCCTTGAAGCTGGAATAGTAGGTGCCGTTGACCTCGATGCTCGGTACCTGCCGGCTGGCGTATTGCAACTGCTTGGCCTTGGGGAGTTTTTCCGGGTAGAAGGACGTGTCCCACGGCTCGAAGGTCCAGCCGCCCATGCCGGCGCGGATTGTTCCCGATTTGCTCATTGTCGTCCTCCCGTTTCAGAAATCTGGCCGCGTTCAGAAAAATCAGGCCGCCGTGACCTCGTCGACCGGCTTGGCCATGTCGACGAGCACCCATCCTGGCCGGTAGGGATTGGGCCGACGACTCGTTTCGCGATAGCCGTAGGCCAAATAGAGCGCGATGTTGCGCTCCATTTTCGCATTGGTGTAGAGACGCACCTCCGGCACGCCCCACAGACGCGCCTGCTGATCCGCATGTTTCAACAATGCGATGCCGAAGCCCTTGCCCTGAAATCCTGGCGCCACCGCGACGGAGAAGATCATCGCGTGGTCTTCGTGCCGCTCCTGGACGATCAGCCCGGCCAGGTCATCGCCGCTCTCCAGCAGCCAGACCTCGCCGCGCGCGATGCGCGGTGCATAGTCTTCCGTGACCGGGATCGGCGGCCCGCCCAACAGCGCGGTGTAGGACGCGTAGGCATCCGTGGTCAGAGTCATGACGGCGGTGACATCCGGGGCGAGGGCTTTCCTGATCTTCATTTCGAGGATTCCCAACGCCAGCCCGCTATCACTCCGCCGCTTCGCGCTTGCCTCCGGGGCGTCGCTCCAGCAATTCCTTGAGGAATTGGCCGGTGTAGCTGCGTTTTTCGCGCACGATCGCTTCCGGCGTGCCGGAGGCGACCAGCTCGCCGCCGCCATCGCCACCCTCGGGGCCGAGGTCGAGCACCCAGTCGGCGGTCTTGATCACTTCGAGATTGTGCTCGATGACCACCACCGTGTTTCCCTGGTCGACCAGTTCGTGCAGCACTTCCAGCAGCTTGGCGACATCGTGGAAGTGCAGGCCAGTGGTCGGCTCGTCCAGGATATAGAGCGTCTTGCCGGTCGCCTTGCGCGACAGCTCCTTGGCGAGTTTTATCCGCTGCGCCTCGCCGCCCGACAGCGTCGTCGCCTGCTGGCCGATATGGATGTAGCCGAGGCCGACCTGCTTCAGCGTGTCGAGCTTGTCGCGCACGCCGGGCACGGCGGCGAAAAAATCGACGCCTTCCTCGACCGTCATGTCGAGCACGTCGGCGATCGACTTGCCCTTGAACAGCACGTCGAGCGTCTCTCTGTTATAGCGCTTGCCGTGGCAGACGTCGCAGGTGACGTAGACGTCGGGCAGGAAGTGCATCTCGATCTTGATAACGCCGTCGCCCTGGCAGGCCTCGCAGCGGCCGCCCTTGACGTTGAAGGAGAAGCGGCCCGGCTGGTAGCCGCGCGCCTTGGCCTCGGGCAGGCCCGCGAACCAATCGCGGATCGGCGTGAAGGCGCCGGTATAGGTGGCGGGGTTGGAGCGCGGGGTCCGTCCGATCGGCGACTGATCGATGTCGATGACCTTGTCGAGGAACTCCAAGCCCTCGATGCGGTCGTGCTCGGCCGGATGCTCGCGCGAGCCCATGATGCGGCGCGAGGCCGCCTTGAAAAGCGTTTCGATCAGGAAGGTCGATTTGCCGCCGCCCGATACGCCGGTGACGGCGGTGAAGGTGCCGAGCGGAATTTCGGCGGTGACGTTCTTCAGATTGTTGCCGCGCGCGCCGACGACTTTCAGGCGGCGGTTCTTCTTCGCCTCGCGGCGAACCGCTGGTGTCGCCACTTCGAGCTCGCCCGAAAGGTATTTGCCGGTGATCGAATTCGGGTTGGCCATCACCTGCTGAGGCGTGCCCTGGGCAATGATTTCGCCGCCATGGATGCCGGCGGCCGGGCCGATGTCGACGACGTAGTCGGCATGCAGGATGGCGTCCTCGTCATGCTCGACCACGATGACCGTGTTGCCGATGTCGCGCAGGTGCTTCAGCGTGTCGAGCAGGCGCGCATTATCGCGCTGGTGCAGGCCGATCGACGGTTCGTCCAGCACGTAGAGCACGCCGGTGAGGCCGGAGCCGATCTGCGATGCCAGCCGGATGCGCTGGCTCTCGCCGCCCGACAGCGTGCCGGAATTGCGCGACAAAGTGAGATAATCGAGGCCGACGTCGTTGAGGAAGCGCAGCCGCTCGCGGATTTCCTTGAGCACGCGCACGGCGATCTCGTTCTGCTTGTCGTTGAGCTGCGCCGGCAGGTCGGTGAACCACTGGTCGGCCTTGCGGATCGACTGTTCGGTCACTTCGCCGATGTGCTTGCCGGCGATCTTCACTGCCAGCGCTTCCGGCTTCAGCCTGTAGCCACGACAGGCCGGGCAGGGGGTGGCCGACATGAAGCGCTCGATTTCCTCGCGCATCCAGGCGGATTCGGTCTCTTTCCAGCGCCGCTCGAGGTTGGGGATGACGCCCTCGAAGGTCTTGGTCGTTTTGTAGGAGCGCAGGCCGTCATCATACTGGAAGGTGATCTCGCGCTCGCCTGTGCCGCGCAGGATGGCTTCCTGGGCTTCCCCGGTCAAATCCTTGAACTTGTCGCCGAGCTTGAAGCCGTAAGCCTTGCCGAGAGCCTCCAGCGTCTGCACGTAGTAGGGTGAAGTCGATTTCGCCCATGGGCTGACGGCGCCGTCGCGCAGCGAGACGTTCTCGTCGGGGACGACCAGATTGGGATCGATGGCGCGCTGGCTGCCCAGCCCGTCGCAGGTCGGGCAGGCGCCGAACGGGTTGTTGAACGAGAACAGCCTGGGCTCGATCTCGGGAATGGTGAAGCCGGAGACCGGACAGGCGAATTTTTCCGAGAACAGGATGCGCTCATGCGTCTCGTTCTTCGATTTGTTGACCGAATCCTCGCCCGTCTGACTGGCATCGAGCGGCTTGTCGGCGAACTCCGCTACCGCCAGCCCCTCCGCGAGCTTCAGCGCGGTCTCCATGGAATCGGCAAGGCGCGTTGCGAGGTCGCCGCGCACGACGATGCGGTCCACGACCACGTCGATGTCGTGCTTGTATTTCTTGTCGAGTGGCGGCACATCAGCGATCTCATAGAAGACGCCGTCGACCTTGACGCGCTGAAATCCCTTTTTCTGCAGCTCGAGCAATTCCTTGCGGTACTCGCCTTTGCGGCCGCGCACGATCGGCGCCAGGATGAACAGGCGCGTGCCTTCCTCGACCGCCAGCACGCGATCGACCATCTGCGACACCGTCTGGCTCTCGATCGGCAGTCCGGTGGCGGGCGAATAGGGTACGCCGACACGCGCGAACAGAAGCCGCATGTAGTCGTATATCTCGGTGACGGTGCCGACCGTCGAGCGCGGGTTCTTCGAAGTGGTCTTCTGCTCGATGGAGATGGCCGGCGAAAGGCCGTCGATCTGGTCGACATCCGGCTTCTGCATCATTTCGAGGAATTGCCGCGCATAGGCCGACAGGCTCTCGACATAGCGGCGCTGGCCTTCGGCATAGATGGTGTCGAAGGCAAGCGACGATTTGCCGGAGCCCGACAGGCCCGTCATGACGATCAGGCTGTCACGCGGCAGGTCGAGATCGACATTCTTCAGATTGTGTTCGCGCGCCCCGCGAATGGAAAGATATTTATGGTCGGCCATTGCCGGTCGCCGCCTCAGATCTGGAATTTGTGGGATCGGCGGGTTTTCCCCGGCCGTCCCCTATGTAGGTATTTTTGCCGCCGCGTCGAGAGACGCCACAATTCTCGACCAAGTCGTTTAACCGTCTTTCGCACGAACGGGCAAGCGGAAAGAACAAAGACCGAACACGCTCCTGACAAAAGCGGTGGAGCAGGCGGCGTGGTTCCCATCAGGGGATATGTCGCTCGATCACATTTTTTCCGATCGGACATCGAGCGGTTGACGTCCCTGGCTGAGGGGAGCAGACTCCACACGTCAATGAAGCCGGCTGTCTTTCGATGGCCTCGCCGCCCAAAGGCGGTCTGCGAGACGCCGCGGGCTATTGCGATCAGTGCTTCTGACGACGATTGTCGCAATGGACACAGGAGTGGAGCATGACGCCACCGGACAGTCCCTTGAGGCTCCAGCAGTGACTGGAGCCGCGGCAGGCATGAATGCCAGGGAGACGCGAGCGCCTTCCGACGTGACCCTGCCGGATGCACCAAAATCAGAGACTACTGGTCGGATCGTCGGCTGAACGCCGCGAAGCATCCGAAATCTAAAGTCGGTAAAACATTCCCGGCGAAAGATTGGATTATAGATCCAGAAAAGCCCCGTCCGTTTGCTAAAAGCACGGCGGGGCTGCTCTTTTGAGGGAACGCGCAGGTACTGACGGCCCGCGACATGTCGGCTACCGCGGCGGTTTGATCCCGCCGGCGCCGACATCGACCGTGATGCTGCCGGAAATCCTGACATCGGTATCGCCGATCTTGAACTGGCCGTTTCCGTTGGCGGGGAAGGCGTCATCGGGTTCGGGCTGCGGGGCCGGCTTGGCGATGCGATAATCGCCAGCCACACCGGGCAGGCTGCCTTTCTGGCTGTCGTCGGCAAAGGCGCCGCCGGCCAGCATGAGCGCACCGGCGACGGCGGTGACGGCAAGGCGCCGAGGTCGGAATGAGCGGCTGTCGATCATCTGCCGGTTATAGCGTCGCCCCGTCGAGGTGGCCAGACCGGCGGTCATCAAATCGCCGGACGGCGGACCGTCGCTCAATTCATCGTGCTTGTGCCGGTCACGCCGCCTTTTTGCGGGTATCGTAGACATGATCGACGAGACCCCATGCCTTCGCTTCCTCGGCGGTCATGAAATAGTCCCGGGGGGGGGTGCGCTCGACCTCTTCATAAGTGCGGCCGCAATGGCGCGCATAGAGCTCGGTCATCTGCCGCTTGGTGCGCAGGATGCCTTCGGCGTGACGCTGGATGTCCGATGCCTGACCCTGGAAGCCGCCCAGCGGCTGGTGCAGGACGAGGCTGGCGTTGGGCAGCGCGATGCGCCGTCCCGGCGTGCCCGCCATCAGCAGGAACGAAGCCATCGAGGCGGCAAAGCCCATGCACACCGTCGACACCGGACAACTGACATATTGCATGGTGTCGTAGATGGCGAAGCCGCTGGTCACCACGCCGCCAGGCGAGTTGATGTAAAGCGAGATCTCCTTGTCGGGATTATCCGATTCCAGCGACAGAAGCTGGGCGCAGACCAGCGCCGACATGCCGTCGTTGATCTCGCCGTTGATAAAGACGATGCGCTCGCGCAGCAGCCGCGAGAAAATGTCGAAGGCGCGCTCGCCGCGGCTCGACTGCTCGATCACCATCGGCACCAGATTGGCAAAACCGGTCATCGTCTCTCTCCGTTTTTCATGTGTCGGCCACTCAAGCGGCGCGCTGCAGAAGGCAAAATGAATTGGCTGCGGGGCGGCGGCCGGAGGCACGCGCAGCGAATGAAAGCCGGCAGCCGGCGCCTGCCATGGTCACCATGGGCCTGGCGGCGGATGTCGCCGCACGGGCAAAGCCTTCATGTATAATATGCAGATGCGTGCCGCCCGAAACGGTGCGGGCGAGCGTGAAGGTGACGATGCTGTCGAGCGGGTTCCGTTCCTCGTCGGGCCGCGGCTGTTGCCGCCAGGAATAGCGAAGCCTTTTTCCGGGCTCGGCATCGAGGATCTCGCATTCGATCGGCGCATCCGGCCCGGCAAAGGCGAAATTGCTGCCGATCTCAGGATTGATGTCGTTGGGCATCATCCAGGCCGCAAGCAATTCGGGCACGGTCAGCGCCCGCCATACCTTTTCCGGCGGCTCGGGGAGATCGCACTCGAACTCGATCGCGTCGGGGGCGGTCCGCGCAGGGCTTTCGTCGGTCACTGGTGCGTGCGTCATTGGTCCATGTCCTTGAGAACCGTCCTTAGTTTTTCGATGCGCTCGGGCCAGAAGGTCCGGTAGCGTTCGATCCAGCCAAGCAACGGGTCGAGCCCTTGCGGATCGGCGCGGTAATAGGCGTTGCGGCCCGCCCGCCGCTCGACCACCAAGCCTGCGCTGCGCAGCACCGCCAGGTGCTGCGACACAGCCGGCTGCGACACCGTCATGCCGGTGCGCAGCTGCGACACCGTCATCTCGCTGGTGGCGAGGCGTTCATAGACGGCGCGTCGGGTGGGGTCGGCCAGCGCCCGGAAAATCTCCGCTTCGATCATGGCGAAAGCATAAGTCGATACTTATCGGTTTGGCAAGCGATGTTTTACGGCCCATATGAAGGGAAGCTGGCGGCTCCGGCATTACTGCCATTCCTTGACAATGAGCGGCGATGCATATAGGAACGAAAAGAGAACAAAAACCTTGTGGGAAAAGGCAGCCACAGCAGGCAACGGGTGTGCGCAACCTGTAAGGTGCTGCGACAAAAATTTGTTTCGGACGAGCGCGGAGAAGTATCATGGCGGGTAGCGTCAACAAGGTCATTCTGGTCGGCAATCTCGGAGCGGATCCGGAGATCCGCCGCCTGAATTCGGGCGAGCCGGTCGTCAACATCCGCATCGCAACATCGGAAAGCTGGCGCGACAAGAATTCCGGCGAGCGCAAGGAAAAGACCGAGTGGCACAATGTCGTCATCTTCAATGAGGGCATCGCCAAGGTTGCCGAGCAGTATCTGAAGAAGGGCATGAAGGTTTATGTCGAGGGCCAGTTGCAGACACGCAAATGGCAAGACCAGACCGGTGCCGACAAATACACGACGGAAGTCGTGCTGCAGAGATTCCGCGGCGAGCTGCAGATGCTGGACGCGCGCGGCCAGGGTGAGGGCGGCCAGGTCGGGGGTTATTCCGGCGGCGGCAGCCGTGGTTCCGATTTCGGCCAGTCCGGCCCGAACGAAGGCTTCAATCGTGGCGGCGGTGCTCCCAAGGGCGGCGGCGGCTCGTCGCGCGAGCTGGACGACGAAATTCCGTTCTGAGCATCGACACGGCGTGACGGGCATTTGAGGAGAGGGCGCGATGTCGCTCGGACCGCTCCTATCGGCACGTCCTCCGATCCCATGGCATGCGCTCGCGGCCTTTGCCGCGCTGGCGATAGGCGGCGTGCAGCTGGCGCTGCCGAAAGGCACGCTGCGCCACCGCGCGATGGGCTATCTCTGGGCGGCGCTGATGCTGGCCGTCGCCATCTCGAGTTTCTGGATCCAGCAGATACGGCTCATTGGCCCTTTCAGCCCGATCCATCTCTTGTCGATCCTGGTGCTGGTCACGGTGCCGCTGGCGGTCTGGCATGCACGCAATCACCGCGTCGCCAAGCACCGCAAGGCGATGATTGCGTTGTATATCTTTGCACTGGTGGGTGCCGGTGTCTTTACGCTGGTGCCCGGCAGAATCATGCACGACGTGGTCTTCGGCGTCGCGCAAGCCAGACCGTGATCCCGAGTGGAAGGAATATCAGTTGAAAGCACGCATCAAATGGGTCGAGGAACGCACCTTCGTCGGCGAGTCCGGCACAGGCCATAAGGTCGTACTGGGGACCGCGTTCGGCCCTGAAGGGAGAACGCCGGGGCCGAGCCCGATGGAACTGGTGCTGATCGGCACCGGCGGCTGCTCGGCCTATGATGTCGTCCATATCCTCGAAAAGGGGCGCGAAGCGGTCGAAGATTGTATTGTTGAACTCGACGCCGACCGGGCCGAGACGGACCCCCGGGTATTCACCCGCATCCATATGCACTTCGTGGTCAAGGGCAGGGCGCTGTCGTCCGACAAGGTGAAGCGGGCGATCGATCTCTCGATCGAAAAATACTGTTCGGCTTCGGCCATGATGGCCAAGACTGCCACCATTACCCACGATTTCGAAATTATCGACACGACGGCAAAATAAGCGGCCTATGAGGCCATCAGCGCCTTGATGCCGTCCGCCACGAACTGCACGGCAAGTGCCGCCAGGATGACGCCGAGCAGGCGAGTCAGGATCGAGCGGCCGGTCTGGCCGAGGATGCGGTCGATGCGCTCCGACAGCACGAACACCAGATAGGTGATGGCGAGGCAGACGAAGATGATGCCGACCAGTGCCGCCTGGGCGCCAAAACCCTGAAACGAGCCGGAGAGCAACACAGTCGCCGAAATCGCGCCGGGGCCGGCGATCAGCGGGATCGCCAGCGGGAAAGCGGCGATGTTGTGGATCATGTCCTTGGTGATGGCGACGTCGCCGATCTTCTCCTTGCGGTCTTGCCGGCGCTCGAACACCATTTCGAAAGCGATGAAGAACAGAAGGAACCCGCCGGCGACGCGGAATGCCGGCAGCGTGATGCCGAACACCGACAGGATCGACGCGCCGGCAACCGCGAACAGCGCCATCACAAGGAAGCCGATGACCGAAGCGCGGACCGAGACCTGCTGGCGCTCCTCGCGGTTCATGCCGCGCGTTATCGCCAGAAACAGCGGCGCCAGCCCCGGCGGGTCGATGGTCACCAGAATGGTGACGAAGGCGTTGAACAGGCTGTCGAAGCTCGGCATTTCTCACCCCTCCCGCCGGGCCGAGCCCGCATTCCGACATTGGTAGAGCAAAGCAGGGACGGAGGAAACCGGCCGGGAAGAGACGGTTCGCGAACTCTGCGAAGGCCTGGCAGAGGGGAGGCGAAGGAAGCCGCGGATATTTTTGAGCTTACGTCGCGGGGCTTGCCTGATCAGGTACGGTCAGAGCGCCGCGCCAGGAATTCCACTTCGAGCCGCCATGTCGCGCCATTGTCGTGCGAGCGCTCGCCGAGCCAGCGGAAGGAATTTTCCGTGATCCGTGAAAAGCTCCAACGTACGGAGGAACCGGTGCCGTCGGCGCCCACTTGGACAATCGTTTCGCCCTCGGCGCGGCCGAGTTGGCGGCTGTAGTATTGGTTTCGGGGATCGCTCCAAAAGATATGCCAGGCGTTTGCGCCGGGATCGTAGACGCGCAAGGTCGTGCCATAAAAGGTCCATTTGCCGAGAGAAGGCGAGGGGCCGACATCGCGCGCGGGCAGGATCCAGACGTCCTGGATCGCGCGGCCTTCCAGCACCCAGCCGAAATGCACCTCGCCGCGTCCGGTCAGCACGGTGCCGTCCTCGAGATGACGGCTGGCATCGAAAGTCCAGGCGCCGACGAAGCGGCCGTAGAGATCCAAATTCTCGGCAAAGCCGGGGGCTGGCCCGTCGCTGTGCAGGGCTTCGGTAAAAGTGGGCTGGTTGGTCATGGCTGGTGCCTTCATGCTGTCAGGAGACCGCAAGCGATAGGCCGGGGCAGGGTTCTGCGCTTGGGAAAAATTGCTATCTTTCAGGCTATGACGACGAGCGACAGGATCATTGCCTCGGGGCCAGGCTGGCAGGTGTCGGACGTGGTGTGCACGGCCGGCGCCGGCGACCGGCCGTTCGAGGAGGAGCACCGGACATTCTGCGTCGCCGCGGTGACCAGCGGCACCTTCCGCTATCGCGCCAGCCAGGGTACCGCGATGCTCGCGCCAGGCGCGGTGCTGCTTGGCAATCCCGGCACATGCTACGAATGCGGCCACGAGCACGGCGCCGGCGACCGCTGCCTCTCCTTTCATTTCAGTCCAGCCTATATGGAACGGATCGTGGAGGGCGTACCGGGCGCCAGGACGTTGGCTTTCGAGACGCCGCGCTTGCCGCCCCTGCCGGCGCTGATGCCGCTGCTGGCCGAAGCGGAGGCCGCGCGCGATGTGGGCGAAACCGCTGCTTTCGAGGAACTCGGCTTGCGCATTGCCGGGGCGGTGGTCGCCGCGAGTTCAGGGCCCACCAAGGTGGCGCGGACACCCAGCCGCCGCGACCAGAAACGGGTCGCAGAGGCGGTTCGGCGTATCGAGATCGATGCCGACCGGCCACTTTCGCTGGCCGTGCTGGCCCGGGAGACGGCGACCAGTCCGTATCATTTCCTGCGCACATTCCGGCAGGTTGCCGGCATGACGCCTTACCGGTTTCTGCTGAGGATCAGGCTGCACCGGGCGGCGCTGCGGCTTTGCGCTTCGGACGAGGCTATCTCGACCGTCGCCTTCGAGGCCGGCTTCGGGGACTTGTCGACCTTCAATCGCCGCTTCCGGCGCGAAATGGGGGAGACACCCGGTGGCTATCGCGCCCGCCGCGCGGGCCGCCGCTGACACGAGATGGCGGGCCTGTGCGTCGACGGCTCCGAAAAGATCTCGGCCATATCGTCGCAATCACCGGTATCCTTTTGAAATCACCGCCAAAATCGACACTGGAAAAGTGCCGTCGACATTGGAGTTTCGGCCGCTCTTCCTATATATACGGCAAGTGATTCCTGTTTAGATTGTGATCCGATTTGACCGACCAAAAAACACCGCGCGGCGCCGACGGCGGCCCCACCGGCATCGAGCCGATTTCGATCATCGAGGAGATGCAGCGCTCTTATCTCGATTACGCCATGAGCGTGATCGTCAGCCGCGCGCTGCCCGACGTGCGCGACGGCCTGAAGCCGGTGCATCGCCGCATTCTCTTCGCCGCGCATGAGAGCGGCTATCACTGGAACCGCAAATATGTGAAGTCGGCGCGCCCGGTCGCCGACGTGATGGGTAAATACCATCCGCATGGCGACGCCTCTATCTATGACGCCCTGGTGCGCATGGCGCAGGACTGGTCGCTGCGCGTGCCGCTCATCGACGGGCAAGGCAATTTCGGCTCGATCGACGGCGATCCGCCGGCGGCCATGCGCTACACCGAGTCGCGGCTGACCAAGGTCGCGCATGAACTGCTGGAGGATATCGACAAGGATACGGTCGATTTCCAGGACACTTACGATGCTTCCGGCAGCGAGCCGAAGGTCCTGCCGGCGCGCTTTCCCAATCTGCTGGTCAATGGCTCGGGCGGCATCGCCGTCGGTATGGCCACCAACATCCCGCCGCACAATCTGGGCGAAGTCTGCAACGCCGCGATCGCGATCATTGACAATCCGGCCATCGACCTGCCGGCGCTGATGGAAATCATTCCGGGGCCGGATTTCCCGACCGGCGGCATCGTGCTCGGCCGCTCCGGCATCTACAGCGCCTATTCGACCGGCCGCGGCTCCATCGTCATGCGCGGGAAGGTCAACATCGAGGCCCGCGGCAATGACCGCGAATCGATCATCATCACCGAGGTTCCCTACCAGGTGAACAAATCGTCGATGATCGAGAAGATGGCCGAACTGGTGCGCGACAAGCGCATCGAGGGCATTTCCGACATTCGCGACGAGAGCGACCGCCAGGGCTATCGGGTCGTCGTCGAGCTGAAGCGCGACGCCGTGGCCGACGTCATCCTCAACCAGCTCTATCGCTTCACGCCGCTGCAAACCTCTTTCGGCGCCAACATGGTGGCGCTGAATGGCGGCAAGCCCGAACTGCTGACGCTGACCGATATGCTGAGGGCATTCGTGTCCTTCCGCGAGGAGGTGGTTACCCGGCGCACGAAGTTCCTGCTGCGCAAGGCGCGCGACCGGGCCCACGTGCTGGTCGGCCTCGCAATCGCCGTCGCCAACATCGATGAAGTGATAAAGCTGATCCGCACCGCGCCGGACCCGCAGACGGCGCGCGAGCAGTTGATGGAGCGGCGCTGGCCGTCCGGCGACGTCGAATCTCTGATCCTCCTGATCGACGACCCGCGCCACCGCATCAACGAGGACGGCACCTACAATCTGTCCGAGGAACAGGCGCGCGCGATCCTGGAGTTGCGCCTGCAGCGCCTGACGGCTCTCGGCCGCGACGAAATCGCCGACGAGTTGAACACGATCGGCGCCGAGATCGTCGACTATCTCGATATCCTTTCGTCCCGCGCCCGCGTCCAGCAGATCGTCAAGGACGAGCTCGCGGCCGTGCGCGACGAATTCGGCACGCCGCGCCGCACCGAGCTGAGCGAAGGCGGCGCGGACATGGAAGACGAGGACCTGATCCAGCGCGAGGACATGGTCGTGACGGTGAGCCATTCCGGCTACATCAAGCGCGTGCCATTGTCGCTCTACCGGGCGCAACGCCGCGGCGGCAAGGGTCGCTCGGGCATGTCGACCAAGGAAGAGGATTTCGTCACCCGCCTGTTCGTGGCCAATACGCACACGCCGGTGCTGTTCTTCTCCTCGCGCGGCATCGTCTATAAGGAGAAGGTCTGGCGCCTGCCGATCGGGAATCCGCAGTCGCGCGGCAAGGCGTTGATCAACATGCTGCCGCTGGAGCAGGGCGAGCGCATCACCACCATCATGCCGCTGCCGGAGGATGAGACGAGCTGGGGCGAGCTCGACGTGATGTTCGCCACCACGCGCGGCACGGTGCGCCGCAACAAGCTTTCCGACTTCGTCCAGGTCAACCGCAACGGCAAGATCGCCATGAAGCTGGAGGAGGAGGGCGACGAGATCCTCGGCGTCGAGACCTGCACCGACAATGACGACGTGCTTCTGACCGCCAGCTCCGGCCAGTGCATCCGCTTTTCCGTCGGCGATGTGCGCGTCTTCCAGAGCCGCAACTCGGTCGGCGTGCGCGGCATCGCCATGGCCGAAACCGATCGCGTCATTTCGATGGCTGTCATCGAGCATGTCGATGCGCCGCCGGCCGAACGCGCCGCCTATCTGAAGCGCGTGGTGGCCGAACGGCGCCTGGCCGCTGGCATCCCGGCAGGTGAGGAGGAAGAGATCGCGTTGACCAACGAAGAGGTCGGCGAGGAGGCGGAGCTGTCGGACGAGCGCTATGAGTTCCTCAAGGCGCATGAGCAGTTCGTGCTGACGGTGACGGAATACGGCTACGGCAAGCGCTCATCGTCCTATGATTTCCGTCTGACCGGACGCGGCGGCAAGGGCATTCGGGCCACCGACGTGTCGAAGACGGCTGAGATCGGCAGGCTGGTGGCAACCTTCCCGGTCGGCAATGACGACCAGATCATGCTGGTGTCCGACGGCGGTACCGTTATCCGGGTGCCGGTCAATGGCATCCGCTTCGCCAGCCGCGCCACCAAGGGCGTGACCATTTTCAACACGGCGGAAGGCGAGAAGGTGGTTTCGGTCGAGCGGATTTCCGAGCCGCAATCGGACGAGGAAGAAATCGTCGAGGTTGGTGCCGAGATCGATCCGGCGGCCGATGCCGGCCTGGATGATGCGCAATAAGTCTGGCTTGGACAGACATGGCAACGCCGGCCAATCGGCCGGCGCGTCGCAACAAATTCAGGCTAACTCAATAGTGACGGTGAGGCTTGCGGGGCCCGAACCCTTCGAAGCGTTTGGCGTTGGTCTTGATGCGGACGCGCTGGGCCTCCTGATGCAGCCCGAATACAGTGGCGATCAGCATGGCGACGGTCATTGCAGTGGCGAGCATGTAGATCAGCATGTGCGTGTTCTCCTGCGCTCTACAACGCTTACATGGGACTTTGGTTTCATCTTCTTAAAGGGGCAAGGTAGTGAACGCTGCGTGAAGCGTTCGTGATCGGCGCATTCATCTGTCGTTCATCCCTGCAAAAAGGTTCAAGGGGATCGCATCAATGAGATTTGCCTTCCGTCCGCGCGCCCGTTAGAAGCACCGGCATGACCGAGCGCATCGCCCTTTATGCCGGCTCCTTCGACCCGTTGACCAACGGCCATCTCGACGTGCTGAAGGCGTCGCTGGCCGTGGCGGACATCGTCTATGCGGCGATCGGTATCCATCCCGGCAAGAAGCCGCTGTTTTCCTTCGAGGAGCGGGTCGAACTCATCGAGGCCGCGACCAAGGCCGAATTCGGCCGCGACGGCACACGCATCAAGGTGGTCGCCTTCGACGGGCTGGTCATCGATGCGGCCAGGAAACAGGGAGCCTCGATCATGATCCGCGGCCTGCGCGACGGCACCGATCTCGACTACGAGATGCAGATGGCCGGCATGAACGAAACGATGGCGCCTGAGCTGCAAACGGTTTTTCTGCCCGCCAGCCCCTCGGTTAGAACCATTACCGCCACACTTGTCCGCCAGATTGCCTCGATGGGCGGCGACATCCGCCCCTTCGTGCCGGCCGCGGTCGCCGGTGCGCTCACCGCTAAATTCGCAAAATAGGTTTCTCGGAGAAGACCATGCAGCTGAAAAAGCTCGCCTCGTTCCTCGTCGTGCTTGCCGGTCTCGTGACCGCATCGGTCTCAGCCTATGCCGCCGACCCGGAAAACACCATGATCATAACGTTGAAGGACGGCGACGTGACCATTGCACTGCGTCCCGATCTCGCGCCCAAGCATGTCGCGCAGATCAAGAAGCTGGTGCGCGAGCATGCCTATGACAACGTCGCCTTCCACCGCGTCATCGACGGCTTCATGGCGCAGACAGGCGACGTCAAATTCGGCAACATGAACAAGGGCTTCAACGCCCAGGCTGTCGGTACCGGCGGCTCCGACCTGCCGGACCTGCCGGCGGAATTCTCGCAGACCGAGCACTACAAGCGCGGCGTGGTCGGCATGGCACGCTCGCAGGATCCGAACTCGGCAAACTCGCAGTTCTTTATCATGTTCGCGCCGGCGCCGCCGCTCGACGGCCAGTACACCATCGTGGGCAATGTCGTCAGCGGCATGGAACTCGTGGACCACATCAAGAAGGGCGACGAGGCCGACAACGGCACGGTCACCGATCCCGACCGGATGATCAAGGTGCGCATCGCCGCCGACAAATAGTTCTGTTTTTTGAAAAGGATATCAGACATGGCCGACATCAAGGATCGCGAAAACGCGCTCATCATGGAAACGACCAAGGGCAAGGTCGTCATCGAAATGCTTCCCGACCTGGCGCCCGGCCATGTCGCCCGCATCAAGGAACTGGCCCGCGAAGGCGCCTATGACGGCGTGGTCTTCCACCGCGTCATCGAGGGCTTCATGGCGCAGACCGGCGACGTCAAGTTCGGCAATTCGAGCAAGCCCTCTTTCGCGCCTTCTCGCGCTGGCATGGGCGGTTCCGACAAGCCGGATCTCAAGGCCGAATTCTCCAATGCCAACCACAGCCGCGGCACCTGCTCGATGGCGCGCTCGCAGAATCCGAACTCGGCCAATTCGCAGTTCTTCATCTGCTTCGACGATGCAGCCTTCCTCAATCGCCAGTACACGGTCTGGGGCCAGGTCATCGAAGGCATGGACAATGTCGACAAGATCAAGCGCGGCGAGCCGGTGCAGGATCCCGACAAGATCGTGTCGCTGAAGGTCGCGGCCGACGTCAAGTAAGGCGGCAGGACAATGATGGGCGTCGTCTGGTCGCTTCTCGGCATCTTGTCCGGCGCCTTCATTGCCATTCAGGCGCCGATCAATTCGCAGTTGGCGCGCGGCCTGGGGCTCCCGGTCGCGGCTGCCGCGTTTTCGTTCCTGTCGGGCGCCATCGTGCTCGGCATCATTGCCGTCGCGATGGTGAGGCTGCAAGGCATCTCGCTCGACTGGAAGGCGCCCGCGCCGTGGCTGTTCATCGCCGGCGGCATGCTGGGCGGCTTCTACGTCACACTGTCCACCATCCTGACGCCACGCATCGGCGCCGCCGCGCTGATGGCGTTCCTGGTGGCGGGCCAGTTGCTGGCGGGCATGCTGATCGACCGCGTCGGATTCCTCGGCGTCGCGGTTCGCGAAATCTCGCTCGGCCGCGTGGCCGGCGCGGTGCTGCTTCTGGCCGGGGCGCTGCTTATCAGGCTCTTCTGATGCGTGTCGATCTGTTCGATTTCGACCTGCCGGAAGAGCGTATCGCGCTTCGCCCGGCAGAGCCGCGCGACAGCGCAAAGATGCTGGTGGTCAGGCCCGGCGAGGGGGTTTCGAACCGGGCGGTCAGCGACCTGCCTTCCCTGCTCCAGGCCGGCGACGTGCTGGTCTTCAACGACACCAAGGTTATCCCGGCGCAACTCAAAGGTATCAGGCGGCGCGGCGAGGCGGCGGCGCAGGTCGAAGCCACATTGCACATGCGGATGGCGCCGGACCGTTGGCTGGCCTTCATGCGGCCGGGCAAGCGCGTTGCCGTCGGCGACCGCATCCATTTCGGCCATGACGGCAACTCCTGCTTCCTCGGCCAGCTTGACGCCACGGTGATCGAAAAGGGCGAGGCGGGCGAGGCGCTGCTCGGCTTCGACCTGTCGGGCCCTTTCCTCGATGAGGCGCTGCATGCGGTCGGCCACATCCCACTGCCGCCCTACATCGCCTCGAAGCGGGATGACGACGAGCGCGATCGGGCCGATTATCAGACCATCTATGCCCGGGAGGAAGGTGCCGTAGCGGCGCCGACGGCCGGTCTGCATTTCACGCCGGAGCTGTTTGCCGCACTCGACGCAAAGGGGATCGAACGCCGCTTCGTCACGCTCCATGTCGGCGCCGGCACGTTCCTGCCAGTGAAGGTGGACGACACCGCCGACCACAAGATGCATGCGGAGATCGGCTCAGTCAGCGAGGCAACAGCCGACGCGTTGAATGCGGCAAAGGCGAGGGGCGGGCGCGTCATTGCCGTCGGTACGACCTCGCTGCGCCTGCTGGAAAGCGCCGCGCGAGAGGATGGCGTGCTGGCTGCATGGTCCGGCCCGACCGACATCTTTATCACGCCCGGCTACCGTTTTCGCACCGCCGACATGCTGACGACCAATTTCCATCTGCCGCGTTCGACGCTGTTCATGCTGGTTTCGGCTTTCAGCGGCCTCGATACGATGCGCGCCGCCTATGCGCATGCCATTGAGCACGATTACAGATTCTACTCCTACGGAGATGCAAGCCTGCTGTATCGAGCGGAGATGAGCGATGGACGATGACCTCGACAGGCTGGACCGCGACAGTTTGATCGCCGAAGTCAAAAAATTGCGCGCCGGCATTCGCCAGCATCGCGATGCATCGGGGCACGATCTTTGCTGGCATCATCCCGATTTGTGGGACCTGCTGCCCGAGAAGATCGATCCGGCAATCGCCGTGCCGCCCTGGCCAAAATTCATGCGCGGCTGCATCCACTATCGCCAGTCGCTGGACGAACAGGCTCCGGGCGCACCGGCACACGACAAGGAATTCAATGGCTGAGACGTTCACCTTCAAGGTGCTGGCGACCGAAGGCAGGGCGCGGCGCGGCTTGATCAGCATGCCGCGCGGCGAAATCCGCACGCCTGCCTTCATGCCGGTCGGCACCGGCGGCACGGTCAAGACGATGTACATGGATCAGGTGCGCGGCGTCGGCGCCGATATCATCCTGGGCAATACCTACCATCTGATGCTGCGGCCCGGCGCCGAACGCGTGGCGAAGCTTGGCGGCCTGCACGAATTCGCCCGCTGGCCGCATCCGATCCTGACCGACAGCGGTGGCTTCCAGGTCATGTCGCTGTCAAAGCTTCGGAAATTGACCGAGAAGGGCGTCACCTTCCGCTCCCATATCGATGGCGCATCCTATGAAATGTCGCCGGAGCGTTCGATCGAGATCCAGGGCCTGCTCGATTCAGACATCCAGATGCAACTCGACGAATGCACGGCGCTGCCGGCCGCGCTCAAGGAAATCGAGCGCGCCATGGAATTGTCGCTGCGCTGGGCCGAGCGCTGCAAGACGGCGTTCGGCGACCAGCCCGGGAAGGCGATGTTCGGCATCGTGCAAGGCGGCGACAATGCGGATTTGCGCGTGCGTTCTGCGCAAGCGCTGAGCGCGATGGATCTGAAAGGCTATGCGGTTGGCGGCCTTGCCGTCGGTGAACCGCAGGCGGTCATGCTCGACATGCTCGACATCACCTGCCCGGAACTGCCCGATGACAAACCACGCTATCTCATGGGCGTCGGAACGCCGGACGACATCTTGAAATCGGTGGCGCGCGGCATCGACATGTTCGACTGCGTGATGCCGACGCGGGCCGGCCGGCATGGGCTTGCCTATACAAGGCGCGGCAAGGTCAATCTGCGCAACGCCCGCCATGCCGACGATCCGCGCCCCCTCGATGAGGAAAGCGACTGCCCGGCGGCACGCGATTATTCCCGCGCCTATCTGCACCATCTCGTGCGCTCGCAAGAGGCACTCGGTGCGATGCTTCTGACCTGGAACAATCTGTCCTATTATCAGAAGCTGATGCAGGACATACGCGCCGCGATAGAGACCGGCACTTTCGAGGCACGCGCTGCCGAAATTACCGAGGGCTGGGCGAGGGGCGATATCCCGGCGCTGTGACGGTTCAGGTGCTCAGCGAATTCGACGCGCGCAGGCTGCAGCCGGTGATTTGGAACGTGCCGTCGGGCTGTCGCTCCAACGTGTAGACAGCTTCATAGTCCTTGCCGTCAGGGCCGACGATCAGCACCTGCTGGATGATCGAGGTCGGACCCGTCTCCTCGACCTTGCCGAACGAGTAGCTCCGTGGGTTGCGCACCGGCGCGTAGCCGTTGGTCACCATGTTCATGAAGGTGTCGACGGTCGGGAAGATCCGCTTCACGTTCGGTGCGGCGAAGCTGTAGGCCGTGACGCCGTCATCGGCCAGGAACGCTCTCAGCTGGCCGTCAATGGCCGCTTGCGCCGCCTTGATCTCGGCCTCGCCGGCAAACGCCGACAAGGGCAGGAGGAGAGGAAGGAATGCGAATGCGAAAAGCGTGCGGCGCATAGCCTGTTTCCCTTGTCTTTCGAGAACTTGCCTTTCGAAAAATCCTGCCCGTGCAGGCATCCTAACATACGTTTGGTGGCGCTTCAGGGTTTCACCGGCGGCGAATATTCAGTGTTGTCGCGCGACGAAGTCCAGGCAGCCTTGGCGGAATTGCGGGAGGCGTGGCCAACGCTCGAACCGGCTAAGTACCGTTCCAGCGCTTGAAAGCCCGCCTCCAGTCTGCCAGAAGGGCCGCTTGGATTGGACGTTTAGCAGGGCGGAGCCATGAAGGCGTTTTTCGTGCAGATCAAATGCGAACTGGGCAAGTCGTATGAGGTTGCCAGCGCGCTCGCCGACGCCGAGATCGCCTCGGAAATCTACTCCACTGCCGGCAATTACGATCTGCTCGCCAAGTTCTATGTCGACGACGAGGAGGATGTCGGCCACTTCGTCAACGAGAAGGTGCAGATTCTTCCCGGCATCAAGGACACGTTCACCGTCGTCACTTTTCGCGCCTTCTAGCGTCGGAACCCATTGCCCGGGCATGAGGCAAAGCCTGACCAAGCTCATATTTCAGCTGCCTCAATTTTAGGCAGGGGCGACATACTGATCGTCCGCATCCCTCAAATCACCGATTACGCTTGATTTTCTCCAGCGGCGCCAGTGAAATGGCGTCACAGGGGAGTATGCGATTGGCAGCGTTCGATGAAATGCTTCCGGAGGTCTCCGGACTTAGAAGACCGTATTCGGCTTACGATCGCTGGCTGAAAGAGCAGGACCCGGCCAGGCTTACCGAGAAAATGCAGGACGCCGAACGCGTCTTCCGCAAAACCGGCATCACCTTCGCCGTCTATGGCGAGCAGGAAGCCTCCGAGCGGCTTATCCCCTTCGACATCGTTCCGCGCATCATTTCTGGCAATGAGTGGCGCCGCCTCACGCAAGGCATCGAGCAGCGCGTGCAGGCACTGAACGCCTTTCTCGACGACATCTATCACCGCCAGGAAATCCTGCGGGCCGGACGCGTTCCCCGCGACCTGATCGCCAGGAACGAAGCCTTCCTGCCCGAGATGATCGGGGTCAGGCCACCAGCCGGCGTCTACACCCACATCATCGGCGTCGACATCGTGCGCATCAGCGAAAACGAGTTCTACGTGCTGGAGGACAATGCGCGCACCCCATCGGGCGTTTCCTACATGCTGGAAAACCGCGAGACGATGATGCAGCTCTTCCCCGAGTTGTTCCAACAAATCAAGGTGCGGCCGGTGGAGAACTATCCGCAGCTTTTGCGCCAGTCGCTGGCGGCGGTGCGGCCGCAGAACGCCAAGGGCACGCCGACCATCGCCGTGCTGACGCCCGGCAGCTACAACTCCGCCTATTTCGAACATGCCTTCCTGGCCGATCAGATGGGGGTGCAACTGGTCGAGGGGCAGGATTTGCGCGTGGTGGACGGTCATGTCGCGATGCGCACGACCGAAGGCTACAAGCAGATCGACGTGCTCTATCGCCGGGTGGACGATGCCTTCCTCGATCCGCTGACTTTCCGGCCGGACTCCGCGCTCGGCGTGCCTGGCATCATGGATGTCTACCGGGCCGGCAACATTACGATCGCCAATGCGCCGGGAACCGGTATCGCCGACGACAAGGCGATCTATTCCTACATGCCCGAGATCGTCGAATTCTACACCGGCCGCAAGGCGATCCTCGGCAATATTCCGACCTGGCGCTGTTCGGAGCCGGACAGCCTGAAATATGTACTCGAACACATCGATGAGCTGGTGATCAAGGAAGTGCACGGTTCAGGCGGCTATGGCATGCTGGTCGGACCGGCGGCGACCAAGAACGAATGCCAGGATTTCGCCAAGAAGCTGCAGGCCAAGCCGTCCAATTACATCGCCCAGCCGACGTTGGCGCTCTCGACCTGTCCGATCCTGACCGAAAAGGGCCTGTCGCCGCGCCATGTCGATCTGAGACCCTATGTGCTGGTCTCCGACCGCATCCAGATCGTGCCGGGCGGGCTCACGCGCGTCGCGCTCAAGGAGGGCTCTCTGGTGGTCAATTCCTCGCAAGGCGGCGGCACGAAGGATACCTGGGTGCTGGATGATTGAGATGAGTAGTCAGTAGGCAGTAGGCAGTAGTTGGTATCAGAGGGGACAGAACAATGCCGTATCCAATCGAAACTCGAACATTCCCTGCTCGCTACTCACTATTCCCTGCTCACTAGCCCGAAGGGCCACTCCATGCTTCTCGGCCGTACCGCCAACGGGCTCTACTGGATGAACCGCTATATCGAGCGTGCGGAAAACATGGCGCGCCTGGTCGATGCGGGCCTGCGCATGGCGCTGACGCGCACGCAGAGCGCGTCGGAAGAGTGGAATTCGGTGCTGCTCAGCGCCGGCTCCGACGTCGCCTACACGCAGAAGTATCAGGACTATACGGCGGCCGATGTAGCCGACTTCCTGTTGCGCGACACGTCGAACCCGTCGAGCACGATGTCGTCGATCGAGACGGCACGCCACAATGCCCGCATGGTGCGCACCGCGCTGACGCGGGAGACCTGGGAAAGCATTAACGAGGCCTGGATGGCGCTGAAGCGCATGCTGGCAAGGCCGATCGACGAGCGTGACCTGCCAAACGTGCTCGATGCGATTAAGCGCGAAACGGCGCTGATCCGCGGCTCGTTCTACGGCACCATGCTGCGCAATGAGATCTTCGATTTCTCGCAGCTCGGCACCTATGTCGAGCGCGCCGACAATACGGCGCGCATCCTCGACGTGAAGTACTACGTGCTCTTGCCGTCGATCTCCTGGGTCGGCTCGACGCTCGACAATTACCAGTGGGAATCGATCCTGCGCTCGGTATCGGCGCACCGCTCCTACCGCTGGGTCTACGACGCCGACTACAAGCCGACCAACATCGCCGACTATCTGATCCTCAATGTGCGCATGCCGCGATCGCTGACCTTCTGCTATCGCTTCCTGGCCGAGCACCTGAAGTTCCTCGGCGACGACTATGGCGGGCGCCATCCCTGCCATGCGACGGCGGAAAAGACCCAGGCCATGCTGCAGGCAGGCTCGATCAAGGATATTTTCGACGCCGGCCTGCATGAATTCCTTGCCGGCTTCATTCGCGACAACACCAGGCTCGGCGACGAGATCGCGCAGGATTACAGGTTCTATTGAGGAGGCCATGCGGCTCAAGATCACCCATCGGACCGAATACCGTTACGACGCACCGGTGCAGTACCTGCTGCAGCGGCTGCGGCTGCTTCCGGTGAGCGGGCGCACGCAGACCGTGCTGTCCTGGGCCCTGAAGGTAGAAGGCGCGCGCGAGGAAGTGCGATTTGCCGACCACTACGGCAATGACACCCGATTGTTGAGCGTCGAGGGTGACCATGATTTCATTACGGTCGAGGCGTCAGGCGAGGTGGTGACGCGCGATACATCGGGGGTTTGTGGGCCGCATCAGGGATTCGCGCCGCTCTGGCTGTTCGCACAGGAGACGCCTTTGACCATGATCGGCGATGGCATTCGCGCACTCGCCGAGACAGCCGGCAAGGGCACCGATATCGAAAGACTGCACCGTCTGATGACTATCATCTCCGAGCGGGTCGCCTATGCGCCGGGCACCACCAATGCGACGACCCCGGCTGAAGAGGCTCTCGCGCTGAAAACCGGGGTCTGCCAGGATCATAGCCATATCTTTGCCGCCACCGCCCGCGCCATGGGTTTCCCGGCACGCTATGTCAGCGGCTATCTGATGATGGACGCGGCCATCGAGCAGGCGGCAAGCCATGCTTGGGCCGAAGCACATGTTCAGGGCCTCGGCTGGGTTGCCTTCGACCCCTCCAACGGTATCTCTCCTGATGAGCGCTATGTGAGAGTGGCGACGGGGCGCGACTATCGCGATGCGTCGCCGGTTTCGGGGATTTTGCTGGGACAGGCGCAAGAGCGGCTTGCCGTCACCGTCACGGTGGAGCAGTAATCACCCGATGCATGTCGTCCAAAACGCCACCTTGGTTTGGGGTGACGATATGCATGAAAACAAAGACTAAGCGCGTCAAATGGATCCGTTCCGACGCGACGCGGTTTTTACGGTTCGCTGCCGGAAGAGTAAACCATGACCTATTGCGTCGGCCTCAAGATCGATCGCGGGCTCGTGTTCATGTCGGACACGCGCACCAATGCCGGCATGGACTCGATCTCCATCTTCAAGAAGATGCATGTCTGGGAAGACCCCGGTGAGCGCGTCATCGTGCTGATGTCGGCCGGCAATCTGGCGACGACGCAAGCCGTGATCAGCGTGCTTGACGAGCGCACCAAGGCGGTTGGCGACCGGCACGCGGCAGTGCTCGAAACGCCGTCGATGTACCAGACGGTGCGGCTGGTCGGCGAAACCGTCAAGGACGTCATCGCCCATTCCTCGCCCGCCGGCGACAAGGCCGATTCCTACTTCAACGCCTCCTTCATCCTGGGCGGCCAGATAAAGGGCAGCGCCCCGCGCCTGTTCATGATCTATCCCGAGGGCAATTTCATCGAATCGACGGATGACACGCCCTTTTTCCAGATCGGCGAGACCAAATACGGCAAGCCGATCATCATCCGCGCCTATGAGCGGGCTATGAGTCTCGCGGAGACCGTGAAGCTGCTTCTGGTGTCGTTCGATTCCACGCTGAAGTCGAACCTGTCGGTCGGGCTGCCGCTGGATCTGCTTTTCCTGGAAAAGGATGCCTTCCAGGTCGGGTTGGAGAAACGGATCGGTCATGACGACCCGTACTACCGCACGATCTCCGAGGGATGGTCGAGCGCCTTGAAGACGGCGTTTGCCAGTCTGCCGGATTTTCCGGGATAAGGACGCGCCGGATTTCTCCGCTGGTTGCAAATGTTTAACAGTCGTTTTTGAAAACCGGGCGAAGGGCGCCGGTGAAGCGATCATGTCGGGAGGACAGGATGAACAGTGACGATTTCCGGCAATGGTCGCGGCGGGCCGCCGACTGGGGCGCCGACTACCGTGAAACGCTGCGCCAGCGCCCGGTGCGGCCGCTGGTCGAGCCCGGCGACATATTCAGGAGCATAGAAGCGTCGCCGCCCGAAGACGCGGAGCCGATGGACAGGATCTTCGCCGATTTCGAGGAGAAGATCGTGCCGGGCATGACGCATTGGCAGCATCCCCGCTTCTTCGCCTATTTTCCGGCCAACGCGGCACCAGTTTCTGTGGTGGCTGAGTATCTGGTCTCTGCGATGGCCGCGCAGTGCATGCTGTGGCAGACGTCGCCGGCGGCGACGGAGCTCGAAACGAGGACTGTCGATTGGATGCGCCAGGCACTCGGCCTGCCGGAAGGTTTTTCTGGCGTCATCCAGGATTCTGCCTCCTCGGCGACGCTGGCGGCGGTGCTGACGATGCGCGAACGCGCGCTCGACTGGCAAGGCAACAAAAGGGGCCTGACGGGGCAGGCGCGGTTGCGCATCTATTCGTCGGATCAGGTGCATACTTCGATCGACCGGGCGATCTGGGTGGCCGGCATCGGTGAGGACAATCTCGTGCGCATTCCGGTCGCCGGCCGCTTTCGCGCCATGGACATAGCGGCCCTCGAGGCGGCGATCGTCGCCGACAAGAAGGCAGGCTTGCTGCCCGCGGGTATCATCGCCTGCGTCGGTGGCACCAGCACCGGTGGCACCGACGACATCGCCGGCGTCGCCGCGATCGCCAAACGCCACGGAGTCTATCTTCACGTGGATGCCGCCTGGGCGGGATCGGCGATGATCTGCCCGGAATACCGGCATTTCTGGGCCGGTGTGGAGCAGGCGGATTCTATCGTCTTCAACCCGCATAAATGGCTGGGCGCACAGTTCGACTGCTCGATCCAGTTCCTGCGCGACCCCGAAAGCCATGTCAGGACGCTTGCCATCAAGCCGGATTATCTGAAGACGCACGGCCATGATGGCATCATCAACTATTCCGAATGGTCGGTGCCGCTCGGCCGCCGCTTCCGCGCGCTGAAACTGTGGTTCCTGCTGCGTGCCTATGGACTGGAAGGCCTGCGCACGATGATCCGCAACCACGTCGCCTGGAGCGAAGGCCTGGCAGCGCGCCTGGCCGACGAGCCGGACTTCGAGATCGTCACCGAGCCGATGCTGTCGCTGTTTTCGTTCCGGCACAAGGCGGAGGGAGCCGATGCCGACGAGCACAATCTCCGGCTTGTCAATGCGATCAATGATGACGGACGCATCTACCTGACACAGACCAGGGTGAACGGGCGCGTCGCCATCCGCTTCCAGGTCGGCCAGTTCGAGGCGACCGCGGCGGATGTCGATTCGTCTTTTGCCGCCATCACCGAAATCGCGCGCGGACTAACCTGAACCGGCTGAGTCGGAACTGCGACCAAGTTTGCCTTTGCTATCATGCGGTTTCCATTAGCCGGCTTACGCCTTTTCATTGCTTTCGTTTTCGTCTATGGTCAAGAAAAACGAAAGCAGAAGGTCTTCAGATGTATCTGTCGCCGCGCCATGCCGAAATCGTCCAAATGGCCAAGGATCATGGCCGCGTTCTGGTCGACGATCTGGCCACCCACTTCAACGTCACGCCGCAGACCATCCGCAAGGACCTCAACGATCTTTGCGACCAGCGGTTGCTGTCGCGCATCCATGGCGGCGCCTTGTTTCCTTCCGGCATCGAGAACATGGAATACGAAGCCAGGCGCAAGATCGCCGCCGAGGAGAAGGAGGCGATCGGCAGCGCGGCCGCCAGGCTGATCCCGGACAACGCCTCGTTGTTCATTAATATCGGCACCACGACGGAGTCGGTCAGCAAGGCGCTGCTGGATCACAGCGGCCTCATGGTCATCACCAATAACATCAATGTTGCCAACAGGATGCGCATCTATCCTTCGATCGAGGTGGTGATCGCGGGCGGGGTGGTTCGCGGCTCGGACGGCGGCGTCGTCGGCGAGGCGGCGGTGGATTTCATCAGGCAGTTCAAAGTCGACTACGCCGTCATCGGCGCCTCGGCAATCGACCATGACGGCGCCTTGCTCGATTTCGATTTCCGCGAGGTCAAGGTCGCGCAAGCCATTATCGCCAATGCCAGGCACGTCATCCTGGTGTCCGACCGGACCAAATTCGAGCGCACGGCACCGGTTCGCATCGGCCATCTGTCGCAGGTCAACACCTTCATCACCGACCGCTGCGATATCCCCTCGGTGCGCAATATCTGCCAGGAGGCCGAGGTTCAACTGATCGAAACCTCGCTCGATTGAGGACGTTGCAGCGCTTTCACGAGCTTGTGATATTTCGTTTGACATTCGTTATGAGTTCGAAATAATTCCGCCACGGTTTCGCAAAAGAGCCAAATGGTGCAATGCGAAATCGCTGGAGGAATTGGTGGACGCATCTTCGATCCGTGACATTTTCGTCATAGGCGGTGGCATCAATGGCTGCGGCATTGCCCGTGATGCCGCCGGCCGCGGGTTTTCGGTATTTCTGGCCGAGATGGACGATCTCGCCAGCGGAACCTCCTCAGGCTCGACCAAGCTGATCCATGGCGGCCTGCGTTATCTCGAATTCTACGAATTCCGCCTGGTGCGCGAAGCGCTGATGGAACGCGAAGTGCTGTGGAAGAACGCGCCGCACATCATCTGGCCGATGCGCTTCGTGCTGCCCTATGCCAAGGGCCTGCGTCCGGCCTGGCTGATCAGGCTCGGCCTTTTCCTTTACGATCATATTGGCGGGCGCAAATTGCTGCCGGCGACCAGAACCCTGGACATGGCCACCGACCCTGCCGGCAAGCCATTGAAACCATTGTTCAAGAAGGCCTTCGAATATTCCGACGGCTGGGTCAACGATGCGCGGCTGGTGACGCTGAACGCGCGTGACGCCGCCGACCGGGGCGCGACCATCCGCACCCGCACCAAGGTGGTCGGGGCGCGCCGCGAAGGCGGGCTGTGGACGATCAGGATCGAAAATCTGCGGACCGGCGAGACCGAAGAGGTCAAGGCGCGGCTGCTGGTCAATGCCGCCGGCCCCTGGGTCGATCATGTGCTTTCCGGCGTCGTCGGCCTCAACGATGTGCACAATGTCCGCCTCGTGCAGGGCAGTCACATCGTCATCGCGAAGAAATTCGACGATCCACGCGCCTATTTCTTCCAGAACAAGGATGGCCGCATCATCTTCGCCATTCCTTACGAGGACGAGTTCACGCTGATCGGCACCACCGACCAGGACTATCCCGGCGATCCGCACGACGTGAAGATCAGCGACACCGAGATCGACTATCTCTGCGCGGCGGCAAGCGAGTACTTCGCCCAACCCGTCAGGCGCTCGGATATCGTCTGGACCTATTCGGCCGTGCGTCCGCTTTATGATGATGGCGCTTCGAAGGCGCAGGAGGCGACACGCGACTATGTGCTGAAGGCCGATGGCGGCGAGGGCACAGCCCCGATCGTCAACACGTTCGGCGGCAAGATCACCACCTATCGCCGGCTGTCGGAATCGATGCTGGAGAAGATCGAAGGCTTTCTCGGCAGGCGCGGCAAGCCGTGGACGGCAAATGCGCCGCTGCCGGGCGGCGATTTCGCGGCGACCGGTTTTGATGCGCAAGTGGCGAGGCTGAAGAGCGCCTATCCCTTTCTCGACCAGCGTTTGGCGCGCCGGCTCACGCGGCTCTACGGCACGCGCGCGCAGATGTTGCTTGGCCTTGCCAAATCGAATGCCGACCTCGGCCGCAATTTCGGCGCCGACCTTTACGAGGCCGAGGTGCGCTACCTCGTCGAGAACGAATGGGCCGTCACATCGCAAGATGTGCTGTGGCGTCGGACCAAGCGCGGCCTGCATTTCAGCCGCGAGCAGACGGCGGCGTTGGATGAATTCATGCGCGGCATAAGCCGCCGCCACGTCGCGGCCGCGGAATGAAGGGCTGCTGATGCACACGGCCTGGGAGGAGGCATCATGCTGGAACTGAGGAACGTCACCAAGACGGTCGGCGCGGTGGAGCATATCCGCGACGTGTCGCTGACGCTCCAGCATGGCTCGCTGAACGTGCTGCTCGGGCCGACGCTGTCCGGCAAGACCAGCCTGATGCGGCTGATGGCCGGCCTCGACGCGCCGACTTCCGGCTCGGTCTGGTTCGACGGCAAGGACGTCACCGGCCAGCCTGTTCAAAAGCGCAAGATCGCCATGGTCTACCAGCAGTTCATCAACTACCCCGCGATGAGCGTCTACGAAAACATCGCTTCGCCACTGCGGGTAGCGGGCGTCGAGAAGGCCAGGATCGACAGTCAGGTGCGGGAAGCCGCTGCCCTGCTCAAGCTGACGCCCTATTTGGACCGCACGCCGCTCAGCCTGTCCGGTGGCCAGCAACAGCGCACCGCACTGGCGCGCGCCATCGTCAAGAATGCAAGCCTGGTGCTGCTCGACGAGCCGCTCGCTAATCTCGACTACAAGCTGCGCGAGGAATTGCGCGCAGAACTGCCGAGGATTTTCGCCGCCGCCGGCACCATCTTCGTCTATGCCACGACCGAACCACACGAGGCGCTGCTGCTCGGCGGCAATACGGCGACGCTGTCGCAAGGCCGCATCACCCAGTTCGGCCCGACCATCGAGGTGTTCCGCAAACCGGTCGACCTGGTGACGGCCAGGACCTTCGCCGATCCGCCGCTCAACACGATCGTGCTGGCCAAGAACGGGCCCGATTTCCTCCTGGAGGGCGGCGTCAAGCTGCCGGTGCCGCCGGAACTTGTCGGCATTGCCGACGGCAATTACACGATCGGCTTCCAGCCGCACCATCTGTCGCTCGAGCGGCCGGATGCGTGTGCCGTGCCGGTGCGGGCAAAGGTCACCATCACCGAGATCACCGGCTCGGAAAGCTTCATCCATCTTGATTTCGCCGACGCGCGCTGGGTGATGCTGACCCATGGCATCCGCGATTTCGAGACCGACGAAGCGGTCGAAGTGTTCATCGACCCGCGCCACATCATGGTTTTCGACCAACACGGCGTCGCCGTGGCCGCGGCAAAGCTGGCGGCCTGAGGAGAAAACGATGGCGCGCATCGACGTCAACCATGTCAGGCACTCATATCTGCCGAACCCGCGTACCGATGCGGATTTCGCACTGCGGGAGGTGCACCACACTTTCGAGGACGGTGGCGCCTATGCGCTGCTAGGCCCATCCGGCTGCGGCAAGACCACGCTGCTCAACATCATTTCCGGCCTGCTCCACCCCTCGCACGGCCAATTGCTGTTCAACGGCAGGGATGTCACGAGACTGTCGACGCAGGAGCGCAACATCGCGCAGGTGTTCCAGTTCCCTGTCATCTACGACACGATGACCGTCTACGACAACCTGGCTTTCCCGCTGCGCAACCGCGGCGTTCCGGAGGCCGACGTCGACCGCAAGGTGCGCGAGACGCTCGACATGATCGACCTGGCAGACTGGGCCAGGAAGAAGGCGAGGGGCCTGACCGCCGACCAGAAGCAGAAGATCTCGCTCGGCCGCGGACTGGTGCGCTCAGATGTCAATGCGATCCTGTTCGACGAGCCGCTGACCGTCATCGACCCGCACATGAAGTGGGTGCTGCGCTCGCAGTTGAAGCAGCTTCACCGCCGCTTCGGCTACACCATGGTCTATGTTACGCATGACCAGACAGAGGCGCTGACCTTCGCCGACCAGGTGGTGGTCATGTATGATGGCGGCATCGTGCAGATCGGCACGCCGGCCGAGCTGTTCGAGCGACCGCGCCACACCTTCGTCGGCTACTTCATCGGCTCGCCCGGCATGAACGTCATGCCGGTAGCGATCGATGGCAAGACAGCGACGCTTGGTTCCCAGCGCATCCAATTGCCAGGCGCGCCGAAGGCCGGAAGCGGCGTCGTCGAACTCGGCATCCGTCCTGAATATGTCAGGCTCGGCCGCGATGGCATGGCCGTCCACATCAGCAAGGTCGAGGATGTGGGCCGCCACAAGGTCGTGCGCGCCAGTCTGGAAGGCCGCGAGATCGCGGCCGTCATCGGCGAGGACGAAACCGTTCCCGCCGATCCAAAAGTGCGGTTCGACCCAGCCGGCATCAACATCTATGCCGATTCCTGGCGTGTCGAGATGGGGGCGTAAATGGAAAAGCCCTGGAACAACAAGGCCTGGTTCCTCGTGCTGCCGATGCTCGTGCTGGTGGCGTTCTCGGCCGTTATCCCGCTGATGACCGTCGTCAACTACTCGGTACAGGACACGTTCGGCAATAACGTCTTCTTCTGGGCGGGGACCGAATGGTTCGAAGAGTTGCTGCATTCCGATCGCTTCTGGGAAGCCATGGTGCGCAACCTGATCTTCTCCTTCATCATCCTGGCGATCGAAGTGCCGCTCGGCATCTTCATTGCCCTCAACATGCCCAAAAAGGGCTGGGGCGTGCCGGTCTGCCTGGTGCTGATGGCGCTGCCGCTCTTGATCCCGTGGAATGTCGTCGGCACGATCTGGCAGGTGTTCGGCCGCAACGATATCGGCCTGCTCGGCTACTACGTCAACGCGCTCGGCATCGACTACAATTACGTGCAGGATCCGTTCGACGCCTGGGTCACCGTCATCATCATGGACGTCTGGCACTGGACCAGCCTCGTCGTGCTGCTCTGCTATGCCGGCCTGGTCTCGATCCCCGACGCCTTCTACCAGGCGGCCAAGATCGATGGCGCCTCGCGCTGGGCGGTGTTCCGCTACATCCAGTTGCCGAAGATGAAGCGCGTGCTTCTGATCGCGGTGCTGCTGCGTTTCATGGACAGTTTCATGATCTACACCGAGCCCTTCGTCGTCACCGGCGGCGGTCCGGGCAATTCGACGACCTTCCTGTCGATCGACCTCGTCAAGACCGCGCTCGGACAGTTCGACCTCGGTCCGGCGGCGGCGATGTCGCTGGTCTACTTCCTGATCATCCTGTTGTTGTCGTGGGTGTTCTACACCGTGATGACCAACTACGACGCGGAACGCTGATATGGCCGGCGCCAACGAACGTACCGAGCGCAACCTGGTGAACGGGACCGCCGCTTCGGAAAGACTCGCCAGTTCGCTGTCGCAGAGCGAGCTGGACAGGCGCATGCGCCGCCGTGGCGAGGAATCGCGCTGGTGGTGGATCGTGCCGACGCTCTACATCATCGTCCTGCTGCTGCCGATCTACTGGCTCATCAATATGAGCTTCAAGACCAATGCGGAGATCGTCAATTCGCTGACGCTCTATCCGCATGCGCCGACGCTGCGCAACTACACCATCATCTTCACCGATGCGTCCTGGTATTCGGGCTACATCAATTCGATCACCTATGTGGTGATGAACATGGTGATCTCGGTCGCCGTGGCGCTTCCGGCGGCTTACGCCTTTTCGCGCTACCGGTTCCTCGGCGACAAGCATCTGTTCTTCTGGCTTTTGACCAACCGCATGGCACCGCCGGCGGTGTTCGCGCTGCCGTTCTTCCAGCTTTATTCGGCATTCGGCCTCATCGATACGCATATCGCGGTGGCGCTGGCGCACTGCCTGTTCAACGTGCCGCTGGCGGTGTGGATCCTTGAGGGCTTCATGTCCGGAGTGCCGAAGGAGATCGACGAAACGGCCTACATAGACGGCTATTCGTTTCCGCGTTTCTTCGTGAAGATATTCATGCCGCTGATCGCCAGCGGCATCGGCGTCGCCTGCTTCTTCTGCTTCATGTTCTCATGGGTGGAACTGCTCATCGCCCGCACGCTGACCACCACCGATGCCAAGCCGATCGCCGCTACCATGACCCGCACCGTGTCGGCGTCGGGAATGGACTGGGGGCTGCTGGCAGCCGCCGGGGTGCTGACGCTGATCCCCGGGGCGCTCGTCATCTGGTTCGTTCGCAACTACATCGCCAAGGGCTTCGCCCTGGGGAGGGTGTGACCATGAACCTCGACTTCTCCTGGATGGCGTGGACCTGGCCGACGGCCGCCTTCTTCGCCGTCATAGCGCTGCTGCTGGTCGGCATGGGTGTCTGGGAATATGCCTCGCCCGGCGGCGATCCGCGCATCGGCGTGCTGCGTTTCAAGACGACGCGCGGCGATCGTCTCTTCGTTTCGCTGCTTGGCAGCGCCTTCATCCATCTCGCTTGGCTGGGTCTTGTCGGACCCAGCCTGTGGTGGGCTCTCGCTCTCTCCGTGGTCTACGCCATCGGCGTCTTCCGCTACGTATAGAGGGGGAAACTGTTGGAGCGGCCGCTTGTTGGCGGCCTCTCCAGATCGCACTTGAAGTCTTTTCAAACGTGGAGGAAACACAATGCGACGGCAATTATTGACATCTACGACCGCCCTTGTCCTCTTGCTCGGCGTGGGCAACGCCTATGCCGGCATGGACGAGGCAAAAGCCTTTCTTGACAAGGAGATAGGCGATCTGTCGACGCTTTCGCGCGCCGATCAGGAAAAGGAAATGCAGTGGTTCGTCGACGCCGCCAAGCCGTTCGCCGGCATGGATATCAAGGTCGTGTCGGAAACGCTGACGACGCATCAATACGAGTCGCAGGTTCTGGCTCCGGCCTTCACCGCCATCACCGGCATCAAGGTCACGCACGACGTCATCCAGGAAGGCGACGTCGTTGAAAAGATCCAGACCCAGATGCAGACTGGCCAGAACCTCTATGACGGCTGGGTCAACGATTCCGACCTGATCGGCACCCACTGGCGTTACCAGCAGGTGCGCAACCTGACCGACTGGATGGCGGGCGAAGGCAAGGATGTCACCAATCCGAACCTCGATGTGAAGGATTTCATCGGCACCTCCTTCACCACCGCTCCGGACAAGAAGCTCTATCAGCTTCCCGACCAGCAGTTCGCCAACCTCTACTGGTTCCGCTACGACTGGTTCAACGACGAGAAGAACAAAGCCGACTTCAAGGCCAAGTACGGCTACGATCTCGGCGTTCCCGTCAACTGGTCGGCCTATGAGGACATTGCCGAGTTCTTCACCGGCCGCGACGTCGATGGCAAGAAGGTCTACGGCCATATGGACTATGGCAAGAAGGACCCGTCGCTCGGCTGGCGCTTCACCGATGCCTGGCTGTCGATGGCCGGCAATGGCGACAAGGGTATCCCGAACGGCCTGCCGGTCGACGAATGGGGCATCAAGGTCAACGAGAAATCGCAGCCGGTCGGCTCCTGCACGGCCCGGGGCGGCGACACCAACGGCCCGGCCGCCGTCTACTCGATCCAGAAATATCTCGATTGGCTGAAGGCCTACGCACCGCAGGAAGCGCAGGGCATGACCTTCTCGGAATCCGGTCCGGTTCCCGCGCAGGGCAATGTCGCCCAGCAGATCTTCTGGTACACGGCGTTCACCGCCGACATGGTCAAGCCCGGCCTGCCCGTCATGAACGACGACGGCACGCCGAAATGGCGCATGGCTCCGTCGCCGCACGGTGTCTACTGGAAGGACGGCATGAAGCTCGGCTACCAGGATGTCGGTTCGTGGACGCTGATGAAGTCGACCCCGACCGACCGTGCCAAGGCCGCCTGGCTCTACGCCCAGTTCGTCACCTCGAAGACGGTGGACGTGAAGAAGAGCCATGTCGGCCTCACCTTCATCCGCGACTCCACCATTCACGACAAGAGCTTCACGGAGCGCGCGCCGAAGCTCGGCGGCCTGATCGAGTTCTATCGCTCGCCGGCCCGCGTGCAATGGTCGCCGACCGGCACCAACGTGCCGGACTATCCGAAGCTGGCACAGCTGTGGTGGCAGGCGATCGGCGATGCCTCGTCGGGCGCAAAGAGTGCGCAGGAAGCGATGGATTCGCTTTGCGCCGAGCAGGAGAAGGTCATGGGCCGCATCGAGAGGTCCGGCGTCCAGGGCGATATCGGGCCGAAGCTCGCCGAGGAACATGATCTCGCCTACTGGAATGCCGACGCGGTCAAGGCCGGCAATCTCGCTCCCCAGCTCAAGATCGAGAACGAGAAGGAGAAGCCCCAGACCATCAACTATGACGAGCTGGTCAAGAGCTGGCAGAAGTAGGACTGACCTATGCGGGCGTTCGCGCCCGTGTAAAATTCAGGGAGGCGGCACGTTGCCGTCTCCCTTCTTTGTGTCGTGACGGAGGAAGTGCGAATGAATGGCTTTGTCCTGGCAATCGACCAAGGCACCACGTCGAGCCGGTCGATTCTGTTCGACGGCGACATGAAAGTCGTCGGCAGCAGCCAGCAAGAATTCACCCAGCACTATCCTGCTTCCGGCTGGGTCGAGCATGACCCGGAAGATATCTGGGCCAGCGTCGTGGCGACCGTGAAGGGCGCATTGAAGAATGCCGGGCGGGAGGCATCGGACGTCGCCGCGGTCGGCATCACCAACCAGCGCGAGACCGTCGTCATTTGGGACAGGGCGACCGGCAAGCCGATCCACAACGCCATCGTCTGGCAGGACCGGCGCACCGCGCCGCTATGCCGGAAGCTGAAGAAGCAGGGATTGGAAAAGACCTTCACCAGGAAGACCGGCCTGCTGCTCGATCCGTATTTCTCCGGCACGAAGATAGCCTGGATGCTGGACAAGGTGAAAGGCGCCAGGAGACGCGCCGAGAAAGGCGAATTGCTGGCCGGCACCATCGACAGTTTCCTGATCTGGCGCCTGACCGGCGGCAGGGTGCATGCCACCGACGCCACAAACGCCTCCCGCACGCTAGTCTACAACATCGAGAAGAATGCCTGGGACGACGAGCTGCTGGCCATCCTGAACATTCCGGCAAGGATGCTCCCCGAGGTGAAGGACTGCGCCGATGATTTTGGGATCACGCAGAAAAATCTCTTTGGCGCCGAGATAAAGATCCTCGGCGTTGCCGGCGACCAGCATGCCGCGACTATCGGCCAGGCCTGTTTCGAACCCGGCATGATGAAATCGACCTACGGCACCGGCTGTTTCGCGCTGCTCAACACCGGCGCCGACCTGGTGCGCTCGAAAAACCGGCTGTTGACCACGATTGCCTACCGGCTGAACGGTAAGACCACCTATGCGCTGGAAGGATCGATCTTCATCGCCGGCGCCGCCGTGCAGTGGCTGCGCGACGGCATCAAGGTGATCGGCAAGGCCGAACAGAGCGGCAAGCTGGCGGCCGAGGCCGATCCGACCCAGGACGTGTATCTGGTACCGGCCTTTGTCGGACTCGGCGCGCCCCACTGGGATGCCGAGGCGCGGGGCGCGATCTTTGGCCTGACCCGCAATTCGGGGCCGCCGGAGTTTGCCCGCGCCGCGCTCGAATCCGTCGCCTACCAGACGCGCGACCTGCTCGATGCCATGCGCAAGGATTGGAAGGGTACGGCGGCCAAGACGGTGCTTCGGGTCGACGGCGGCATGGTGGCATCCGACTGGACCATGCAACGGCTGGCCGACATTCTTGACGCGCCGGTCGACCGTCCGACCATTCTGGAGACGACCGCGCTCGGTGCCGCCTGGCTCGCCGGCTCGAAGGCGGGCGTGTGGCCGAAGGCGCGGGAATTCGCCAAGACATGGGCGCTCGACCGGCGCTTCAGACCGGACATGGAACCATCGGTACGCTCGGCCAAGCTGGCGGGGTGGCGCGATGCTGTTCGCAGGACGCTAAGCGTGCCATAACCAACAGTCAGATCGGGCGAGGGGGAAATGAAGCCAAACTGGTACTCTGCTTGGCGCGCCGAGGCTATCAAACAACTTGAGGCCAAGAATAAGCGCTTGGAGGAAGAATTCCGCATCGGCCACTGGTCGCGCTATGACTTGAGCAACGGAAAGCTCTTGTTTTCCAAGGACGGAGCGATCAAGGTGATCACCGAAATCCAGATCGCCGGTTCCACGAATGTCAAGGCACAGAACTGGCTCTGGGCGTGGGCAAATTCAAATCTGCCCGATAGTCTTCTTAGAGATGCAAAGCTGGTTCGGTTCTTCGGCGAGAAGAACGGCATTGACGAACTGGCTCAGGCTTACGTGATAGATGCGGGCAATCAGCTGGAAGTGCTGGGTTGGGAATTGACCGCCGTCATGGTTCGAATTTGCGATGCCGTCGGAGCGTACCGATCACCCCGTGGTGAAGGTGGCGGGCTTTATTATATGGTCAAGACCATCAATTGGGCCAGCTGATCACAGTCTACCTGTTGACCGCTCTCGCACCACAGAAAGCCCGCGCCATTTCCGGCACGGGCTTTGACTTTCTATCCCTCTGACGAACACTGGCGCACATCAGTACGGTGAAATGCACTGCTGGCGCGGGCCGTTATACGGCTGGAACGTGTTGTCGGATGCGCGGTACGAACGGTAACGGTCATAGCACCACTGCACGTGCGAATTGCCTTCATAGACGCGGTTCCGGTTGTTGGCGATCGCGCCGGTTATCAGCGCGCCAGTGGCGAAAGCAGCCAGCGGGAACCAGAAATCGCCGTGACGGCGATAGCCCGGGCGATATTCACGGTAGCCGCGATGGCCGTTCCAGTAGGCTCCGCGGTTGTCGCGGTAGAAGTTGCGGTTGCCGCGAAACTCGCCGCGGAAGTTACGGCGCCGCTCCCAGGGCCTGTACTGCACGGTCTGGACATCGGACGAGACCGATGCAGGCTGCGGCACATAGGCCGGTGCGGCTTCGACCGGCATGGCCGCCGCCACTGCGAACGAAGCTGACAGTGTGGTCGCCAGCAAACCCGACAGGACTTTGTTCATGATCTTCTCCTTGAGAGGTTGACGTCCCTTGTGGCGGAGGAAACGGACACGCTCGCGAATTGTTCCTGGAAAAAAAAAGGCAAGTTGCTGATTTGTAATGTTTCTCCGGTTTGGGATCGATGGAGGCCACAGGGTCTTCGCCTGGCTGGCAAAGGTTCGGCATGTCCTTGCCGAAACGGTCGGCCGGGAGAGCCGGCACGGCGGGAACGCATGGCTTGGTGGCCCCGTTTTTTCCGGTTGACCGGTCGAGGCACTCTCCCTATGTTCCGCGCAATTTCGAGGGCGCCGTTTCCAGCCCACGGGAGCGCGTAGCTCAGCCGGTAGAGCAACTGACTTTTAATCAGTAGGTCTCGGGTTCGAACCCCGACGCGCTCACCACTCAGTCCCGTGACAAATGCACGTTCAGGACAGCGGCTTTTTTGGCGATCAGTCCTTCCAGATCCGCGTCCGATCGGGTGGTGCCGGTGCGTTGGCGCAGCAGGGAGATCATCGCGCTCATCGAAAGCGGGGCGGTTTTTTGCTGAATCAGGATCGCGTCCACCGCGCCGGCAACGTCGGGGCCTTCCGCTGGTGCTCTCATGGTCGGATCCTTTCTGTCCAGCTCCGCCTCGGTGCCGCCGACCGATCCTCTGATGCCGCGGTCAAAGACGACGGCCAACCCGTTCTTGACGGCGAGGGCCGCGACCATGTCGTCGAGTTCGTGGTCCGAAAAGCTGGGGTCGGAAGGCGTGGGTTTCAGGATTCTGTGAATCACCCTGGCGGCCTGGTCCGTCGAAACATAGCCGAAGCGCTGTTTTCTAGCTTCGACATATTGTTCGATGATCATGTCAAGCCGGCGGGCTGCAATGTCCTTTGATTGCTGCATCGGAACCTCCTCGGGTCGTCATGGCGCGCAGGAGCAGCACCTAAAGAGATAGGGCCGCCCGGAAGAACATCAAACATGAGAAATGACGCATCTGCCGATAGCGGAGGAACGATCGCGCCGCTGATGCATTTTTGCCTTTGACCAGCTTATTGAGGGAACGCAGGCCAATGAAGATCGCCCATATCGCGCCGCTGTATGAATCCGTGCCGCCAAGGCTCTATGGAGGCACCGAACGCATCATCTCCTATCTCACCGAAGCTCTGGTCGGGCTCGGCCACGATGTAACGTTGTTTGCCAGCGGCGATACCAGGACCTCCGCCCGGCTGGTCGCGTGCCGGGAACGGGCGCTGCGCCTCGATCCCCGGCCGTTGAAGTCGGAGATCGCGGCGCATCTTTCGATGCTCGAGGAAGTCAGGAGACAGGCCGACGATTTCGACATTCTTCACTTCCATCTCAGCCACTTCCTGCATTTCCCGTTTTTCCGCCATATGCCGGAGCGCACGGTGACGACGCCGCATGGCAGGCTGGACTATGTGGATCTGGCACAGGCCTATGAGCGGTTCCCGCGTTTTCCGATGATTTCCATTTCACGCAGCCAGAGGACGAGGCTCGCGTCCGCCAACTGGTTGGCGACCATCCATCATGGGCTGCCGCTCGATCTCTATAGGCCGGATTTTGAAGCCGGCTCCGACGGCACATATCTGGCGTTCCTCGGCAGGATGTCGCGCGACAAGCGGCCGGACCGGGCGATCGAGATTGCCAGGCGCACGGGCCTGAGGCTCAAGCTCGCGGCCAAGGTGGGCGACGGCGACCGGGCCTATTTCGAGGAGGTCGTCCAGCCGCTGATCGATGGCGATCGGGTCGAATATGTCGGCGAGATCAGCGAGGACCAGAAGAGCAGGTTTCTCGGCAATGCCGCTGCCTTGCTGTTCCCCATCGACTGGCCCGAGCCTTTTGGTCTGGCGGTAATCGAGGCGATGGCCTGCGGAACCCCTGTCATGGCTTGGAGCTGCGGCGCCATGCCCGAGATCATCGATCACGGTGTGACCGGCTTCGTCGTCGAAACCCTCGAGGATGCCGTCGCCACCATGCCGGCCCTGCTTCAGCTCGACAGGCGCCGGATAAGGGCCGTTTTCGAAGGACGGTTCTCGGCCGACCGCATGGCGCGCGACTATGTCGCCACCTATTCACAGGCGATCGACACTCAACAAATCAGGGCTTCCTAGTACAGTGCCCCGTTCAGAAACAAGCACGGGACAGTCTTCTTGACCATCACCCAACTTGACGAGCGCAAGCTTGATCCCGCAATAGCCCTGGCCTCCCTGGACGAAACCGCGCCGAGGGAACCGCACCGGCTCTTCGCACTCAAGCATGGCGACTGCTTCGCCGTCGCCGATTCCTATGGCGACATACGCGGTGTGGGCGACGGCTTCTTCCGCGACGACACGCGCGTGCTTTCCGAATTCCGCCTCGCGGTGGGCGGTCGTTCGACGTCGTTGCTGGGCGCATCGCTGAGCCAGGACAATGTCCTGTTCACCTCCAACCTGACCAATCTGCCTATAGAGAGTGCCGGCGGCCGTCCCATCCCGCAAGGAGCGATCCACATCGAGCGTGTCAGGCTGCTGTGGGAGGACCGGCTGTATGAGCGCCTGACCCTTTCCAACTACAGCCAGGAACATTCGACCGTCCTGCTTTCGCTGCGCTTCGCCGCCGATTTCCGCGACATGTTCGAAGTTCGTGGCTCGACACGCGCCAAACGAGGCACCGCCCATACCGCCGAGATGGACCAGAACTCGGTTCTGCTTCGCTATGAAGGCCTGGACAAGGTGGTGCGTACGTCGACGATATCGTTTTCGCAGAAACCCGACGAATTGACCTCCGACCGGGCGGATTTCTTCATTGCAGTCACCAAACGCAGCCGCAAGACACTGTATGTCGAGGTCGGCAGCGAGATGGCCGATGTGCCCGACCGCGACCGGTTTCGCGCCGCAGCGGCGCGCGCGCGTTTCGGCATGCGCGCCAAGCGCCGCCATGGCGCGACGCTGCACAGTTCGGGCAGGGTGTTCAACGACTGGATGGAGCGCGCCCGTGCCGATGTGGCGCTGCTCACCACCGAACTTGCGACCGGCCCTTATCCCTATGCCGGCATTCCGTGGTTCTCGACGGCCTTCGGCAGAGACGGCGTGATCTCGGCGTTGCAGATGCTCTGGCTCAATCCCGGCCTGGCGCGCGGCGTGCTTGCCTTTCTCGCTCAACATCAGGCGACCGAAACCTCGCCCTTCAGCGACTCTCAGCCCGGCAAGATCATGCATGAAACGCGCAAAGGTGAAATGACGGCGCTGAGCGAGTTGCCGTTCGGCCGCTACTATGGCGGCGTCGACACCACCCCGCTCTACGTTCATCTCGCCTGCGCTTACGCGGACCGCACCGGCGACATGGTCTTTATCGACGGCCTGTGGCAGTCGCTATGTGCAGCCGCCGAATGGATCGAGGCGGCAAGCGCTTCGACCGGATTCGTCACCTACCGGCGTGCGGCGGAGTCAGGCCTCGCCAACCAGGGATGGAAGGACAGCTTTGATTCGGTCTTTCATGCAGACGGTCGTATCCCGAAGGGGCCGATCGCGCTGGTCGAGGTGCAGGGCTACGTCTTCGCGGCGTTCCAGGGGCTGGCGAGACTGGCTCGCCGGCGAGGCGAGACAGAAAAGGCGGAAGGCTGGGAAAGGCGGGCCGAAGAGATCCGCCGGCGGGTTGAAAGTCATTTCTGGATCGAAGAGCTGGGTTACTACGCGCTGGCGCTCGATGGCGACGGCCGACCATGCGAGGTGCGCACGTCCAATGCTGGACATCTGCTCTATGTGGGGCTTCCGGATCCGGATCGGGCGCGGATCGTCGCCGATCAGTTGCTGTCGGCTTCTTTTCACTCCGGCTGGGGATTGAGGACGCTCGCCGACGACGCGATATTCTTCAATCCCATGTCGTATCACAATGGCTCCATCTGGCCGCACGACACGGCGATATGCGCGGCAGGCCTTGCGCGGTACGGCATTCGCGACAATGTGGTGCGGCTGATGAGCGGGACGTTCGAATCCGCCGTCCATTTCAACATGCGCCTGCCCGAACTTTTCTGCGGCTTCACCCGCGCACCGGGCGAGGCGCCGATCGCGTATCCGGTCGCTTGCCTGCCGCAGGCCTGGTCGGCAGGTTCCGCCTTCATGCTGATGCAGGCCTGTCTGGGCCTCCATATCGACGGCTGGGCCGGCGAAATCCATGTCACAAGGCCGCGCCTGCCAATCGGCATCGACAGCCTGGTGATCCGCCATCTCGCGGTGGCGGGCACGGCAGTCGACCTGACGTTCCAGCGTGTAGGAGATCGTGTGGGCGCGTTCCTGGCCGACCGCCATGAAGGGTTGGCGCCTTTGATCGTGCGCAGCTAAAAACCGGAACCATCACCGGCGACGTGCGTTGCACCATCTCCCCCGCGGAGAGGCGCGACCTAGGCCGGAGCAATTCACATCGATGCCAGACAACAATTTTGACTTCCTCCACTCTGCCTCCGCTCTATGGTTCGTCATTCTTGCCAGCCTCTGCGTTTCCCTTGTTGCCTTGGTGATTTCCGCGCTGCGATCCCGCCGGACCCCGCCGGAACCGGCGAATGTCGAGCCTCCACCGGCTCGTGTCGTATTGCGGGAGTTCGAAAAGAATGGCCATTCCGCCGACGCGGCGCTCGTCAACTGGTCGCCCTCGACACTGCGCGAAATCCTGGCGAAGGAACTGCCGGATGCGCAAGTGATCGTCGTCTCCAACCGCGAGCCCTACATTCACAATCTCAGGGATGACAATGTCGACCTGGTTGTGCCGGCCAGTGGACTTGTCTCGGCGCTGGAGCCGATCACCCGTGCCTGCGCGGGAACCTGGATAGCCTATGGCGGCGGCTCGGCGGATCATCTCGTCGTCGACCAGAACGACCGCATCGAGGTCCCACCTGAGAACCCATCCTACACGTTGCGCCGTGTCTGGCTGACCGACGAGGAACAGCAAGGCTATTATCTGGGCTTTGCCAATGAGGGTCTCTGGCCCCTGTGCCACATAGCCTTTACGCGGCCCGTCTTCCGCACGTCCGACTGGGAAACGTACGAAGCCGTCAATCGCAAATTCGCCGATACCGTCGTTGCCGAAGCGCGGAACGAACGCCCGATCGTCCTCGTCCAGGACTATCATTTCGCGCTGCTGCCGCGAATGATCCGGGAACGCCTGCCCGATGCGATCATCATCACCTTCTGGCACATTCCGTGGCCAAATTCGGAAGTCTTCAGCATCTGCCCCTGGCGGGAAAAGATCCTGGACGGCCTGCTGGGGAGCTCTATCATCGGCTTTCATACGCAGTTCCACTGCAACAACTTCATCGAGAGCGTCGACCGCTTCCTGGAAAGCAGGATCGAGCGCGAGGATTCGGCGATCTCCTATGGCGGCCAGACCAGCCTGGTCCACGCCTATCCGATCTCGATAGAGTGGCCGCCGGCTCAACTCGGGAAATTGCCCGCCATCGCGCAGTGCCGCGCGCGAATTCGCGAAAAATTCGGGCTGGCGGACAATGTCAGCCTCTGTGTCGGCGTCGAGCGCCTCGATTATACGAAAGGCATTCTCGACCGGTTTCATGCATTGGACGAACTGTTCAAGCAACACCCGGAGTGGATCGGCCAGGTGGCCTTCCTGCAGATCGCGGCGCCAAGCCGTGGAACCTTGCCGGCCTACCAGCAACTGCACGAGGAATGCCTGCGTTGCGCGGCGGAGCTCAACGAGCGTTATGGCCGGGACGGCTACACGCCTGTCTTGATGGTGGCTGAACACCATTCCCAGGAGCAGGTCTACGAAATCTACCGAGCCGCCGATGTCTGCATGGTGACCAGCCTGCACGACGGAATGAACCTGGTCGCCAAGGAATTTGTCGCCGCACGCGACGACGAGCAGGGCGTGCTGATGCTCAGCATGTTTGCCGGCGCTTCCAAGGAGCTTCTCGAGGCACTGATCGTCAATCCTTACGACGCGACGATGATGGCCGAGGCGTTGCTGCAGGCATTGACCATGGTGCCCGCCGAGCAGCGCCAGCGCATGCAGCGCATGCGCGAGATCGTCCGCGACAACAATGTCTATCGCTGGGCGGGCAGCATGCTTCTCGACGCCGCCCGCTTGCGCAAGCGAATCGCGATCGACCCCGCCGGGCCGGGCTCCGTTGCCGCGGCCAATGTGATATCGCTGCTTGATCGCAAACGGGTCGCGGCGCTGTGATGTCGGGATCGGCAAATCTGTCCGTGCCGACCGTCCCGCAAGGCCGATGGGCACTCTTCCTGGACATTGACGGTACGCTTCTGGAACATGCCGCGCATCCCGACGCGGTGGTCGTCGGTGATGCGTTGCGAAGCATGCTGACAAGGCTGGACGGGCGTCTGGCTGGCGCTCTGGCTTTCATTACAGGAAGATCCGTTTCCGCCGTCGACCGGCTCTTCCAGCCGTTGCGCCTGCCGGCTGCGGGTCTATACGGCCTGGAGCACCGGCTTGTCCGTGACGGGCCCGTCGAGGCGGCCGACGAGCCCGCCGACATTGCCGCGCTTGCCGAGGAAATCGAGGCGGAACTGGACAATGTGGATGTCTATATCGAGCGCAAGGGCCCGATCCTGGCCATTCATACGCGTGCGGCGCCGCAGTTGCTGCAACGGGCGACGCAACTGGTCGAACAGGCCCTGGAGCGGCTTCCGCGAGGATATCGGGTTCTTGCCGGCAATGCCGGGGTGGAACTGATGCCGCTCGAGGCGGCCAAGGGAGCGGCAATCAGGCGTTTCTGCGAGTTGCCGGCTTTCCGGGGGCGGATTCCCGTATTCCTCGGAGACGACACGTCGGATGAGAACGGCTTCGAAGCCGTCAATGAAATGGATGGCATTTCGGTCCGCATCAAACCGCAAGGGAAAACCGTGGCGCGCCACGCGCTGGCCGATGTCGCCGAGACCCTGGCCTGGCTCGAATCCCTATGCCACGACGGATCCGGCACGGGCCGGTTTGAGGAGGCGGTCCAGTCCCCTGTCCGGAGTTGAGGCCGCAACGCATTTTGCGTCTTTTAAGAACGGGTTTCAGGAGTTGATCAATGGTCCAGTTCACCAGCCTCATTCACGAGATCATGCCCGCATGGCTCTGGCGGCGTTCGCGCCGGCGTATGCAGGACACCGAGACAACTTTCGATCCATCACGTCCCGAAGATGCCGACGCCGTCTGGCGAAAGGCCGTCGAGAGGGACCTGTTCGGCGCAAACACGCCCGACTATACCGAGACCGAACAGAAGAAGCGCGATCACCACTGACGGAGGCTGTCAGCCTTCCGCGAAGACCAGCGAGACATTGCCGCCGGCATGCCGTTCGAGCCGGCCGGCGAGGTCGAGCTCCAGGAGCACCATGAACACCTGGGCCGGATGCAGGCCGGTGTGGCGGATGATCTCGTCGATCGCCACCGGCGTCGGGCCGAGCGCTTCGGTCACCCTGGCGCGGTCGTTTTCGCCGGGTGGCGGCGTGGCCGAGAAATCGGGGGGATCTTCAAAGGGCGGCAGTTCGGGGGCCCGCAAACCGGTCAGCGGCGCGATTGCCCTGTGAATGTCGGCGGCTTCGGTGACCAAGGTGGCACCGTCCTTGAGCAGGCCATTGGTGCCGGCGGCGCGTGGATCAAGCGGCGAGCCGGGTACGGCGAAGACCAGCCGGCCCATTTCGCCTGCGAGCCTGGCGCTGATCAGGGACCCGGAACGCTGCGCCGCCTCGACCACCACCAGACCGACTGCCGCGCCCGCGACGAGGCGGTTGCGGCGCGGAAAATCCTGGGCACGCGGCTGCCAGCCGAACGGCATCTCCGAAATGATGGCGCCGCCGCGCTCGACGATCTCGTCGCACAGGCCGGCATTCTCAGGCGGGTAGGGCAGATCGAGGCCTCCGGCCAGCACGCCGATCGTGCCGGTCGAGAGGCTGCCCTGATGTGCTGAAGTGTCGATGCCGCGCGCGAGGCCGGAGATGATGGCGTAACCGTCGCGGCCAAGGTCGGTCGCCAGCATGCGCGCCATCTTGATGCCGGCGAGCGAGGCGTTGCGGGCGCCGACGATAGCCACCGCGGGCAGCCGAAACACCGCGCCTTCGCCTTTCACCGCCAGCAGCGGCGGCGGATGGTCCATGTTTTTCAACAGGGCGGGATAGTCCGGCTCGCCGATACCGACAAAGCGGGCGCCTGCCAGCCTTGCGGCCTCCAGTTCCGCTTCGGCCTCGGCGATCGAGGGAATGCGGGCGATCCTGCTGGCGCCGCCCGAAATCATCAGTTCCGGCAGCATTTCCAGCGCGACTTCGGCCGAACCGAAGCGGTTGATCAGGTCGCGAAAGGAGGCAGGACCTACATTCTGGGTGCGGATCAGCCGCAGCCAGCTCAACCGCTGCCGGTCGCTGAGGCGCGGTCCGGCGAGCGGCTTGCTCACTCCTTCGCCCCGATTTTGCCCTCGGTGCCGGCAAGCAGGCGTGAAATGTTGGCCCGGTGCTTGATGAAGACGATCAGGCTCATCACGACGAACAATGCGGCAATCTGCGGTGTGCTCAGGAAATAGAGGGCGATCGGCACGGCGACCGCGGCCGTCAGCGCTGCAAGCGAGGAGTAGCGGAACAGGAATGCCATGGCCAGCCAGACGATGGCGAAGATCAGCGCCACCTGCCAGGCAAGGCCGATCAGCACGCCGAGATAGGTGGCGACGCCCTTGCCTCCCTTGAATCCGAGCCAGATCGGGAAGAGATGGCCGAGGAAGGCGCCAAGGCCGGCCCAAGCGCCGAGTTCGGGCGCGAAATGGCCCGCGATCAGCACCGCGGCCGTGCCCTTCAGCGCGTCGAGCAGCAGCGTGGCCGCGGCAAGGCCCTTGTTGCCGGTGCGTAGCACATTTGTCGCGCCGATGTTGCCGGAGCCGATCTGGCGCACGTCGCCAAGCCCTGCCGCACGGGTCAGCAGAAGCCCGAACGGAATCGAGCCCAAGAAATAGCCGAGCACCAGCGCCAGGATCAGGTTGTAAGTCATTGTTCCCCCCGCATTTCCCCCTGACGGGCTGAATTCGGCGCGATGCGCCGCCGCCAGCTCAGACCGAGAACACTGTGCGGCCCGCCACCAGCGTTTGCAAGACCTTGCCCTGCAGGCGCGCGCCTTCGAAACAGGTGTTCTTCGAGCGCGAGCGAATGCCGCTTTCGCTGACGATCCAGGGTTCATCCAGATCGACAAGCGCAAGGTCCGCGACAGCGCCGGGCTTGAGCGTGCCGCCAGGCAGGCCGAACAGCCTTGCCGGCGCCGTGGACAAGGTCTCGATCAGCCGCAACAACGGCACGTCGCCATTGTGGTAGAGCCGCAAGGCCGCGCCCAGCAACGTTTCCAGCCCGATGGCGCCGGCTGCCGCGTCGGCGAAGGGCAGGCGCTTGGTGTCGACGTCCTGCGGATCGTGCGAGGAGACGATGATGTCGACCGTGCCATCCCTGATCGCTTCGATCATCGCCAGACGGTCTTCCTCGGCGCGCAGCGGCGGCGTCAGGCGGAAGAAGGTCCGGTATTCCCCGACATCGTTTTCGTTGAGTGACAGATTGTGGATCGATACGCCCGATGTGACGGTCGCGCCGTCGGCCTTCGCGCGCGCCACCGATGCCGCCGCCATCGCCGTCGATATCTTTGCCGCGTGGTAGGAACCGCGCGTCAGGCGCGCCAGGGCAAGGTCGCGCTCCAGCGGGATGGTTTCGGCCTCACGCGGAATGCCGGAAAGTCCTAGCCAGCTGGCGTAGAGTCCCTCGTTCATCACGCCCGACGACGCGAGGTCGGCATCCTGGGTCTCGTGCACGATGGTTGCGCCGAAATCGCGGGCATAGGTCAGCGCCCGGCGCATCACCAGCGCGCTTGATATGGTGTGGCGGCCGTCGGTGAAGGCGGCGGCGCCGGCCTCTCGCAGCAGGCCGAATTCGGTCATCTCGCGGCCATCGAGGCCCTTGGTGATGGCGGCGGCCGGGAAAATATTCACGATTGCCGTGTCCTTGGCGGTGCGCAGCACGAATTCGACCAGGGCCACATTGTCGATGACCGGATCGGTATCGGGCATCATGACGATCGAGGTGACGCCGCCGGCAGCCGCGGCGACACTTGCCGACGCGATCGTTTCGCGATGTTCGCCGCCCGGTTCGCCGATGAAGACGCGGCCGTCGATCAGGCCTGGAATCACCGCCTTGCCGGCGCAGTCGACGATGGTGGCGCCCTCGGGCGCCCCCTGGTTCAGCGCAGCCTTGCCGGCGGCGGCTATCTTCTTCCCGTCGACGATGACCGTCCCGGTCTCGTCTACGCCGCGCGAGGGGTCGATGATGCGGGCGCGCTCGAACACCGTAATGGTCATGCGCCGCGGCCCTCATGGTTGCGGCGCGGATCGAGCAGCGCTTCCATCACCGCCATGCGCACGGCGACGCCCATCTCGACCTGTTCCTGGATGACGCTCTGCGGGCCGTCGGCGATTTCCGAAGCGATCTCGACGCCACGGTTCATCGGGCCCGGATGCATCACCAGCGCATCGTCTTTCGCGGCCTTCAGCTTCTCGGCGTCGAGGCCGAAATAGCGGAAATATTCGCGCACCGAAGGCACGAAGGCGCCTTCCATTCGCTCGCGCTGCAGGCGCAGCATCATCACCACGTCGGCATCTTTCAGGCCCTCGGCCATTGAGCCGGTGACGATCACACCCATCCTGTCGATGCCCGCAGGCAGCAGCGTCGAGGGTGCGACGACGCGCACCTGCGCGCCGAGCGCATTGAGCAGCATGATGTTGGAGCGGGCGACGCGCGAATGCAGGATGTCGCCGCAGATCGCCACGATCAGTTTCGACAGCGGACCCTTGGCGCGACGGATGGTCAGCGCGTCAAGCAGCGCCTGTGTGGGGTGCTCGTGCGCGCCGTCCCCCGCATTGACCACGGAGCAGCCGACCTTCTGCGCCAGGAGGGCGGCCGCACCGGCCGACTCGTGGCGGATGATCAATATGTCGGGCCGCATGGCGTTCAGCGTCATGGCCGTGTCGATGAGCGTCTCGCCCTTCTTCACCGAGGAACTCGCCACCGACATGTTCATGACGTCGGCGCCGAGACGCTTTCCGGCCAGTTCGAACGACGACTGCGTCCGCGTTGAGGCTTCGTAGAAAAGGTTGATCTGGGTGCGGCCGCGCAGTGTCGAGGTTTTCTTCTCGGATTGCCGCGAGATCGCGACAGCCCGGTCCGCCCTGTCGAGCAGAAGCTCGATGTCGGCGGGGGAAAGATCGCGGATGCCCAGAAGATGGCGGTGGGGATAGAGTGGCAGGGACGAAGCGTCGGTCATCTCAAGGGGCTGCTATAGGGTGGACGTTCCATGGCTGCAAGCGCCAGCTTTGGATTGCGGCTGTTCTCCCCGGTATTTTCGTCGCGAGCCTTGGGCTATATCTAGCCGATGGCTCCGGATTCGTAGCCGCCTGGCAGTAAGGATGAAGCGTGACCGACGACGTGACGAACCAGCCGCCGCCGCTGACAGGCGGCAACGCCTGGCGGGGCGATCCGTTGCTGATCCAGCTTGCCGAGCGCTTTTCCGATCCGGTGCGCAAGGATCTCGACGGGCTCGGCCGCTTCGTGCTGACGCAGGAGGCCCAGGAACTGGCCCGCCTCGCCAATGTCGAAACGCCGAGGCTCAGGACGCATGATCGCCAGGGCCGGCGCATCGATCTGGTCGAGTTTCACCCCGCCTATCACGCTTTGATGCGCCGTTCCGTAGCCAACGGGCTGCACTCCTCGGTCTGGGAGAACGGCGATGCCGAGATCGGCCGCCGCCATCAGGTGCGCGCGGCCCGGTTCTACCTGACGGCCGAACTCGAGACCGGACATCTGTGTCCCATCACCATGACCAGCGCTTCGCTGGCAGCGCTGATGGCGAGCCCGAAACTGTTCCGCGAGTGGGCGCCGCGCGTGACGACGCGCAAATACGATCAGAGCCAAAAGCCGCCGGTCGAGAAGACCGGGCTTACGCTTGGCATGGGCATGACCGAGAAACAGGGCGGCACGGATGTGCGCGCCAATGTGACGAAGGCCGAGCGCGTCGGCAGCGGCTTCTATCGCCTGACCGGCCATAAATGGTTCATGTCGGCGCCGATGTCGGATGCATTCCTGGTGCTGGCGCAGGCGCCGGAGGGATTGTCGTGCTTCCTCGTGCCGCGCGTCCTTGGCGACGGCTCGGGCAACGGCTTCCGTTTCCAGCGCCTGAAGGACAAGCTCGGCAACCGGTCGAATGCGTCTTCCGAGGTGGAGTTCGTCAACGCGATCGGTGAGATGGTCGGCGAGCCGGGCGCCGGCGTGAAGACGATCATGGATATGGTGACCTTGACCCGGCTCGACTGCGCCGTGGCGTCTTCGGCGATCATGCGGGCGGGTCTGGCCGAAGCCGTTCATCACGCCCGCCATCGCCAGGTGTTCGGCACCAACCTGATCGAGCAGCCGCTGATGCAGCGCGTGCTGGCGGACATGGCGCTCGACGTCGCCGCTGCCACGGCGCTGTCGTTCCGGCTGGCGCGTTCCTTCGACGAGGCGGCGAGCGATCGCGGCGAGGCGGCCTTTGCCCGTGCCATGACGCCGGTCGTCAAATATTGGGTCTGCAAAATCGCGCCGCCGCTGCTCTACGAGGCGATGGAATGCCTCGGCGGCAACGGCTATGTCGAGGAGGCGCCGCTCGCCCGCTACTATCGCGAAGCTCCGGTCAACGCTATCTGGGAAGGATCGGGCAATGTCATGGCGCTGGATGTGCTGCGCGTGCTTGGCCGCGCGCCGGGCCTGTTCGAGGAGGTGCTTGCCGGCATTGATCGCGACCTGGGCGCGGGCGGACGCGGCACCATCGGTGTGCTGAAGGCGGCGATGCAAGTCGCCGCGACCGACGAAGGCTCGGCCCGCCTGCTGACGGAGCAACTGGCGCTGTCGGCGGCGGCGGCGGAATTGCGCCGGTTGGGGGCAGGGCGGATCGCCGATGCCTTCGTCGAGACGCGGCTGGCGGGCCAGTGGCGCAACACCTACGGCATGCTCGATTCGCGCCATGATGCGCGCATGATCATCGACACGCTCTATCCGCCAACCACCTGAGCAGCAGCCATGGACCACGCCTTGGTCATTCCCTTGCGCCGTTAACCTTAACAAATGGTTTCCGTTGCGAGGGCTGGCGGCAAAGCCCACTGTCATTCCTGTCGAAGCAGGAATCACGATGCGACAGGTATTGACCTCTTTTCTCGCCTTGCACTGGACGATCGTTTTCGCCCTGCTGGCGATCATCTGCATCGATGGAAACCGCGGCGTGGCCGGGGCGCTTGGGGTGCTGGGCGTGACGATCGAGAGCGCCCGCTTCGTCGATCTCGAAAATGTCGTCGTGGTTGCGCCTCTGGCAACGGCCCTGCTTGTCGTGGCGGTGCTGTTCTTCTGGGCTTTTGTCGAGGCGCTGATCAACAATGCCAGCAATCCGGGCGCCGACAGCGTTGCCCGCATCGCCTTCATCAGCGCTTCCGGCGTGCTGTCGCTGATCTTGGTCGGAGGCGCGGCGCAAGGCATCAACGGGCTGTTCCTGGTCGTCGCCGTGCAATTGGCCGCACTTCTGGCCTCCTATGTCGCCATGCTTGCCGAGCGCCGCACCCTGGCCACATCGGATGAGGTTGAAATCCACGCCACGGCGCACAGCATGGCCAGGGCCGCAGCCCACAATTCGCTGCTTTCGCTGATATCGGGCCGAACCCAGCCGACCCGGAAGGGAGGCCGCTGATGCGTTACATCTTCGCATTGTGGGCGGCTCCGATGGCGCTTTTCTGGGGCTGGTTCTACCTGTCGCTCAACGACATGAATTTCGGCTACGTCATGCTGAGCCGGCAGTTGCATGATTTCGTCTTCCAACTCTACGGCCAGATGCTCGGCATCGACCCGACAATCATTCCCGGCATGGTGGGAAGAGCCTGCATATTCGACGGCCTGCTACTGCTGGCGATCTGGGCGTTTCGCCGCCGTCGTGAAATCATCGGCTGGATCAGGGGGCGGGCGGCGGTTCCGGTGCAGTTCGAGCGGCTGCACCGAGCGAGCGAAGCCGGTCCAAAACTCCCTGCAGAATAAAGGCGGCGGCGGCCGAATCGATCTTGCCGGCGCGCTTGGCGCGCGAAAAATCCATCTCGATCAGCGTCCGTTCAGCGGCTACCGTCGACAGCCTCTCGTCCCATAGCAGGAAGGGAAGGTCGCTCAAGGCGGCCATGTTGCGTACGAAGGCGCGCGATTTCTGCGCGCGCGGACCTTCCGAGCCGTCCATGTTGACCGGCAGTCCAATCACCACCGCGCCGGCATTCTCCTTTTGCAGCAGATCCAGCAGCACGGCCGCGTCGAGCGAGAATTTTCGTCGCATGATGACCGGGCGCGGATGCGCGAAGGAAAAGCCACGGTCCGAAACGGCGACGCCGATGGTCTTGTCGCCGAGATCGAGCCCGGCAAGCGTCCTGCCGCCGGCCAGCCGCGCCGGCAATTCCTCGATGGTAATGATAGCCAACGGTTTTCCTTTGACCCGACAGCGCCGTCGCGGCGTTTTGAACACGCGAGGACGCCGTAACACTTTGCTCTTGAGCTGACGCCGTTCTATCCTCCGACGGAGCAAAAATCGAGGAACTCGCTGATGAAACTCACTTGGTACGGACAATCCGCCTTCAAGATCGAGGTGGCGGGCGCAAGCATCCTGATGGACCCGTTCCTGAGCGGCAACCCGCTTTGGAAGAAAAGTTGGGAGGGCCCGGCCGAAGGTGTCACCCACGTGCTTTTGACGCATGGTCACGGAGACCATGTCGGCGATGCGCTCGAGATCCTCAAGAAGACCGGAGCGATGCTGGTCGCCAACCCCGAGGTCTGCGGCTATCTCGGCGGCCAGGGCGTCGACCAGAACAATGTCAACCAGGGCAACACCGGTGGCACGGTGGACTGCGGCCCGTTCACGACGACTTTTGTCCAGGCATTGCATTCCTCGTCCTATGGGGACGGCATCTATATGGGCAATCCCTGCGGGCTGGTCCTGCATTTCCAGGACGACAAGACGCTCTATCACATGGGCGATACCGACATCTTCTCGGACATGGCGCTGGTCAACGAGCTGCATGAGCCGAAGATCGGCCTGGTGCCGGTCGGCGACCGCTTTACCATGGGAGGTGCTGTCGCGGCTCTCGCCTGCCGCCGCTATTTCAAGTTCGATGTCGCCGTGCCATGCCACTATGCGACTTTCGGCCTGCTCGACCAGACGCCCGACAAATTCGTCGCCGGAATGGAGGGTTCGGGCGTGAATGTCGTCGTGCCTGGGATCGGCGAGGCGGTCACACTATAAATTGAAAACGGAATTAAACCATGGGCTTGAGGAACTCTCTTTGCGTTTCGATGCTGTTTGCGGCGTCGCCGGCGCTTGCCGCGGACGATTTCATTGAAGGAGTATACCTCAAGTCCGAGGAGCTCTGCGCACAGGCCAGGAAAGATACCCTGCAGACGCTGATCGATGCCGGCAACATCGTGCTGTCGGCCCATGGCCTGCAAGGGGTCGAATACAATTGCGAGTTCTTGCAGATCAGCAAGGCGACACGCTCGCCGAGCTGGGCGGTGACGGCCATTTGCCAGGAGCCGGGCTACGTTTTTCCCGACGTGCTCTCGGTGACGCAGATGAGCCCGACTCAGATCGATCTCGTCTCCGTCCGGCCCATCGAAGACGAGAGCGAGGCGAGCGGCAACAGCGGCAGCTACTATCTGTGCGAGGGCATGGCCCCGCCGTGAGGTCATTTGCCCGATTGTGGGCATGCACATGTGTCGGTAGCTAATCAAGTTGTCCGGTTTGGTAGCACATGATCTGTCCGCTTCTGTTTTGGCGTCGAAGCGGTTCACGCGGCTTGCCTGATGGGGCAAGTGTCTTCGATTGCGGCGCCGTCAGAGCTGTAGCGAGCAATGCGGCGCGGCCCGTGAAAGATCGCCAGGGTTCCATCCGGGTAGTGCCTGACCTTGACGGTGGCTTTGACGAAGTGATGCCGGATCGGGCTCTGTGGCAGCTGCAATCGCAGCCGCGCGAAGGCGACCGTGTTGTCGCGGGCAACGACGCGCTCCTCCTCGATGCACAGGATCTGGGCCAGTTGTTGCGGGTCTGCGGCGACAAAGGCGCT